>CAZUNI010000050.1:0-27514 GCA_964622265.1 uncultured Acidobacteriaceae bacterium | reverse complement strand
GCCTGCGGCGTGATGCTGACGTGCTCGAACAATTGGATGTCGTTCGCGTTTCACGCGTATCAGGCGGAACTTTTCCCCACACGCGTGCGGGCGCAGGCCGTTGGGTTCGTCTACTCTTGGAGCCGGCTCAGCGCGATCTTCAGCAGTTTTCAGATCGGTTTTTTCCTTCGCGACTTTGGCGTGGCGGGAGTTTTTGGTTTTATCGCCGCGTCCATGTTGGTTGTTGTGCTTGCCATCGGAATCTTCGGTCCGCGTACGCTCGGTTTGACACTGGAGGATATTTCTCATTGAAGGCATCTTTCCCCGCTGCGTTTGTAGTGGGCAACGATGTGGCATTCCCTCCCGGATTCCCGACCTATCGGAATTTGCGCACGTTTTGCCTGTTACCCCTCCGGAAGCATCTCTGGCAGAGAACCCAAGATCGGCGTAATCTGTAGTTAGCCCTGGCCGCGATTGTCACCACGCCAAGGAGGGCCATCGTGAAACCGTATAGCCATCTTAGGTACATCGTCTTGACGGGAATATTATTGTCCGCTGCGGGGTTGCTGCTGGCGCAAGGCGCGCCCAATAAGATTTTGGTCGTGAACGGAAAAACGATGCCGACGACCGTCGTTCAAATCAATGGCCATTCTTACGTGGATATCGAAACGGTGGGCCAGATTGCGAATGCAACGGTAACGGTGGAAGCCGACCGAGTCGTTTTGACGGCGCGTGACTCCGGTTCCACGGCGCCCTCTGCAGCGCCGCCACCAGAGGGATTATCAAGAGATTTTGCGAGGGCGGGAATCGCTGAACTCGCGGAGATGCGGGAGTGGCGTGGCGCGGTAGGGGCAGTCCTCACCTACAATGTGCCGTTCGTCGGCACATGGCCCCAGGATTATCACGACCACGTGGAGGCAAGTCTCTCGCAGGTCGCGATAACGGCAACGACGGCTTCGGACCGGGACGCCCTTCAGCTGCTTCGGAATGAATTTTCCAATCTCGATTCCTGGACAAGTGGCGTAATTGCGACGCGGCAGGCTTTGAATGCCACCAACACAGTGAGGCCCGATGTCGCGCAAAACGATCCGGCCCTGATCAAGATTGCGAATTGCAGCAGCTTCCTGAGCACGATGTTTGTCAGCGGAGTATTTGCAGACAATCCGAATTGCCACTAGCGCGTGAGATATTTGAACGCCCGGGGCTAAAGCCGATTTTGCTCTTTGGAGGCTGATTTCGCGGCTAAAGCCGCGTCCCACAATTCCTAGGAGGAGCCTGCCACTCAGCACAATACTTTTCCTACTTGCCGCTCTTCTTGTGATCCAGCTTTAGCGTCAGAACATATTCTTTCCGGGTGTCGAAATTCGAAATGGAATGCGAGGTTGACATCCAGCCCGCCTGCTCCGCGTGAATCTGATAGTCCGCATTGAGGTCCAGCCCGCTGAAACGAAACTCGCCGTCTTTTTCGGAAAGGTGCGTGGTGATGTCCTGCGTTCGAACATTTTTCAGATAGACGACGGCGGTCTCGACCGGCACTTCATCCTTGTCCACGACTGTGCCGCGAACCGTTCGAAGCTGGGGATCACCTTTCTTGCTCTGCGCAAACATCGCAGCCGCCACGAAAATCATAAGGGCGAGGAACGCGAGCTTTCTGGACGTGTTCATGGTTTCCCTCCGGCGAGCGGCTCCAGCTGAAATGTCAGGTCTTCGCGATTGCCTTCCCGCGCATCGATCTTTCGGTTCTCGGCTTTGAAACCGGGGGCTTCGATCGTCAACTCATACTCGGGGCCCTGCTTGACTCTTACGCCCAGTTCGCCGCGCCGGTCGGACATGGCTTCCCATCGGAACTTTTTTTCGTCCACGCGCCGCACGCGTACTTTTGCGCCCGGCAGGGAAAATCCCTGTTGCGTGAACACGTTGGCGAAAATAACGAAGTCATTGGCATGTTGACTGGGTGGATTCTGACTGGCGGCATGCGTGGGATTCGCGATCATGCCAGAGGCAATTAGGATTGCCGAAAGGATGAGAAAAAACGTGCATCGTTGGATGTGCCGGCCAAACAGAGGGTAGGACGTTTGGGCGAATTCGAGGGATAGCCTACAGGTCCTCTTTGTCTTCTTCTTCTTCGTCGTCCTCTTCGTCGTCTTCGTCGAACTCGTCCCCATCCTCGGACTCCTCGTCCTCTTCGTCGTCATCATCGTCTTCGGAGATGGCGTTTACCTTCACCGGATGAATCTGAACCACTTCCATTTCCGTTTCGCACTCGGGACAGGCCAGGATTTCGCCTTCTTCCACTTCATCTTCGTCAACATCGACTTCGCTAGCGCATTTGGGACACCGGACCACGGCGAAAACCTCCTCAGGAATTAGTGGGGCTCACTTGCTCCTGACGTATTATATAACGCGAAGCGGGCCGAGAGGGAAGCAGGCAAAATACAGATGACGCCGAAACGGGAATACCCGGAACAACCAATGGTGGGAGTGGGCGGCGTGGTGATCGACAAAGACCGCGCTCTGTTGATCCGGCGCGGCGGCCCGCCGCTCAAGGGAGAATGGTCGATCCCCGGCGGAATGCTCGAGCTGGGAGAAACATTAGTGCAGGGTGTCGCTCGGGAACTGGCCGAAGAAACCGGGCTGAAAGTAGAAGTACTCGAAATGATCGAAGTATTCGAACGAATTATTCCGGGCACTGTCGCACTCGACGGCGCGCCGGACGAAATTTCCAGGCCAAAATATCATTTTATAATACTGGACTATCTCTGCGAGTCGCGCGGCGGCACGTTATGCGCGGGAAGCGATGCGACGGATTTCGCCTGGGCGCGCGAAGACGAACTTCTAAAATTTGGGCTGACGCCGACGGCAACGCGCGTTCTGAGGAAGGCATTCGCCATTTCGCGCTCTCGCGCGAAGTGATTCCGACGCGCTACTTGAATCGCGTCTTGCGGACTACGCTGAGGCCGAATGTACTGGTTTCATCGCGCAGGGCGACCACCGAAAATTCTCGATTGATGGTGTATTCGATCTGAATCACCTGATATTGCGTGGTAGTAACGTCCGTGACGTAGGTGACGACGAGGCCCCGCGAGATCTGCTGCTCGATGGTTACGCTGGCGATGGAGTTTTGCTGCTGCGAAGTCAACCCGGCAATCGACGGACCTACGCTGAAATGGCTGATGCCGAACAGCCGCTGAATGCGCCCGCCAAGCTGACTCGAAATCGCTTCCGATAGCAAGGTGGAGGCGCCCACGCCGGAGTTCTGTGCCGGGCCGCTGCGTAGCGCGCTTTCTTCGCCTGTCTGCCCGAGAGCCAGTAGCGCGATGATATCGCTGGAGGGCAGAGGCGGATCGGAACGGTACGCAAGCGTGAGGCGGCTGGCAGGGCCGGTAAAATCAAGCGTGACTTCGTACTGCCGGATCGTCGTCGTGGCTTCCACATTGAGGACGGGATCGAGACGGAACGGATTCGCAAAGTTAATATCGCCGCGCGAAATCGTGTATTGATTGCCTCGGAAATTCATCTCACCTGTCAACAAGTGAATATGGCCGAGGAAGATCGGATGCTCCCAGGTACCGCGCAAGCGCAGGTTTGCGTCGGTCTGGAAGCGCGCGCCGCTCCACTCCATGCGCGAATCGGGACCGGAATCGGCTTGAATATCGAATTCCAGATTTCGCAGGAATGGCGACGCCGTGGCCGAACTGCTGGTCGGCTCCTTTGCCGAGGCCATAATTCCTGCGATGTCGAAGCCCTCCGCCATCAGCAGGCGATCGACCACGATGCGCCCGGAAAGCGTGGCCGCCTGGTCATTGCCGGAAAGGCGCAGCGTGCCTCCGACCAGCCAGCTCATGCCGACGGGATAGCGGATGCGAATCTGATCGGTGCGCACATTCACCGTGTAGTTCAGACGCCCATCGGCATAAGTGGCGGCGCCCCCAAGGTTGATGTGGCCTCCACCGCTTTCCGCGGTCACGTTTTCAAAAATCAGGCGCGTGGCGTCAAAATTAAAATCGCCGGCCACGTTGCTCAGTCCCGCAGGAAAATCTCCGAAGCGCAGCGCGGCTCCTTCGATATGGAGCTTCCCGTTAAACCGCGGAGAAGGCACGGTGCCGGCGATTGTTGCGTTCACCTGGGCGCGCCCCGTGGCTTCGAGGCGCGGGAAAAAACTGGCCATCAATTGGAGATTGACCTTGCCATCCACGCGCATGCTCAGCGCACGATCTCCGGCAAAGCGCGCGAATCCGGCGATGCGGAAATCGGTATCGGAGCCCCGCAGATTTGCCTGCTCGATGCGCACCTCGTCCTGGCGATAGGTGAGGCGCACGGGGCCGGTGTTTTCCAGCTTCACGTTTTCATAATCCAGCGAGATGCGGGAAAGGTTCGCCTCGACCGCGAGAGTTTCCGGGCGCGCTCCGAATCCGGCAATCGCGAAATGGCCATCGACCAGACTGTGCCCCGTTTGCCCGGTGAGGTGCAACGCGGAGGCAATGAACGAATCGAAGTGAATCTGCTCGACTGTCAATTCACCCGTCAATGGATAGTCGCCGCCAAGCGTCATATCCAGTTTGCCCGAGAGCTTGCCTAGCTCCATCGCCGATTCAATTTTCGTGGACAAATGATGACCGTCCGAATCCGCTGTCCCCTCAAAACTTCCCACTACGTCGTTCCCAATTTTCATGTCTACGACGCGAAGCGTGGCGTGCAGTTCCGGCGAGCGCAAGTCACCCTGGCCGCGCAATTGCAGATTGAGGCGTCCGCCGAAGGGAAATCTCGCGGTCTGAATGCGATCGATGGCTTCGAGCGGGATACCGGCGCCGGCAAGATCGAATGCCACTTGCCTGGTGCCTGTATTATAAAGAAAATTTCCGGTCACCGATCCGGCGGGCTCTGCGGGAGAATGCGCCGGCAAACGAACCTCAGCATTCGCAATTCGGAATTCTCCGCCGCGCATCGTCACCTGGCCGCGGGCTCGATCGAAACGCCATGTTCCCGCTGTGACATTCGAAAGGTCGAATAATCCAGAATACCCGGGATTGGCGCGTGTCCCTTTGCCATGGAATTGTCCCGTGAGAATACCGTGCGTCGGATAGGATGTTCCCAGCAGTTGCTGCAAATCGTTGGTATCCGCGCTGACCAGATTGGTGTCGAAGGTCCAATTGCTTTCGGGATCGAACCCCCAATCATCGAGGTCCAGGAAAAGCTCGAGTTCCGCTGAAGAATGGCCGCGACGCGCGCGGCCGCGAGCGAGGCGCAATTCGTCCGGCGAGTAAGTCAATTCAGTTTCGATTTCGTCCCAATAAAAGGAACCGTAATGGGCTTCGGTCGCTTTGGCAGGGCCTTCGAAGGTCGGTCCTGTAATCGGGCCGGTGAGGCGTCCCTGCCAATGAAAGCGCCCGCTAATCACTTCGGGCTTGGCGTCCAATCCGCGCAGGCGATTGATAAAATCGTCAAAATCCGAGAGGTCCTGCGTGTCAACAGTAGCCTCCAGCGATGACTCTTCCCAACCGAGCGCGCCCTGCACCACGATATGGCTTGATGGCGTGGTAATTTCACTCGGCCCGAGAAAGAACTTCCGTTGGTCCATCGAAAGGTGATAGTCGAAGCGTCCGGATGCGGGGATTTGGGCGGAAGGCAATCCGGCGGGAGGCGTCCACAACATCAGGCCCTGAGAGTCCAGGTGCTTAAATGCGCCGGTCCACGTGGTTGTGGCGTCGATGTCCATTCGGCTACCCCAATGCAGGGGATTGATGGGGAGCCCGGGATTGTCCTCGGCGGCGATAGCCCGCGCCAGGTCCAGGCCACGGAGCTTCGTTTCGGCGCGAACGGTTTGTTTCAACAGATCGACATGGATTTTTCCTGTGACTGTGCCGCCCAGCGCCATCGCTTCCAGATCGGGGATTTCCAGCGACTTCTGGTCGGCTTGAAAGCTGCCGCGCGAGGAAATCGTCCCCGGATGAACCCACGGGTCTTTTATTAAGATGTCGCTGGCCATGTAGCGCCCCGCGACATTTACTTGCTGGACATTGGAGTGCCCTTCACCGGCGAAGTCCACACGCCCGCCTGGCACACTCTTATTGCGTAAGAGGTCGCGAAGATCCAGAAAATCAAATTGTCCCCGATAGCGGAACGTCCACGCCGGCTGGGATAAATCCACGATGTCCACCTGGGCTTCTATTTCGCTGTGCGGAATTTTCCATTTTGCCTGCGTAATCGAAATCGAATTCTGCCGGAGGATGAATTTCGCCGAGAGGTCCGAAGAGAATGGAAGGAACTTTTGCGCTGTTATTTTGAATTTTTCCCAGGACGCGCGTCCGACGTATGCGGGTCCAGCGGAGTCCTGGGCATACTCCATAGCTAATTCAAATTTGCCCCCCTCCGCTGCGAAGGGCACTCGTGCGTCGTTCCAGAAAACCGTACCGTCTTCGAGTTTCAACCTGGCGATCCGGATATCGAGTAGTGCCTTTGCATTTGCGTTTCCGGAATTCGCAGGCGTCTGCGGACCGGGGAGGTTCGTCGATCCGTCCGGCGACACGCGCACGTGCACTGCGAATCTAGACATATCCACATCCGAGAGCGAAATCCTGCGGCCCCAAAAGGAATCGATACGAATATCGATCAGCAGGCGATCCGCGTGAAAAAGAGGAGGCACCTGGGCGGGTTCACGTCCATGCAACGTAAGGCTATCGAAACGCGCGCGCAAGGCCCACCATTCGAAGTGGAAATTTCCAATCTCGACGCGTGCTCCTGTGGACTTTTCCAGTTGTTCGACGATCTTGCGGCGCGCCCAGTGGTCGGCCAGCCCGCTGCCAATGAAGTATGCAAGAGCGAGAGCTACGACTACGATCGCGGTGGCCGCTAGCCCCACACCGTGTTTCAACCGGAATTTTCGTGTCGTCTCGTTCATCTTCGCGCCAAATAGTCTCGGGCTATCACGGCTTCGCACCGGGCAAAGCTGTTTCAATTTTCAAGCGCGATTTCGTGTCATCCAGCCATTTCGCGGCCAGAGCGGAAATCTCCCGCTGTGTGAGCAATTCGCGAATCTGCCCCTCAACCTCGGACAACGGCGGCACTGGCGCGGACTTATTATTTTTTTCCAGCGCCGGCACAAAGTCGTTTCGATAATAGTTTTCAACGTCGGCGGTTTCGATCTGCACCGTCGGACGAAATTTATAGTCCACGTACCGCTCGACAAATATCTGCCGGATCAGCAGCTGGCGAACCTGCGCGGCGGTCATCCCCTGATTTCTCAGCTTCGTGGCGTACGCTTCGGAGCTCCCCAATTGCGTGGATAACCGGGACATCTCGCGGTCCACTTCCGATTGGGCAGGTTGGGGAAAATGCGATTCGTTGGCTTCGGTTTCTACAATCCATTGTTCAATCAATTCGGAGAGCAAGCGATCGTCCCTTTCCGCGCGCCCATCGACCAGCTGCTGAAACGCCGCCAGTTCCTGTATTTGGCTTTGCAGAATAATGTCTCCTTCGATGCGCGCCACGATGCGATCGACGACGCGCCCGGACTGCTGCCGTGCAGAACCCGGCGTCGCGTCGGCAATGCCGGCAGCAGCGATGATCGAGGCGAAAATGACAATCGTGCGCCGCATCAGAACGTCGTCCCCAGATTTATAAAAAATTGGAAACTGCTTAGTTTGGACAAAGAGGAAGCGCAACCGGCTACCGGGGTTGTGACGCACGTGGGATCGGTTTGCACCAGGAATCTTGCGGGGTTCAGTTGATATCCCAGATCGAGAGCCACCGGACCAATCGGCGTGCCGTAGCGAAACTCGATGCCGGCCGTATGCGAAAAATAGTTCAACTCACCGGTGCAATTGGTAAGGCACACGCTATTGGCATCGAATGTGGGAGCGAGCGGTGCGGTGCGGAAAGAAATTTTTCCAATGCTGGAAAATACGTTGCCGGCGTCATAGAAGACGGCTCCGCCCAAACGGTCACCGATGAAGGGCAAATGCATGGGAAAGCGCAGGTCCTGGTTAAAAATGAGCAGCGCTTGTCCGCCAACGGGGAATCCCGTTACAGGATCACGCGGTCCGGCCTGATTGAGCGTAAAGCCGCGCAACGATGTACCGCCTCCTGCAAAAAACCGCTCGGGAAGGGGGATGTCGCTGGGTTGCGAACTCCCATAAGTCTCCTGCACACCGAACCGAATCGACCTTGCGAAAACGAGCCTCCGGCCGATCGGATGGTAGGTGGAATTCTGCGCAAACACGCGAACGAAGTTGACAGCCGAGCCAACGGGCTTCATCGCCAGATTCACGTCGATATTTTCGAAATCGCCGCGACTGGGGTCGGCGGGATTGTTGCGGCGATCGCGCAGCCAGCTCATACCGAATTCCGCGATGTGCGTATTCTGGCTAAATAGCGGAATTTGCTCGGGAGAAATGGTGTCGACGTTCAGGATGGTGTTGACCTTCCGGAAGGCATAGCGATAGAGGAAAGAACTGGTGGCCGAAAGCCGCTGAGAGAGCTGCACGGAGCCTTCCGCCCGCTCGGAATCGAATGTTTGAATGTCGCGAGTTTTTTCATAATAGGCCGAAATTTGGAGGCTCAGATTAGGTGAAGTGAAGTAGTTCGGCGCGGTATAGGCAAGCAGAGCCCGGCCTTGAATCGTGCTCGCGCGAGCCTTGAAGGAAAGCGAGTCGGCGCGCCCGGTTAAATTCGCCTTGGTAATTTCCAGGATGCCTCGCGGGGCCGCGCTCAATCCGGTGCTGGTGGCGCCGCTGGCCAGGCGCTGCACCTCGAAGCCCAGGCCATAGGCCAGGGTATAGCGTTTGGCTTCGTCCACCATTACCACCACATTTTTTTGCGAACTTTCACCCTCGGGATTTTGCGGCGCAATCGAAACACGGCTGAAAATTCCCAGGTTATAAAGTTTTCTTTGCGTCTCGACGATGGCTCCTTCGTTCAAAGGCTCGCCCGCGTGAATCCCCAACTGACTCGAAATTACTCCTGCGCGTGTATGTTCGTAGCCGCCCAGCAAAACACTTGCTATCAATACCTGACGGCCTTCGGTGATGTGATACATCAGCCTCACCTGCGGGGGCTGTTTGGGGTCCAGCTGGGAAAGTTTTTGCACATCGGCGGAAAAACGAGCCTCCGAAAAACCCTGGTCATAGTAGAGCGCAAGTATATTGTCGCGATCGGAAGAAACGTTGAAATCGGAATAGGGCTGGCCTTTTGTGGAGCCGACAACGCCCACCAATTCCTCCATGGTGAGCTGTTTGTTTCCCTCGATGATTACATCCGCGACGCGTGATTGCTGGCCTTCCTTAATGTCAAACTGAACGTGCAATTGACCGTGGTGCCCCTGATAATTATCGGCGATGTGGGTTTGAACTTCGATGTCGTGAAATCCGTTGGAATCGTAGAGGGTCCGGATCGAAGCAACGCTGTCCTCCAACAGCGCGCTCGAATACCTTCCGGGAGAGGCATACGCAGCCGGTTGGATACTTAATCGGCCATTCAGCTGGTTGAAGCTGAAATACTTGTTGCCGGTAAAAGCCACGCCGACGAGGCGGTGGCGGTCGCCGCGGTCGATATGGTAGGCAACGATCCGGGTGGCGCGCGATGGCTTCGACGAGTTGTCCACAGCCGTTTCCGATGTCGTGTAACTTACTTGCGTGTCAAAGTAACCCTCACGCTCAAAATACTCGCGCAAGCCGCGCCGGCCTTCCTGAAGCAGATCTTCATCGACGGCGCCTTCCTCATAAATCGGCACCAATCTTCTGACCGTGCGCTGGGGAACCTTTGCTCCCTCGACCGTCACACGCACTTCCGATCCAGCGTAAAACAAAAACTCGAGCGGCACGGTATTCGTTTTCACATCGTAATCGCCGCGATGCAGCGTCACGCGCGCTCCCAGAAAGTTCTTTTGAGCAAGCCACTTACGCGCGCGATCGGTGCCTCGATTCAGCCGGTCGGCGGTGATTTCACGTCCCTCTTTAAGCTTCAGCTTGCCGCAAAGTTCGTCTTCCGAAAATGTAGTCTGATTTTGAATTGTAATGGCGCCAATTCGCGCCCTGACGTTTGGCGCGACGTGAACCAAAATGTCCATCTGGAATGTTTCCGGATGCGGCGTGGCTTCGTAAGTGACGTTGGCAAGATACTGACCGTCATCCGCGAGCGTCTGCCGAAGCCGATCCAGGGCATCCTTCATGTCGCGGTCCCGGAAAACATCGCCCAGGTTCAACCGCATCGCGGAGATCGCCAGCGATTCGCTGGGAGGTTCCCGCAACCCGTCTATTTGCACCCTGCTGATGTATAAGTTTGGGAGAGCAATGTAATCCAGCCGCACTCCGCCCGGAACGTCCGTCAACTCGGCGCGTAAATCAGCATAGCGGCCCGTGCGGAATAGCTCGCGCAGGCTTACGCTCTCCGCCTCAATCGAAAACGGTTGGCCCGGGTGGACAGTTAGCTGGGCAGGATTTTGTTCCAGAACCGAGCCCGCATCGGTGACCACGCGCACGGCAACGACCCGTGGGGGCTCACTTGAGGAGCCACCCTGCGCAAAGACCGATCCAATATGAAACAGACAGATCGCACACAGCCAGACTGCGATCCGTATGAGGGGGCGCTGATCGCTCGGCATCATTTTTCACAACAATCTAGCGTAGCACAGGCCAGTTATTCGTCCGCCCGGAAATCTCCCGAAAAGAGGGAAAATGCCACCCACTTGCCGCGGTGCGTTCCGCAGGGGCTATCATAGGGGTTTGCGAGAATCACGCGGCGTCATGGACCCTAAACTTTTCGAACGCTACTCAAGGCAGATTCTTTTCTCCGAAATCGGCGAAGCGGGGCAGCAGCGGCTGCTCGATTCCTCCGCCGTTTTGGTTGGATGCGGCGCGCTGGGCACGGCGCTGGCAAATCTGCTGGTGCGAGCAGGAGTCGGCAAGCTGCGAATCGTGGACCGCGATTTCGTCGAGCCATCGAACCTGCAACGCCAAACGCTGTTCGAGGAATCCGACGCCCGCGAAGCGCTGCCGAAAGCCGTCGCCGCCGAGCGCCGACTGCGCGCCATCAATTCCGGAGTGGCAGTTGAAGGAGTCGTTGCCGACCTCGGCCCGAAGAACGCCGAAGAGCTATTGCGCGGATTCTCTCTGATTCTCGATGGCACTGACAATTTTGAGACGCGATTCCTGCTCAACGATGCCGCAATTCATTTGGGCGTCCCCTGGATTTACGCTGCCGTGGTTGGCAGTTACGGCGTAACGCTCACCGTGCGTCCCGGCGAAACGGCTTGCCTTGCGTGCGCGCTTGAGTCCGGGTCCACACCCGGCGAAGATACCGATGCTCAGGCCACAGGCACAGAAGATACCTGCGACACGATTGGCGTTCTGGGGGCCGCCGCAGGTGTGATCGCCTCGTTCGAAGCAGCCGAAGCGATCAAGCTGCAGCTGGGCAAGACGGAATCGGTCGGCGGACGATTGGTTTCCTTTGACGTGTGGTCGGGCAAGTATCGGTCCGTGCGCGTGGCGCGGAACCCCGAATGCCGCGCATGCGTTCGACGCGAATTCCGGTATCTCGAAGGCGACACGCAGCCGCGACTAACCATGTGCGGGCGCGATTCGGTTCAAATTCACGAGCGCCGACGGCAGCTCGACCTTGCCGCGCTGGGTCGCAGGCTCGCCCCCACGGTCGCCGAAGTCCGCGAAAACGGCTTCCTGCTGAGATTCCGCGTGCCCCCCTACGAAATGACGATCTTCGCCGATGGTCGCGCCATCGTCAAAGGAACGCGCGACACCAGCGTCGCAAGATCGCTCTACGCGCGGTACATAGGGACTTAAGTAGCACAGGTTTCAACCTGTGTGGTTTTGGTTTAAATTTGAATGAAGGCAAGACCAAAATCGCACAGACTGCCCTTCGATCTCTCAGGGTAAAAAGCCTGTGCGACTGTATCAAACCTCGCAGACATCATTTTTGGAATGCAGGCGAGAGAGCCTGCGGCCCATCGCGTTCAGATTCTCTTCTCCCAGAACGCGCTCGATGCGCGGAAACACTTCATTTTCCTCAAAGTGAATGTGATCGTGAAGCAGTTTCGCCAGACGCGCCATATCATCCGCGCCAATCGCCAATTTCTTCGCCCGGCGCTGTTCAAAATCCTGCACAATGGCGCGAATCTCCGCATGGTCGGCAAGTAAACGCATCACCCCAGCATCCTGATCGAGCCGGGCGTGCCGCGCATACGCAGGCAACAACACTTCTTCCTCTTCGCGAAAATGGACGACGCCGGTCTTGTGCCAGAAGGAGAGGAATTTTTCCGCCTGACGCGCAACTGCCGCGTCGCGCTTTTCCGCCGGCATTTTCGTCGCACGCCGCATCCCCAAAGCCTGAATCAGCGCGAAGTGATGGTGCTGGCTTAGCGGGTGCAGGCTCGGATGGCGTTTCAAGCAAGCACCTTCCGTGTGAGAGCTTTCATGGGGGACATGTTACCGCAGCGGATGTTTGACAGGCAGGGTCACTATCCGCCGGTGCGGCCAATTGGCTGACGGAGGGCGGCGCGGTCGAGGTTCTCGCGCAGATTCATAAGGGTCAGGAACGTATTGAGGATGCGCGCCTTCATTTCGTCGGCCAGGTGCAGTCCGCTGGTGGATGCACGAGCCAGCATTTCGCCGTTCTCCGCGATGTAACGGATAATTTCCACCTGGCGCGCGTGCGGCGTCTTCCCGTAAACCGTTTCGCGGCGCATTTCGGCGCAGCCTTTTTCAACGTGCAACGTGAAGTGCAACACACACAGACGTGCGGATTCGAGCGCGTTGGGCACTTGTCCCTTGCAACCATGTTCGCTACAGGCTACATACATAGCTGGGGCTCACCCATATTTACTAATTGTATCGGCAGTGCGAGTAAAAAATCCACGCCCCTCATTCAAAGGTGCGCCGAATCTGCCATCTATAGATACGCTCATCCCGGCCTTGCCGGAACCTCAGGCAGCGTATTCCGATTCCGGGGGGTCGTATGCTAGACTACCGTGGCAAGAAACAGGGATAAGTCCCCCAAATTATTACCGACGAGGCGATTTCCATGTCCGGGCATTCCAAGTGGGCAACAATTAAACATAAAAAGGCGGCCACAGACGCCAAGCGCGGCCGCGCCTTTACGAAGGTCATTCGCGAAATCACCATTGCCGCCCGTGTGGGCGGGGGCGACCCGGATTCGAACCCCCGTCTGCGCACCGCGATCCTTGCCGCCAAGAACGAAAACATGCCCAATGACAACATCGAGCGCGCCCTGGCGCGTGGCACTGGGACGCTTGAGGGCGAGCAATATGAGGAAGCCACCTTCGAAGGATACGGCCCCGGCGGCGTGGGCATGCTGATTCAGGTGGTAACCACCAACCGCAACCGCATCGTCAGCGAACTACGCCACATTATGAATAAGGGCGGTGGCAACATGGCCGAAAACGGCGCGGTGGGATGGATGTTTCATCGCAAAGGCGAGATTGTCGTAGCCAAGGAAAAGGCCAGCGAAGACAAGATGCTCTCGATCGTGCTCGACGCCGGTGCCGAGGATTTGCGCGATGATGGCGAGGCCTGGGAAGTGCTGACACCGCCCGAAAGCTTCGAGGCCGTCCGCGACGCGCTGACCAAGGAAGGCATTACCCCGGACTCCGCCGAAGTGGGCATGGTGCCGCAGAACTATGTGAAGCTGACCGGCAACCAGGCGGCACAGATGCTGCGCCTCATCGAATCGCTCGAAGAGCACGACGACGTGCAACGCGTTTCCGCAAACTTTGACATCGACGAAAAGGAAATTCAGGCGGTGATGGCGGCGGAATAAGCAGGCCTGCCTTTTTGTCAGAAGTTTCAGACGCCCCGACGCAATCGGGGCGTTTTTCTTTATTCGCTACTCTTCCCTTTCACGCACAGCGCCATCAAAAAAATGTGGCCGCGCGTGGCGCACCGCCGTACACTCATTTCCGTGCCGCCATCCTCTCGAACCAATTGTGATTTGTTTCGCGTACTCGGTGTAGATCCCGCCGCGGCGGGAGCCACCGGGTATGGCGTGATCGAAAGCGACGGTCGCCGCTGCCGGATGCTCCGCTTCGGCGCCTTGCGCGCCACGCGCAAAGGGCCCGAACATTTTCCAGAGCGGCTTCGTGAAATCCACGCAATGCTGAGCGATCTGATCGAAGAGTTCGAGCCGCACAGTGTAGCCGTAGAATCGGTATTCACTGCCCTCAATATAAGAACGGCACTCAAGTTGGCCGAGGTTCGTGGCGTCGTCCTGCTGGCGGCTGCGCAGCGCGACATTCCAGTTCACAGTTATTCGCCCCGCGAAGTAAAGGCCTCCGTGGCCGGTTACGGGCACGCGGCGAAGGAACAGATGCAATTGATGGTGCGCGCGCTGCTGAACATGACGGAAACGCCGGAGCCCGCCGATGCCGCCGACGCGCTGGCCGTCGCGCTATGCCATGTGCAGGCTGCACAATTCAATGCGCGACTGAATGCCGGTGGCGCAAGAGTTGCCGGCGCGGCCCCTGCTTTGCAAACCACATCCCAGGGCGCGCAAAGCCGCATCGCGGTTTCGCGCATCCCAGTATTGCGATGATACGCAGATATTTCCACACCCAACTTCTGTTTCTTTTGTTGGCTGCGTTGATTGTTGTCCCTGCATGCCGGTCAGCTGCTGGAGATGCAGTCGTTACCTACCGCCGTGTGTTCAAGGGCAGCACGCCGGAATTCATCGAAATCAAGATAGGCGAACAAGGGAATGCAACCGTTGAAATACGCCAAATGGAAGAAGACCCTGAATCGGAACCTTTTGAAGTCGGGCCCGCGGTGCGGCAAAAGATCTTCGACCTGACCGCTGATCTGAAAAACTTTGCGATCACAGACCTCGATATCCAAAAGCGTCTCGCAAATCTTGGTCAGAAAACTTTTCGCTATGAGCGCGATGGCGAAGTCCACGAAGCCACATTCAACTACACGCTGAATGCTTCGGCCAACCAGCTCATGCAGCTCTTCGAGGGATTAGCCCGGCAACAGGGCGACCTTGCCCTTCTTGAGCGGCGCGCGAAATACGACCGCCTGGGAGTCAACGACGCGCTTCGCCAATTCGAATCGGACATGGACCACAGGCTGCTCCCCGAACCGGAGTGCCTACTGCCAGTACTCGATCAGATCGCCGGAGATTCGCACTTTGTCGAAATCGCGCGAACGCGCGCCCGGGCGCTAGCCGAACGCATCCGCAATTCGCACGAGCATTAAGCGAAGCAAAGTGGCGTAGGCTTCAGCCTGCGCGCTTTTGGTTTAGTGGGAAGTCCAATCGAGAATTCCGCAACAATATCGCACCAGGACAAAGTCACCCAATAACAATCCCCGCATACCCGACAACTTCCTGAAAATCCCCATTAACTTCCCCCGAAGTCGCATAGCGCACCAACTCCGCACGCGCCGCGCCAAGTCGCCGAACAGCCGTCAACATAGCCACTGCCGCCCCATATCCACACATGGAAATCTCTTCCTCGCGAACCGTGTCGAACAGCCCGCGCGGATCGAGCGCGAGGATGCGATCCACAGCTTTGCGGTCTTTCACGCGAGTAATCGCGTCGGACTCATAATGATTCATATCCGAACTCGCGATGACAAGCATCGGCTCCTCTTCAGCGCGCAAAACATCCGCTATCGCATGGCCCAGTGATTCAAGTTCCGAGTAGTGCGCCGAAGCAATCACGATCGGAACGAACGTGGACGATGGAGCAAGCCGCTGCAAAAACGGCAACTGAACCTCCAGAGAATGTTCATTCCTATGTGCAATTGCATCTTCGTGAAGCAAAGGGCATGCGCGCGCAATTTTTTCAGCGAGAGGACGATCGAGAGGAACCAATCCTAATGGCGTTTGCCACGCGCCATCGGAAAGAATCGCAAACCGCGCGCCGCCGGGAAAATGCCGCGGGCCGAGCAGAACTACGCGAGAGGGAATTTCGATGCGGCTGTACACCGTTCCCGCCACTTGGCCGGAATATTTGTACCCGGCGTGGGGCACAAGGCAGGCCAGTGCGCGGATTTTTTCCTGCTGCAGGGATACGCTGAGAAAAGCATCCAATTCCTGATTCAACACGGAAGGATCGTCGGGATAAAAGCGGCCGGCGACAGCAGGTTGGCGAATCATCATTGAGCCTCTGGGGCTCGAAGCTACTTGGGAGGCTTGCCTTTAATTTTCAACGCGACTTCCGCGCCCGTCTTATAATTAATTACAACCTTGTCGCCATACTGGTAACCGCCATGGTCGAAAAGGTTTTGCATCCTGGAAAGGATTTGGTTGGAATAGGTGAATGTGTGAATCTCAAGCGGGTTGGCCAAACTTCGAACCTCAATTCCTGTTCGCATCATGTGCAGAACTTCGAACCTGGCCTTTGTTACTTTCCCGTCAGGGGCGGAGCTCACTACAGGCCCGGTTACCGTCTGTGTTCGCGACGGAGCCGCCGCGGCGCACACCGCGCCAATAACCACCATCAGAAGAGAAAATCTCTTACTTCGCGTCATCGAAAGCAATTTTGAGCGACTTCAGGAATCGCAGGTCTTGCGGCGTCATCTCCGCCTTCTGCGTTACGCGCTCCTCCGCAAGGCTTTCCTGATCCACCTGAATGTGCAGCGATTCGAGAAACCGCTTGTCCGTTGGGGTGATTCGCGTGTCGTCGCCGTCGCGGCGCGCCAGACCGATGGTCGCGTCCAGTTTCAAAACGATATCGAATCCGGCCGCGCGCACTTCCGTTATGGCTTCCGTGATACGCGAAGATTCCGACACCGTATCGTTAATAGCGTGACCCAGCTCGCGTAAGAGTTGCTTTAGATGATTGTCCAGTTGCACGGCGCCTCCCTCAGAAGTCCGACGGTAATTGAATTGTATGGCCCGACGCACCGGGAATACAAGTCCTTCTGCACCTTTACGCGTGTCCAATCCGCCTACTCCGGCTGTTCGGGCTGAAGGTTACACCATTTTGTACTAGAATTCCTGTGTGGCGACGCAACCTGTGAGTCTTTTTGCCGGTGCCCGGCATTTCTTCCGCGTCCTTTGGAAGGCGGCGCGGGAGTTGTTTCACGAAGTGACCGGCACATTGTTTTTTATACTCGCGGTGTCTTCGCTGCAATCCGCCTGGCGCGCCTGGCATCGCGGAGCGGCCCAATGGCTGGTGGGCGTCAGCGCCGGGTTCGCTCTGATGATGATTTTCTTTGGCATTCTGTCGTTTCGCGATTCCCGGCGAGTACGATGACTTCAAACCCCGACAAACCAGGATCTCCCGCTGAACGCAAGAAATCCTTTGCGACGCTCGGCGGCATTCCCTTAAAGGCTGTTTACACACAGGAAGACATCGCCGGTGACGATCCCGAAAACTCAGTCGGCTTCCCCGGAGAATTTCCCTACACCCGCGGAATTTATCCCACGATGTACCGCGGGCGTCTCTGGACGATGCGCCAATACGCCGGATTCGGAACGGCGGCTCAATCCAACGAACGCTTTCGTTACTTGCTGACTAAGGGGCAAACGGGACTGTCGGTCGCCTTCGATTTACCCACGCAGATTGGCCTAGACTCGGATCACCCCCGAGCGGCAGGAGAGGTTGGCAAGGTCGGTGTGGCAATCGATTCGCTGGAAGACATGGAAACGTTGTTCGATGGCATCCCCCTGGAAACCGTCTCGACTTCCATGACCATCAATTCCACGGCGGCGATTCTGCTCGCACTGTATGTCACCGTTGCCAAGAAGCAGGGCGCGAATCTCCAGAAACTTTCCGGCACCGTGCAGAACGACATCTTGAAGGAATATATCGCGCGCGGCACCTACATTTATCCGCCGCGCCCGGCTATGCGGATCGTCACCGATCTGTTTGCCTGGTGCCGCACGGAACTGCCCGCCTGGAATACGATTTCCATTTCGGGCTATCACATTCGCGAAGCAGGCTCGACCGCCGCGCAGGAAGTGGCCTTCACGCTGGCCGATTCTATCGCGTATGTCGATGCGGCGGTTGCCACTGGTCTGGCCGTCGATGATTTCGCGCCGCGCCTGTCGTTTTTTTTCAACGCGCACAACGATCTGCTGGAAGAGATCGCGAAATACCGGGCCGCTCGGCGCCTGTGGGCGCACCTGATGCGCGAACGCTTTGGCGCGCGTAACCCAGGTTCGATGATGCTTCGTTTCCACGCGCAGACCGCCGGCAGCTCGCTCACCGCGCAGCAGCCGGAAAATAATATCGTTCGCGTGGCGATTCAGGCACTGGCTGCCGTCCTGGGGGGATGCCAGTCGCTGCACACCAACGGCCTCGATGAAGCGCTCGCGCTTCCTACCGAAGATGCCGCATTGCTCGCGCTGCGTACACAGCAGATCATCGCGCACGAAACCGGCGTCACCAACACCGTGGATCCCGTCGCCGGTTCCTACGCTATCGAAAAATTAACGGACGAAGTCGAATCGCGCGCGAAGGACTACATCGCAAGAATCGACGCGCTCGGCGGAATGCTCCGCGCCATCGAAACCGGCTACGTGCAGGGAGAAATTCAAAAGGCCGCCTACGAATATCAGCGCGCCATCGAGCGTGGCGACCAAATAGTCGTCGGGGTGAATCAGTTCCTTGCGGAAAAGGAAGTATCCGTCCCCACATTGCGCATCGACCCGGAGCTTGAACCCACACAGGTGGAACGTGTTCGCGCACTGCGCGCGCACCGCGATTCTCAGAAGGCCGCAAGTGCCGTCGCCTTAGTGGAAGACCGGGCGCGAAGCGGTGAAAATCTCATGCCCGCGATCATGAATGCGGTGGAGGCACTCGCCACCGTCGGTGAAATCTCCGACGCGCTGCGTCGCGTTTTCGGCGAATACACGGAATCGGTGGTGTTGTAGTTCAATCTGCGCCGTCAAACATTCATAGCTCATGACACCAAAGATCATTCTGGCCTCTTCCTCACCCCGCCGCGCTGAAATCCTCGGCGATGCGGGTTTTCCATTTGAAATTCGCGCAGCAATTGTAGAAGAAGCATCTCTTCCCAATGAAACTGCCTTGAACATGGTCGCGCGGCTGGCCGAATGGAAAGCCCGTGCAGTGACGGAATCGCTCGAACCGAATATTTCCGCGATTGTGATTGGCGCCGATACTGCTGTGGAACTGGATGGAAAAATCTTCGGCAAGCCGCGCGATGCGAAGGATGCCCGCGAAATGCTCGTATCTATAAGCGGTCGGACTCACAAAGTCCTCACGGGAATTTTCGCACTTCGGCTGCCGGACAAAATCACAAAGAGCGCCGTAGAAATCACTGCGGTGACTTTTGCCCCGCTCGCTCCACCGGAAATTGAATCGTACGTGGCAAGCGGGGAGCCTTTCGACAAGGCGGGCGGCTACGCGATTCAAGGACGCGCAGGACGTTACATTCCCCGCATCGAAGGGTGCTATTTCAATGTAGTTGGATTGCCGCTGGCAAGACTTTATGCGTTGCTCAGGGAATTGGACTGGCAGGAAGACAGTCCGATTTGAAATACAAAGGGCGGCCACGGAAAGCCGCCCTTCACAAATGTAGCTATTCACCTGAAAACGAGATTTTACTTCTTTTCTTCAGCGATCGGGGCTGCCGCTGGAGGCGCAGGCGCTTGCGTGGTTTGCGCCGGAGCTTGCGCGTTGCCGTGCATCCCTTCCTTAAAGCTGCGAATTCCTTCGCCCAAACCGCGCATGACTTCGGGGATCTTCTTGCCGCCGAACAAAAGAACCACAATGGCCAAAACAACCAGCCAGTGAAAGGGGCTAAACTCTCCCATGACGCACCTGCCTTCTTGATTTGCGTTCCGCCCATCCCGGCGGATAGTGCCGAAAAATCGACTAAAGAATTATAACACGTCCGGCCCCGGTTGACTCCAGAGAGAAATTGGGTAGGAGAAACGGCAGAATTGGCCTGCCAGACCCCGGTCAGCCTCTGGAAAGCGCGGAGCTTACCTCATCAAGAATGGACTGAGCGGCAGCTCTCGGATCGGGAGCCCCTGTGATCGGCCTGCCGATCACCAGATAGTCCGCCCCGGCTCGAATCGCCTCGGCCGGAGTTGCCACGCGCGCTTGGTCGTCACTCCTATGCCGCGATTGCTTTCCCGGGCTTCCCCCGACTTGAGGCCGGACACCCGGAACCACCGTCAGAAAATCCTTCCCGCACGCTCGGCGAATGGCTCGCACCTCCTGTGGGGAGGCTACGACGCCGTCCAGTCCGGCCTTCTGGGCGAGCCTGGCTAGCTTAACCACTCGGCTTGAGGCAGGGCCGACAATTCCTACTGTACGCAATGCGGTATCGTCCATGCTGGTCAGGATCGTAACGCCAATCACCTTGGGGCGCTGGGACTTGGGCAAAGAAGTTTCGTCCCTGGCCTTCGCCGCCGCGCACATCATCTCCATACCGCCGAGGGTGTGTACGTTCAGCAGGCGTACTCCCGGCAGGCCCATCGCTGCGGACACCGCCCCGGTAACCGTGTTGGGAATGTCATGGAATTTCAGGTCCAGGAAGATATCCGGGCCTAACTGGCGCAGCTTGCTTACCGATGAAGGCCCTTCTGCAGTGAATAAGTGTATGTTTATCTTGAACATGCCGACAAGACTGGAAATGGATTGGGCCAATTCGAACGCAGGATCAAAGGAAGGAAAGTCCAGGGCAACGATCAGCTTCTGACGGGCTCGCTCGGCTAAGGACGTTTTGGCACCTCAAGCAGCTCGATGCGTAGGTGAGAGACGCCTATATCCTGGATGCCCAGCCGGCACGCCACCAGGTAAGAGACGTCCAGGTCCCGGTCGTCCACAAACGGGCCGCGGTCGTTGATGCGGACCAACTGGCCGACGTGGGTTTTGGTGTTATAGACCCTAATCAGGGAGCCGAACGGAAGGGTAGGGCTGGCAGCCGTGGAGGCGTACATGTCGAACTTCTCGCCACTGGCGGTCTTACGCCCGTGGAATTTGGTTCCATACCAGCTCGCCGTCCCTGTCCAGGATCGGATCGGCTTAATTGGCTGGGTGGGATGGGCGACCAAAGGAGCTTCAAGTCCCTGCGCGACCACAAACATTAAGGGTAGCCAACGGAGCGCGGCCCATATCATGAAAAGTCGCCGACGCATTGTGTGTCCCCCTGAGGACTAAAACCATAAAAATGATACCATGCAGGGAGGCCCAATTCAAGCAGAATTCGTATCCAATGTCGCTATTAAACTACTGATTCTAATTGTTTTATGTCTTATGCATTCCTTTTCTAGCGCAGATACAAGGTCTTCACAGGCCTTTGGGTTGGAAAAATTGGCTGTACCAACTTGGACTGCCGTAGCTCCTACGACCATATACTCCATGACGTCCTCGGCCTTTTCGATCCCGCCGAGGCCAATGATCGGAATTTTCACGACTCGGCTGGCTTCGTACGCTAACCGAAGAGTAAGCGGCTTGATGGCCGGTCCGGAAACCCCACCTGTGACCCTACCCAATCTCGATTTTCGTGTCTCGATATCGACGCTCATACCCTGGTAGGTATTGGCTACCGTTAGCGCATCGGCTCCGGAGGCTTCCGCAGCCCGGGCAATGGATGCAATGTCGGTTACATTGGGGGATAGCTTCACCCAAAGGGGCTTGTGAGCGGCTTCCCGGGCTGCGGCGACGACCTCGGTGACCATCTGGGGATCGCTTCCGAACTGGATGCCACCATGAGATATATTCGGGCAGGAGATGTTCAATTCGTAAGCCGCCAGGCCTTCCGCCTCCTCCAGGACTCGAATCACACCGACGTAATCTTCGATGGTATAGCCGAACACATTGGCAATGACGGCTGTCCCGCAAGTCCGGAGCAAGGGGAGCTTTTCGGCGATAAAGGCACGCACACCGATGTTTTGCAGGCCTATCGCGTTCAGCATGCCGGAGGGCGTTTCGCAGACACGTGGCGCGGGGGCTCCGGCCATGGGTTCGAGGGAGATGCCCTTGACGACGATGCCGCCTAACCGGCTCAGGTTCACCAGGTGGGCGAACTCGACTCCGTACCCGAATGTTCCGCTGGCAGCGATGATCGGGTTGGCCAGGCGCAATGCGCCGACGTTCACGGAGAGGTCCACCGCGCCGGATGCAGTCATTTTTCTAACTCTAGCATGCCCCTGGCCGGGGTTCTACAACGCGCTTCGAAGCCTGGCGGCTCTGTGCTAGGATGTTTCGCCATGCAAATCGTCGAAAAAGCGCAGCTGATGACGGCGACGGAGATTGACCGCACGGTGCAGCGCCTGGCCCATGAGATCGTGGAAAAAAGCGGTGGGACGGCAAACCTGGCGTTGATCGGAGTGCGGCGCCGCGGCGTTCCTCTGGCCAACCGGATTGCGCAGGCGATGCGCGGCATCGATGGCGTGGACGTCCCTGTCGGAACGCTGGACATTACTTTGTATCGCGACGACCTTTCGAAAGTCGCGGCGCAGCCTATTCTGCAGTCGAGCGACATTCCGTTCACCGTGGACGATAAGGACCTTGTTCTGGTGGATGACGTCCTTTATACAGGGCGCACCATTCGCGCGGCGATGAATGGCCTGTTCGATCTGGGACGCCCAAAGCGGGTGCGGCTGTGCGTGCTGATCGATCGCGGGCATCGTGAGCTGCCGGTTGAGGCATCCTTCATCGGCCGGACCGTGCAGACGAGCGATACCGAAATCATAGAAGTTCGACTGAAAGAAATCGATCAGGAAGAGCGCGTGGTACTTGTCGAACGCGTGTCCTGAACCCCCAGGCTCGATACATCGATAGCCGATGAAATTCTGAGGACAGTTTTGTCATATCGCTTCGGCCACATGCTCGGGATAGAACCGCTCAGCGCCGGCGAAATTACTTTTCTTCTCGATCAATCGAAACCGTTTCAGGAAATTCAGCGGCATCCACTGAAAAAGCTGGCGACCTTGCGCGGAAAAACTGTCGCGCTGGCATTCTTCGAGCCTTCGACGCGCACGCGCATCAGCTTCTCCACGGCAGCTTCACGGCTCGGTGCGGACCAAATGAATCTGCAGGCCGAGTCGTCCAGCCTGAAAAAGGGCGAATCGCTGCTGGACACCGTCCGCACGCTGGATGCGATGAAACCCGACTGCATCGTCATGCGACATAGTTCCTCCGGCGCACCGGACTTCGTAGCACGCAACCTCGCGCTCCCGGTGATCAACGCGGGCGATGGAACGCACGAGCATCCCACGCAGGCGCTGCTCGATGCGCTGACGATCCGTGATCGCCGTGGAACGCTCGAAGGGCTGAACGTCACGATTCTCGGAGACATCCTGCACAGCCGCGTGGCGCGCTCCAACATTCACCTGCTTACAAAATTCGGCTGCCGGATTACGCTCTGCGGTCCCGCAATGTGGATTCCCCGCGAACTCGAATTTCTGGGAGGCGCGAAAACTTCCATTCGCCGCGTTACACGAATAGAGGACGCGCTCGTAGATGCGGACGTTGTTTTGACTTTGCGCGTACAGCAGGAGCGTCTGCACGAACCGATGATTCCGCTCGATGAATATATTCTGCAATTCCAGCTCACGCCGGAACGCATGCGATTGGCAAAGCCCGACGCGCTCGTGTTGCATCCAGGGCCCATCGTTCGGGGCCTGGAAATTGATCCTGCCGTAGCCGACGGGCCGCAGTCCTGCGTGCTCGAACAAGTCACCAACGGATTGGCGGTTCGAATGGCTTTACTCTTCTTGATGACCGGCAGCGGCGCGGACGCGCCCCCGGAAAAGGATTCTTCCCATGCTGCTGATTAGCAATGGACGCGTGCTCGATCCCGCCAGCGGAACCGATGCACCGCGCGATATCTTGCTCGATGGAGACCGCATTGCCGCGGTGGCTCCGCACGGCCAGCTTGCCTCGCCTGCAGTGGGCGCCGAGGTTTTCGATGCCACGAATCTGATCGTCGCGCCGGGTTTCATCGATTTGCATTGCCACCTCCGCGAACCGGGCGGCGAATCCTCGGAAACAATTGAAACTGGCACAAGGGCTGCGGTGCGCGGAGGATTTGCTGCCGTTTGCCCAATGCCCAATACGCGGCCGGTGAACGACAATGTGTCCGTAACACGTGCGATCATTGAACGCGCCGCTCAAGTATCGCCCGTACGCGTATGGCCGATCGGCGCAGCGTCGATAGGAAGCAAAGGGGAATCGCTTTCCGAAATCGCCGCGATGAAGCAGGCGGGAATCGTTGGTGTTTCCGACGATGGCAAGCCAATCGCGAACGCGAAATTATTGCGCCAGGTGATGGACTACTGCCGCGCTCTGGATTTGCCGGTAATCGATCATTGCGAGGATAGTTCGCTGTTTGCGGGGGCGGTAATGCGTGAGGGAAAACAGTCCGTTCGGCTGGGACTGCGCGGCATGCCCGCAGCCACGGAATCGCTTGCCGTCGCGCGGGACGTCCAGGTTGGCGAACTGACGAACTGTCGCCTGCACATTGCACATCTTTCCGCGCGCGCATCGCTGGAATTGGTTCGCTCCGCCAAAGCGAAGGGGCTGCCCGTCACTTGCGAAGTGACGCCGCATCATTTCACGCTCACCGATGAAGACGTCCGATACGATACGCGCTACAAAATGAATCCCCCGCTGGCCTCGCGCGAAGATCGCGACGCGCTGATCGCCGGACTCGCGGACGGCACCGTGGACGCCATCGCCACGGACCACGCGCCGCATGAACCGGCCCTCAAAGATGTGGAGTTCGACCGCGCGCCCTTCGGCGTAACCGGCTTTGAGACGGCGCTCGGTCTTGGGCTAGAGCTTGTTCACGCAGGGAAGCTATCCCTGATGAGACTGGTCGAACTTTTCACTTCAGGCCCTGCGAGGGTGCTCGGTATGAAACGAACCATCGCAGAAAACGAGCCGGGCGACCTGACGATTTTTTCGACCGAGCACAACTGGACATTCCTCGCGAACGAATCCGCCAGCAAATCGCGCAATTCGCCTTTCGACGGACGCACGTTCCGCGGCGCGCCCATGGCGACAATCGTCGCCGGACGTATTGCCTACAAGAGATAGATTAGCCACGGAGCGACAGAGACTCAGAGAAGATCTAGTCGGGCTCTAACCTCCTCGGATTTTCTTTATAAAAATTGGTATCGCGGGTGTAGAAGTTATTCACTGGCCGTGTTCATGGGGCAACTCAGAGCCGGGAAGCCTGCCCGCACGCAAGGAGAAGCTCAATGCGAAAAACTTGGATGCTCCGCATCTTTTTTGGAATTTCATTAGCGGGCGGGTTGATCATTTTGACGGCCATGCATTCGCACATGGCGGCGCGTCCCTATCCGAGCGCTGCGGCTGCCCCGCAGGCGCGAGCGAATAGCATACCCGTCGGTACCACCGATATCGGCGGTGTGGTGATGAGTTCGAAAGGGCCGGAGGCTGGTGTCTGGGTGATCGCCGAAACCAACGATCTGCCTACAAAATATCGCGAGATCGTAGTGACCGATGACCAGGGCCGGTATCTGATTCCGGATCTGCCAAAAGCGACGTACAAAGTTTGGGTTCGCGGCTACGGACTGATCGACGGGCCTGCTGTGTCTCAGGTAGAGCGAGGCCAGAAATTGGCGCTGACGGCTGTCGTTGCTCCGAATTCGAAAGCTGCAGCGCAATACTATCCAGCCAATTATTGGTATTCGTTGCTGCAAGTCCCTGCAAAAAGCGAATTCCCGATGAGCGTTTCTGTTCGGCCACCTGATGCAGGCGGAACTGCTCAAACTCGCGTGATTAGGACTCAGGCAGAATGGGTTTCGACCGTTAAATCCTGCAACGGCGTGTGCCATCAAATGGGAACGAAGATCACGCGCGAAATTTCTCCCTCCATGGGCAGCTTCGATTCGAGTGTGGAAGCCTGGGACTATCGCGTTCGAATGGGACAGGTGCGGGCGGGGATCAATGGCGTTGACAGTTTGGGGCATGACCGCGCGTTGTCGCTGTTCGCCGATTGGACGGATCGAATTGCCGCCGGAGAATTGCCGCCTTCGCCGCCGCGTCCTGCCGGTGTGGAACGCAACCTGGTGGTCACGCTTTGGGATATCGGCACGCCGGTTACGTTCATGCACGACCTTTATACGACCGACGAGCGCGACCCGACCGTCAACGGGTACGGCCCGGTCTATGGCAGCGATTTCAATCTGAACACGCTGATGATTCTTGATGCGAAAAAGAACACAGTTCAGAGCGTGCAACTGCCCTTTCGCGATCCCGATGAATTGCGACATTTCTCTCCGCAGACGATGGAAAAACCGTCCCTGTATTTCGGCGACGAGATCATCTGGGATGAGCGCAGCGCTTCGCATGTAAAAAATGTGGACAGCAAGGGACGCGCGTGGCTGGCATATGCGTGGCGCGCGCAAAACAAGCCGCCCGAGTTTTGCAAGGAAGGCGCGGACAATAAGTTTACGAAATACTTGCCACTGGGAAATATCGCGCAGCGCCAACTGGCGTATTACGATCCCAAAACGAAAAAGTTCAAACTGATCGATACCTGCTACAACAACAGGCACGCAGGATTTGCCGACGATCAGGACCAGACTGTTTACTGGGCAGGAAACGGCGTCGTCGGCTGGATCAAACCCCGCATCCTGGACACGGGCGGAACCGATGAGGCCGCGCAGGGCTGGTGTCCGGCATACTACGACCTGAATAACGATGGGAAATATGAAAAGGACGTAGACAAGATCATCCCCGGCAATGCGTACTACGTGACCTACAATCCCGTGGACAAGAGTGTTTGGTACGCCGTGGACGCCACGCCGGGAAAACTCGTTCGAATCGATATTGGCGCAAATCCTCCCGAAACTTGTCATTCGGAAGCGTACGAGCCGCCGTTCTACAACCCGAAAGCACCGGGCAAACTCGGCTACCTTCCTCGCGGGATCGATGCCGACGGCAACGGCTTGATCTGGACGGGGCTTGCAGGCACCGGCCAGTTGGCCAGCTTCGACCGAAATAAATGCGCCGTGAAAAGCGGACCTGGAACCATGGAAGATCTCCAGCGTTGCCCGGAAGGCTGGACGCTCTATGACCTGCCCGGCCCACAATTGAAGGGTGTAACCGATGGAGGAAGCGCGGACTTCATTTACGGAAACTGGGTCGATCGGTTCGACACGTTGGGCCTGGGCAAGAATGTCTCGATGGTGACGGGGACAGGCTCCGATGCGATGCTGGCGTTAATGCCCGATACCAAGAAATGGGTGGTGCTGCGCGTGCCGTATCCGCTGGGCTTTAACGCACGGAATCTTTCGGGCCGGATTGACGATCCCAACGGCGGATGGAAGGGACGCGGCCTGTGGGTTGGAAATGAGATACGAAATCCGTGGCACATCGAAGGCGGCAAGGGCACTTATCCGCAGGCAGCACATTTCCAGCTGAGGCCTGATCCGCTGGCGAAATAAATGTAGGGTGTGGGTTAAGTGGCGTACGCTTTAGCGTGCGTGGTTTTGGTTTTGCTCTTGGATTCTATTCGGCTGTGTACCCACATTCACGCTTGCCCGATTCAGCTCTAAACCAGTCCGCCGTTAAGAATTAGTTTTCGGTGGATAGCTCAGCGGGAAGTGATGAAAT
>CAZUNI010000049.1:0-29019 GCA_964622265.1 uncultured Acidobacteriaceae bacterium | reverse complement strand
GTAACGGGCTTGGCAGATCCGGGGTCTTTGGACTCGACATTTTTCCAGGCGCCCGATTGCATGCGATAGGTGTCGCGTGTCATTTTGGGGCAAACTGCCGGATGATCCTCATCCGGGTCTGAGCAATAGGTAATATGAAATCCGTCCCCATCGGCTTCGTAACTGGATTGCTGAAGCAGATCCGAACTCCATAGCGGAACTGCACGGGTTCCGTCGAAGCGCCAGGCAGTGAATATGCCGGTCGCCAGGTCATCGGTGCGGCCCGCCACCACGACGAAAACAGAGTCGGCCGTGGACATGGGAATCAGTTCAATATCGCTATCCAAAAAATCTTTCTGTTCGAAACGATCGATTTTCGCAGCCAGCGCGTAACGTCCAATTCCATTCGAATAGATTCGAACCGCTGCCGGACCGCCGAGCCCGAAATTGGCCACGATCGCATAGGTGCCGGCGCCGCCCAGTCGTACAAGGCGATAATTTTCCCCCACGGAGGGAACGTGTGAAACCAGCTCCGCAAGCTGCTGATTGGCGGCACCGAGATCAGGCGACGCATTGGGCGATGATGAGCGATTCAACGCCGTCAGCGCCAGTTCGTCGATGACGGCCAGCGCTTTCTCCTGCAAAGGAGCATTTTCTTCCGTGTTGTCCAGCCGCGCAGCGGAAAGCTGCGCCGCCAACTTCTTAAATTCAACCGATGGATCGCTCTTCGCCTGCCCGTGAAGACTCATTGCCAGCGCGATGAAAACAATCGGGAAGAATCCAGCTGCCCCCATGGCTGCGCCCGGGAGCTGCAGCAGCTTCCGGGACAGATACCTGGAATTTAAAAAAATAGAGTTCATTTCGGTCACGCTTCTAATACACTCTGTCTCTCAGTCTCAAGCCGCTCGGGTCCCGTGTAACAATCTGATATTCTAAACAGGCAAGCTATTCTACATGGGGTTGCCGAACGAAGCAAAAAAGTCGCTTTCTTATACGTTCTGGATTCGTAACAGAAAGGTAGTTGAAATCTTATGGCGATCCGAAACATAAGCGTCCCAACTCAAATTCCGGGGCCGGAATTCCAGCCAGGCACGCGCCTTCGCAATGCCCGCGAGAAACTTGGTTTGACGTACAGGGACGTGGAGCGGGCAAGCTATGAATTGGCTTGCCAGCGGGGGCGCCCGGACTTTATCGTCCACCTAAGCCGCCTGGCCGATATCGAAAACCGCGACGTAACTCCAAGTATCTATAAGCTTTACGCCCTTGCGGTCATCTATCATCTTGACCCCAAGGAAGTCTGCCAGTGGTATGACGTCCCGTTTGAGGGCCATTTCTCCGACGGCGTCCACTTGTGCGCCCCTAAAACGCATTTGGCTGCAGGACCGGCCCGCCTGCGCCTCCCGATACGGTTTGATCCGGCCTTTGACCCCAGCCGAACTGAATTTCTGACGCGCATGGTCGAGCGGTGGGGCGATCTGGAAGGGACGCTATTCAATCGGACTTCCGGCCATCTCTATGGTTATGTGGGCCTTAATGACAGGATGATGGACCCGCTGCTTAGGCCAGGGAGCCTGGTCTTGGTTGACCCGAACCAGCAGAAGGTTCGTAATTCAGGGTGGACCAATGAGTATGAAAGGCCAATTTACTTCATAGAGCTTCGGGATGGATTTCGCTGCTGCTGGTGCCGATGCGAAGAGGGGCAACTGATGCTCGTACCCCACCCGCTCTCCACATGTGCGCCGGAGGTTTACCGCTTCCCTGACGAAGCTGAAATTATCGGGCAGGTGATCGGAGTTGCTACGAGGCTCGGTCCAATATGACTCGTTCTTCGGAGAAGATCGCCAGTAAAGCGCTCAAATTCGAACAAAACAATTCGCTTAAGTAACTCGGCAGTCCGTCCGGACACATACCTTCGAACGACTTTTCCTGCTGCCAGGCTTCGACGACGGTCCAGAACCTGTCGCCCGCCGAATCAAGACACATGCGCAAGTCACGCGCCTGGTCTTCGAGGTGGGTCTCAAGAACTCTTGCGAACAACTCTTCGTGGCAGTGTTCCAGCGCCTGCTGAACCGAATTCTCCGAATACAGTTCCGCAAGCCCGTCATGCCGGTACCGGCCCGTCGAAGAGTCCTTCAGAGAACTGACGTAATAGAGCCTCCCAAAATCGCTGGGGAAAACAGACAGGGTGCGAGACGTGAAATCCTCAATTACGCGTCGGCTCTGCTGGAAACGTCCAAAGGGTGTCACAAAATCACCTGTTCTGATTTCTGAACTTTTTAAATCGCAACAATCGCAGGGGCAAAAGCTGCATTAATAATGGTGGCGATCCTGGAGGGGTCAACCACCATGAAAAAATTCGCAGCGATTTCGTCACTTGCTCTTCTTGCTTTGACCATGCTACTCCCGGTTGCGCGTTCAGTCAACGCTGCAACGGTTAACCACACCGTATTTGCACAGGAAGGCGCCCCTATGCCGCCACCGCCACCTCCAGGCGGCGGAGGACACTAGTTCTTAGGTCCGGGCCAAGCAGGCGCGGAATAAGTATTACCTTATCCGCATCTTAGCGTCGTGCTATAATATGCCTGTCTGGCCCGGACCATGTCCCATAGAGACCTAATTCTTTGGTGTTCGACTTTGGGTTTTGAACTTGTCCTCTGCGTCCTTGTATACGCAAGGGGCTTGCAGAGACGTTTGCCTTTCTTCTCCTGTTACGTCACTCTTCTTCTCTTGGGCACGCTTGGAATGGAGCCTATCTACGTTCACTTTGGATTTCGTTCACCCACCTTCTACTACGCCGATTGGATCACCATGGGATTAAATACTATGGGACGAAGCCTCGCCATTGCCGAGCTTTGTAATTATGGTTTGCGAGCGTACCGAGGTGTATGGTCGATTACCTGGCGGTTCTTAACCATCCTTGTGTTCGTATTTCTCGGTCATGCGGCTATTGATGCGTGGGGCCAGCCAAGTTGGTTTGCCACGTATGTGCTGACCTTGGCTCGCGATGTTGAATTTACCTCTGTATTGGTACTGATTGCCCTGTTATTTATCCGCCGGTACTATGGCATCGGTCTGGAATCCCTGGAAAAGTGGATTGCCGTGGGTATCTGTCTTTTCTGCGTCGTCGATGCTGTGAATAAAACGATGCTTCGCGATCTTCTCTCAAGTTCCTTTTTCCATTTGTCTCGCATGCAGCCGGAAATCGAACAACTAAATGAATTGTGCAACATCATCAACCGTTCCGCGTTTATGGTTTCCATGGGCATCTGGTGCTTTGCATTGCGCAAGCCATTGCCTGCCCCGGCTGCAACGCCTCAACTGCTCCCGGCAGGAGTTTACGAAGAGTTGTCGCCCGCCGTAAATTTGCGCCTGCGTGCCTTCAATGACCGGCTATTGGAGATGCTAAAGCCATGAGTGAACTGACCATTGTCATTGCGCTGGCTATCTCGTTTTCGTTGGTTTTGTTGCGGCTACTGATTCCCCGTCGCCACGCGCATAAAGACGGCTCTGAGATAGATCTCAGCATCGAGAACACTCTTCCCCGTCACTATCGGTATCTTCCACAAGTCCGCCAGGCACTTTCCGCCATTGACGCAAAATATTTGAACGAGAAGGCTTCTCCCGCCGTTGCGCGAAAGGCGATTCAGGAGCGGCGTGCGATCACCCGTCATTTCCTTGCGGGGCTACTGGAAGACTTTTCAAGTCTTGAACGATTGGCGCGTACGGTCGCAGCGCTGTCTCCGGCGATCAGTCGTGAACAGGAAACCGCGCGTTTAATTTTGGGCGTGAAGTTTCGCGTGCTATATGTCTGGGTGTGGCTCAGACTTTCCACTGGGCACGTTCCGCTCGGCCAGATTGGGCAGCTTACAAATCAAGTGGGAATATTTGCGGCGCGCATGGAAGAGGCGATGGTTGCGGTCAGCGCTCTATCGGCCCCGGAGCTAAACACCTAATTGCAGTTTCCACGTGCCACCCCAATAGCTTTCGGTTGCGTCGATTGAAGTTCCCTCCAGCCAAATGCATTGTTTCAGTTAGGGCCAGTTATCCTTTCGGTGCTCGTCTTATGTGTTCCCTTCGGGGTAGTCCGTCCAGACGTATAATGGCGTAGGAAGAGGAGCTCCTTGGACAAGGCCCGCATTCTAATTGTCGATGACGAAGAAGCGATCCGGGAAGTCGTCTCGACCCTGCTCGAGGCGCAGGGATACGATTGCGCGACATTGAGCAACGGCATTCTCGCTTGCGAATACCTGAAAAAAGATTCGGTCGACCTGGTATTGAGCGACATGGTTATGCCGGAAATGGACGGCCTCAGCCTGCTGGAATGGATCGGGAAGAACGACGGCGATATTCCAGTCGTGATGGTCACGGCGATGCACGACATATCCACCGCGCTGGAAGCTATTCGCCGAGGCGCCTACGATTACATTCTCAAACCGTTTGAAAAAGATCAACTCTACCTGGGCGTGCGCAGAGCACTGGAACGCCGCCGCCTGGTTATGGAAAACCGAAACTACCAGCGCAACCTTGAGAAGCTGGTGGAAGAACGCACCGCGCAGCTCAAAGGTGCGATCGACCAGCTTGAGCAGTCCTATGACGATACCCTTGAGGCACTCGGCGGAGCGCTCGACCTGAAAGATTCCGAGACCGAAGGCCACTGTAAGCGCGTAACGGCATTTACGATCGCCATTGCGAAAACCATGAAAGTGGACCCGTCGATGCTCCCGCACATCGCGCGAGCCGCATTCCTTCACGATATCGGGAAGATGGCGATTCCGGACAACATCCTCCGGAAGCCCGGCCCTCTCACACCCGACGAGCGCGAAATCATGCGCACCCATTGCGAAATCGGATACAACATGGTGACACAGATCCCATTCCTCAAGGACGCCGCGGAAATCGTGCTCTCGCACCAGGAGTATTTCGATGGCACCGGATATCCCCGAGGCCTAAAAGGCGAGCAGATTCCCCTCGGAGCAAGAATATTCGCGGTCGCCGACGCGCTGGATGCTATGATCTCCGACCGTCCTTACCGGAGGGCCTTGCCGATTACTCATGCGCAGGATGAAATACAGCGATGTGCAGGGACTCAGTTCGATCCTACAGTGGTCGAAGCATTTCTAGCTATGCCGGGCACACTCTGGACGGAACTGCGGGAGAATATTCGCAAACCCTACCGCCTGTCCCAATTGAGAGCAATATAGAAATACCGCAAGGCACGGAATTCTGCTCGCGCCCCTTGCGAAAATCTTCCGGCGCTTGTACTATCCTGCCGAAAAGGAAAACCCATGGCCCTCGTTCCCATTAAGACCGCTTCCATCACTGGATATTGCGAATGCATCCACGGCTGCTACGAGCTGGCCAGCCTGCGCGATGAAGATACCGGTAAAGCCTTTTGTCCTCGTTGCGCGAAGGAACATCAGGAGATGAACGTGGGCATTGGGCTGCCTCAGCCCGCGCCCTCCAAGGTATCCGCGAACTCGGGTACGCCGTCTTCGACGCCGCACATTCCCCCCTCCGCCGATCCCCCGGGTCGATTGCGCTAAATCTGCATTTCAGATTTCCAAACTGCGCATGTGCCGCCCCGCAGTGCCATAATAGACGTGTATCCGTGAGGCAGCGGAATGGCACAGTCGGCAAAGTACGACATCTTCCTGGACGGATCATGTTCCTTCTGCCAGTGGAGTCGCGCGAAGATCGAACCGTTCGATTCCGCAGGCCGGTTGCGATTTCTGGATTACAACGATCCCCTGATTGCCGCTGAAGCGCCCTTCCCCCGCGCCGACCTCGACCGCGAAATGCACGTGCGCACTCCTGAAGGAAAGTGGGTGCAAGGATTTGGAGCCTGGCTGGCTATTCTGCGCGCTTTGCCGAAGCTTTCCTGGCTGGGACGGCTGGCGAGTTTGCCGCCGTTACGCTGGCTTGGGCCTGCCTTGTATAAATTTGTCGCTCGGCACAGGTACAGCCTTCCCGGGGCGCCTGCAAGATGCGAGACCGACACATGCGCGCCTCCGACCCACCGCCCGCATTGAGGCAACCAAGTGCACCGCGTGATACCATATTTGCGCCGTGAATCCTCCAAACCATTGTTATGCAGTCCCTGATTTCCGATGAGCTCATCGACTTCTCCTAGTCCGGTAACGATTCCCATGCTCGATCTGCGCGCGCAATATGAATCGATTGCGCCTGAAATTCGCACAGCGATTGACGCAGTCCTTGCGAGGCAACAATTTGTGCTGGGGCCCGAATGCGAGGCTCTGGAGGCCGAGATTGCCCAACTCTGCGGCACTCGCCACGGGGTAGGCGTCGCGTCAGGAACGGAAGCGCTGGAATTGGTTCTCCATGCCTGCGGCGTAAACGCCGGGGATGAAGTCATCGTGCCCGCCTTTACATTTATTGCGACAGGCAGCGCCGTCAGCGCGTTGGGGGCGCGTCCGGTATTCGCGGACATCGAACCTGCAACTTACAATCTCGATCCTGACCAGCTCGAAATCCTGATCACCCCGCGCACGCGAGCCATTGTCGCGGTTCATTTATTCGGATTGGCAGCGGATATGGACCCGATCCTCGCGATTGCGGCAAAGCACGGCATCCCAGTCATTGAAGACAATGCGCAATCGTTGGGAGCGACCTATCAGGGCAAGAAAACAGGCTCGATGGGGCGGGCCGGCTGTCTGAGTTTCTATCCCAGCAAGAATCTGGGTGCGTATGGCGACGCGGGAATGATCGTAACCAACGATGACAATGTGGCTACACGCCTGCGCTCACTCCGCAACCACGGACAAACGGGCCGCTACGTCAGCACCGAGCGCGGCTGGAACAGCCGCTTGGACGAACTGCAAGCTGCGATCCTAAGAGTCAAGCTGCGGCATCTGCGAGACTGGACCGCTGCGTGCCAGAGCCATGCGCGCCGCTACGATGCCCTGCTCCGCGATTTGCCCGGCATCACACTGCCGCGCGTTCCAGCCGGACGGGAACATGTCTATTACCTCTACACGCTTCAAATTTCCGGCCGCGCCAAGGGAAACGACCCTCGCGGAGCAACTCGCAGCGACATCGTTCAACAGCGGCTCGCGGATCGCGGCATATCGAGCGTTGTCTATTATCCTGTACCGCTGCATCTCCAACCGCTCTACGCATCGCTTGGCGGCAAGCCGGGCGATCTACGGGTGAGCGAGCGGGCCTCCCGCGAAGTGCTTTCCATTCCAATCTATCCGCAGATGACAAACGAGCAAGTGGAGAGAGTTGCTCGGGCAGTCCGGGACTCTGCCCGCGACTAAGTACCTGCGAAAAAAGTTTTCAAGGATGCGTCGGAAAGTGCGGCAGAATTAAACAGTTGCAGCAATCGCGCGGCGATAGAGCAAAAACATCACAGCAAGAAATAAAGTAAGCGCCGGAGCCAGCAGAGCAAAAATTCCAAAGTCCAAGGAGCGCTGGGCAGCCAAACTTGTCTGCGAAGCAGTCGTGTAGCAAAGAGCGCAACTCTGGGCATACATGCCCTGTGCTGCGAAGAGCGAAGCCAGAACAGCCGGAAAGATAAACCTTAAACGCATTCTACTTACCCTCATCAAACCACTACTCTAGCTATCCTACCACTTTCCGGTGAATCTACCACTCAATGCGGCCTCATCTGCAGCAGCCGGAAGGCCTCCGGGAAGAAGAAGATGAACATCATCATGATGCAGAAAATCATGGCCGGGACCAGCCAAAGCACTAGCGAGAATTTTTCATACTTCAGGTGCATGAAGTAGGACATGATCATCCCTGCCTTCACCACCGACAAGACTACAAGAACCGTCAGCATGACCGTGGGTTGGAGCTCCTCGTAGGCGAGAAAGACCTCCAGCCCGGTGATGGCAACCAGGCCGACCCAGATCGCTATATTGGTTCCTACGCTGGCTCCGTGAGCTTCCTCAACATGCGCGTGTGTGTTCATCGTCTAATCTTCTCCCTGGAGGAACGCGACTAGTATTTCACCGACATTAAATAAATCAGCGGGAACACAAACATCCAGACCAGATCGACGAAGTGCCAATAGAGGCCATTGACTTCCACGTCCTCGGCGGAAAATTTCCCGCGTCCGTAGCCGACGGCGACGATGCCCAGGTAAATTACGCCGATCATCACGTGCGTCATGTGCAGGCCGGTGATGCCGAAGAAAACCGCGCCGAAAAGCGGCGTGCCCTCGGGGTTCCCCGTGATCGTGAAGTGTTCCTTGGTGATCATGTTGAACCATTCAGTGAGGTGCAAGCCGGTGAACAGCAAGCCGCCGATCATTGTGGCAACCATCCACATGACCGTCTTTTTGCGGTCGTTTCTCTGCGCCGCCATGACGGCCATCACCATCGTCAGCGAGCTGGCGAGCAGCACGACGGTCATCGTGGTCGAGAAAATAATCGCGGGATGTATCGGAAACGGCCGCGGCCAATCGGGATTGGTAATTCGAGAATAGCTGTAAACAATCAGCAGCGCCGAAAAGGTCAGCGTATCGGAGACGATAAACAGCCACATCCCCAATTTCTTCGAGCCCATCGCGAAGGGTGAGCCCCCGCCCGACCAGGCCGATTCCATCGCCGCATCCGTTTTCACTTCATGCACGGTTCACCGTCCCACTGTCAGAAGTACGAGCAAGAACACCCACAGCCCGTCCATAAAATGCCAATAAATTGAGGTAAGCTCTGCCGCCGTCGCTTGCGAGATACGCGAACGCTTCCATTGCCGGAACGCCACGTAAAACAAAGCAAAAATTCCACCGGCCAGATGCGCTCCGTGCGCCGCCGTCAAAACATAAAAGAAGCTGCTGCTGGGATTGGTTGAAAGCAGCATCCCTGCGGCGGCAAGCTGACGCCACGCAATAATTTGCCCGGCCAGGAAGAGAACGCCAAGGCCCATGGTCATCGACCACCACGTCCGAAACGCATCGCGCGCGCCGCTTTCCAGTTTCTTTCGCGCCACAATAATGGTGGCGCTGCTGAATAGCAGAATAGCTGTGTTGAACCACACTACTGGAGGCATCGGCGTGCGCTGCCAGTCGTTGCCGAGGCCCTTGCGCACGATGTAGGAACTAGCCAGAGCCATGAAGAACATGACGATGGCCGCCAGACCCAATTGAAGCGCGGTGAAATACGCTCTTCGCGGAACCGGTCTTCGCGGGCCGGAAGAGCCGCTATCGTCATCGCCGCCTGCGGGCGTGCCCGTACCACCGCCGTGCCCGGCATCTATGATCTCAATGTCTTCTGCAATGGAACCTGGCATCATTCGGCCTTCTGCGAACTACGCCTTACGCACTAAATTTGGAGCTAGGTGCTGCGGAATGTAATCGTCCGCTGCGCCCGGCACGCTGAATTCATATGGGCCGTGGTACACCACCGGCTCGACGCCGCCAAAATTGTCATGCGGAGGCGGCGACGGAATCGACCATTCCAGCGTGGTCGCGTGCCACGGATTCTCTTCCTTCGCTTCCTTGCCCGCGAACAGGCTATAGAAGAAGTTGAACAGGAAAATCAGCTGCGCGCCAACGGTGATAAACGCGGCAACGCTGATAAAAACATGCACAGGCTGCAGCTTTTGCAGGTAATCCACCGCAGTCGTGTCGAAATAGCGGCGCGGATGTCCGGCCAGCCCGAGGAAGTGCATCGGCATAAAGATGCAATAGACGCCGATGAATGTGATCCAGAAATGGACCTTGCCGATGCCTTCATTCAGGAACCGTCCAAACATCTTCGGGAACCAGAAGTACACCCCCGCAAACATCCCAAAGATCGCCGCGACGCCCATGATCAAGTGAAAGTGCGCAACCACGAAATACGCGTCGTGAAGGTAAAGGTCGAGGGAAGGCTGCGCCAAGAATAACCCGGAAAGGCCGCCGCTCACGAACAGCGATACGAACCCGAGGGCATACAGCATTGCGCAATTGAATTGAATCTTGCCGCCCCAGATCGTTCCCAGCCAGTTGAACGTCTTGATGGCCGAGGGCACGCCGATCGTCATGGTTAGGATCGAGAAGGCGAACGCTGAATATGGGCTCATCCCGCTGATAAACATGTGGTGGCCCCAGACGCAGAAGCCGAGAAATCCGATGCCGCAGATCGCTCCCACCATCGCCCGGTATCCGAACACCGGTTTGCGCGAAAACGTCGAGAGCAGATGCGAAGCGACGCCCATGCCAGGCAGAATTGCGATGTACACCTCAGGATGTCCGAAGAACCAAAACAGGTGCTGCCACAGCAGCGGCGAACCGCCTTTGTGCCAGGTAACAACCTGATCGGTGACCACGAGCCCGCCGGGAATAAAGAAGCTCGTTCCGGCAAGACGGTCCAGCAATAACAAAATGCACGCCGCCAAGAGCACGCCGAACGCCAGCAAGCCCAGGATCGCTGTGACAAACCACGTCCAACAGGTGAGCGGCAGGCGACCGAGCGTCATTCCCTTCGCGCGAAGGTCAATCAAGGTTGTAATGAAGTTGAGCGCGCCCATCAGTGAGGCACCGCAGAAGATCGCCAAGCCAATAATCCATAGCGTCTCGCCCGCGCCCTGTCCCGGACCGGCTATTTCGCCCAAAGCGCTCAGAGGAGGATACGAAGTCCAGCCACCGATCGGCGCTCCACCCGCAACAAAAAATGCGCAGACCATCACGACCAGCGAAACGAACGTGGTCCAGAACGAAAGCATGTTCAACACCGGGAACGCCATATCCGCAGCGCCAATCTGGATCGGCAAGAAGTAGTTGCCGAACCCGGATTGCGGCGCAGTGGTGAGCACCATGAAGACCATGATCGTGCCATGCATGGTCATCAACGCCAGGTACTGCTCCGGCGTCATTAGGCCGCCCTTAAAAAACGGCCAGGACGCGTGCGGCCATCCCAGATGCAAGCGCATCAGCAGAGACAACGCCATGCCAACAAACACGGAAAACAAGGCGAGGAGCAGGTACTGAATCCCAATCACCTTGTGATCGATGCTGAAAATATACTTTCGAATGAAACCGGACGGGGGCTGATGTTGATGCCCATGACCGCCGCCGTTTTCGTGTGTCACCATCGGGCCACTCCTCAGGGTCGTTCGTCTCGCCGGAATTGCCGCCCGGCCGATTCCTATCTACTGGTTCGCCGCTTCCTGATCCTTCATCCACTTTTCAAAATCCGTTTCGACCATAACCTGCAAAGTGCTGTGCATGCTGTAATGCCCCAGGCCGCAGAGCTCCGCGCACACAAGATCGTATGTGCCGGGTTCGGTTGCCGTGAAGTGCATGTGAATTTCCATGCCCGGAACCGCATCCTGTTTCAATCGCAGTTCTCGCACGAAGAAGCTGTGCGTCACGTCCTGCGAACGCAGAATCAGTTCCACCTCATGCCCGGCAGGCACGGCGATGACCGAGGAAACGACATCGTCCTTGGCCGCAGGGTCGGTCGAGTCCAACCCAACCGGATTGCCCTCGGAAGCCTTTACCAACTCAGGTTTGGTCCTGCCGAACTTTCCATCGGGCCCGGCATAGCGGAAATTCCAAGCAAACTGCTGCGCGGTGACTTCAATTGGAATCGCTCCGGGAGCAGCGCCGATAAAGTGCACTTGCGCCCACGCGTTCCGCGCATAAAGGCCGAGGCCGACAAACAAAACCACGGTCGCCAGCGTCCAGACGATTTCCATGGTGTTGTTGCCTTCGAAGTAGGTGGCTTTCTGCCCTTGGTCGCGAAAGCGAAACACAGCATAGGCCAGCCCCAATTGCGCAAGCACAAACACGATGCCAGTGATGATCAGCGTGCGCATGAATTGGTCGTCGATCTCATGCCCAAACGCCGTGATCGCAGGGGGGAACCACCATATTTTCGCAGCGAATATATAGACAGTGATGGCCGTCATGGCCACCAGGAAAACCGCCATCGCGAGAGCCGCGGAAGTCGAGCCCCGCTGGCTATGATTTCTCCGCATCGTTTTCGCTCCAGGAATCACGTGGCCTACTTGCAAGGGACCCAACAACCCAACTCAAAACTTGCAAACTAACAACTCATCCGTACCACCTGAACGGCACATCATATACATCCACGGAAGAAATTCAATAACCTTCTTCATATTTTTAAAATATAGATCGGTGGTGGTGAAGCCCTGTATAGTGGCACAAATAGTATCACCGGAACGGGGCTTCGGAATCGAGGTGGGTAACGTGAGGAAAACCGCTGAATTCTTCTGCTTACTTCTATTGATCCTGACCACATTGGAGCTTCCGGGTCGGGCTCAGGAAGTTCTCAGCCCTCCTGCCACGGCAGCCTGCAAGTTCGCTGACGGCAAGACGATTACCATCGCCTATTCCAGCCCGCGCATGCGGGGACGCAAAATTTTCGGCGATGTAGTCCCCTTTGGCGAAGTGTGGCGCACAGGAGCAGACAACGCGACCGCGTTTGTAACGACCGCTGACCTTTCGGCCGGCGGAAAGACTGTGCCTGCCGGAAGCTATACGATTTTCACCTTACCGACGCAGGACAAGTGGACGCTCATTATCAGCAAGCAAACCGGTGAATTCGGAATCCCATACCCCGGCGAGCCGTTCGACTTCGTGCGCATCGAAATGAAGGTTTCAAAGCTGCCGTCGCCGCTGGAGAACTTTACAATCTCGTTCGACCAGGCCGGCGCCAGTTGCACCATGAAGCTGGATTGGGAAACCACTCGCGCTTCCATTGAGTTTTCCAAGAAAAAATAAAGTGTTACCGAACCTTGGTGGTGGCTCAGTTTGAATTTCCTTTATGGCGAACAACGAGGCATGGCTCCGATAGCATCATCTTGTCGTCAGCCCATCCCATACGCAAGAGCATGGCTCCTAAGAGATTCAAGGAGTGCGGCTCCTCAACGGCACTCTCTCTTGCGGCTCTTTCTTCCCATTTTTTAGGGAACTGCTTGATTGCCAACTGCGCACACTCCACGTGACCCACGGACTCACCCACATGAGTTACGAACGCTTCAAACAACAGCAGGTCTCCAGCGGATAGTTTTTCGCGCCATTTGAAGGTAGGTCTCGAAGCCACAGCGTGACGACGCAATCCCTCAAGGATATAGGGGACGATAACGAGTCCCTTCGTAAGGACACACGCCCCCGCCGAGGCTGAAAACGCGCGATCTCCCTCGCCTACTCGGGCCTTGTCCAAGTCGCAATTCTTCCTCCCGTAAGGGACAAACATCGGAGCCTCAAATCCGAGCGCCAGAGGCCCCACCTGCATCGCCTTCGCGAGAAACTCAATGCATATTTCGATATCAATTCCCGACTGTGTTACGGACGGCCCCTCAATTGCCCATCCAAGATTTGTCACTTTTCCAATATCGACCACAGCGACGTGAAGCAGTTCATCGGTCATTGATAGCAGGAACACTCTCTTTGTGCTCTGATTCTTCCTGAATTTCGCTCTCCCACTCGACAGTAATTCCCCGCCGGATGCTTTCTGACACCGCGCAAAGCCCTTCATGATGTTCAAGCGCCCGCTCCACAGAGGCGCGCTTTTCCCGCGGCACCTTCAGGCGATAGCGCAATTTAATACCGGTCAGAATCATCTTGCCGTCCACATCCTCAATTTTTCCTTCGGCTTCTACCTGAAGATTTTCCGGACCTGCCTGCACACCGCGTGCCTCCAGTGCTCCCGCAACCGTGCCGGTCATGCAGCCACCAACAGCCGCCACAATGTAATCCAGAGTGGAAGGCAGCGGCTCATCCGGTGAGAGCTTGAAAAACTCCGCGACTCCGCCATGAACTCCCATGCGCAAGGTATCCGGGAAGCCCTCCACGTGCGCACGCTTGATTTTGCTCTTGCCGTGTTCCTTGTGAATCTTAACTTTCGAGGTGTGCAGTAGTTTGGCCATCGATGCTCTCCCTTCAGGCAGGCTGGATCGTTTTCAGGAAAGCCTTCCCAACAAATCCGCCGCGGAAAAAGTTTGCGCAGCCTTTACAGTCACTGCGAACAACTTCCGAGGGTCGTTCTCATACGCCAAGGAATACTCGCTTCCACGAAACAGCTTCTGCGCGAATTGCTCAAAATCCGATTTGAGCGCTTCTCGAGAAGCGCCGTTATTCGGAGCCACCAGCCGGTCATTCACCGAAATTTCCACCGTTTGCCCGTCGAAGCCAATCTTCCGGCCGAGACGTGGCTCCGATTCCAGCCGCTGGCAGGCCGTAATTGCCGAACGCGCAGCCTGCTCCAGGCGATCCAGATTGCTACCCGCCAGTTCCGCTTTGCGATTGTACCGAACGCCCAGGCGGCCATCGGTATTGTCCACGCTGTAGTTGCCCTCGTGCCCGATCAGCATCACTCCGGGACCAGCCTCGACATGCCGGTAATCGGCCACGTCGATCAGCAACTCCCCCGGCTTTTGGTCCTGAATCCAACTTTGAAACACTGGAACCAGCGGTTCCAGCTCTACCAGCTCAGGATTCCGCAGAAATAGTTTCACGTTAATGTGCTGCAATTCCATTTGGGAGTTTTCCATTCCTCAGGCGCTCGCCGCCATCCCGATTCGGTTGTAGCAACTGTGCGCCGCGTCGATAAAAAGCTGTGCTTCGTCGATCAGATAACGCGTGGAATCGGGCGTGTACGGATCGTTCGATTTCTCGTGCGCGGAAAACAGATAGTTGGCGAACTTCCCGCCCGCAAACGGATCGAAAAATTTCTGCGTGTCGTAGTAGCGCGTTCGAAACTCGCCGACAATTTGCGCCGGATCGTCGGTAACATTTTGCGCTTCGATCTTCACCAGTGCTTTTGCGGCACGCAGCATGGATTGATACGCCGTTTTCCCGGCTTGCTCGATTTGTCCGCTCTCCAACGCAACCTGCGCCTCGAATAATTCCCTCTCAGCCGCGCCCAGATCGAAATCCACAGCCGATACCACTTCCCCGGCGCACTCTCCTATTCCCATGTCCGACAAACTGTATTCCCGCGGATCGCCCCAATCGCTGAAGAAAGAACGGTCCGACGGATCGGCTGGAGGACGGGCGAGATCCTCCAGAATTTTCTTCAATTCCACTTTGCCGATACGCTTAATGAAATCCTTAAAATGCTCGCCGTCATTTCGATTGGCCGCATAGCGGTCGGTAAGCCGCGAAACCACTTCCGGAATATTCTTCGATGGAATCGCAATCACCGGCAGTCCATAAGAGCCGCCGTTGTGATCCCACTCGCCTCCCAGAACGACCTGGAAGTGAGGCACAGCGTATCCCGACATCTTTCGGCTCACACCGTAAAATCCCATGTCCGCCACATGATGCTGCCCGCAGCTATTGAAGCAGCCGCTTATTTTAATGTGCAGATTCTGAACAGACTCATCCAATTGAAAGCTCTTCACCGCCAATCGATTGCGCAACTCCGCCGCCAGCCCGCGCGAAGAGGAAATCCCCAGCTTGCATGTATCCGTGCCGGGGCAAGCGCCGATATCCACAATCGTTCCCGCGCCGGGAGTGGCCAGTCCCGCCGACTGCAGCGCTTTGTGCACTTCAATCAGGTCGCTGTTGCTCACCCAGCGAAGAACGATATTTTGCTCCACCGTCGTTCGAATAGTTTCTTTCGTAAAGCGCCGCGCAACATCCGCCAAGGCCCGAAGCTGATTCGCGGTGATGTCTCCCAAGGGAAGCGCGAGGGTAACCACCGAATAGCCCGCTTGCTTCTGCGCCCGCGTGTTGGTTTTCACCCATGTCTGGAATGCCTGTGAACCGATCAGCGGCGCATTTCCCCCGGCTCGCAGAGGCTCTTCAGCAAAATCCTGGGCGCCCCGCACCATTTCGGTCCAGCGCGGATCGTAAGGCAAATTCTTGCGTTCCTCTAAAACCAGTTCCTTGAATTTCTCAATCCCCAAATCCTGCACCAGGAACTTGATGCGCGCCCTGCTGCGGTTTTTCTTCTCCCCGCGCGCCGCAAACACCCGAGCGATCGCCTGCGCCAGCGGCAGCAATTCCTCGACGGGAACGAACGAATCGAACAGTTTCGCCTGATATGGGACAGCGCCAAGTCCGCCGCCAACATACGTTTCAAACCCGCGCTTGACCTGCCCATTTTCGGTTCGCGTTGCGGCGATCATGCCCATGTCATGCATGCTGGTCAGTCCGCAAGCGTTTTGCGCGCACCCGCTGAAGGCATGCTTGAACTTCCGCCCAAAATTCTGGCAGTCCGGATGCCCCAACAAAAATTTGGATAGCGCGCGCGAATAGGGCGTCACATCGAACGATTCATCAGGGCACACACCCGAATACGGGCACGCCGTGACGTTTCGAACGGAGTTCCCGCAGGCTTCGCGAGTCGTAATCCCCGCAGCCGCCAGCCGACGCATCACGCTGGGAGTATCGTCGATATGCACGTAGTGAAGCTGAAAATCCTGCCGCGTCGTCACGTGCGCGATGCCGTCGGAATACTCCTCGGCGAGTTCCGCCATCGTTTCAAGCTGCTCCGCACTCAATCCCCCAAAGGGAATCTTGATGCGCTGCATGCCAGGAGCATCCCACATCGTGTGAGGACCTTTGGTCAAATCCCCGGAAGGAAAGTTAAGCCGCTGCACCGCACCGCCGTTATGCCTTTGCCCGTTATCGTAACGCTGGCCGTACGCTCCCCTTCGCAGCCGCGTCTCGGCAAACAGCCGCTCATCGAGCTTGCCCTGCTTCCGCAGCGCGATTTCCGTTTCGAAAATGTCAATCTCGCGGGCCAAGCCCTCGGGAATTTTTTCACCGAGCCGTTCCGCCCATCCTGCGTTCGAAGCCTTCATTTGTGACCTGCCTCCGTCACTTCCTGGCGCGCGCTACCAGCGCCGCCCGCACTCGACCGAAAATAACAAACCCACCGCCGGGTTCTTCACCGAGGGTGGGTTGGGTTCGCTTGGTTCGATCTCTGCCCTGCTACGCGCTATCCCCACACACCGGCGCAATTGTAGAGCAACAACAGATGCCTGCGCCGAACTCTTTTCCCTGCTTCATTTCGATATCTCTATCATAGTGCGATGGGTGTGAAAGTCAATCTCTGGATCAAAATTGGCGGATGATCAAGGCGAGGGAAACCCGGAAATACCAGAACGTGGAATAGTTGGCTTCAAAGACCACAGGTCACAATTCGATGATCGACGCACAGCTAAGTTCGAGTTGTAACGTACCGGTCAGGTTCACGACTCTTAAGGATGTGCCTCAAGCGGTCGCAAGCCTGCTCCAGAACATCGTAAAGCTCGTCTACTCCCTTCGTAGTACTGGCGACTCTTCGGGCGTCCAGATCCGTTATGACTTCGACGCAGAGGTTCGCAGTGCGGCGAATGCGTTCGGCGGTCAGCATCGCGGAAACTTCGTTGTCGTCTCGTCCCTGCATCTGATGCTCTCTCAATTGCTGAACAACGACGGATACCGTGCGAACATAGTCCACAGCATCGCGAAATTCGTTTAGGACTCGAAGGTCGATTCCCTCGAACTGAAGAGACTTCTCCAGCTTTCGCAGCTCCACGCTGGCCTTCTTCACCTGAAAATTCACACCCCAAAAGCTCTCCGTGGGGGCAATCAACTCGACGATGATGCCATGCGAGACACCTTCTCTCGATTGGGGGGTGGCCAGTACACGCGCTTCCGCAGTCTGGGCGGACAGAAAATTCGTAAGTGTAATCCTGCTACCAACATCCGGGTGGGTGGACATCTCCAACTGGCCGCCATTGCCGTTCACCTGCCGCGCGATCGCTGATTCCTTGCAGGCTTGCCCATCCGAACTGCGCCAGCTCACTTCAATAGGAACGGCAACCGGAAACCTTTGTGCTTTTCTGCGCTCAATTTTTGTCCCATCCGGGCTGGTTCCTCGCCTTGCCATAATTGTTCGTTTCCTTCCACCAAATCCCAAATCTTGCAGTTGCGAAGGTGCCTTTATCAGGTCAGAACCAAGCTTAGGGGAAAGTCAGCGGAATTCCAACTGTACTAAGGTACAGGCTCCGCCGACACGAAAATTACACCGATATTTGCCTTCATCGAAGGCACGCAAGGAGCAAGTATGCCAACAATGCCAGCTTATTGGGCAGGGGCAGCTGGAGTAGCCGCTTCGGCGTCAACCGTAGCGTGCGCGGGGATCGGGCGATATCCGCTGCGCGTCCGAATCTCGTATTTCTTCAACTTGGGATTCTTCAATTTGACGGTAATAGCGCGCCAGCCGCGGTTCGGATTCTGCTGTGGATAGTAGCTGAGGAAATAAAGATGGGCCAAATCTTCGCGGATGGATGCGAAGGCCTGGCGCTCGTCCCGCCAGTTCTTTGCGTAATAGGCCTCGCCCCCGGTACTGGCGCTCATGCGCCCAAAAACAGCGGAAGTCGCAGGATCGAGCTTGGCCTCCCGTGTGCTGATCATATATATGGGGATTCCTTCGGACTGGGCCAGTTCGTCAACATCCTCCGGAGCGACCATGCTGGAGTTGTCCGGCCCGTTCGAGAAGACCACCACTACTTTTCTGCCGGAAATCCGCGCGGCATCTTTCAGAGTCATCAACAACGCGTTATAGAGGGCGGAATCGTCGCCGTTCACCGTGCTGCGTACGCCGCGCAACACCTGGGTCCGGTCGGTGGTCAGAGACGCGGCGCGATAAAAGTCGCGGCTGTAAGAATAGAACGCCACGCGATAGGGCGAATCAAGAGTTCGAACGAAGTCGGATATCGCATCCTGCGCGTATACGAACCCTCGTTCTTTAAACATATAGTTGCTTGTGTCGAATAGAATGAAAACGTTGGCCCCGCTCAATGCGGAATTAATTCCCTCCATGGAGCCCTGCTGCACATCATGGCGCTCGCTTAATTCATCTAATTTTGGCTCTTCCGCTTTTGGCGCGTCATTCCTCTGAGGGACGCTAGACACAGCCTGCAAACCTTCGTTTCCTTCCTCGAACGTCGCAATGTTTTGCGGAATTCCATCCTCGGAAATCACAAAATCGGAGGGGTGGAGGCCCGTGACGTAATCGCCTTTGCTGTCAGTGACGGCGACGTTGAGCTGGACCATGGCAACGACAACGCGGATGACGCTATTGCTCTGGTCGCGATCCTGGGCCGATATCCAAACGGTGAAGCCGGACAGCAGGATCAGAAAGATCACAAGAAACAGAACGTATCGTTTTGCCATATGTCCCCCGCTGACTGGCTTCTGTCTATACTTCAACCGTTTGGTATTCCCGAAAATTCGCTTACGTTTCGCAACCAGCTAAAGCCCGGCCCCGGGACCGTTTTTCGGGAGAGCAGCGATCTTCCCCTGGCGAAACTCATCGCCGGTTTCCCGCATCGCGCGAAGGACTGCCGGCCAATCCTCCAGATGAGTGGCGAAGGTTTGCTCGACCATGCGGCGGGTAAGCTCGGGAGCGAGCCGGTTTAACATCACCGGGGAATAGCCCATTTCGTCGGCTAACCGTGCCCAATAAAGGTTGTTCGAATCCCACGATTCGGCCAGCAGCCGGCTGGAATAGCCCAGGAAGGATGGAATGGGCTTTCCATTCAACAACTCGCGGGCGTAATTGGACGCCAGTGCTGGATGCGGCACGCCGAAATCCGCCGAAATCCGATCCACACTCACCTCGGTGGGGAAATGGGACGTCAAATCGTCCAATTCCTTTCCAGCACCCCCCCAGTGGCCGGTATCACCGGGGGACCTTCGACGGAACTCCGCCGCCAGGTAAAAGGTTTCTGCCGGAGCAATCTGAGCGAGCGCGGCCTCGACATGCCCGCCACGAAGCTCTTTCTCCACTTCCTCGGACCTTTGAGGGAGCATGCGATCGGAGAGGATTTCCATCACGACCGGGCGAACTTTTTCGTCCGATACAGCAGACGCCAAAATCTCCTCTCCGGTGCGCTGATAGAGCGTGACGGCATGAAGTTCATTCCGGGTCACTCCCCACCAACGCGGCAGGATCGCACTGGTCACCAAGCCCGGCACCAAATCTTCCCAAATCAGCGATTGCACATTTTGCGGAACGATGAAGTCCTGCTCCACCTTGGCCAGCACATACGGTAAATCGGCCATTGAGCCAATTAGATGAGCCCCGCCGCTGGCCGTCCAGCCGCGTCCGAATAAACGCGGGGCGCGCCAGGTTTGCTCTCCAGCGGTTTGGATTTCACCTGAATAGCTTCCTCCCGAGAAATCATGGGAGCGGACATAAAGAGGATTGCTATGCATCATCTGGGCCCCGGGAGGCTCATAATACGCATAGTTCAGACCGACCAAAGTATCTCGCAGGAAAGGAGTTAGCTGCCCCCGCGCCTCGGCAAGCTGGGCGGGCGTGGCTGGAGCCTTGATGATCTTTGCCAGGTCCGTCCGCATCTGCAACGCTGTATGCCGGTTGCTGTAAAGACCGGCGGCGTATTCACTTCTCTCGCGAGTGGTGAAAAGCGGCTTGGGCATTTCGAATTCGCGCAACTCGCCAGCAAGAGGAACGAGATCGTCTGCAGAGCCTTTGCCTTTAGCCATTTGGCTCAAACCGTCTCCGAGTGCGATCAGCGTGTCGAGAGAAACCAGACGCTGGTCGTCGAGCACCTGGCGCATGCGGCTGGCCAGTTCCTGGCGCACTTGCTGCCCTTCCGGACTTGACTGATTCGGCCCTGCAAGCAATGCGATCAGCTCATCCTGGGAAAACACCGTTTTGCCGGTTGCCGCCCGATGCAGTTCTGCCATTGAGGCGCGGGCAGCGTCATACAGCTGCGGAGACGACTGGACGGCGCCTAAGGAATTCAGGATCTTCAGCCAGGAATCGTTCAGGTTTGAATCCTGAATTTGCCCTTGCCGGGCGAGGATCTGCCAAAGTCCGAGGCTGGCTTGCAACGTACCCAGCGCATCGGCCCGCAAGAGTAGATCGGGAATATGGTTGAGGGAGTCGGCTACAGCGAAGAACTTCGTGATCGCTGCATTGCTGAGGGCCGGAAATTCCGCGAAGAGCATATACTGATCGCCGTACAGCTGGAATCTGTCCGCCAGCAGCCGCGCGGTTTGAGGAGTCAACTGTTGTTCTGGGGACCGCCTGCGGTCAATTTCGGATAATGCCAGGAAACTTCCCAGCGGGCCCTCGCGCGCACTCAGTCGCGACACTCCCACCATGGCCTCGACGACTTGATCGGGGCTGTTCCAATTGCCCCCGCGATGTCCCCAATCCTTTACGATCTTAATGCTGTTCTTTTCGCGGAAGGTTTCTCTCCAAACATCTCCGCCCCCGGGAATGTGCGGCTGCCCGTTGGCGTCGATTTGAAGCCGGCTTGCCAGCAAAAAGATTCCTTGGTCCGGGCGAAACGAGTGCCGGGTTGGGTTCGGCGCAACGTCTTTCCCACGAAACGCCTCATAGAAATTGTGTAACCGGCGGGACTCGACAAAATAGGCCTGCTGTTTTGGACTGACACGAGACAGCGCGTCAAAATATGCGGTCAGCCAGCCGTCATCCTTGGCCAATATGCGAGTTACAAAATCGACCGGAGCCGCCGGACTGGCGCCGACCAAATCCTTCCACGCGGATTCCGCAGGCGGGCCACCGGGTAAGAGCACGCGGCCACCTCGGATGGAGATATGACCGCCGTAGAAATCGAGAACCGGTGCGAACGCTACCAGTTTCTTCGATCCCTGGCTCTGCCAAAGAATGTTTCGCGTTTCGACATCCATCCGGGCCAACGCCCAATACAGTCGAGCTATGCCCGGATCGCGTATGAGCGAATCGACGATATCTCTTTTTGCGTTCTTATCGGAGCCGGCCCAATCGCTCTGGGTGAATAAAACCGGCACTCGTGTGGATGTATATGGATATTCGAACGGCTTTCCTCCGCGCAGCGTTTCCTCGAGTTCGGCCAGCGGGAATCCGGAATCAATCGTCAGAAATGCCCGATCGGCGTTTGTAGTCTCGACAGCCGCATTCGGCCCACAGGACTCCTTAAGCCTATAGCCGAGAATTCCCAAGAGCGGCTTGGCATCCTCACATCTTGAAATGCGAATTACGCCTTCCTTGCCTGCGAACGTTTGCAATTCTCGCGCTTGATCGAGGTACCAATTCAATAGAACAAGAAATTCGGTGGGTTTACCGTGCCCCCCTTGATAGCCATTCACGACTACGTTTCGGGCGAGCAGTGGCAGGACTTCTTCAGGGGAAACTTTCTGGCTGATAGCTGCCATGCGCAAAAATGAGCGCAACGGTCCCGGCACGTTGGCTTCCTCAGGGGAGGATGAGCCGACGCCTGTTGCTTGCTGCGCCGCTGGATCGACCGCCGGAACCGGCGTTGCATTAAGTGATTTAAGTGGGAGGCAAAACAGGCAAACAAAAACCACGAGTGGAACAGCGGAAAGATAATGGCGCGCGCTCATGCTCAAACCCCCAATCGCCCCATGAGGATAATGAAACGTGAAATTTTAGTCGTCGCCGAATCAGGAGTAATCAGCCTGTTCGGCGGGACTTCCATCAGGACCGTGGCCTCGGGAATCCGGCTTCCGCGATTCCCATTCCAAACTCAGCGCCGTTATCCTTTGTGCTCCCCTATAGAGACGAAGGATAGAAGAGCGCCTGGATTCCAGTCAATCAGGGCCAAATATCGAAACTCTAATGGTGCACCGATGTGTTCGATGCTGCGGACTTGGAAGCATCGCCCGGTAACTGATCCGGGTCGGACACGAAGCTAATTGCTTCATAAATGCCTACCGACGGGGGTAGGGGAAAGGTACACGAGAGGGCTCAACTAAGCAATAGATGTATTAAGGAAGGGGTTGTTGGTGCGGAAGAGGGGATTCGAACCCCTACGCCTTACGGCGCCACCCCCTCAAGATGGTGCGTCTGCCAGTTCCGCCACTTCCGCATGAGGTGATGAGAGAAAAGCTAAGAACAAATGCCCTGCCAAGTCTCCGTAACTTGGCCTACTTCGAAGGAGCAGGAGCCGCCGGTGCCGGCACTGTTGGGGCAGCCGGGATCACTGGTGGCTTCGCTGTCTTCGAGAATTGCTGCAACACAGACCTGCCCGCTACGGCAGCTGCGGTGTTCTGGTGCATCGTCAACGCCATGGACGTGAGCATAAACATGATCGCGCACCACGTCGTGGCCTTGGAAAGGAACGTTGCAGCTCCCCGTGGACCGAATGCCGTCTGGCTGCCTGCGCCACCGAATGCGCCGGCAAGATCAGCGGCTTCGCCGCTTTGCAGCAACACGACGACGATCAGGAGTCCGCAAACCAGGACATGCAGTGTCACAAGAACGAAAAAGAACTTCCAGCCCAGGGCTAACAAGCTCAGGCCAATCATGATCGAAATCGCCCACTTCACTTCTTTTGGCATTGCAATTCCTACCCTTCCAAATTTCCCGCTTTAAAAGTTCACGATGGAGGCAAATGCATCGGCCTTCAGACTCGCGCCGCCGACCAGCGCCCCATCGATTTCCACTTGTGCCATCAATCCCTTGACATTGTCGGGCTTGACGCTGCCGCCATAGAGAATCCTCAAACCGGCGGCGTAGTCAGGCGTAAATGCCGCTGCAGCCTGTTGCCGCAGAAAACGGTGCGCATCCGCGGCCATTTCCGGTGTCGCCGTTTTCCCAGTGCCGATGGCCCACACAGGTTCGTAAGCAAGAATGATACGCGAGAACTCCGCACCGGTCAACGCAGCGACCCCACCGCGGAATTGACGACCGAGGACTTCTTCCGTTCTCCCCGCCTCGCGCTCGGCAAGCAGTTCGCCCACGCATAAAATGGGCGTCAGACCAGCCGCCAGCGCCGCCTTTACCTTCACGTTGGCGCTCTCATCGGTCTCGCCGAAGAATTGCCGCCGCTCAGAGTGAGCGATGATCACGGCGCGGCATCCGGCCTCCAGCAGCATCGCTGCGGAAACCTCTCCGGTATACGCACCCTCGGGCTCTCCATGCATGTCCTGCGCCGCGATGGAGATGGCTGTTCCCTTTACGGCTTGTGAAGCAGCCGCCAGGGCCGTGAATGGAGGTGCAACGATGATGTCGCAGTGCGTAGAGCCGACCACCAGCGGCGCAAGCGCCGCGAAGTAGGCGCGCGTCTCCGCCTGAGTCTTGAACATCTTCCAGTTACCGGCAATGACTGGTCTTCGCATCGTGCCTCATGAACTAGTGAAATTGGAAAGACTTAACACAGAGGGCGCAGAGTATCACAGAGAACGGAAGGTTAGCTCTTATTGGTGAGAGCTTCGACACCCGGCAGTTTTCTTCCACCCAAAAATTCAAGCGACGCCCCCCCACCAGTTGAGATGTGCGATACCTTGTCCGCCAAGCCCGCCTGATGAATCGCTGCCACCGAATCTCCGCCGCCTACGATTGACGTCGCGCCCTTTGCCGTGGTCGCCGCTACCGCGCGCGCGATTTCCAGCGTCCCCTTTGCGAATGCCGGCATTTCGAAGACGCCCATTGGGCCGTTCCACACAATCGTCTTCGCGCCAGCCAGCTCCGCGCTGAATTTCGCGACCGTATCGGGGCCAATGTCCAATCCCATCCATCCTTCAGGCGTCTCATTCACACTGGTGATTTGCGTTTTCGTGTCCGCCTTGAATTCCGCGCCTAATACGTGATCTGTGGGCAACAGCAACCGGAAGTTGCGCTGTTTCGCTTCGGCAATTAGATTTTTGGCCAGATCCAATTTATCCATTTCCACCAGTGATTTCCCGATGGGCAGTCCCTGTGACTTCAAAAATGTGTAGGCCATTCCGCCGCCGATTAGCATCGCGTCGGCGACGCGCATCAAGTTCTCAACGACTTCAATTTTGTCGGAGACCTTCGCTCCTCCAAGCACCGCCACAAAAGGCCGTTCGGGATTAGAAAGCGCCTTGCCAAGATAGGCCAACTCGCGCTCCATCAACAATCCAGCCGCGGCCTGCTTCACGAATCGCGTAATGCCCACGACCGAGGCGTGCGCGCGGTGCGCCGAGCCGAAGGCGTCGCACACAAACAGCCCATCGCAAAGCGCGGCCAGTTGGCGCGAAAATCCCTCGTCGTTAGCTTCTTCTTCGGCGTGGTAGCGAACGTTTTCCAGCAGCAGGACGCCGCCGTTTGCCAGCGCTTTGCTTTTGGCTTCGGCGTCCGCGCCAACGCAGTCGGAGGCGAAATCCACGGGCGAGCCGAGCAAATCCGCAAGCTTTGCCGCCACCGGCCGCAAACTATATTTCGGATCGGGCTTGCCCTTTGGACGCCCAAGGTGCGATGCCAGCACCAGTCGCGCGCCGCGTTCACGGGCGAACGCAAGAGTGGGCAGAGTTTCCCGGATGCGAGTGTCATCGCTTACGCGCGCGCCATCCAGCGGAACGTTAAAATCCACGCGAATGAATACTCGTTTACCGGAAAGGTCCAGATCGCGGATCGAAAGTTTGTTCATGGGTTTAAGGTAAAAGACAGGAGGGATTCCTCACTCCGTTCGGAATGACAATCGAAAATATCCCCCCCAAGTTGAGAGATGACGCCCGGAATCACCAGTCACTAATCACCAGTCACTAGTCACGATTCACCAATCACGAATCACGCCCCTACAGCTTCGACGCCAGCAACTCAATCAAATCCCGGCACCGACTCGAATAGCCCCACTCGTTGTCATACCACGCCAGCACTTTCGCGCAATTTGTGCCCACTACTCGCGTGTAGCCGGAATCGACGATGGACGAATGCGGGTTGCCCTTGAAATCTGCTGAGACCAGCTCCTCTTCGGTGTATTCGAGGACATTCTTCATGGGCCCTTCCGCTGCGCGGCGCAGCGCCGCATTCATAGTCTCCACGGTTACAGGCTTATCCGTCATGACGGTCAGGTCCACGACGCTGACATTCGGCGTGGGAACGCGGATGGAGTAGCCGTCGAGCTTCCCCTTCAACTCTGGAATCACCAGGTGCAGCGCTTTGGCCGCGCCCGTCGAAGTGGGAATCATCGAAAGTGCCGCAGCCCTTGCGCGCCGCAAGTCCTTGTGCGGCAGGTCGAGCAGCTTCTGATCGTTCGTGTAAGAGTGAATCGTCGTCATCGTGCCGCAGGAAATCCCAAACGTGTCCTGAATGACTTTCGCGACGGGTGCCAGGCAGTTGGTGGTGCAGGAAGCATTAGAAATGATGTGATGTTTTGCGGGATCGTAGGCCTTGTCGTTCACGCCGAGGACAACAGTCAGGTCTTCTCCGGTGGCGGGCGCCGAAATGATCACTTTCTTCACCGTGCCGCGCTTGTGCTTGGCTGCGTCAGCGGCATTGGTGAATAACCCCGTCGATTCAATGACGATCTCCGCTCCCACCGAGGCCCAATCGATCTGCGCCGGGTCTTTCGTCTTAAATACGCGGAAGCTCTTGCCGTCCACGGCAATCGAATCGTCGGTATGAGTCACTTTCTGATGCAGATTTCCCAACACAGAGTCGTACTTCAGCAGGTGCGCAAGAGTCTTTGAGTCGGTGACGTCATTGACGGCGACGAACTCGATCGCCGCATTTCCCAGCGACGCGCGCACAATGTTGCGTCCAATGCGGCCGAAGCCGTTGATTCCCACTTTGATCGGCATGAATCCTCCGGAAGAGTGAATAGCACAGTCAGCGTTCCATAGCTAATAAGTCCTGCGGTCCGGTTGCGCACACAAACGTGGTGTGGTTTGCTGAAATCGCAATCACGAAATGCTAGAGGCCAGCCCTGAAAAAGTCAAACCGATTCGGCAGCGTTTGCCTCAGAAATGCCAATGGTTCAGTTCCGTGAATTCGTTGTCAAAATTCCTTGCAGCACGCTCAGATTGCCGTCGATCACGCCCACACGCAGCCCAAGGATCTTCGCGATCAGAGGGTATACGTTAACGTTTTCAAATGGTTGTTCGACCGCCGCGCCGGGGCGAATGTCGGGCCCCGCCGCATAGAAAATCGCTTTCATCAACGGCGTTGTAGACGAGTCATATCCGTGAGCGCCGCGATTAGGCGTATAACTCGGCACGTGGGCGGCAATATTGAACGGCCCCGTCGGCACAATGACCGGGTCGCCCTCTCGCGGATTCGAATCGAAATGCAAGTGTTTCGGCACGTTCGCGCGGCGATAAACCTGAAAAGCGTCGCTTACGCCGAGCAACGAACTGTAAGCCGTTTCCGCATCGGTCTCCGATTGCGGATACATCAGGGGTCCATCCACCTTGAGCAGCGAACGGCCAACCCATTTATCGAGCGCAATCCAATCGCCCTGCGAAGCTACCATGCCATGATCGGCCACTACGATCAGGTCGACGGGCAAACCAAGTTTCGCGATGCCTGCGGCCAGCTTTCCGATCGTATTGTCCAGTTGCCGAACGGCCTCACCTGTTTCAGTTGCGTCAGGACCGAACACGTGTCCGGCGTGGTCCACACTGGAGTAGTAAAGCGTAATGAAATGAGGCCTCATCACGGCTGGGAGCTGCAACCAGGCAAGAACCTGGTCGACGCGCTGCCCGTCTGGAATTGTGTTATCGAAATGGACGTAATAGCTGGGGCGTTTCCCTTGAATCTCCGCTTCCGACCCCGGCCAAAAGAAGGAGGCGGCGCGCATACCTTGCTGTTCCGCCAGCGACCAGAGCGGCGTGCCTCCATACCAGCTACCATCGCCACTTGCTTTTGAGTCGGTGTAGGCGAATTTCTCCCCTCGCATTTGGTCGTAAAATGAATTGGCGACTATGCCGTGATGCTCGGGATAAAGCCCAGTCACGATTGAGTAGTGACTGGGAAATGTAAGCGATGGGTAAGGCGGAATCATACCTTGAGGGGCGCTGGCGCCGCGAGCTGCAATAGATTCTTCGCGCCGTACTTCTGCGCAAAGTCGTAGCGGAATCCGTCGAGCGAAACCAGAACGATGTAGTGCTTTGCTTGCGCCGACGCGGAATTCGGAGGATTCGGGACCTCGATGACCGGCGGCAGCGACTGCGCGGCGCAAGCGGTGCCGATGAGAAGCAGCAAGACCGCGCATCGGCGAAATCGGCTAAGAATCGAGCGCACGGGCATCCCCCTAGACAAAAGTTTGAAGCTGCTTCCCACCGGACCGGCAAAAGAAGCAATAAACTTCCATAAATTTCAGGGGAATGCAAATTACTTTGGAAACTGCTCCACCTGGATGACTTTGTCGCCGTCGAACTTCACAAAAACGGTCTTTGCGGGAGGCTGGCCGTAAATCCAGTCTTCGATTTCGTTCCCATCGGGCCCTTTTTCGCGAACTTTGCGGTCCGGGCGTCCCATGGCCGCGACGATCATCTCGCGATCCATTCCGACTGCCGGACGCTTGTCCTTGATAGCCTCCTGAATGTCGGGAGGCAAACTATCGACCCACTGCACCGCCGCTGAATGCTGCTTTGAAAAATCCAGCATGCCGGAAAGAAGTTGCTTCAAATCCTCGGGAGTCATATCCGGCAACGGCTTGTCGAAGTCCAGATATAGCGTCGCTCCCGCCTCCGTCTCCACGGGCTGCTCGGACTGGGAGACCCCCACTGTGGGTAGCCCGCCGACCTCCATATGAATGCGGTCGCGCAATCGCTTCTTGCCCTTCCCGCCGCCATTGATATCGACAACGATTTCGCGATCCTTGAACTCCAGGCTGGTAATCTGCGCCTTGTCGCCGGGATTAATTGCCGAGCCCGAATTCCCGAGCGCCTGCCGCAAGCCTTTCTCATCGAGCGGAACGCCCGCCTTCAGGTGGAAGCCCTTCTTCCCTGCCGGAATGGGTTGCACCACACGCGCAAATTCCCCATCCACAAATCGCACCAGCGCCAAACGCGACTCCGGCTGCAACGGCTCATCCTTCTTGGGCTGCTCAGATTTCGCATCCGTGGGGTCCGCTTTTGCGGATTGCGTCTGATTGCTCGTCTGCGGCGGCAAGTCCGGCAGGACAGGCAAATTTTCGTTTGCAGGGAATTCGACGCGTTGATTCGCAGGAGGCAGAAGATGAATCACTCCGGACACATCTGCGCTCAATAATAGCGCTGCCGTGGCCATCATCGATCCAAACCGGAGCATTTCGCACCTACTGGCGGTAGTTTAACACCGATACATGAGGTGCTTCCATAGTCTGAATATCTAGGTGATGGGCCACTTTCCGAGAAGCCGACTTCACAGATGGGATGAGAAGGCCGGTCTCCGACGGGATGCGGTACGC
>CAZUNI010000048.1:9474-29900 GCA_964622265.1 uncultured Acidobacteriaceae bacterium | reverse complement strand
TTCAACTACCTTCTTTTCAAGACCCTGTATTAGGTTATGCAACAGCTTCTAGTCAAAATGCCTTTCCGGGACTAAAATCCGGCCTACCATGGACAACCTTACCGCACGTCGTGAATTTCTGAAGTTTTTGGCTGCCAGTCCGTATGTTGCCTCGCTTGGCGGGGTGACTTCCTTCCTCCGCCAGAGTGCCGGCGCGCAAGGCGGGCGCAGCGATGGGCTCGCAAGCCCGGCAGAAGCCATCAACGTCTTCGACTTCGAAGAAGTGGCGCATCGCAAGGTGGCGCAGGGCCACTGGGCATTCATGTCTAGCGGCGTGGACGACGACGCCACGATCGCTGCGAATCGCGAGGGATTCAAGCATATCGAACTTCGGCCGCGCCGCTTGCGTGACGCGACCAAAGTGGACATGAGTGTCAACCTTTTTGGCACCTCCTACTCCAGTCCGATCTTTCTGTGTCCGACGGGCGGGCAAAAATCGTTTCATCCCGATGGTGAAGCAGGCGTTGCCAGGGCGGCCAAGGCTCGCGGCGCGTTGCAGTTTCTTTCAACGGCGACGGCCACTCCGATCGAGGAAGTGAATGCAGCCGGGGCGCACCCGGTGTGGTATCAGGTGTATGCCATGCGCACGTGGGAGGGAAACGAGAAACTTCTGCGGCGCGTGGAAGCCGCGGGCAGCACCGTGATTGCGCTGACGGTGGACACCGCGGGCGGCGGGCATGCCGAATCCTATATGCGCAATCGGCCCAAGGATTTGAGCGTTTGCGCGTCATGCCATGACGTGAAAGGCGACACCATCACCGTCAGGGACCGTCCGATGCGGGAAGGTATGGATCCGCCGAACGCGATGCCCGTGCCGCTCGACTGGGCGCTGGTCGATCGCATGCGGAAACTCTGGAAAGGGAAATTCATCATCAAAGGTTTGGTGACGCGGGAAGACGCGCGGCTCGCCATCGAGCATGGAATTGACGGCATTCTCGTGTCGGACCACGGCGGCCGCGTTCTCGAATCTCTGCAGCCCACCATTGAAGCTCTGCCCGAAGTTGTGGATGAAGTCAAAGGCCGCATCCCGGTGTTTGTGGACAGCGGCTTCCGGCGAGGCACCGATGTGTTCAAGGCGCTGGCGCTGGGCGCAACGGCCGTTGGAATTGGCCGTCCTATGCTTTGGGGACTCGGCGCATTTGGCCAGGCGGGAGTCGAGCGCGTGCTCGAAATTCTGCAGGGCGAGCTGAAACTGGTGATGGGAAATTGCGGAGCTCATACGGTTCACGACATCACCAAAGATTTCGTCAAAGTGAATGGCGCAAGAGGTTGATGGATGCCGGATGGTCGCGGGTATAAGGGGTGATTTCATGAAGATGCAAAACAGGATTTTGTCGCTGGCGGCAGTGCTGTTGCTGGCCGGCACCGTTGGCCGTGCGGCGACCGTTACCGGAACTGTGAAAGGCACGGATGGCTCGCCATTTCAGGACGCGTTCGTCGAAGCGCAAAACGTGAAAACCAAAATTAACGTGATTGTGCTTTCCGATCGAAAGGGGCAATACCGCATCGAGAACTTACCCGCCGGCGATTACCGGCTGCAAATTCGCGCCGTCGGATTCAAGGCCGATCCCGTCACCGGAGTCATCCTGGGCGCGGACAATAGCGCTTCCTACGATTTCGCTCTCCAGCCGGGAATGGTTCACTGGAACGATATTTCGATGTATCAAGCAAAACAACTATTGCCCGCTGCCAAGGGAAAGGATTTGATCGTCGCCCGCTGCGGGTCGTGCCATCTGTTCCAGACGCGTATGGCCTCCGTCACGCGCGACGAGGATGGATGGAAGGACCGCCTGCAATATATGCGTAAAGTGTTGCATGTGAGCGTCTCGGAACAGGACGCGGACGAGATTTCTTCTTACCTCGCTACCGTGTTCGGTCCGGATTCGGTGTTGCCGAAATCGCCTGCGGATTTGCCTGGGTATAAGGCGACGTTACGCCCGCTCGACAATGATGGACTGAAGCTTGTTTATGTTGAATACGATATGCCCGGTCCTACACGCATGCCGTTCAGCGCCGCTCCGGACAAGGACGGCAACATTTGGATTCCAAACTTTGGTGTTGCGAATAAGATTACCCACCTGGACCCGAAAACCGGCGCCATGCAGGATTTCCCGGTTCCGAACCTGGATTCGGCGATGATCCATTCGGCGGTGCCTGCGCCCAACGGCACAGTGTGGCTGGCGGAAACCGATTCCAACCGGCTTGGCGAATGGGACCCTGCAACCCAGAAAATTACCGAATATCAGGACGCGTTCATTCCCGGAAAAGAAGGAATGCCGGGCGGCGGCGGGAAACACACTGTCCGGATCGATCCCAGCGGAAATGTGTGGGGCAGCGGCGCTCCTCTGACGAAATTCGACCCGGAAACGAAAAAGTTCACGCGTTTTGAAGAAGTGCCGAACGCGTACGACGTGAAACCAGACAAGAATGGCGATGTCTGGTTCACCACCGGTTCCGGCGCGAATAAGATCGGCAAAGTGGACGGCAAAACGATGAAGGTCACGCAGTGGTCGATGCCGGCACCGAAAAGTTTTCCACGGCGCATGGAGATTGGCTCGGACGGAATGATCTGGGTCGGCGAATTCAGCGGCGGAAAAATGGCGCGGTTCGATCCCTCCACGCAGACGTTCAAGGAATATCCGCTGCCTGGTGCGGATCCGAGCCCCTACAGCATGGGTTTCGACGCGGACGGATATCTCTGGTACGACTCGCACCACATGGATACGGTGAACCGCTTCGATACGAAAACCGGGAAGGTTGCCGAATTTCCGGCTCCTCATTCCGAAATCGCGATGCGGGAATTCTTCCGCGATGCGCAGGGACGAATGTGGTACGGCACGAATCCGAATAACAAAGTGGGATATTTTTATCTGGCAAAGTAGGCGTCCGGCAAGCTGACTTGCGAAATAATCAAGACTTTTCACGATTCACTGGAGACTCGGAATGCAGCTTCGCCCGGCGCTTTATACCAAGGCTTTGTTTTTATTTTTAACTTTCACTTTTTTTGCCGCATCCGCTTCCGCGCAAACGCATGCTCAGCGGTCCACTCTGGACATTTATCTGATCGATGTCGAGGACGGCAACGCGGTCCTGTTTGTGACTCCGGCAAACGAATCGGTTCTGATCGATAGCGGGCGCGACGGCGTCAGTGCCTCGCGCATCATCGCTGCCGCAAAGGATGCCGGACTGGCGCAGATCGACCACGCGATCACAACGCATTACGACGGCGATCACTACGAGGGGCTGGCTGCGGTGAACGCCGCCGTACCCATCAAGGATTACATTGACCACGGGCCGACGACTCAACCCAATCCGCGCGCGGAGCAGTTTTTGACAGAAACATATCCGGCGCTCTACAACAAGGCCAAACACACCATCGTAAAAGCCGGCGATAGGATTTCGCTTGCGGGCGTCGATTGGCGGATCGTGGGAGCTGCTGAGAACATGATTAAAGTTCCAGTGCCGGGCGGGGGCATTCCGAACCCATATTGCTCCAGCTTCGCACCGCCTGCGGACGCGCCGTTCAGCACAATGGAAGATCCTCAGTCGGTTGCGTCCTTCATCGCGTTCGGAAAATTTCGCACCGTTCATCTGGGCGACCTCACGCAAAAGGCTGAATACGAATTGATGTGCCCGAAGAATCCCATCGGAACCGTGGATGTGCTCCTTGGGATGCATCACGGACAGATGAGTTCGAATTCGATTGTGGCAGTACACGCGTTGCGACCCCGCGTCGCAATCATGAACAACGGCCCCATGAAAGGCGGAGAACCCGAGGTGATGAAAATAATTCATACCTCACCCGGACTGGAAGACCTGTGGGAGATGCACTTTTCGGCGCTGAGCGGGCAGGAATATACCGTGCCCGGAATGTTTATCGCGAATTTCCTGGACGATCAGCAGCCGGACATGCCGATCGCTCCAAAACCGGCGCCGCCCCGCGGTCCGAACCGGCCTCCCGACCCGCTGCATAACGGCGCCGCCTACTGGATTAAAGTTTCGGCGCAACGGAATGGCACGTTTACGGTCACCAATTCGAGGAACGGCTTCACCAAAACATACGAAAACGAAAAATAGGCGATCGGAAACCGTACGCACCCTAGAATAACTTTAAAGTTCTAATATCGGATTGTCCCAAATCATAGCAACAACATTATTTTGTGGCAGGCACCAGTTTTTCCAACTCGGCGAATGACGGAACCGGCCGCGGAAGGTGAATCGACATATCGACGAGAGCCCCATTCCCGCCGATTACGCTAAAAAAGTGTGGCGTACCCTCCGGAACAAGTATGAAATCTCCCTTGGAAACTGTCCGCGACACTCCGCCTTCCACGCCTGTGCCCGAAAGATTTGTCGGATTCGTTCGAGTTTCGTTGACCAATTTGCCGCCGGTGATCAATGTTGCCGTTCCCTCAATAATATAGAAAGCCTCCGCCTCACGCTCGTGCACGGCAGCGGGGCCAATGGCTCCGCGGTACTCCATATTCACGCTGTACGGATCAAAGGAGAGCAGACGTGAATTCACGTTCGCCTGGTCTGGCTTTCGCTCGCTCTTTGACTTGGCGATGAGTGCCTGGACATCTGCAGCCGAGGTGTAGGTTTTTAACTCCGGAGTAGCCCTCGATGCGGCCGGTTGTTGGGCTACGGCCACGGCGACTGCTGCTACGGTCACAATTGTAAGCACAATACTGACGGCAAATGTTCTCATGGGAACCTCCAATTTGAGTTTTCGCTATTGCTGGATCTAAGCCGGGATTTCCATTTTGACTTCCAGGAACCTGCGGCATTTTACATCGAAATGCTTCCTTCGAGCCTGTTTATCGAGTGGCCCAACTGCTCACCGGAAAATTCAGGTTCGAAAGATGGCCCATCCGCCCGCAGGCGCGGGAAGATCTCTGCCCGAGCTTGACATCAAGGTCCCATCACCTGCCCGGTAGAGGTTGCAGCCAAATCAATCATGATCGGATCTTTCGTAGGAACTACCACACTCCTGATGTCCAGGACTCGAGTGCGGCCAATCGTGATTAACAAGAATCTCCCGGGAGATCCCAGGCCTGCTAAAGTGAAGGTCCCTGACTTCCCTGAGACGACGAGCCGATCTTCAATCAGGTAGTTTGAATACAGACCTACAAGTCTTACATAGATGGGTTCTTCACCTTCATCGAAGTTCTTGACCGTTCCTGATAGAGGCCAATTTGGCGATGGAACCTCCGGTAATTCCTCTCCTACTGCCAATCCAACTAGTACCCAAACCTCTGACTTAAAAACGTAGACAACCCTTTTTGAACTCCTAAAACCGGTAACGTGAATTTTCAAGGTATAGGCGCCGTAAGGAACTTTGGTTGCGACGTTATCGCGAAACCGGTTAGAGAGCTGGTGTCGATTTTCTTCGTTCGAAAATGAGTCAATGTGTGCAATTCCGAGATTCTTCCCGGTTTCGTCAACGACTACAATATGAACAGTTGCTTCCTCCAAATGTCTCTGCGCCGCCAACTGACTCGGCCGAATCGCTAACTGAGCTAGAACAAGAAGCATGATCATCGATTGCTTGATGCACATAGTTCCTCTCTTGAAACCGTGAGGAGTACGCGTGAAAATTCAAAATCCGCGCAAAGCAACTTTACAACGGGCCTGCCACCCGCCGGTGTGAATTTTGAAGTGGAGGGTGATTCGAGGATCGGACAATTTAAACCCAACCTCTTCGAAAACCGCGAAGGAGCTGCCACCCGAAAATTCAAGTTCGAAAGCTGGCCCACCCTTCCCGCCTTCGATATTCAAAATGCTCCAGCTAAAGTGGATAGAACATCTTCCGGAAGTGAGCGATACACAAGAATGTGGTATCCTTACACATAGGAAGGTAAACAGGATGCGAACCAACATCGATATCGATGACCGGTTGATCCGGCAGGCCATGAGGAGCAGCCGATCGCGGACGAAACGGGCTGCGGTCGAGGCAGGATTACGCCTGCTGATTCAGACCCAGGCGCAGGCCGGCATTCGACGACTTCGAGGCAAGATCCGTTGGAACGGCGACCTTGGCAAGTCACGCGCCGGGCGAATTGCAGAGTAGAGATTATTTGCGGAGTGGAAATCGATGATCATCGTCGACACCACGGTCTGGATCGATTATCTGCGCGGCGTGCGGAACAACGAGACCGATTACTTCGAACGCGAGCTCGGTCGCCAACGCTTTGGACTCACGGACCTGATTCTCTGCGAAACTCTTCAGGGGATTGGAGACGAGAAGGCGTTCACGCGAGTCTTGCGTGAACTTCGCAAGTTCGAGATATTCGAGACCGGAAGCGAGGAACTGGCCATTGAGGCCGCCAGAAATTTCAGGCGTCTCCGTCAACGTGGACGCACCGTCCGCAAGACCATCGACTGTTTGATTGCCACGTTTTGCCTGCGTCACGGGCATTCCCTGCTACACCGGGATCGCGACTACGATCCATTCGAAGCTTATTTGGGCCTCGCCGTAATTCGTCCCTGAGGTTGCTCAGAAACCGTGACTGCGCCACTCGTCCTATGAAAAAGAAAATCCCAACCTTTAAGAGCGACCGCCAGGCGGCGGCTTTCGTCGAAAAGGCCGATTTGACGCAGTATGACTTTTCCGGAGCGCAGTTGACGCGCTTCGAGATCAAGCCCAAAGGCAAATCCATCAACCTGCGTCTGTCGGAAGAACTCTACGACGCGGTGCGCGAACGCGCTGCGCGCGCCGGTCTGCCCTATCAGCGTTTCATCCGACTGACGCTGGAGCGCGCTGTCGCCGCCTCGAAATAAGAGACGCGTGAGACTCTCGGTAGTGTGCGGAGGTGCGGGTGCATGCTACATTGAGTTGCGATGATTCGAGCATCGGACAATCTAAACCCAGCCCCTTCGAAAACCGCGAAGGAGCTGCCACCCGGAAATTCAAGGTCAAAGGCTGTGCCACCAACCACATGAGGCGATATTTCCTGATCACTGGAGCTGTCATTCTGGCTTTGATTCCGTCGGGCTTGGCAATGGCTCAAGACGATCCATTTGTCGGCACATGGAAGCTCAACGTCGCAAAGTCGCACTACGATCCAGGTCCGCCGCCGAAAAGCCAAAATCGAACGTGGGAATCCTCCGGAAAGGTCACCGTCAGGGGAATTGACGCCATGGGAAAGCCCAAGAATTCGGAATTCACCTTCAAGACTGACGGCAGGGATTATCCGGCCAGTGGCGCGACGAATGGGGCGGACAGCGTCGCGGGCAAAATCATCGATGCGAACACAGTGCAAGCAACTTTCAAGATGAGCGGTAAGCCGATTGAGGCGGCCACTTATACCGTTTCAAAAAACGGGAAAGTCTTGACGATTGCGTCAAAGGGAACCAATGCGAGTGGCCAGTCGTTCAAAAACTTCCAGGTGTATGACAAACAGTAGATCCGCACGGCCTGCCAGGCACCTCACCCTTTGTAGAGGTTCAAGGCGTGGCGGTCTTGATCTCTGAAATGACGGCTAGCTATGAAATGACCGGCCGGGTGCGCCAGACCTTGAACTTCCGAGTGGCAGCTCCTTCGAAAGCCACGAAGCGTCGCCCACCCGCCCGAGCCTTGTAAAATCGCGGACATTCCAGGTCAGCAGAACGTCCGCTCCCGCTTTCAGCGCGCAATGACCGATCAGCGCGTCATAGGCGGCTGCACCGACGATACTCCCAGTGGAAGCTAGCTCAAGAGCGGAAACGTATTCCTGCTCATTGAGGGTAATCAGGGTGAGCCTTTCGCGTATTTGGTTTACGATACTTATGCCCTCCGGCCCAGTGATGCGTGGCCGAAGTGGCAGGCCAGTAAGCGTAGCGTAGACTTCGCCCAGTGTGCGAAGCGCGCAGAAATCGCTTTTCCCTGCCTCAAGGAATAATTTTGCGCTGGATGCGTGTTGCGGATGGTCGGCGTAAAAGACTGGAACCAGAACTGAGCTGTCGAAGAAGCGCTTCAAGGTCGATTGCCCAGGATGTGCTGCGCCCTTTCTTCGCGGGCTTGGCGAATAGCATCATCGACCATGGGCAATGGCAGCGGCTTGCCGGTACGGTAGACAAATAGCCCATTTTCCCAAACCATGCCGCTGCCCTCCGAACGGGAAGCATCTTCCGGCTTAAGCGGCAGCTCTTTTTCCACGAGTTGCTCAAGGTAGTCTTCCACTGACAACCCTTTGGCGGAGGCCAGGGCCTCCAGTGCGGCGGCTATTTCGGGTTTCAAATCCAGCGTCATGAGGTACTACTCCAGCCCACTTCAAAAGTTTAAGTCACACATGGTTCTGTGTCACGGGGAAAATGCGCTTGTGACGGTAACTGCGAAGATTCAAAGGGCGAAACTAGCACGGCGTGAATTCTGAAGTCGCGGGTGATTCGAGGATCGGACAATCTAAACCCAGCCCCTTCGAAAACCGCGAAGGAGCTGCCACCCGGAAATTCAAGTTCAAAGGCTGGGCCACCCGTCCTCGGAGCAACACTCCTCTTGTTCCTCTGATAGCATTAATGTATGGATTCAATCTGTTGCATCCTCGGTGCGGGTTACTCGCACGCCGCAGGTGCTCCCCTGACCAGGGAACTCTTCGCAACGCGTAATGTTGCGGTCTCTTCCGACGCTGCTGCCCGCAGATTCCAGACGGTGTGGAGCGACTACGAAGAATGGAAGTCTGAGAATTCGTCCCGGAACGCCGAGGAGTACTTGGCAGACCTTCATAGGCATCGTGAGTCAGCGAGTTGGGCCCTGAACAAAGGATATATGTTTGGCCACCACCCGCTGAGAACAACAGAAGCAATTGAAAAGCAATGCGCGACCTTCTCGTTTCCCGATTTGCCGGTGCCAACTCGCGCCGTCCCGCCGTTTGAGTGGGCCGTGGAGTTGATCGGAGCCGTGCTGGCAACTCCGCTGTCCTCTGACACGACGACAAAAAACTTTCGCTATGGAGCACGCGTTACGTTTCCGTTCCACTGCACTTCGCACTCTGTATTTTGGCGCGAAATCACAGGGAAAGGGCGCCACGTCGCAGCACTGACCACTAACTACGATATCCTCATCGAACGCGGACTGCGACACAAACGCATGTTGCGCGTTTTCGGACCAGGCTTTTATTACGGCGGGATTCCGAAACCGCAATTATTGCGGGGCGCGTTCTTGCCTTGGGCTGATTGCGGCAGCCACATTGAGTTGGAAGGCGCAATCCCTGTCTACAAGTTGCATGGTTCGCTGAATTGGTCCCACGGACGGGATGGGCTGGAACTGTTTCAAGATCTTCGGCCCGCATTTCGGGGCGGTGGAGACGCAGCGATTATCCCGCCGATACCCGAAAAGGAGATACCCGCATGGTTACGACCGGTTTGGCAGTGCGCCGAACAGGAGCTTAGCAGAGCCGCCGCCTGGATCATATGCGGGTATTCGTTGCCGGCATACGACACCGCCATCGTCGACTTGCTGCGGCGGGCAGCAACGGTCGGGAATCTGAGACGTATCCTGATTCTCGACCCGTACGCCGCGGAAATATGCTGCCGTTATTCGGCCATCGTCCATAATATACAAGTAGTACCGCTGGATGGGTTGCCCAACGGCGTCAAAGAGTTGGAGCAACTCCTGTAGCCATCGCGCAGTTCCCAAGCTGATCTACGTTGTGCGGAATTTCTGATATAAGGGTGATATGGATCAGATTGAAGAATTTGTAGATGAGCGACAGAAGTCCTGGTGCATCCACTGCGGGGGATGGATTGCTGAGCTTGATAGCAACCATGACCACGTGCCTTCTAAGAGCCTACTCCGAGAGCCCTATCCGGCGAATCTCCCTGTTGGGGAGGTATGCAAAGGCTGTAACGAAGGCTTTTCGCTGGATGAAGAATATCTGGTTGTTTTCCTGAATTGCGTGCTCGTAGGCTCAATCGATCCGGATCAACAGCGGAATCCCCGGGTCGAGCGCATTTTGAGAAAGAAAAGCAAGATCCGGGCGAGAATCGATGCTTCCAGGAAAAGATATAAAACGCTCGGCGGTGAAACCCGGTCCGTTTGGACGCCCGAATTGGAGAGGGTGAATCGTGTGATCATCAAGAATGCACGCGGTCATGCCCTCTTCGAATATGGCGAACCCATTCTCAGAGAGCCACAATCTGTCTGGTCGGCGCCATTGGAAACCTTAACCACAGAGCAGCGCACTGCCTTCGAGACGATTGAGAGAGGGGTGTGGCCCGAAGTTGGGAGCCGCATGCTCACGCGAGTGGTGACCGGCCAGGATCTCTCAGGTTCCTGGGTGATTGTCCAGGACGGAACCTATCGGTATGCTGTTGCACAACAAGGTGCAATACTCGTCAAATCGGTCCTCTGTGAATACCTCGCCACCGAGGTGTTCTGGTGCGACTAACTGGGGACTACTCTCTTACTGGGTGCGCCAGCCTTTGAACTTCCAAGTGGCAGCTCCTTCGCGGTTTTCGAAGGGGCTGGGTTTAGATTCCGCGATGCTTGAATCATCTTTCGTCTGGAGTCATGCCCGACGAACCCCACCCTCGCATACATCGCAAGGATGGGGCACCCCCAGGAAATCGGCTCATTACTTCCTATAGCTCACCGCGGTTTTGCGGCATCGATTCGAATTCCCCTCAACGCCTGCGTGTCGGCAGGCAAATCGGTTGCCCCGGCCGGGTACTGGCTCATGCTGAGGATGTAGGCGGTGATGTCAGCGACCTGTTCGCGGGAGAGGCTGCCGGGCTTGTTTTTGGGCATGGTGGTGCGGATGCGTTCGAACAGGTCGGCCATCGACTGGCCGGTCCACTTGTCGATGAAATCGGGACCGGCGAGGGGCGGGGCGATTTCGATGCCCTCGAGGCTTTGCCCGTGGCACGCCGCGCATTGCTGGGTGTACTGAGCGTGGCCGCGATTGGCTTGTGCAGCGGTGTAGAGCGGCGCGCTGGAAGCCGCGACTTGACCCGCCACTGCGGCCGCCGCGGGCTGCGCCGGTTGCATGGCGCGCGATACCGCCGCAGGCGTCGAGGCATTGCCAGACGGCAGCTTGTACACCACCAGTTCGGCAGAATAATTTCCGCCGCTGATCGCAATCGCAAGATATTGCTGGCCGTTGAGCATGTACGTCATGGGCGAGCCGCTCTGCGGGGCCGGCATGAAGATTGCGCCGACTTCCTTGCCGGTGGCTTTGTCGTACGCGCGCAGCATCGCGCCGCGCTGTCCGTTAGGAGCGGTGAAAAAGCCCGCTTCGCCGATGATGACCAGGGTCTTCGTCACCAGCGGACCGAGCAGGCCGGTGCGTCCGGTGCGCGGAATATTCAGGCCTTTCAGCGCCGGGCTGTTGCGGACATTATCCGGCGTTTCGCCGTGAGCAATTTCCCACGCGAGATCACCCTTGTCCAGATTGATGGCCGTCAGAATTCCGTAGGGCGGCTTCAGCAGCGGCAATCCGCGCACGGTAAGAGGCCCTCCGCCACCGGCGGGTGGGGGTGCGGCTGTGGGGGGAGGCGGAGCCACGACAGCGCCCATCGCACGCGCTGAAGATGGAATCTGTCCCGCGCGTCCGGTGACGTAGTCCATGTCAGAAACTTCCGGCGGAGGATGAATCAGGCTCGAGACCTGACTGGTAGTCTCCGAAAAGACGTACAGCAGGTGCGTCTCCGGATCGTAGGCCCCTCCCGGCCAGTTGGTTCCGCCTTGTCCGGCCGGTGAGATCACGACGCCGAGCGGGCCTTCCGGATTGCTGACGACCGGAGGCGTGAACAGCGGCCCCATGTCGTACTTATTGTCTTTCAACAATTGCAGGGCTTCGGCGCGCAACTCCGGCGTGAAATCGATCAAGTCATTTACCGTGACGCCCTGATGGCCGTATGCGGGCGGTTTGCTGGGAATCGGCTGCGTCGGCGAATACCATTCGCCCGGTACGCTGCCCTGCGGGACGGGCTTTTCCTCGATGGGCCAGATCGGCTTGCCGGTTTTGCGATCCAGCACGTAGAGGTAGGCCTGCTTGGTCGGCTGCGCCACCGCCTTGACGATTTTCCCATCCAGATTGAAATCCACCAGCATCGGCGCGCAGGGGATATCCATATCCCACAAGCCGTGGTGTACCAATTGGTAATGCCAGATGCGCTTTCCGGTATAGAGATCGACGGCGACAATGCTTTCGCCAAAAAGTCCCGCGCCGGGCCGGTGGCCTCCGTAGCGATCTCCGGTGGGAAGCTCAACGGGCAGATAGGCCATGTTCAAATCTTCGTCCACCGAGATCTGCGCCCACGCTCCGGTGTTTCCGGTGTACGACCAGGAATCCTTCTCCCAGGTGTCGAAACCGAATTCGCCGGGCCGCGGAATGGTATGGAAAATCCAGAGGCGCTTTCCGGTGCGCACGTCAAAGGCGCGGACATAACCCTTCACGGCAGTCTTGCTCTTGGGCACGTTGCCGTCGAGCATGGCGGCGCCCACGATCACCACGTTCTTCGCGACGGTCGGAGTGGAATGCAGCCCAATGGGCGCGGTGACCGGGTCCATCGTCTGATCGTCGTCTTTTTTCAAGTCAACCACGCCGTCGGCGCCGAATTCGCGCACCGGGATTCCGGTTTTTGCATCCAGCGAAATCAGCCGGTAGCCGGTGGTGACGTAGAGAATTCTCTCGTCCTTGCCGTCGGTCCAGTACGCCACGCCATGGCCGGAAAACTGCCGCGGAGCGTTGTCGGCGCGCACGCCTTCGTTCTCGCTGTGCATCCAGATCAGCTCACCCGTCAGGGCGTCGAGGCAAACCACCGCGCGGCGCGATCCGGCGGTGACGTAGAGCTTGCCTTTCACCATCAGCGGCGTGCCTTCATATTGATATTCCGGCCGCGGGCCCAGCATGTCCGTCTTGAAGCGCCATGCAACTTCCAGCCGGCTGAAGTTGGAAGCATTGATTTGATCCAGCGGCGCGTACCGCGTGTACCCGAGGTCTCCCCCGTAGCTGCGCCATTCCCCGTCCTTGGTGCCGGACTGCGAGTAGGCCGCGGGAATAATCCCCGCCATGCAAAAAATCAAAACGATCGCAAGAAACGACCGGAAACATCGTAGCATTTGCTTCTTCTCCCCTGAGGCGCACCCAACTGCTGTCAGCCCGGAACTTTAGCTTTAATTGCCTGAATATATGGAAATCCGGCAGCGCAATACTACTCTAATTTTTCGGCTTTTAGATAGTAATCCGGAAATCGACCGGTGAATCCTGGGAACGCCAATCTCCCGATTGGCGTTTTGTGCTTCGGCACCGTCGCCAATCGGGAGATTGGCGTTCCCAGGCTAGAGTCCGAAATCGCAGCCGTACATTTCAGGGCGGATCAGCCCGCGAAAAACTTAAGCCGCGCGTTGTATCCAGTTTTAAAACACCCTCTGGCAATTCTACTTACTGCGTGGCTTTAGCACGCGAATCTTGCGCTCTGTGGCAACGACAAAACAACCGGCCCACTCGCCAACATTTTCCTTCTGAAACAATTCCCCGACCCGCTCGATCAAATCTCTTCGGTTCGGGGAGCGGAGGCGTACGAGCAGGATGCCGTGATGCGAACCGGGAGCGAACCGCCGCAAGTCCGAGAAATCCAAATCCTGCGTAATTAGGAATCTCGATTCCTTCTGCGCCGCTTCCCAAATCTCCCTGTCTGCATGACCGATAAGAGACTCGTCGTGCAGCGTATGGGCGTCGTGACCGAGGTCTTTCAGCAGGATTGCAAGGCGAAGGGGAAGATTCTCGTCCAGCTTGATTTTCATGGAATGCGCGGAACTGCCGGAACGGGCAGGTCCTCTTCGGCCGAAGCTGCGGCAAACGCGATTGCGGCTTGAATGTCATCGGCTTTCAGGCTGGGAAAATCAGCAAGAATATCCGCGGCGGAATCTCCGCCGGCCAGGCTCGCGAGCACGGTGCGGAGAGTGACACGCGTTCCTTTGAACACGGGTTCCCCACCGCAGATTCCACAATCGCGGACGATACGCTCTTCGTACTTTTTCGGGTTGTTTATTGAGCCGCTCACGGCACCTGCCTCAATCTCGATCGATTCATTTTATCATCTGAAGTCATGTTTGTGGCGATTCTGTGGTTATCTACGGCAATCGTTGCCTCGAAGGACCTCCAAACGGGCATACCATCGGCCGGGTGCGCCACGCTTTGGAGTGTATTAAATGTTGGGTGCCGCACCCTTTGGTTTCCAAGGGTGCGGGTTTAGATTCACGACGGCCACTCGAACAACACCCCGCTACGACCCCTGCGGGTTAAACAACTGGAATGTTTGGCGGGCGAATCGTTGTCCAGTCAAAACGCTGGGTATCGGAAAATCCGCACCCTTAAAAATCAAAGGGTGCGCCACCCGGCTGCACCTGATTGAGGAGCTAGAAGCCCCGCATCCTTCTAATGGCTGCGTATGACTCTTGAACTTGGCGGAATTTTTCGGCGTTTGCCGCTTTGCTGTACCGACTCCGATCAGGATGGTACCTCTTCACAAGCCTGCGAAAGGCTGCCTTTATTTCCGCCTCAGTCGCGTGTTCACTTAGCCCAAGAAGGTCGTATGTGACGGCGATGGATGGCGAGGGTATTCCCCGCGCTTCTCTTTCCCGTTCAGCTTTCTGTCGAACTCTTTCCGCATCCGCAGCGGCAGCTTCGGCTTTATTGTAATCGTCGGTGATCCATACTTGCCTTCCCCAAATGACAGGGAGCACAAAAAAGACGAAGGTAAATATGAAGTAGCCGATGCCCGATGCGATTAGTTGAACCACTTCAGATGGGTGAATACTGGTGGCGATGATTGCTTGCACTGATTCGAGCGGATGGACAATCGCATGTAGCAGGACCGGTAGCGCCGGGAGCAAGTCAAAAGTCAGCGAGATCGCGGCGACTACCTTGAATGCGGTGAAAGTTGCTTTTCGGTGGGGCTTTTCGAACAATCGGGCATAGTTATGTAGTCTTCTATTTACTCTCTCTTTTAGGCCCATCGACAACCCACTCCCGGTAGAAAGCTATGAGGAAAAAGAAGCAGAACGCGCCCATTCAATCGGACTTTTTCACATGTGAACCATCTGTTGTCGGATCAACTCTTTTTGCAAATAGCTCGCGAAAGATGATGATGGCTTGTTGAATACTAAACGCGGCTAATATGAAACCTGCGATTCCCAGCCATCCTCCATCGAATTCAGAAGCCAATGCAAGCGCGACAGCGTGGATGCAAAGATAAATCCCTGTAACCATGCTGCCTACAATCACTAGTAGATTGAACATCTTTCCCATATCGCAGGTGCCGTGCCTGAATATGGCGCAAAGGAAATAGGCGGTGCCCGCCAGAAAGACGGCGATGAGGATGGCCAAGACCTGATTCATTTGAGCAACTTGTCTCCGACAATTATTCCGATAAGTGCACCAAGCGCTGCGCCCGGCAGACCTCCTGCAAGAGCGCCAATCCCCGCGCCAGCAGCAGCACCCGCGAAAGCTTTCTGCTGCGGCGTAAGAATCCGTTGAAGCTGGGGCTGACCACAGTAACCACACGTGTACGTTCTCGGATCGCCTCCGGGATCTGTGTTAATGGTTCCGCAATTGCGACAAATCAACGCCATGGTCGGGCCAACGTTCGCCCAGACTATATAACAAAGTCATAGAAAAACACGACGCCCCATGCAAAATGCACCACCGGGAAAGGTGGTGCCGGGGATATTTGAAAAGGCTTCGCGCGGGGAGTCGAACGGCGAGTGGCGGGTCCTTTCGCCTTTGAAAGGGACGAGTAAGGTGATTTCACATGGCTTCTAGTGCCTGTTAGCTCTTTCACCACGATGCCGGTTGGAACCAGTCAACTAAGTTTGAAACACAGACCTGGACAATTCAATTCTGATCTTGCTGGTCAGGTTGTTTTCGCAAGTTCACACAGGAAAGACGCACTTCACAGAAGGCGTGAAGAGCGCGCCACCGGATGAATCTGTCCCATCTTGAGGCAGGACGCGGCAAGCCGAGGGGTGCATGGTAAAATTCGCATATGCTGTTTTCTTGGCCCGATATCATGAAAACCATATTTGGCGCAATTGGCGGCTACGGCGTCAGATTCATCCAAGCCGAAAACCGTAAGCGGCGGATGCGACGGCAGCTATACCGGGAAATTTCCAGAAATAACCAGAGCATCGTTGTCCGCATCGGTCTGGCTACTTCCATCACAGGCTTAGCGCAAGGGCTGCCGCTGCGATTCGGTGAGGGACTGGACATTTCATTCGACGTTTGGAATTTTTACAACGACAACAAGCAGCGCCCATTTCTATTTGAGTTGAAAGAAGCCGACGCAATCAGCCGCATTTACGAAAAGACCGGAAATATCGGAAATGAAGCCCCAAGTTCTGGCTATCAACTTGTGCGCGCCAAGGAAGCCGCTGCCGAACTTGACGATAGGCTCCTTGACGGGAGCTTGAATAAGCGGATTTATAGGCGGGTGTCAATCAAAGAGGCGCGGGTTTTCACTGATGATTTGCTCAAGGGTAAGCGCCATCCCTATCGCAAATTCCTTGGCCACCTGTAGAGCAGACTGGCGGGATTCATTAGATGACTTCGCCGGCTTCTAGATCCGAGTAAACTTGGGAGAGCTGCCCCATCCCTCCCAATTTCTCTCTAAATCTCCGCGCCACTTCACCTTCCCGCTATTCCACCAGCGCATACGCCACAATCACTCCAGTCTCCGCCAGAACGATGTACTGCTTCCCTCCCACCATATAAGTCGCCGGGGCGGCGGACGATCTTTGGGCGAGGTCGATGTGCCAGACGGGTTTGCCGGTGTTGGCGTCGAGGGCGATCATTCCGCCGCCGGTGCCGAAGAAGACCAGTCCTCCGGCGGTGGAGAGGACGCCTGTACTCGAGCCGGGCGGTTCGGGATAGTCCCAGACTTTTTTCCCTGTGCGGACATCCATCGCGCGGATGAAGAGACCGCCCGGATAGCCCGATTCAAGAGCTTCGAGCGCCTGCAACGACTCTGGGCTGGAGTTGCCCCGGCCGAACCAGCGGTTGCGCGTGAGCGGGTCCACGCTGGCGGCGTAGACGCCGCAACTGTCGTTGACGCGGACGTAGAAAAGTTTGTTCCCGGGATTGTAGGAGACGTCGGGCCAATTCGCGCCGCCTCCTCCGGCGGGGCATAGCGCGACGCCGTCGGGCGTGGATTCGAACGTGGACGTGAGAATCGGGCGGCCATCCTTGCCATATCCCGTGGTCCACGTGACTTTCGTGGAGAGCGGACTGGCGCTGAGCAATTCACCGCTCGTGCGATCGAGGACGAAGAAGTATCCGTTGCGGTCGCCGTGGATCAGAAGTTTGCGGAGCTTTCCCTGGAACTGCTCGTCGGCCAGGACCATCGGCTCGGTCGAATCCCAGTCGTGCGTGTCGTGCGGCGTGAACTGGTAGTACCACTTGAGCTCTCCCGTTTTTCCGGAGAGCGCCACCACGCTCGCGGTATAGAGATTGTCTCCCTTGCGTTCTTCGCCGTTCATATCCGGGCATGGATTGCCGACGCCCCAATAAATCAGGTCCAGGGCCGGATCGTAGGAGCCTGTGAGCCACGTCGCGCCGCAGCCATGCTCGAGCGCATTGCCAATCCAGGTTTCCGAACCTTTTTCACCGCGCCTGGGAACCGTATAAAAGCGCCACGCGCGTTCGCCGGTATCCACTTTGTAAGCGTCAACGAAACCGCGCGCGCCCTCTTCCCCGCCCGCCACGCCCACCACAACCGTGTTGCCAACGATCATCGGTGCGCCGGACGCGCTGTAGTTTTCCTTGTACGATCCCATCTCGACGTCCCAGAGCTTCGTTCCCGTCTTCCGATTGAGCGCAACGACGTGCGCGTGATCGGTGATCATGAAAACGCGATCACCGGATACGGCGACGCCGCGATTGGCGCCGCTGCCGGCTTCGCTGAGGATGCCTTCATGACGCGGCTCGTCGTAGGACCACACGACATGTCCGGTGGTGGAGTCCAGCGCATAGACTTCGTTCCATCCGGTCACGTACATGATGCCGTCCACCACGATGGGCGTGGTTTCCAGACGCGGCGAAGTGGGAATCGAGAACATCCACACCGGCGCAAGTTTCTGCACGGTGCCGGTATTGATCTGCTTCAGCGGGCTGTAGCGGTTTCCGGCGTCCGTGCCGTGATAGGTGAGCCAGTCGCTCTTGGGCTCGATCGGCTTGTCGCGGTATTTGTCTCCCTCGCGCGTGAGCAAATGAAATTTTCCGTCCGGAGCCAGCAGTTGCGCATCGAAGTCGGTCTGCGCCATCAGCGCGCCTTGCAGAGTTTTCCCGTCTGTAAGCGTGAGCGTCGCAGGCGTCCCATGATTTTCTCCGCGAAGCACGCTCGGCGAAGCCACCCGCCGAACTTCACGCTTGCCTGTGAAGCCGCCCGTCGCCATCGAGGGATCGGTCCCCGTCAGGCCGCGCAATTCGGCGAGGACGTCGCGCAAGTCATCGGCCGAAAGCTGAAACGCGGGCATCCCTTTTGCAGCCCTGCCCGTTGCGATCACGTCGGTCACTTCAGCGTCCGTGTGATATCGCACAAACTGCAGAATGGAAGGCGCGCTGCCGCCGGTCGCCTCCGCCCCGTGACAAGTGGCGCAGCGAGAATCCAGCGGACGCGGCGCGGGAATCTGAGGCGTCGCCGCCGGAGGCTGTTGCGCAAAGGAACTCACGGGCGCGAAGAGGACAGACAGGCAAAACAAAATTGCGGACAGAGTTCGCATCGGGTTTAAGCTCTCCTTAAGACACATTTCTATCGATCAAGGCGTTCGCGTGTTCCGATCTGCGTTCGCTGGTTTCGCACAGTAGCGCGTAGGATAACTCGATAATCAGCTGTTACTAGACGTCGGTTGAGACCGTCGAAGTCGTCTAGTTCGCGCTCTCAAGACGGGATAAAAACGATTGGAGCACCCCGTCCGCGTTCGGTCACATGAAGCCTGGCTTTGCCATTCCTGACAATCTGTTGCCGGCCCTGAACAGCTTGTTCAAGGACGGTTCTTGTTGAAATCAACGCTAGAACCTTTCTAGGTAACGCGCCGATCGCGAGCGACTCTCGGATCTTACGCATCCAATTCACCTACTAAAATGGGACTTTATCATAAGTACCCTTAACCACTGGTCTGAATATCGCTCGTCGCACAAATTTGCGCTGAGCCGTTCGACACACGCGAAAGAACGGTGCTTAAACAAACACATGTATATGCATTTGAATTGTTCCTGAATCGCGTATTTGCATTTACAATCCCCAATCAGGTTGCCTGGACTAGAAGGCTCAATTGAGGCTAACTCGTGCCCTATTACTTAGAGATTGATTCAACCAAGCGGATAGCCCGCTGCCGGTTCGAAGGGTGCCTTACGGACGAAGAGCTTAAGGAATGGTATCGGACTGCCTGTGAGATCGCCGCACTAAGCGATCTGTACGCGGGCATTGTCGATCTGTCCGCCGTAAAGTCCTACGAGGTTTCGTCCCGCACGATCCATAAATTGGCAAAGTCTCCGGCGATCATGCCAAATCCGGATCTTGTTCGTCTGATCATTGCTGAACCGCTGCACATCTACGGGATGGCACGCATATTTATGTTTGTTGGGCGGCACACCCGTCCGAACCTGCATGTAGTTCGTTTCGAGGAAGAAGCGTGGACTATCCTCGCAGTCACGAAGCCGCAATTCAAGCCCTACAAAAGATAGTTTATGTAGCCTTTTTTGCGTTGGCCCCTCGGAATATGCCCCATAACAGTGCATTACTAATAGTAATGTATTGACAAATGAGCGCATCGAAGAATATTATCCGCCCGCTTGCATCGTCTAGCTCCCCGCCTGGTGAAGCAAGCGAGTGAAAGATATGTGATCGGGAAGGTTTGGTTTTTTGGCGAACTAAGGTGTTCTGCGTAGTTGTGCCAGACAAACCCTGCGATCTTTTGCAGAGGTTTGTCTCAGGGCCCGCTGTTTTCAACGGTGTTTCCCAGACTATAGTTATCGGGATTTGTAACTGAGTCCGAGATCGCGAATGTTATTCGTCCACGCTGACGATCCTAGGGACCATTGTTTGCATTTGTTAATTAGAGGCTGAATTGCAAGTGAGAACCGCAGTACTTTTTCTGTCGTCAATTCTGGTCGCGTGTCTGGCTAGCGTTTCGACCTATGCCCAAGGCACGGGTTCGGCACCGGCAATCACCAGTGCAAGTAGTGCGACATTCACTGTAGGCAGTGCAGGAACATTTACAGTGACGGCGACTGGCACGCCTGTGCCTACATTTACTGAGAGCGGAGCGCTGCCTAGTGGAGTTACGTTGACGTCCGGGGGAATACTTAGCGGGACGCCGGCAGCAGGGACAGGGGGAAATTATCCGATCACAATAACGGCACAAAACGGGGTGACCCCGAACGCGACACAGACGTTCACGCTGACTG
>CAZUNI010000048.1:0-9374 GCA_964622265.1 uncultured Acidobacteriaceae bacterium | reverse complement strand
AGGGGGAAATTATCCGATCACGATAACGGCACAAAACGGGGTGACCCCGAACGCGACACAGACGTTCACGCTGACTGTGAATCAGGCGCCGACGATCACCAGTGCAAATAGTGCGACATTCACTGTAGGCAGCGTAGGGACATTCACAATGATGGCGACCGGCGCGCCTGTGCCTACATTTAGCGAGAGCGGAGCGCTGCCCAGTGGAGTGACGTTGACGTCTGCGGGAATACTTAGCGGGACGCCGGCAGCAGGGACAGGGGGAAATTATCCGATCACGATAACGGCACAAAACGGGGTGACCCCGAACGCGTCACAGACGTTCACGCTGACTGTGAATCAGGTACCGGCAATCACCAGTGCGAGCAGCGCAACATTCAAAGTGGGCAGTTCCGGTACGTTCACGGTGACAACAACAGGTTTTCCGAAGCCGACACTAAGTGAGAGTGGATCTTTGCCCAACGGAGTGACGTTCACGCCATCGACGGGTGTGGTGAAAGGAACCCCGGCAACAAGTACGGGAGGAAGTTATCCGATCACGGTCACGGCGCAGAACGGAGTGACTCCCAATGCAGTGCAGACGTTCACGCTAACAGTGGACCAGGCGCCGAAAATTACCAGCGCAAGCAGCACGACATTCACGGTTGGGAAAGCGGGCACCTTTACGCTGATAGCTACGGGCTTTCCGGCACCGACGTTTAGTGAGAGCGGTGCTCTGCCTAGTGGGGTGACTCTCTTGCCCACCGGAGTGTTGAGTGGAACGCCAGCGGCGGGAACTGCAGGGAGTTATCGCGTCACGATCACGGCGCAAAACGCGGTGACGCCGAATGCTACCCAAACATTCACACTGACAGTGAATCAGGCACCCTCGATCACCAGTCCGAACACTACGACCTTTACCGTGGGGAGTGCGGGAACATTTACGGTGACAGCAGCGGGTTCACCGAAGCCGACGTTAACGGAAAGCGGGAAATTGCCTAGCGGCGTGACGTTCACAGCTTCCTCGGGAGTATTGAAAGGGACGCCTGCAGCAGGCACGGCGGGAAGTTACCCTATCACCCTCACGGCGCAGAATGGGGTGACACCAAACGCCGTGCAGACGTTCCTTCTAACGGTGAATCCACAACCGGGAGTTCCAGTGGTTACCAGCGCGACCACCGCAAATGGTACGGTGGGGGCTGCGTTCTCCTATCAGATCACCGCGACAAACTCGCCAACGACTTATTCAGCAAGTGGATTACCTGCTGGTCTAACATTGAATACGGGGACTGGATTAATTTCCGGAATGCCTACGGCAGTGGGAGTTTCGAATGTTACAGTGCATGCTACGAACAGTATTGGAACTGGGACCGCAAATCTAGCCCTAACGATCACGTTGGCGCCATATGTAACAATCAATCAGGCAGCAACTCAGCCAGATCCGACAAACAATTCGCCAATTAACTTCACGGTGGTATTCAGCGCGCCAGTGACGGGCTTCACGAACGCGGGAGTGGTCCTGGGAGGAACAGCGGGAGCGACGACGGCGGTAGTGAGCGGAAGCGGAACGACGTACAACGTGGCGGTTAGCGGGATGACGCAGACCGGAACGGTGACGGCAACGGTTGCGGCAGGGGCGGCGAGTGCAAATGGGAGCTTGAATACGGCCTCGACGAGCACGGACAACGTAGTGACGTACGACATCACGGTTCCGACGGTGACGATCAACCAGGCGGCAGGGCAGGCTAATCCGGCGACCACATCACCGATCAACTTCACGGTGGTGTTCAGTAAGACGGTGACGGGGTTGACGAGCGCGGGAGTGGTACTGGGAGGAACGGCAGGAGCAACGACGGCGGTGGTGAGCGGGAGCGGAACGACGTACAACGTAGCGGTCAGCGGGATGACCCAGACGGGAACAGTGATCGCTTCGATCGGAGCAGGTGTTGCGCACGATTTGGCTGGAAACACAAACACGGCCTCGACGAGCACGAACAACACGATCACGTTCAATTTTCCTGCGCCAACGGTAACGATCAATCAGGCAGCGACTCAGGCGGATCCGACCAACGGTTCGACGATTAACTTCACGGTGGTGTTCAGTGCGCCCGTGACGGGCTTCACGAATACGGGAGTGGTACTGGGAGGAACGGCGGGGGCAACGACGGCGGTAGTGAGCGGGAGCGGAACGACGTACAACGTAGCGGTCAGCGGAATGGTGCAGACGGGAACCGTGACGGCAACGATTGCGGCAGGAGCGGCGAGTGCGAACGGGAGCTTGAATACGGCCTCGACGAGCACGGACAACGCAGTGACGTATGACATTACGGCTCCGACGGTGACGATTAACCAGGCGGCAGTGCAGGCTAATCCGGCGACTACATCACCGATCAACTTCACGGTGGTGTTCAGTAAGACGGTGACGGGGTTGACGAGCGCGGGAGTGGTACTGGGAGGAACGGCAGGAGCAACGACGGCGGTGGTGAGCGGGAGCGGAACGACGTACAACGTAGCGGTCAGCGGGATGGTGCAGACGGGAACGGCGACAGCTTCGGTTGCGGCAGGGGCTGCAGTCGACTTAGCGGGAAATTCAAGCACGGCATCGACCAGTACGGATAACACTGTGACGTTTGCTTTATCCACAACGCCGTTCGGACATGTTTTCGTCCTAGTCGAGGAGAACGCGAACTACTCTGATGTGATTGGCAGCGCATTGATGCCGTACTTGAACGGTTTGGCGAATCAGTATGGGTTGGCCACCCAATATTACGCGAACACCCATCCTTCGATTGGCAATTACATGATGCTGACCACGGGGCAGATTCTTACGAACGATGACACCCAGACTCCACTTACTTTCCCGGTTTCCGTTGATAACGTTGTAAGAGAGCTGTTGGCTGCGGGAAAGACCTGGAAGACGTACGCGGAAAGTATTCCTTCGATTGGCTACGTGGGAGGTGACTCTGGAGAATTTGCCACCCGTCACGTTCCATTGCCTTATATGACGGACGTTCAAGATAGTCCGACGCAACTGCCAAACATCGTGCCGTTCACGCAATTCGCGACGGATTTAGCGAACGGAACATTGCCCAATTATTCGTTCATCACGCCGAACTTGTGCGACGATGCCCACGATTGCGGGCTGGACGTCGCCGACAATTGGTTGAAAACCAATATCGATCCGCTGATTAAGAGTTCGCTGTTCCGACAGGATGGAGTGCTCATCATTACGTTCGATGAGTCAGGCTCAGACAACACAAACGGTGGAGGACAGGTCCCGGCCGTGATTGTCAGCCCGTTCACCATCCCTGGTTATCAGTCCACGACGCTGTATCAGGAGCCAAGCGTTCTTCGCCTGACACTGGAAGGTTTGGGGGTACACGCTCTCCCAGGGGCTGCGGCCACAGCGCCACCAATGTGGGAGTTCTTCAACTTTGGGTCAACTTTACCTACGTCGCCGAAGGTAACAGTCAATCAGGCAGCAACGCAGGTGGATCCGACCAATGGTTCGCCAATCAACTTCACGGTGGTGTTTAGTGAAGCGGTGACAGGGTTCACGAACGCGGGAGTGGTACTGGGAGGGACGGCGGGAGCGACGACGGCGGTAGTGAGCGGGAGCGGAACGACGTACAACGTAGCGGTCAGCGGAATGGCGCAGACGGGAACGGTGACGGCATCGATTGCGGCAGGAGCGGCGACCGGAGTGAGTTCAGATATCGTGAACGCTTCTTCGACGAGCACGGACAACGTAGTGACGTACGACATCACGGCTCCGACGGTGACGATTAATCAGGCGGCAGGGCAGGCTAATCCGGCGACTACATCACCGATCAACTTCACGGTGGTGTTCAGTAAGACGGTGACGGGGTTGACGAGCGCGGGAGTGGTACTGGGAGGAACGGCAGGAGCAACGACGGCGGTGGTGAGCGGGAGCGGAACGACGTACAACGTAGCGGTCAGCGGGATGACCCAGACGGGAACAGTGATCGCTTCGATCGGAGCAGGTGTTGCGCACGATTTGGCTGGAAACACAAACACGGCCTCGACGAGCACGAACAACACGATCACGTTCAATTTTCCTGCGCCAACGGTAACGATCAATCAGGCAGCGACTCAGGCGGATCCGACCAACGGTTCGACGATTAACTTCACGGTGGTGTTCAGTGCGCCCGTGACGGGCTTCACGAATACGGGAGTGGTACTGGGAGGAACGGCGGGGGCAACGACGGCGGTAGTGAGCGGGAGCGGAACGACGTACAACGTAGCGGTCAGCGGAATGGTGCAGACGGGAACCGTGACGGCAACGATTGCGGCAGGAGCGGCGAGTGCGAACGGGAGCTTGAATACGGCCTCGACGAGCACGGACAACGCAGTGACGTATGACATTACGGCTCCGACGGTGACGATTAACCAGGCGGCAGTGCAGGCTAATCCGGCGACTACATCACCGATCAACTTCACGGTGGTGTTCAGTAAGACGGTGACGGGGTTGACGAGCGCGGGAGTGGTACTGGGAGGAACGGCAGGAGCAACGACGGCGGTGGTGAGCGGGAGCGGAACGACGTACAACGTAGCGGTCAGCGGGATGACCCAGACGGGAACAGTGATCGCTTCGATCGGAGCAGGTGTTGCGCACGATTTGGCTGGAAACACAAACACGGCCTCGACGAGCACGAACAACACGATCACGTTCAATTTTCCTGCGCCAACGGTAACGATCAATCAGGCAGCGACTCAGGCGGATCCGACCAACGGTTCGACGATTAACTTCACGGTGGTGTTCAGTGCGCCCGTGACGGGCTTCACGAATACGGGAGTGGTACTGGGAGGAACGGCGGGGGCAACGACGGCGGTAGTGAGCGGGAGCGGTCCCGCCCAGGCTGTGAATGGTTACATCAATCTCGATTTAACTAACCCTGTAACTCCCGGCACCCACCTCACGAGCACGATTTTAGCGAATGGAACAGTGGGCAGTCTTAGTGGGTGGGCTTCGTCAGGTACAGCCGCCAATATGTCCGTGGGAGCGCATCAGCCGCTATGCGCTTTGCAAAACAACATTACGGTAGGCGGAGTTTCTTATGGTCCGGGCACGGTTTCACAGAGTTTCGCGATGGTGATGAATAGTGGTGACACTTTTTGGCAGGCAGACTACACGGGTGGCAACAATAAAATCGCCATCTCGTTCTGCCTTACGCTGCCCACCAGTTCATCGGACGTGATGGACATTGTCTCGATTCAGGATGCTTCTGGATTCACTACATGGCTGCAAATCGGAAGTGGTGCCAATTCTTTGGATTTGGAAGTTACCCCGAATCCGACGACGGCTTCGATTGCCGTCACTCCTGGCGGTACATATTGGGTCTCGATGCTTGATGATGAAGCTGCCGGGAAGGCATCGTTCGCTGTATTTCAGCCGAATTATCCGTATGGCCAAGTTGGTACAACTCAGTCCCATTCTCAAGTCACTTCGTCAGCCATCACCGCAATTCGCATCGGTAACGCGGAAGTGGGCACTTCCTCTTCTACGATGTACATGGAGAATCTGATTTTCGATTCAACTAATGCCACGTTTCCACTCGTTCCGGCAACCGGGAGCAATGGAAGTGGAGCAACATACAATGTTGCGGTCAGCGGGATGACGCAGACGGGGACGGTGACGGCGTCGGTTGCGGCAGGGGCGGCGAGTGCGAACGGGAGTCTGAATACGGCGTCAACCAGCACGGACAACACGGTTACTTTCAATTTTCCCTCGCCAACGGTAACGATCAATCAGGCAACGACCCAGGCGGACCCGACTGCCGTGTCGCCAATCAATTTTACGGTGGTATTCAGCAGAGCAGTATCTGGATTTACGAATACCGGAGTGATACTCGGGGGCACGGGAGGAGCAACCACAGCTGTGGTGAGCGGAAGTGGAACGACATACAACGTGGCCGTAAGCGGCATGACACAGAGTGGGACGGTGACGGCGTCGGTGGCTGCAGGCGCAGCGATTGCAAACGGGAGTTCGAATACTGCATCGACCAGCACGGATAATACGGTTACCTATAACTTTCCCATACCAACAGTGACCATCAATCAAGCTGCAACTCAGCCGGACCCGACAAACAGCTCACCAATCAACTTCACGGCGGTATTCAACGTTCCAGTGACGGGCTTTACGAATACAGGAGTGGTTTTGGGAGGGACGGCAGGAGCGACGACGGCGGTAGTGAGCGGGAGCGGAACGACGTACAACGTAGCGGTCAGCGGGATGACACAGACCGGTACGGTGACGGCAACGGTTGCGGCAGGAGCGGCGAGTGCGAATGGGAGTTCGAATACGGCGTCAACCAGCACGGACAACACCGTGACATATGACATCACGGCTCCGACGGTGACGATTAACCAGGCGGCAGGGCAGGCTAATCCGGCGACTACATCACCGATCAACTTCACGGTGGTGTTCAGTAAGACGGTGACGGGGTTGACGAGCGCGGGAGTGGTACTGGGAGGAACGGCAGGAGCAACGACGGCGGTGGTGAGCGGGAGCGGAACGACGTACAACGTAGCGGTCAGCGGGATGACACAGACCGGTACGGTGACGGCGTCAGTTGCGGCAGGAGCGGTCCACGATTTAGCTGGAAACACAAACGCGGCCTCGACAAGCACAAACAACACGGTCACATTCAATTTTCCTGCGCCAACGGTAACAATCAATCAGGCGGCGAGCCAAGCGGATCCGACGAATAGTTTACCAATCAACTTCACGGCGGTATTCAACGTTCCAGTGACGGGCTTGACTAATACGGGAGTGGTACTGGGAGGGACGGCAGGAGCGACGACGGCGGTAGTGAGCGGGAGCGGAACGACGTACAACGTAGCGGTCAGCGGGATGACACAGACCGGTACGGTGACGGCAACGGTTGCGGCAGGAGCGGCGAGTGCGAATGGGAGTTCGAATACGGCGTCAACCAGCACGGACAACACCGTGACATATGACATCACGGCTCCGACGGTGACGATTAACCAGGCGGCAGGGCAGGCTAATCCGGCGACTACATCACCGATCAACTTCACGGTGGTGTTCAGTAAGACGGTGACGGGGTTGACGAGCGCGGGAGTGGTACTGGGAGGAACGGCAGGAGCGACGACGGCGGTAGTGACCGGAAGCGGAACGACCTACAACGTAGCGGTCAGCGGGATGGTGCAGAACGGAACGGTGACAGCTTCGGTTGCGGCAGGGGCTGCAGTCGACTTAGCGGGGAATCCGAGCACTGCCTCGACGAGCACAAACAACACGGTCACATTCAATTTTCCTGCGCCAACGGTCACAATCAATCAGGCGGCGAGCCAGGCGGATCCGACCAACGGTTCGACGATTAACTTCACAGTGGTATTCAGCGCGCCAGTGACGGGCTTCACGAATACGGGAGTGGTATTGGGAGGGACGGCGGGAGCGACGACGGCGGTAGTGACCGGGAGTGGAACGACGTACAACGTAGCGGTCAGTGGGATAACTCAGACCGGAACCGTGACGGCAACGGTTGCGGCAGGAGCGGCGAGCGCGAACGGGAGCTTGAATACGGCCTCGACGAGCACGGACAACGTAGTGACGTACGACATTACGGCTCCGACGGTGACGATCAACCAAGCGGCAACTCAGGCAGACCCGACGAGTGGTTCACCAATCAACTTCACAGTGGTGTTCAGTAAGACGGTGACGGGATTCACGAACGCGGGAGTGGTACTGGGAGGGACGGCGGGAGCAACAACGGTGGTGGTGAGCGGGAGCGGAGCGACGTACAACGTGGCGGTCAGCGGGATGACGCAGAGCGGGACGGTAATAGCTGCAGTTGCGGCCGGCGCCGCAATCGACTTAGCGGGAAATTCAAGCACGACATCAACCAATACGGATAACATGGTGACATATGTGCTCTCAGCAATTCCCACTCTTGTCCAACACGTTTCCACACAATCCAATGGCGGACATGAAAAAGAGGGGCCAGCTTTTTACATTAATCTCCCGCAACCCACTCTCGCCGGGAATTGCCTGGTCCTGGGGCTCACGCATCATTATTCCGCGTTGCGGACCGTAGCCATAACAGATAATAAGAGCAATACTTGGCCTTCTCCCGCTGCCTCCATCGATAATACGACCAGCGGGATCTCTACAAAAATTTATGCGATTGCTCCGGCCACCGGTACGCAAGCAATCAAGGTTACCTTTGACGCGGCATTATTCGACGTTCATTTTAGCGTCTCGGAATTTTATAACTGCGCCACCAGCGGAATTACAGTCCTAACCGATGGAAGTGCCGCCAGCACGAATGCCAAGGGAGGTCCGACCCTTTCCAGTGGTTCGTTTACGACCACAACGAGCGGGGATCTGATCTGGAATTATGCCGTTGACACGCACGATGGGGACCTCGGAAACGGTACACCGGTGACCCAATGGACGAAGGGAACTAGCTTTACAAAATTAAGCGCAGATCGGAATTTCAATACGTATGCTCAATATCAGGTTCAATCCTTGGCAGGAGCTATTAATCCTGCGTTCACAGTAGCAGGAGCGGCGAATGATGAGTTCAACGATGTTGCCATTGCGATCAAGGCAGCTCCAGCGGGAACAGCGCCGTCAGGAATTCACATTGTCCATGAATTTCATTTTCAATTGCAGTCAGGCTCCACTACCGTTCTTGATGTTCCAAGCACCGGTAACCTGATCGTTCCAGCCTTCTCAATCTACTCATCTTCTGGTGGAAACAACATTAAGAGCATTACCGATGGCATCAATACTTATACCAAGGAGCAGCCCTCGACGGAGGCCGGGCAGATTTTCCACGCCGACAACGCAACTACTAGCACGGATCTCACAATGACTGTTGCTAGCGGAACGCCTGCCGACAGCACCGAAGTTATTGTGTACGATGTCAGCGGTGCTGCCGCAGTTCCATTCGACAAGTCGGCGGTTGTACCCTATGTCGCACAACCCGCAACAGATGCAAACCTGAACAACGCTCCGGCTATTACGCCCTCCACCGCAAATGGATTGGTTATCGCAGTTTTGCAAATGGGCGTGGGGCCTCCAAGTGGAATGGCCTTGCCGGGCTATACGTACACGACGATGTGGTCAACGGGTATGACGGATGCCAGTACCTTTAACTTTGGCGAGGGCCACGCCATCGTGTTCAATACTACAACTGCGCAGCTTACGTTCAATTGGACGATAGCCAACGGGAACAAGGCCTCAGGCTGCAGTGCTCTCGCGGTGGCTTTCAAGGCGGCTTCTCCGTGATCCGAATGCCACGGATCCTGATCTTTCGTACGACACAACGATGACTGGGGTTTGGTTGTTTAGTTAGTCCTCCGTTAAAAATTAAATAAACTCGCTTTTTTGTTGTGATTTGTATTGA
>CAZUNI010000047.1:0-32364 GCA_964622265.1 uncultured Acidobacteriaceae bacterium | reverse complement strand
GCCACCTGGCTGGGACGCCGCAGCAGCGCCTCGACGCGCGCAACTAGTTCGGCCATTTGAAACGGCTTGGTCAGGTAGTCATCGCCGCCAGCCCGCAATCCGGCAACTTTGTCTTTGGTTTGGCGGCGCGCCGTGAGCATCAGAATCGGCGTGCTCGATCCTGCCTCCCGAAGTTTCTGGCATACGGCCAACCCGCTCTGCCCCGGAAGCATGACATCGAGAATGATGAGATCGAAATGCTCGTGGGTGGCGAGTTCGAATCCGGACAGTCCGTCCTTTGCAACGCTCACCACGCAACCTTCTTTGCGCAAGCGGTCGCGCAGCGTGGTCACCAGTCCGGCTTCATCTTCAACAATGAGGATTTTTGCGTTCATGCCGATTTGGCACCGTTTGTCGTCATGATATGTTCGGCAGGACCAGCCACTGGAAAATGCAGGACAAATGCAGTCCCGCGACCGGGCTCGCTGGAAACGCTCACTCTCCCCCCGGTATCTTCCATCATACGCTTAACAAGGTACAGGCCGAGCCCGACCCCACGAACGTGGTTGTCACGAACCGCCTGCACCCGATAGAACGGTTCGAAAATATGCGGGAGATCCGAAGTGGGGATTCCGATGCCGCGGTCCTCTACGCTGATCTGCACTTCGTTCTTCGAATCTATCGGCGCGACCTGCGCCCGCACCGCGATCCACCGATTTGCCTCCGAATACTTCATAGCGTTACTGACAAGATTTTCGATACAAGTCGCGACAGCAGCGGGATCGGCCATAACCAGAGGCAAATCCGCGCCGATCTCCTTTTCCAAAGTGAAACCCGCGTCGGCCAACATAGGCTTGGAGAAGGCCAAACTCTGCTCGATGACCGGGCCAATCTCTGTGGGAGCAAGCTCATATCCCGACAAGCCGAACCGGCCGGCCGTAAATAGAAGGACTTCATCCACCAATCGCTCCAGACGGCGGCCCTGTCCCCGGATCAATCCCCCATACTCCCGCATCTGCTCGGTGCTGTCGACGGTCCCATCGGCAAGATTTTCCGCCGCGGAATTGATGACGGCCAGAGGCGTACAGAGTTCGTGCGATACTCCGGCGAAAAATTCGCGTTGCAATGTGGCCAACTGTTTGGAGCGCCGTGCCTCCGAGAAAATCAAGACCATGCTGCCGCCAAGCACAAAGAGCAGGATCAGGCTGACGCCAAGATTGCGCCGACGCCAGGAACTGACGGCGATATCCAGCGACCCGGCGGGATGCTGCACAACCAACTGCCATTGTCGGACCGAATCGGCCGCGTGCACGGCGGGATGCCCTCTTCGTTTCGCTTCTTCCGCAACCAGATCGGCAAGATTCACAGCCGAATCCGGCGAGGAAGTCCCCACCGGAAAATTCGCATCCGAAACATAAATCGTGCGGTAAGGCGCGTCAGCGCTGCGGACTGCTACACTGAAACTCCGGAGTCCTGCGCTCCCGAAATAACGATCCACAAGCCCCGGAAGGTAATCCCGGCCAAGATAATCCTTATTCAGCTCAATCACCAGAGATCCAAGGGGTTCGACGACCGAATCGGAGGGGTTGCCCCCCGACGAAATCCGAAAAATTGGGCGGATTAGCGCCGGAGGATCTTCAACCAGCGTCCAGGGATAGTACATCGCCTCACGATCGCCTTGCACTGCGGAGGCTTGTTCGGACTGTTCGTCCAAATACGGGCGAAGCGATTCCAGCCGCGGGGGCCACGCCGCATCTTGAAATCGCATGCTGGCGGCGTCGAGCAATTCGAGGTGTGGTGTTTGTGTTCCGCTCGTTTTCCAGATATATAGGTTGCCGAGCAAGCCCGGCCAGGAAGTTCTGTTCATCCAACCGGAATACTGGCGCAGAACGCGCGCTTCGATTCCCGGCGCTTCCGCTTCGGGATCGAGATCGAATCCGCCGCATAGCTGCTGGAAATCGTAGGCAAATTCCTGATTAAAACTTCTAACGCTGGTTCCGAGAGAAGATTTCAGTCGCGCCTGCTCGGTGCGGCTGATTTCATCCGTCCAGCGGTACTGGAGAAAAGCCAGAATCAGGACGGTCGCCGCCAGAGCCAGGATGGCGATCATTTCCAGGCCGGACCTTCTCGCCAGCTTGAGGTTGTTTGGGAATTCCATCGGCCTCTTTACAAAGGCTACTTGAACGGCTCCGCCCTGTTGTCTTCGCAGGCGTATTCGATCAGGTGCCAGGTGGGCCGGAATTTATAGGCGAGCGTTCCGCTCCACGGCTTTTTGTACGCCTTCGGATCGTCAATGGTGATCTCGTCCTGCAACGTCTCATGATCCACCTTGCGAATGCGCTCCACCACGTGCAGCGCGTCAGAATGCGGATGCCCAACCATGTCCAGCCAGGATTGTTCTTTCAAGCCGACAGTGTCCACGACGAAAGTATCTTTATCCCACATGCCGATGGAATCGCCCATCCACGTCGCATCCAGGTCTTTTGGATGCACTTTCCGACCCGTATAGATGATCCGCACAAAATGATCGTATTCGAAAAGCATGATGACTTGTCCAGTGGTCTGGACAATCTGCATCGGAAACGGGATCAGCATGATGCGAGGAACGCCCGGCGGAAGGCAGCTCAGGATCGGATCTCCCGAATCGGCGGTCGCGTGCGGTCCATAACCCGGCCGGGCGGCTTTGAATTTTGCATCCGCCCAGGGCGTCAACGCAGGTTCCTGCGAACTGATTGTGATGGCGGTGCGGCTGCCCATCCATACTCCGGATAGGTCATGCGCTGAGGTGACAGTCGCCACCGTCTGCCCCAGGACAATCAACGACGAAGCCATCAGCACCGTCGCCGCAAGCAGTCCACTTATGAAGAAATTTCGCAGCTTCAAACTCCCTAAGCCAATGGTATTCGATGGCAGAAATTTAGAACCTATCATTCCGTTTGCGAAATTGCGAGCTTCTGCGAGGCTCTCAATTCTTTTAGGCCTGGGGAACCCGCTCGCGCGTCAAATAGAACTGAATCGCGGGAGTGATTAGCAACGATAGCACCATCGAAATCAGAATGCCGCCAATCACTGCGATCGCCAGAGGCTGTAGCATCTGCGAACCAGCGCCAAGAGCGAATGACAAAGGGAGCATTCCCGCAACAGCTGCCATCGCCGTCATAACGATGGGACGAAGCCTGCGGCGTCCTGCCTGCACCAATGCTTCGTCCGCGGAAAATCCCACCGATCGGAATTTAGCGTTCGCGTCGAGCAACAGAATGCCGTTCTTGGCGACGATTCCGACCACCATGATCAGCCCCATGAACGAGGAGATGTTGAATGTTGTCCGCGTAATTAGGAGTGCCAGGAACACGCCCGAAGTGGAAAGCACCGCCGAGCACAGAATCGCCAGCGGCGCTGAGAACGACCCGAATTCAAACAGCAGCACCAGAAAAATCAGGACCAGTGCCAGCCCCAGAACGATGGCAAGATCATGAAATGATTTTTGTTGCTCCTTGTATGTGCCGCCGTATTCCACGCGAATGGAACGCGGAAGTTTTAGTTCAGCCACAGCCTTCTTCACCGCGTCCACTCCAGTGCCTAGGTCAACACCCTCCAGCCGCGCGGTAACCTCCACGACGCGCTGAAGGTTGTCGCGGATAATTTCAGTCTGGCCGGGGAGTTCAGTGACCGAAGAGACGGCCCCGAGCGTCGCGGTCGCTCCTGTTGCACTGACGATCATTGTGTTGCTCATGGCCTCGAGTGATGCACGAGTGGACTCCGGATACCGAACACGCAAGGTGTACGGCCGGTCACTAATAATTACCGGATTCGTCGCCGGTTCTCCATCCACCATCGCGGAAGCGACTGCCGTCAGCTCATCGGCGGTGAATCCAGCCCTCGACGCCGTTTGCGAATTGACGTTGAACACTACAGCCGGTCCACTCATCGTGTTCGCGACTCCATCCGCGATATCGACAATCGGATTTTTATCGATCTTCCCGAGCGCGTCCGCCACTTTTGGAGCCCAGGTCGCCAACAGTCCCGGATCGGCGGAAAACAACTTCACCACAATGGGCTGAGGCGCTCCGGTCAAATCGGAAATCATGTCCTGCAACAGCTGAGTGAAGTCCACATCGACCGCCGGTTCCTGTTTCCTCACCTTCGCGCGAACCTCGCTGATAATTTCATCGATCCCGCGCCGACCTGCGTCTTTCAATTTAACGGAAATGTCGCCCGTGTTCGGCTCGGTGACGGCGGCGAGGCCCAGTTGCAATCCCGTGCGCCGCGACGTGCTTTCCACTCCGTCCGTCGACCGGCAAATCTGCTCGATATGTGAAATCACGCGATTGGTTTCTTCGAGCGAACTTCCGGCAGGCATTACGTAATCGAGGATGAAGCCGCCCTCGTCCATTTTGGGCAGCAAATCCGTGCCCAGCGCGTTGTAAGCAAAATAGGAAACCGCAATTAAAAGGGCGCAGAAAGCTCCGAGCCACGCAGGATGTTTCAAAACACGCCGCATGGATCGCTCGTAAAACCGGAGGATGCGGCCAAACCAGCCTTCCTTCAAAGAATCTTCTTCTGCGGCCATCAAGCGCCTCATCTGTTCCACGCGTGACGGCACTGCCGCTTCAACTACCTGTGCCGGATGCGCCCTCGGTGTTTGATCCGCCTTTCCGCGCCGCACCAGAAAAGCGCCCAGGTTCGTCGTCCAACCCAAAGCGAGCACAAGCGAGGTCAGCAAGGAAACGCTCATCGCAATCGCCAGCGCGCTGAAGAATGTCCCGGTAACGCCCGTGATCGTGATCAGCGGCAAAAACACAACGACAGGCGTCAACGTCGAGCCGATAAGAGGAATCGTGAGTTCCTTAAGCGCGCTACTCGTCGCTTCTAGCGGCCCTTCCCCACCGTCGCGGTGCAAAACAATATTCTCCACCACCACAATCGCATCGTCGATCACCAGTCCACCCGCTGCCGCAAGGCCACCGAGCGTCATCATGTTGAAACTCTGCCCCATGATCTTCATCGCGATGAATGTCACCAGAATCGTCACCGGCACCACCAGCCCAGTCATCAGAGCCGTGCCCCAATCGCGAAGGAATAGCCAAATGATGATCCCCGAAAGGAAAAGCCCGATGACGATAGCGTCGCGCACGCTGCTGATCGATTCGTGAACGATGTTCGACTGATCGTAAAAAACATTCAGATTGATGCCAGCGGGAAGTGTGGGACGAATGCTTTCGATTTCCTGGCTGACTTCGTCAGCCACCTGCACGGTGTTGCTATCCGGCTGTCGATTGATGCTGAGCAAGACGGCCGGTTTTCCATTGGCCGTGACTACGGTGTATGCCGGAGCCGCAGAAGGTGTCACCGAGCCGATATCCTGGATTCGAACAGGTATATCGTTCGAAGTCTTGATGACGACGTTGCCGATGTCCTCCGGACTATGCACCTGCGCATTCACAAGCCCCAAAAACAACTGGTGATTACGGCTCAGCAGGCCGGGCGAATCGATCAGGTTCGTGCGATTCACTGCGTCCAGAATGTCCTGCAGCCTCACCCGAGATCGGAGCATTCGGGCAGGATCGGGCGTGATCTGAAACTCCGGCTGTTGCCCTCCCTGCACCACAACGGCGGCAACACCGTTCAGGCGATTCACGCGCGGCTTAATTTCGTAAGTTGCCAGTTCCCACAACTGCATTTGCGGAAGCTTGTCAGAGGTAAGGCTGTAGCCCAGAATCGGAAAGCTGGCGAAATCCAGACGGTGAGCGTCGATGTGCGCTGTCGGCGGCAACGCACTCTGAACGCGCGACAATGCCGCATTCACCTGCTGAAGCGTCTGCAGCATGTCCACATTCCAATTGAACGAAAGGTCCACTTCCGCAGAGCCCCTGCTCGTAATCGAGCGGACATCTTCAAGACCCGGCACACTGTTGACCGCGGCCTCGATGGGACGGGTAATCGTCACCTCCATCTGATCGATCGGCATGACGCCGTTGTCCACACCAATGATGATTCGCGGAAAGTTCGTTGCCGGAAATACGGCAATCGGAATGGAAAAAGCTTCGTAAATTCCCACTGTGGCCAGCGTCAGGACCATGAAGATGATCGTTTTCGAATGGCGAGAGAACCAATATCGAGAAGCATCCTCTGCAGAATCCTGTATGCTCTTAGCGCCGGAGTTCACTTTTCCTCGTCCTGACCCGGCGTCTTCGTCGCATGCACCTGAATCTTCGTCTTCGCCAGCACGGCATCGTCTTCTCGATCGAGTTCGAACGCACCCACAGTGACTACGCGCTCCCCGCCCTGCAGTCCTTCCGTGATTTGGACATTGTCGCCGTCCCGGATGCTGGCCTTGACCTGTTTCTTTTGCGGCACATTTTGCGCGTCGAGCACGATCACGGAGGTGGTTCCGTCTCCAACGGTAAGCAGTGCCGCAATCGGTATGACGATGGCATTCTGCACAGTCTCACCAACAATGGAAACGTGCGCACTCGCGCCCGCCTTCAGGCGATTGCCGGGATTGGCCGCCTGCACCCACACTTCGACAGTTGTGCTGTTCGGATCGAGCGCCGGACTTACCAGAGTGACTTTGCCCGGAATGCCGGAGCCCTGACCATTGTCGGAAATGGTAGCTGCGTCACCCGCCTTCAGATGTGCAGCCTCCTGCTGGGAAATGTGCGCACGGGCGATGATCTGCGACAGGTCCATTACGGTAAGAATGGGAGACCCCGCTGGCGGTGTCTCTCCCGCATAAAAAGGCCGGTCGGTGACAACGCCATCGATCGGACTGGTAATTTTCGAATAGCCAAGTTGCGCTTCCGCGCTAGAGTTGTCGCCCTTCGCTGCATTCAATTGCGCTTCGGCAACCTTCAGGTCCGCTTGCCTTTGAACAAGGTCGTATTGATTTCGCGCTTGAGTCAAGGCGACGCCAGCGTCTTCCACTTCCTTCGCGGAGACAGCGCCTTCCTTAAACATTCTTTGACGATTGGTGTAGAGCCTTTGCTGCGCGTCCAGCTGCTCTTTGGCGAGCTTAATATCTTGCTCGGCCTTCTGGACCTGCATCTGATAATTCGCCTCGGCCTGCTGGACCCCTCCCTGGCTCTTCATTTTCGATCCGGCCAGGTCTTGATTCTCCAGTTCCGCCAGCAACTGGCCCGCATGCACTCTGCTGCCGCGTTCCACATAGAATTTCTTCACCGGAGCGCTCACTTTGGGAACGATAGCAGCCTGATCTCGGGGATACAGAACCGCATCGGCACTTATTTTGCGCTGAATCGTTTCGCTCGCAGCGGTTGCCACTTGCACGGTTACGGTGGGAGCCTCTTCCGAAGTCTCCTTGGCCGAGCAACCCAGCAAAAGCGACAACGCAAACGCAGCGACTATAAAAACCACGTTCGGCCACGATGGTTTCGAATTCCTAAGTTTCATCTCGATTCGTTCCTGCATTTTCAGAAATTCCCTGTCAACGTTTGCAGATTCGCGAGGGCCGCGCGATACCGGGCCTGCTCGTCATCATAAGCATTCCGCGCCGTTACCAGAGTGCTCGACGCATCCACTACTTCCAGCACTCCGGATGCTCCTCCCTGATAGCGCAAATTGATGAGCCGAAGGCTCTCAGCAGCAAGCTCAGCTGTGCGGCGCGAAGATTCTACTGCGGATCGGGCCGTAGCCGCCTCGTTATATGCAGCATACAGATTGCTCACCAATAGCCGCTGCGTCTGGCTGAGTTGCACCTTCGCCTGCTGTTGTTTGTATTCCGCCTGATGCAATTTGCTCCGCAATGTTCCCCAGTCCCAAACAGGGATGGTCATCACGGCAGTGACGAAATAACCCAGGTTGGGCAAACTCCCATCTTTCGGGTACGCCGCGTTAACGCTGTGCAACGCAAACGCGTTTGCTTCGATACCGTAGTCGGTTTCCAAAGTCAGCGTGGGCAGGAAGGAAGTTTTCGCCGCAGAAACGTCGAGGTCCGCTTCCCGCGAGGTCTCCAGCGCCACGCGCAGGTCGGGATTCTCTTTTTCCGCCATCGTTTTCACATCGTCGAATGGCGGCAACGCCTGTGCGGAATCGAGATCGTCGACGACGCTGAAATTCTCGTTCAAAGTTGGAAACATTAAAACGGCCAGCGTTAAACGGGCATCTTCCATTGCGAGCTTCGATTCATCGAACGTCTGCTGCTGCAATCGATATTGGATCTCCGCCTTAATCACGTCACTGTGCGGAGATTGTCCGGCACGCTCCGCGTCCTGCGTGATATCGAAAAAGTGTTTGGCCTGCTCCACTGCAAGTTGCGCGGTCGCGTACTTTCGCTGGGCCACAACCAGACCGTAGAAATCCTTAGTAATCGTGACGGTCAGTCCGCGACGCGCGATTTCGATTTTCGCTTTTACCAGTGCTTCTGCTGCGGCAGCCCGGTGATATCCCGTTGCCATCAGCGTGCCCGGCGATAAGTCCTGATGAAATACTCCCCACGCGCGATAGACATGCACGCCATCGTTGGTGACGTATCGTCCATTGGGAGTAGTGCCATTCCCCTGCGTTCCCAAGTACTGGATCGAGCCATTCACTGATGGCAATAGCGCATTTCTGGCTTGCACGCGATCCTCGCCCGCGATTTTGGCATCGGAAATTGCCGAGAGTAGTTGCGCGTCGTTCTTTTGAGCGCGTTCGAGCGCGTCCTGCAGCGTCACCGTAATGGCGGGCGCGGACTGCCCCGGCCCTGAAGGCTGCACCAATTGCACCGACGAATCGGTGTTCGAAGAAGGTGCGCTCACCTGGGCGGCTCCCTGCCCTGGAATAATTCCGAACAGCAGCAGGAATGCGACAACAAATTTGATGGAACGATTGACCACCGGCAAAGCGTGCCCCGCCAAATTGAAGTTATCCATTTCGGATTTGCCTCCGTTTAAGAATCGCAATCGCGCAAAACTCGTTGGACCTCAAGAAAGAAGTTTGTCCGTGCCAAGGGTATACTATCGCGTAATTTAGAGTGCCTTCTGGAAATTTCTGAAATCATAAAATGGAACAGAGCGTTTAAGGCATGTGTGGTGATATACTCCCCAGTCCCACTTTCCTGGAGGACTCCTAACATGAGAAAGCTTCTGCTTGGGTCGGTCGTATTGCTATGCGCGGTAAGCGCCTACGCTCAGCAGAATGCGCCCAACCCGGGTGCGCGCTCGTTCGAAACGCGCTGCGCGGGCTGCCACGGCGGTGACGGTAAAGGCACTGACCGCGCTCCAAGCTTCCTCGCATTCGTCGCCTATAATCCCGACAACCAGATCATATCGTTGATTCGAAATGGCGGCCGGTCCATGCCGCCGCACCAGATTGCCGATCCCGAAATGAAAGACCTCGTGGCCTACATCCACACGCTGGTGCCGAATAATCCGGCGATTCTTGCGCAAAAGCGACACGGGACGGCCAAGCTGGCGAATGGCCAAATTCTGGAAGGCGACGTCCTGAACGAGACGAATTTCGACATGCAACTGGGAACCCCCAACGGGAAGATCCACCTGCTGGCGCGCGAAGGCGACACGTATCGGGAAAGCCCGGTGCTGCCAAAAATGGACTGGCCACACTACGACGGCAGTTACACGAGCAACCGCAACAGCACGCTCAATCAGATCAATACGTCCAACGTCTCACACCTTACATTGAAATGGATGTACCCCGTTCCCGGCGCGCCGCGTTTGGAAGCCACCCCCGAAGTCGTGGACGGCATCATGTACGTCACCGCGGCCAACACGGTGTTCGCATTGGACGCAAAATCGGGCCGCCAGCTTTGGATGTACAAACGTCCGACGAATCCCGGACTGATTGGTGGGGCAGCGGGGGGCGCGAATCGCGGCGTCAGCATTAGTGGAAACCGCCTGTTCGTTCTGACGGATAACGCGCACTTGCTTGGGCTCGACAAGAATACCGGCAAATTGCTCTGGGATACGCCGATGACCGATTGGCCCAAATCGCAATACGCCGGATCCGGCTCGCCGCTGGTGGTCGGCGATCTGGTTATAGGAGGCGTCGCCGGCGGAGAAGAAGGTGCACGCGGATTCATCGCCGCCTATCAAGTCGAAACCGGCGAGCAGGCTTGGCGCTTCTGGACGGTCCCGCTGCCCGGTGACAAGGAAGCGTCCACATGGATCGGCAGCGCCATCGAGCACGCCTGCGGGGCCACGTGGATGAGCGGCTCCTACGATCCCCAGCTCGACCTTCTCTACTGGGGAGTGGGCAATCCCTGCCCCGACTTCAACGGTGCGGATCGCAAGGGCGATAACCTCTACACCGACAGCGTGATCGCTCTGAATCCTAAAACCGGAGTGATGAAATGGTATTACCAGTTCACGCCGCATGACACACATGACTGGGACGCGGATGAGCCGCTTCTGCTCGTCGATGAATCGTTCGCTGGCAAGCCACGAAAGCTGCTGGTGCAGGCCAACCGCAACGGGTTCTTCTACGTTTTGGATCGCACCAACGGAGAACTGCTGCTGGCCAAGCCGTTTACTTCGAAAAATACCTGGGCCAGCGGTTATGGCGCCGACGGCAAACCGATCCTGCTCCCGAATTCAGAACCAACTCCCGAGGGCACGCTGGTCTGCCCCAGTTCCGGCACGAACTGGTACTCCGCGTCGTACAACCCGATTAACAGACTGTTCTACCTTTCGGTCTCCGATACTTGCATAGTCTTGACCCTGATTCCCGCGCCGTTCGAAATGGGTAAGCGGCTCTTTAACGGCACAGGCAAGGGCGTTCCCGGCGGCACTCGGTCGTTCCGCGCCATCGACATTCAGACCGGCAAAACCGTCTGGGACTACGTACAAACGCCGGGAACATCCACATCTGCGAGTGGAACGCTTTCGACCAATGGGGGCCTGGTCTTCTTCGGCGAGGACAGCGGCCTGTTCACCGCCGTTGATGGCAAGACCGGGAAACCTCTATGGCACTGGGCGGCCAATGAATCATTCCGGGCATCGCCAATGACATATATGGTCGGCGGCAAGCAGTATGTTTGCATTGCCAGCCCCGCCGGTTTCCTGGCGTTCGGGTTGGCCGATTAATTCCATGTGGAGCGCGCGAAGCAGAATCGATAGCTTACAAGATAATAAGAATTTATAGTTATAGTTATGGCACCTCGGAGGTCGGGGCTTCAGCCCCGACGAAACGGCCCCTTAAGAAGGGGTTTTAACCCCTGAAGCTTGAAAGAAAGCTAAAACATGCCTAAACATCTAAGATTGAGGCTTTCGAACGTCGTTGTCGTTACTTTATTCCTGGCCGTGATTTCAGCCGCATCTGCAAACGCCCAAACTCCCCCCGGAGGATATCCCCCTGCCGACATCCGCTACGGGGCACAGATCTACTCCGTACAATGCACACCCTGCCATGGCGTAAGCGGTAATCAGATCAATGGTGTGGACTTTGGCAGCGGGCAATTGCGCCGTGCTCCCACCGATCAGGATTTGCGGACCATCGTCACCACCGGCATTGCCGGCACCGCGATGCCGCCATTCAAGTTTGACGCCTCGGAACTCGCAGGAATCATCGCCTATATCCGCAACTTCCGCGATTATGACGCCAAAGGCATCACGCTGGGCGACCGTGCCCGCGGAAAGGTCTGGTTCGAAGGCGCTGGCGGATGCGCAAACTGCCATCGTGTCTACGGTAAGGGCCCTCGGCTGGCCCCCGACCTCAGCGACGTCGGCTCGATTCGCTCCGCGGATTACCTCCAGCGGACCCTGCTCGACCCCGCTGGCGCCATGCTTCCGGTGAATCGGTCGGTACACATCGTGACGCGAGACGGCAAAGCCATCAATGGCCGCCGACTGAATGAAGACACGTATTCGGTCCAGCTCATTGACGACACAGAACATCTGGTTTCCCTGTACAAAGCAGACCTGCGCGAGTTTACGGTCGTGACGACCACCACAATGCCGTCATACAAGGATAAGGCCAGCGCTCAGGAGCAAGCTGACGTGATCGCCTATCTTCTCTCTCTAAAGGGCCTACGATGACATTACAACGACGCGAACTTGTGCTGGCATTCTTGATTCTCCTGATTCCCTTCTCGCTCCGCGCTCAAGTCTCGTCCGAACGCCTGCTTCACGCGTCCGACGAACCGCAGAACTGGCTGACCTATTCCGGAAGTTACGCCAGTCAGCGGTACAGCTCCCTCCGCCAGATTAACCTTACGAATGTAAAGAACATGGAGCTGAAATGGGCGTTTCAGGCTCAATCTCTGCAGAAATTTGAATCCACGCCGCTTGTAGTCGATGGAATCATGTATGTCACGCAATCGCCCAACGACGTTTTGGCGCTCGACGCCAAGACCGGCCGAGCCTTCTGGATGTACCGCTACACGCCGTCCCCGGACGCACGTCCCTGCTGCGGGATCGTCAATCGCGGTGTCGCCATTTTGGGCGACAGCCTGTACATGGCCACCGTGGACGCGCATCTGGTAGCCATCGACGCCAGGAACGGTAAGGTCTTGTGGAACAAGAAGCTGGCCGAACCTGCAGCTGGCTACGCGGCGACGCTCGCCCCACTAGTCGTCAAAGATAAGGTGATCGTGGGCGTGGCTGGTGGAGAATATGGCATTCGCGGCTTTATCGCTGCATTCAATGCCAGCACCGGCGAAGAGGCATGGCGCTTTAACACCGTTCCCGACTCGGACGATCCAGCCCACGAAACCTGGAGTGGGGATTCGTACAAACACGGGAGCGCAGCCGTGTGGATGACCGGTTCCTACGATCCCAACCTCAACCTGACGTACTGGGGCACCGGCAATCCCGGCCCGGACTTCGCAATCGCCCAGCGGGTTGGCGACAATCTTTATTCCGATTCCGTCGTCGCGCTCGATCCCGATACGGGAAAGCTCAAGTGGTATTTTCAATTCAGCCCGCACGACCCGTATGACTTCGATTCAGTGCAAGTTCCTGTATTGGCCGATGCGAATTGGCATGGAAGCACGCGCCAGCTGATGCTTTGGGGTAATCGAAACGGCTTTTTCTATGTCCTCGATCGGACGAACGGAAGATTTCTATTGGGTAATCCATTTGTTAAAGTCAATTGGGCCAGTGGTCTGGACGCCAACGGCCGACCCATGATCACCCCCCAGCCCCCGGGCCAGCCAAGCTACCCGGGGATTCAAGGCGGCACCAACTGGTATTCGCCCTCTTACAGCCCGCGCACAGGGCTTTTCTACCTCTCAACTTGGGAGGACTACTCCACCACCATTAGCGGAGTGCCTGTGGAGTATAAGGAAGGCCAGCGCTTCGGTGGCGGAGCCGTCACAGGTGCCATCACCGGCGGGGACAATCCGGGCACCACTCGACAAGGGCCGATCAATACTTATACCGAAGCCGTGGCGCATGGCTCCGTTAAAGCTCTGGACCCGCAGACGGGTAAATCCAAGTGGACATTTGACATGCACGATGTCAACACCAGCGGAATCCTGACCACCGCGTCAGACCTGCTATTTGCTGGAGGACGAGAAGGCTATTTCCATGCCTTCGATGCGCGCAACGGTAATCTTCTCTGGAAGATCAATCTCGGAGGGGAAGTTGTTGCGGGACCGATCACCTATCAGGTGGAAGGCAAGCAGTACGTTGCCATCGCCGCGGGGAACGGCCTGTTCGTGTTCTCCCCGCGGGACGGCGCAAAGTAACTCCAACTACTGAAGGCCCAGGGCGAGCGCGGGATTCGTTTTCGCCATCATATCCACGTCTGCCTGCGGGATTCCGGCCTTCACCAGTGTATTCATGAATTCCAGCAGACCTTCGGGATGTAGAGGGCGGCCCGGAGTCGCTCCGCCGAAGTCCGTGGAAATAATGCACGATTTCGCTCCAACCTGCTGAATCGCCTCCACATATTTAGCCATCGGCACCAATGGCGGATCTCCAATCGCCGAACCGTACACGAATTCAAGGAATGCTCCGTCGCGAGCCGCCTCCTGCATTTGAGGAATGTTCATCATCACCGGAGGCCTCATCGCGTGCGTGACGACAATATGCGTTACTCCCCGCTTGTGCGCCTCATGCACCACCAGCAGGACCTCTTCCGCCGACACGTGTCCGGTTTCGAGCACCAATTGATGGTTCTGCGCGATGAAGTCGATCAACTCGATCACTCCCGGGAGCAGCTTGCCGTCTTTCGAAACCGGCACGAACGGCAGGTTGGACTTATCATATTTCACCTGCGCTTCGGAATCGAATGTGGGCAGCCACACCACGCGCCCCCAGCCGCCCTTCATCAAGACCATGCGCTTCACAGCGTCCAGATTGACGCCGCCCTCGGCCCGGTCCGACGTGATACCGCCGAAAATCTCGATGCCCGGAACCATCTTTCGAACCATGTACGCGAGCGCGGCAGTGGACTCCCAATGATTCTTCAGCACCAGCCCTCGCATCCCCATATCCTTGGCGTGCCGCGCTAGGTCATCGGCATCGATCACGCGGGGAGCGCTGTCCGGATTGCTGTGCACGTGGAAATCGATCGCGCCTTTCAAATTGGACTGAGCGCGTACGGGAAGCGTCAGCAGAAATAAACAAGCGCAGGACCAGAATAGCCGGTCGATCGCCGCGTCAAAAGATTTCGAACGCATATCTTCCTCTCCCTTGTGGTTCGTCTTTTTGTGTGGAGTACTAACTCGCGATCAAGGTTCTGCCGCGAAATAGGGTATCAATATAGCGGAAGTTACGACGGCGAGCCACACCAGCAGTTCGACAAATCCCATCAGCTTCGCGATGCCGGGGGTTTCTTCGGCCTGCCCCCACTGGCGAGCCTTGCTCTGAACGTAGATGTGGAGAATCACTCCGAGAGGAATCAGAATCCCTAGCTTGATCTGGAATGCGGGATTGCGAGTGAAGGTAATCGCCGCGGTGGAGTAAAGCAGGAAGCCGCCGCCTATGCCGATAAAAAAACCGATCCAATTCCAAACGAACAAAGCGTCGAACAATTCCGGAATTGTATTCAGCTTCCTGCCGACACCGATCAATCGCAAATCGAGCAGCAGATTCGTGCCAATCCACAGAGACAGACCCGTGAAGTGCATCAATTGAACGTAGGGATAGACCCAGCCGGACTCGAGAATTCCAACGCCCAGTTTCGTGCTTTGCAGCCAGCGGGCAAACTCAATCGCTAAATGGAACATTCGCGCAAACCTCGCATCGGATCGTTCTTTAGCCTATCGTTCTTTAACCTATCATTCTTTAACCCACGCCCGTAAGCGCCGGCACATCCACGCCCATCAGAATCATCGCCACCGCGGAAACCAGGCACAGAAGGGCGATCAGTTTGGCAAAAACCGGAGTCTGCGGCGACTGGTCCCACTTCCCAACATTTTTTTGAATGATAATCGCGAAAATCAGGGTAAACAAAAGCGAGTAGAGTTTTTCGTGAAATACGGTGTTGTGCAGATACTCGGTGGCGTCGATGGCAAACATGAGGAAACCGGATATCACGGCGACGATAAAGCCGGTCCACATCCACGGGAAAGCATATTGGACCAGACTACCAGACTTCATCTTCCGGGCTGCCAGTCCCAGGATTCGCAAATCCACCGCCACCAGGGATCCGACCAGCACAAAGAAGCTGACAAAATGGATGATCTCCAGCGTGGAGGCCGTTACCACCGAACTGTTGACGAACACAATGAACCCGTTGTGCTGGAGCCATTCGCATATTCTGAGAAGCATATCGAGAGACTCCCTCCAACCGGTTTACAGCCGACTCAGCGCATTATATATGTTTTCCTACTTGACGTATCCGATGGCGCGTCCGGAAAGGCCGACCAACCCCCATAAGACAATGGAAATGACAGCAGCGAACTTCGGCCAAACTACAGACATACTCTTTTCGTCTGCGTTTGTCACTTTCCGATAAATGGTGAACGAATAAAGAATGGCGACCAAGAGCGAAATCATCTTAACGCGAAACGCCTGGCTGCCGTACATCTTTACCGACTCAGAGGAGAACAGGAAGAAGCCCGACGTCAGAATCACCGCAAGGCTGATGTACATCGCGGGCCGCACTTCCTTCGCCAATTGGGAAACGGGCTTATCGCGGAACAGAAAACCCAGCAGACGCATGTTCAAAACCAGGAACGTTCCGCCCAGAACTCCCAGTGCGAGGAGATGAAAGATCTCGACGAAGGGAAACAGCCATGACGAATTACGCACGCCATCGCCGAAAAACGAATTGTCCGCCCACTGGCAAAACGACATCAGCCACTGTGAAATTGTCGACATTCAGGCCACCTCTCTCCTCATGGCGGGGGAAGCACATACGCAATCGCGCGCCCCGCGGCAATAATTGCCACCCAGCAGCAGATTGAGACGATCGCGAACACCTTTGCTTTGGTGGGCGTCACCGCGCCCAAATCCCAGGTTTCCATTTTGTTACCGAGCACCAGTTCGAAGGCAAGCACGTTCAGTCCGGCAACGACCATCAGAATCATTTTGACCTTAAAAAAAGTGGTGGCATAAAAAGAAACCGGATCGCCGCAGAAAAGTAGAATTCCGCTGACCGTCATGACCACCAGGCTCCATATCATCCACGGGTTCAACTGCCGGAGCACCTCGTGGACTCGCCGATTTTTCATCGACACACCGAGAAGGCGGAGATCGACCAACATGGTGAATCCAAAAAATACAGACAGCGTCAAAACATGAATGGTTTCAATGATCGGCTCGGTCCAAAGCGAATCGCGGAGCCATATGCTGAACGAAGTATCGTGCAACCACGTAAAAATGCTAACCAGCCCCATGGCACACCCCTAGCGAGATGTTGGAAAGACACATTTCCCGTTTGTCCTTCGGAAAGAAAGTTGCCGGCAGCGCAGTGCACCTAAGCTCAATGCTGCCAGACGAGGCACTGTCTACTGGGCAATTTACTGGTCCATCTATTGGACTACGCCAATCCATTTCCACCCATCCGATGGGCGGACAATGCTGTGCAGCCGGATGCGGTGCGAAGTTGCATCGCGTCCCGGGTTCCCTGCGATCTGGACCACGTCGCCAGCCTTCAGGCTTTCACGCGACACGCCGTCGCGGCTCAACTGCGCGCCGCCGCCCCACTCCACCGTCCACGTCTGCATTTCGCCGGTCTCGTCGGGAGCTTCCACTTTCACGAAGGAATGCGGATTCCTGTACATGAATTCGACCAATTTCCCCTCAACTTTAATTTCCTTGTCGACGATATAGGTCGCGGCGAAGGAGTGGTGAGCCCCTGCCCTTCCTGCCAGGATCGTCCCGGCAGCCAGCGCCAGAATCAGCCATTTATTTCTCATGTTCATTCCTCCTGAACGCACATCGTGGTGGAAGGTCTCAACGAGCCGTTCCTAAACTAATTCAAAAATTTATTCCGCAATCTGTTCGGCACCAGACTCTCTATGTTGCGCATTATAGTCAGCCGCATTGGCACGCGCAAATAAATTCGCACTCCAAGGGTGTTAAATTATTGTTAAGTAAGATGTTAAGCCGATGTTAAGTAAAAGCGGAGCTGGCATATCCTAGGACACAAAATAAGTGGTAGTGTCCTAATTTTAAGGTTGATTCCAGTTGTTGGGGTTGAAACCTGGGAACGCCAATCTCCCGATTGACGACGGTAGGGAGGCACAAAACGCCAATCGGGAGAATGGCGTTCCCAGGCTGGACTCCGAAGTCGTAGCTCCAAGCTTCACTAAGAACATTTCTCCAAATCGGGACACTACCAAAAAAAGGGCCGCGCTCGCGCGCGGCCCTTTCCTGCATTGCTTTGGTTCGATCTAGAACACATACTTCAGAGCGAATTGAATCAACCGCGGGTTGACCGACGCGGAACTTATCTGCCCGAAAGTACTCGCGGTAATTTCATCGCTGGACGGTGTCTGGAACTGCGGGTGGTTGAATGCGTTGAAGAACTCCGAGCGAAATACCAGAGTCGCATTCTCGTTGATCCCGCCCACCTTGGTCGTCTTCACCAGGCTGATATCCCAGTTGAACTGACCAGGGCCGAGGACCACGCTGTATCCCACGTTCCCGTAACCATTGGCGGCTGCGCTGGATGCCGGAGTAAATGCAGCCTTATTGAACCAACCTGTGCTGCCTGTGACAAGGCCCAGCCGGGAGCCGTCGGGCCCAGTGGTAGGAATATTGGCAGCGGTCATGCCTGGAGCGTAATTGGGTGTGGACTGTTGAACGCCTCCGTAGATATTTCCGGCGTTTTTATCGGTAAGTGTCAGTGGATACCCATTCGTCACCACGGTTACGCCGGACACGACCCATCCGCTGGTGAGCTTGTCGAGCATCCCTTCGTGCTTGCCGAAAGGCAACTCATACGCGTAGTTCACCGAAAGCCTTTGGGGGCGGACGTAGGGCATAAGGCCATATTGCAGCGGCAGAGTCGCATCCTGATATTGGATGAAGCTTGCAGTTGTGGTCCCACGGGCCCATGTGTAGGCCGCATTAAGCGTCATTCCATGGGAAAGCCGCTTGGTTACTGTTGCCTGCAAGCTATTGAACTTGGCCGCACCAATCGTTTGGTCAACCCCAATACCTCCACCAGTAAAGCCCAGGTAGGGGACACGCTGCTGAGCGTTTGCGGAACTGTTTGCGATTATGCAAGGACTGGGGACTGCGGCAGTTCCACAGTCCAACGGGTTGGCTGCGCTGGCCAGCAGCGGCTGGTTGACGTTATGTTCAAGGTTTGCCTGGGCGGTTGCGTCGGGAACCTGATGAACCCCATGGCTGCCCACGTAACCCAACTCGAGGACCCAACCGTGCAGGAATTCATACTGAATATTCGCGTTCCATTCGTAAGTTACCGGCACATTGTAAACCGGGGCCGTCGAAAGGACGACCAGGTTGGAACCGGTCTGGGATGCAGGGTTAAAGAATCGCGGAGCCCATCCCAAGGCCGGAGCAGTACATGCAATCATCGGAGTCGGAGTCGAGCAATAGGGCGACCCTTCATTGGAGTACCAATTCGCTGTACCGGAAGTCTGGCCGACGGTAGTCAGGTATGGAGACCCCTGCGCGGCAGACTTGTTGTAAATGGTATTTCCGGCGCGATCGTAGAACATGCCGAATCCGCTGCGGAAGACGAAACGGTCGCTGCTGAATGGCTTCCAGGCTAGACCGATGCGGGGCCCAAAGTTCGCAAGGGGTTCCTTAGTCTGTGTGGGAATCTTCAATGAGTTCTGGAACACCCCACCCACAGGCGGCGTGGGGAAACTGGCAAAGGGGAAGTTTGAGGGCACAACCAAACCGGCAAGCGTTCCGGGGGTGCATGGGGTCCCTGCTGCTGTGAGAACAGGGTTGGGACAAGTGGCCGAATCTCCCAGTTGCGAGTTCGGAACCGAGGCGATCAGGTTCGTCCAATAGTTGTTGTTTAACCCGTTGTAACCGTAATTGAGGCCGAAATACTCCCAACGGACGCCGAGGTTCAGCGTCAGGTTGCTGGTGGCCTTGAAATCATCCTGCACAAAGGCATTCATCGTCGGGGCGCGGAATTGGAAAGTTTCTCCGCCGGGTGGCGTGATGCCTACGGAAGTCCCCGAGCTTGAATTATTACTCTGGGCGGTACCGTTCGTAAATCCAGCAGCTTGGCTGGCGAGGCACGCGGGGCCCGCGGTCTGAACCTTCGTCACCGGATCCGTAGTCACCTGGCCCGGCGCGCAGCCCGATAGACCCAACAGGAAATCCTGGAAGGTGGTGTACGTCGCAGACCCTATCGCCAAGCCAATAAAGTGCCAGTTTTGCCGGTCACGTTCATACTCAAAGCCGGTACGGACGGTGTGCTTTCCATGTGACCATGAAATCTGGTCTGCGAACTCATACGAGGTGTTCCACTTGACGGAAGCATTGCTGAGCACAGCGCCGCCCGTGAACAATCCGTTGACTGTAAAGGTATTCAAATAATCGATCCCGGGAACCAGCGACTGCACGCCGACCTCCGAGTCGGTAAACGGAATCTGATTTAGAGGCATTCCCACGATTCGTTGAATGGAAGCTCGAGCCTCGTTGACCAGGTTGTTGGTAAGAGTCGAGGTAAGTTTCATGGTTCCGTATATCGTTGGAATCGTTACCGTAGCAGGCGTGCCGGCAAGACATGCCTGAATGACGAGCTTGGTGATGCTGCATCCAAATGTGTCGTTCGTCAATGCGTTCGAATAGGTCCAGCGCAATGCAAGGGTATTTTTCGGGTCGATGACATAATCGAGATTACCGACAGCCTGATGTTCTCTGAACGATGCGGGACTACTTAGGAACGAGGTGACACTTCCGGCCTGATTGGAACTGGCAATGTAATAAGTGCCGTCCGGATTCTTCAGCTCGAGCATTTTCAGGGCCACAGAATTGATGTTCGTGCCATCGCATTTAACATTCGTATAGGTACTGGGCGCCTTGATCGCAGGTCCGTTCACGCTGGCACCGCCGCCAACTGTTGCGCTCCCCGCACCGGGGAAACCAGCGGTCCCGACTGGGCAAAATGCCAAGCCCAACATGCTCTTGAACAGAGGGTTTGGGGCGGCAAGGGTGCCGCGGTCTATATTCGGTATCCCAGGCAAAGTCGGGTTGCCGGAACCCTGCGCCGAAAGGCCGTTCTTCTGCCATGTTTCCTGGAAAGAAGCGAAGAAGAACAGCTTGTCCTTCTTGATTGGGCCGCCGATTACGCCGCCATATTGGTTCTGGTTCAAGACCGGGCGGCTGTTGGGGAACGGTGGTGCGTTCAGCTGGCGGAAAAAGTCATTCGCGTTGAGAACGGTGTTGCGGAAGAATTCATAAGCCGTGCCGTGATACTGGTTCGAGCCGGACTTGGTGACGACGTTCACAACCGCCCCAGGCTTACGCCCGTAACCAGCGTCGAACATAGATGTCTGGATCTTGAATTCCTCGACGGAGTCCGGGTTCACCACCGCGATCCCGGGGGATGCGCCGGAATCTCCGGCAAAACCGTTACCGGTCCAGGCCACGATGGCCGCGCCGTCCTGCTGGTAGTTGTTCTGCGCAGTGGTGGCGCCATTGACTGAAATTTCCGTGGTGCCCTTGCCGATGTTGCTCGCGTTAAATACGCTGGAATTGGCTCCCGCGGATAGTCCCAACAGGTTGGTATAGTTCCGGGTCGTCAGAGGGGCCGAGGTGACGGTTTCAGAGTTCATCACCGTGCCGAGGGTGGTGCTGGCGGTTTCGACCGCTTCGGCTTGCGTGGTCACTTCAATATTGGTAGTCGTCGAGCCAACCTGCAGGGTTTGGTCGAGGACAGCCGTCTCCGTCACATTGACCGCGACTGACGGCACGTCCACCGAACTAAACCCGGTGGCTTCAATCCGGAGCCTGTAGGCGCCCGGTGGCAGCAATCCAACCTTGTATGTGCCGTCGGCGTCTGTCATTGAGGTATGCGCCTGAGCGGTGCCGATGTTGGTGATCGTGACGGTGGCATTCGGAACCGCCGCGCCGGAAGAATCTTTCACGGTGCCGGTCAACGCGCCAGTTGTAGCCGATTGGCTGAACATCGAGGGGACGGAAACCATCAAGCAAAACATCATTGCCACGCAGGCCGCTACCAAAGTGCGACCGCGCCAGAGCTTTGAAGCATTTAACATGAACATCTCCCTTATATGGGCTTAATTTTGAATCTCACAATCAAACCTGGCCCAGAGCAACCCCGGAACGTTTACACAACCCTCTTCATCGAAACATAAGACGTTTGCAAAATAGCTGCACGCCTGATGCCATCCATAGATTTTATCTATGGGAGTTGAAGGCATTGAAAATGTTACGGTTATGCTAAATCTACAAGACTAAAATTCGAAGCCATTTGTGAGATATCCAATTTTTAGGAGGATCGTGCAGGGAATTCTATGCTTTTTGGTATCTTGAGCGAGTCAACATCGCACTTGAATTGGGTGCTTATGACGTGGGAGTCCCGATGAAAGCTCAGGGCTAGCTGATCTGACGCGAGGGTCTACCTTTACTGAGTTTCGTTCGATGAAGAAGCACGGGAGAGGCGGTCCGGTATAACGACCACAGACTGCCAGAGTGCTTGCCGCGGGCTGCGTGCGCAGCCCGCGACCAAGAGGCTACTGATCCCTGAACGACTCCTGAAGAATCTACTGAACTACGCCGATCCACTTCCAGCCGTCCGACGGGCGGACAATGCTGTGCAGGCGGATGCGGTGCGAAGTCGCGTCGCGACCTGGGTTGCCTGCGATCTGGACTACGTCGCCGGCCTTGAGGCTTTCGCGCGACACGCCGTCACGGCTCAACTGCGCGCCGCCGCCCCATTCCACGGTCCACGTCTGCATTTCGCCGGTGTCGTCAGGTGCTTCCACCTTCACGAACGAGTGGGGATTGCGGTACATGAATTCGACCAATTTCCCTTCGACTTTAATTTCCTTGTCGACGATGTAAGTTGCGGCGAAGGAATGGTGCGCCGCTGCTCCACCCGCCAAAATCGTCCCGGCAGCCAGCGCCAGAATCATCAGTTTACGTGTCACAGTGATCTCTCCTACTGGAAGTGGTGTATCTTTAAACACTTGTTTCAGTCAGTACGCGTGAAATACCGCCCAATATCTCTATATTATAATGACTACTCTTAGCTCGCGCAATTGGATTCCAAGCCCTGTGACGTAAAATCCTTGTTAAGACCGATAGCAGCCGGATGAACTCCGCCAGACATACCGCTCCCGATTCTTAGCGGCTTCCCGGCTGAGTGCGCGCCGCATAGGTCTTGCTGAACTGGGTTCGCGGATTGGTCACCGTGAATGTTCCGTCGGCCTGTGCGGACACCTTGATCCAATAGGCCTTCCCATTGTGGACTGGCGCGCCGGGCGCTCGCGGTGGCGGAAGCGGCTGCGGCGCGATCGGCATCGCGTCGATCGGATTGTCGAACACGTTTGCGATAAACAATCCCGGGACGGTGTACTCCTGACCGCTGAGGACCGAAAAATGAATCTGCCAGAGATCTTCCAAGCCGGGAGAGGAAAGCAGCGTCTTCATCGTGACCGGCTCGCCGCCTTTGCGCGTGCCGTTGTTCATGATCTCGACGCGCGGGTGCAGGGCGTACACCAACGCTTCTGAACTCGACTTCGAGAGCCCGTGATGCGAAACGATCCATAGGTCAACCGTTCCGATCCTATTGACCGGGCACATCAGTTCGAATTCCCTGTTCCAGGTCAGATCGCCCAAATGCACCATTCGAAATTTTCCGTAGGTGATGACGCTTCCCACGGACATCGTGTTTTCGTAACCGCCGTCGTCGTCTTTGGCCTTGGGCTTGAAGTCCGCGCAGTACGGATTCGGACTGCCCCCGCCGGGCAGCGGGGTCTTGATCGCCTCTCCCGCTGAAGTGACTATGCGCCAATCCAATCCAGCGACTGGAATTCTGTCGCCGGGCTTGGCAATCGTGTGTTTGGAATCGGCAATGATCGACGGATATATTTTTGCGAATTCAATCGAGTCCGCGTTGCCTTCCTGTTCCGGGCCGTGGTCGATGAAGTTTTTTATGGGAATGCGCGTGGCGAGTTCCTTCATGCCGCCGAAGTGGTCGAGGTGCCAGTGCGTGGTGATCAGATTATCGATCTGCGTGAGGCCGGCATCACGGACTGCGTCCATGATGCGATTGACGTCACGGAAGTTAGGCCCGCCACTGGCCGTATCGACCAGCACGGATTCACCGGAGGGCGAGACGAAGAGTGTGGAGCCGCCGCCTTCGACGTCTAATACATAAATGTCGAATGTCTTAGAGGTGTGAGTCTGCGCTGCGGCTGAAACAGCGGTCAGCAGGAAAACCAGTAAAAACGCCAATGATGAGCGCATCTGTCCCTTTCAGCAAAAGCTGCAGCACTGGCCGCCGCGGCGGCCTATGCTGCAAAAATCTTCCTTACTTCGCCAGCGGATCGGGACGAATCTGGAAATGCGCCAGACGGCTGGGGATGTTGGGATCTTTGGTGCCTCCCTCGGTCAGCTGCGTACCGCGCGTCTGATCGGCGGCCCACAGGCCGCGTCCCTTCCAGCCGTTGTTGTTATCGATCCTGCCATCGAGGAAGCGCGACAGGAAGTTCATTGGATATGGAACGGTCATTCGAACGAACTCCTTGGTGTCCTGTTTGAAGGCCACCAGGCAATCGGAGTTGGCTCCGTCCATGATGATCACGTTATTCCCCAAGCCTAGCGTGTTATAGCGGTCGACGAAGTTGTAGTAGTTGTACTCGGATTTTACCGTGGGGTCAGTTTTAAACACCGGGCCCGGCACGGGATAGAAGCTCCAACCTTCGAAGCACTGCTTGCCGGTGACTGCGGTTTCGCCGCTTGGCTTCGACGTGCACTTGCGGCGGTCGAAGCTGGCTAGAACGCCTTCGTGGCTGAGCGGAGTCCACAGCACGCCGTTGGTATCAAAGTCGAGTCCGCGCGCGAGCGAGCCGCCCGGCCCATTGCCCTTGGCATCGTAGGGCACTTCGTACACTTCCGTGGTGCAGGTGGAAGGCGGATTAGAACCGCGCGTCATGCGGACCATTCTGCCGGGCATGGTCATGATGTTCGAATACCAGACGCTGCCGTCGGCCGGGTTGTAGGCCACGCCGTACGCGCCGGGATTGGGAACTTCGCGGTCCATTTTCGGATTGGGCGGTTCATTACTCTTAGTGAAAGGACCAATCTTGCCGTCGCCGTTATAGTCGATTACGGCCGGACACCAGCCTTGCGACTTTTCGGCGTCGTGAGTTTGTTCCCACTGGCGAACGTTGAGCCATCCGATTCCGCCGTCGACCTGGACGGAGAAGTACAGCGTGTCGTCCTTGTCATCGGAAAAGACGATGCGGGTGGATTTGAAGCAGAGATCGACGAAGTCGAATTTGCGCGTTTTCGGATCGTAAACGTCCACGCCCTTGGCACCGAATTCGCGCGGGGAGTTTATGGCAAACGGATTCTTCGATCCCTCCTTGCAAAATTCGGCGTTGCCGATGCGGTTTTCGACGTTGAACCAGACGCGGCCCTTTTCATCCATTGTGATGGGACCGGGATTGACCGGATCGTCCCAAACCAGCTCATTGCCAAAGTAGAGCGAAGGTTCCACCTGGCTGCGCGGCGACGTGCGCGGCAACACGGCACGGTCGGCCTCATTTGGCAGCGGGACATTAATCAACGATGCGGTATTTTCGGCCGGGTCCACCTCGGCAATCTTTCCTGAGCCCCAGACTGCGCCAAACACGCCGCCATTCGCGTTGACTGTGGGATTGCGCTTGTCAGTACTGATCAGTGCGTGGAGAAACGACGCGCGTTCCGACCAATCGTATTCGGTGAGCACTACGTTGCGCTCGATGCCCAGCGGTCGCGGCGGCGGCGGCGGAACTTCGCCCTTCGCAATACGGTCGCCCCAGTCTGCGTACATCGCCAATCCCTGATCGTGGCCCAGGTGGTTCAATGATTGCATCATGCTGCGGCCCACCTGACCGGAAAGCAGGAAATGCTCCCAGGCGTCCGAGCTGTTCTTGAACGTACCGAGGCTTGCCGGAATCTCGCGCGTGGACTTGGTCCCAACCATGTGGCAGCCCAAGCATCCCGCCTTAAAGATGTACAGCCACTCGGCCTGATTCTGAATGACGGTCTTCGGCGGAGCGGGGGGATATCCGTGAGTCGTGTTTTCCGGACCCTTCTGTTGGACTGGCAGACTGGGGAGCGCCGGAGGAAGCGGCACGGTCATCGGAAAGGCGCTCTTGGTGGGAATCTTGATCATCGAGTACCAATAGTGCGCCGGATAATATTCGGCGGCGGCGCGCTCGTTGGGAGCGACGACTGCCGTCAGCGCGAGTGTCTGGCCGGGCATTGCGTTCACCTGTGGGGAGTCCACCAAACCATAGCCGCGGACCCAGACCTTATAGTGGGCCTTCGGGAGTTCGGGCAGCAGGTATTGGCCCTTATCGTTGGTGACGACAATCTTGCGGTACTTGGTTCCCAAATCGGTGGTTTCCGCAATCACCCACACGCCGCCTTCGGGACCTTTCGAACTGGTCACCACGCCGCCGATATTGTCGGTGCCGACGTCAACGCCTCCTGCGGCCATTTGCACGGCTACGCTGCTGCGCGGGCGAGCTTCGATTCGAACGAGGGCGGAAGCCGCTACAAAACCACACATAATTACGATTCCTATTGATCGTTTCATCCAGATTTTTCGCATTCTAAATTCTCCTATGGGCTATGTGACGGAATTGCGGGGCGGTTCGGTTCAGATTTCTGATTTGGGTCCTGGTCGCCGGAAACGATCCAACCCTTAGACTCGCTAAACGCAAATGGGGCGCAATTCTCCTCTTTCTATATTTGTAACGAACGATACGGTAGTCTCCCCTTGTGTGTCAATCGCAGATCGGCGCGGTATGCCCTCAGTGCGCAATGTTCATCGCGGCATCGTGGAGACTTGCCTGGGAACGCCAATCTCCCGATTGGCGTGATTGCAAACCGCCAATCGGGAGATTGGCGTTCCCAGGGTTCAACCTCGACTTCTTTAACCGACTTCCGATTTCCGTTTTTATTCCCCGTCGAGTCCGGACACAACCCGGAGTGCCTAAAAATTGCAATCGGCTTTGAAAAGGTGTATTTGGAGAAGACGGATTTCTGCCCGGAACTTTGCGGCTCGGCCTGTTCCTATTGCTCAAACGGAATTCTTTTGAGTCACAAGAGGAGACGCTGTAATGCGAAAAACTTTGTGGCGATTGCTTGCGGCAGTAGCCGCTTGCGGCATTCTGGCGGGAATCTCTGTAGCCCGATTGGACGCTCGCCCTCGACCAAAGGCAGCGCCCGAGGCGGACATTCTTAGCGGCGTCGTGACCAGTTCGAATGGGCCCGAGGCGGGCGTGTGGGTCATCGCAGAGACTTCCAATCTCCCGACTAAGTTCCGCAAGATCGTGGTCACCAACGATCACGGGCAATATCTGATGCCCGATCTGCCCAAGGCCAATTACGAAGTTTGGGTGCGCGGCTACGGCTTGGTGGACTCACCAAAAGTGGACGCCACGCCCGGCAAAAATCTGGACTTGAAAGCGTTGGTCGCTCCCGATGCGCGCGCGGCTGCCGAGTATTATCCCGCCAGCAATTGGGTTTCGCTGCTGCATATCCCGCCGAAGAGCGCGTTCCCGATGACCATCCCTGCGCCGCCTCCCGTCCCCGGCGACGAAGGGCCATTAAAACTGTCGCACACGCTGCCGCCCGGCCCGGATGCCGGAAAGCCGAGAGTGTACGCGAACCAATCCGCGTGGCTCGACGCGATGAAGGGTGGCTGTTGGGGCTGCCACCAGATCGGTGACCGATCGACGCGCAGAATTCCGGCGAGCCTGGGCCCATTCAAAAACACCACCGACGCTTGGCAGCGCGCTCTCGCAGCTGGGCAAGAGGGCCGCACGATGTATATGAGCCTGAACGCGCTGGGACATGACCTGGGTCTATCGATGTTCGTCGACTGGACCGATCGCATCGCGGGCGGCGAACTTCCTCCGGTGCCGCCGCGTCCACAGGGCGTTGAGCGCAACGTGGTGCTGACGATCTGGGATTGGTCGGTGCGCGCATCACTGCTGCATGCACTCACCAGCACCGACCGGCGAAATCCTACGATGAATTCGAATGGGCCGATCTATGGCGCGGACTGGTCGGCGGGCGCGATTGCCGTGCTCGATCCGGTGAAGAATACGCGGACGATGATCCCCATCCCGTTCCCCAATGAGGAGGACCGCAAGAAGCTGGTGCCCTTCTCGCCGCCAAACCAGATTGGGCCGTCCGCGTATTTCGGCGATGAACTGGCATGGAACGATCCGCTGAATCCCGGTTCGAATGCGATGGACAACAAGGGGCGGCTCTGGGTGAACGTGGAGAATCGCCTCGACAACCCCGCCTATTGCAAGGCGGGTTCGAATAATCCATTCGCGAAATTTTCTCCGCGCGAATTCGGCGGCAAGGGCCTGGACGTTTACGATCCCCGGACGGGCAAATTCGAATTCGTCGAGCTCTGCGTGCGGACCGAGCGCATCGTCTTCGCCGACGACAAGGACCAGACAATATATATAGGAGTGAAAGGCGACGGCGGAATCGGCTGGGTCAACACCCGCGTGTGGGACGAAACGCACGACGCCGAAAAATCGCAGGGCTGGTGCCCGCCGATCCTCGACTATAACGGCGACGGAAAAATCGGCGCCTACACCAAGGCCCCCGAGCCGCTCGACCCCAAGCTGGACCGCGCGCTGTACAACCCCGGCGGCGCCAACAACATTTCCTATAACCCAGTCGATCAAAGCCTGTGGCTTTCGACGCTGACGCCCCTGCCCGGCAGGCTGGTTCGCGTGGCGCGCGGCGCGAATCCGCCTACGTCGTGTCTGACGGAAGTCTATGAACCTCCCGCCTTCAAGGAACCGGGAATGGGCGGCACCGACACGCGCGGACTCGATATCGATTCGAACGGCGTGGTGTGGACTCCGCTAACCACCGAGGGCAATCTGGCCAGCCTCGACCGGCGCAAGTGCAAAGTGTTTTCTGGCGAAATCGCCACCACCGGCCGGCAATGCCCCGAGGGCTGGTCGTTCTATCCGATACCAGGACCGACGTTTAAGACCGAGCCGGACATTAAGGCGGACTTCAATTACAACATCTGGGTGGATCGCTTTAACACGCTCGGCCTGGGGAACAATGTGGTCGTTGTCGCGGGGACATACTCCGATTCCCTGCTCGCGTTTCAGCAAGACACCAAAAAATGGGTGCGCCTGACCGTGCCCTATCCCATGAATTTCTTTACGCGTCCCTTCGATGGACGCATCGACAATTCGAAAGCTGGATGGAAAGGACGCGGCATGTGGGCTGCCAATCATATGCGTGGGACCGAGATGACTGAGGGTGGAGACAAGAATACGCCTAGCGAGTTGGCGCATATTCAGATTCGGCCTGATCCGCTGGCGAAGTGAGGTTGGCCGAAAAATCCGTACTCTTCACTAAAGTCGTGAAGGGTACGCCACCCGAAAATTCAAAATCGGATTCAAAGACTGACCCACCTGGCCGTAACGCTTACACTTTTGAGCCATGTTGGCTCCCAAAAGGTGTCATATTACCAAGCATGGACCTATCCCAAATACGAAGGTTAGTGATAATAGCTATGTTTTCGGATGACGAATTATTCAGTCAACTGACCCTTAAAGGCGGCAATGCTCTCAATCTTGTCTACCTCTTAGGCTCTAGGACATCTGTGGATGTGGACCTATCGCTGGAACGAGATTTCAGCGATCTTGAAGATGCGAGAGGGAGAATATTTCGAGCATTGAGGAACCGTTTCAGAGAGGCTGGCTTGACTGTGTTTAATGAAAAGCTAACCGCGCGTCCCTCGATTTCACAGGAGAACGGCAATGAAAGATTTGGGGGCTACGAAGTCACATTCAAATTGATGGAAACTGAGAAATTTGATGCGCTTCAAGATAATGCGCAACGCCAAAGAGAGTCCGTTGTCGTTGGACCTCAACACCAGAGGACCTTCCGGGTTCAGATCAGCAAATACGAATACTGTATCGGAAAGCAAGAGAAAGAACTCGACCACTATACGATCAATGTCTACACACCTGAAATGCTGGCAATCGAGAAAATCAGGGCCATCTGTCAGCAGATGTCTGACTACCAGTTACGTAGTAATCGAACGCCCCGCGCGAGAGATTTTTATGATATCCATTCAGTGATTCGAGGAGCAGAAATTGATTTGAGCACTCCAGGCAATCTTCAACTCGCCCGGTACATATTCGCTGCCAAAGAAGTACCCCTTGTTTTGATATCGAAGATATCCGAGCAGCGAGACTTCCACAAGCCAGATTGGCCAGCAGTTGAAGTCTCAGTTTCAGGGAAGCTTGAGGAGTTCGATTTCTATTTCAATTTTGTTATTGACCAAACCAGACTTTTAGAGTCCCTTTGGAAAGAATATGCGCCATGATTGGTCGTAGTCTCTGTCGCTAATATCATGAGCCAGGTAAAAATCAAACTCCTGGGCCAATTTCTTGATCCTTTCCCACCGGTCAGGGTCGTAATGGGCTCGCTGAAGGTAAAAACCAATGGCTTGATGGTATGGATATGCATAGTCTAACTTCTTCAACGTAGCGAGTAGCACATTTACTGACATCCGATCTTTGGCCGACTTGAAAGCCTGTAAGACTTGATAAACTCCGCCTGCATAATCCGGTCTGACTACGATGTCGATAAGTGTTCTCTCAAGGCCCGTCACAGTTACAGGCTCTCCCTGAGCACTTGTCATGGGCTCCACTCCAAGTCTGCCCGTGTGTTTTCCACTGAGGATGACAATTTGCCAATCTGCATAAGAAAAAATGTATTTTGATCTTCGCTGCTTGTGCGAAAAAGCGCGATTTATTGCTTCCTGAGTCAGAGAGTCAGACTTCGGCTTGGGACTTTGTTCGTAGTTAACGTAAATTGTTTTCGGAATCTGGTCAGTTAGACCATGGAGAAGCATGGCACTTGCGTGAGAGAGGTATGAGCCTTGTCGAATCGATAGCCCCAGGTGATAGGTTGTAAACTCACCCCACCCGAAGCGATTGATGGAACCATACACGTCTGATTTGAGTGTTACCCGTTGAAGCTTCCCGTCCTTTTGGAGAAAATCAACGAAATCCCGGTAATTGGTTCTAGTAGTTAGCCCCCATTCTTTTCGATTGGTGTTAAAAATCGATTGAAGGTCTCCCTCTCGATAAATCCTCTGCGCTGATTCGTCGAAAAACTTGAATATCGTTATTTGGGCAGATTGTGGCCTGATTGGCATTTTGAAAGCGGCCTCATGTGCATATATACCATGAGGCTGCTTTCTTTGCTCAAGAGAATGCAAAGGACGCTAGGTATATATACCTAGCGTCGTAAGCACATATTTTAGCTAGGTTACTTTAAATCAGCATCTTAGTGGTTTAATTGGGCTTTGTTTGGGCTGCATAGGTATATATACCTATGCAGCTCCGATTACAAGACATTAACGAAGGCGGGTGCCCGACCCTTTCGCCTTTGAAAGGGTCGGGGGGCGGGTGGCCGATCCTTACACACATGTTCTTTTAACGAACCAGCACAGTCTGATCATACCACTCCAGCAAGTCAATGCCGTGTGACTGGTTTAGCTCTTCCGGGTGCCCTACCCTTGATGATTTTCAAGGGTGAGGGTTTTGTTCGGATTGTTCGTGCCCGATGAACTGAAAACGGCGCTTGCGAATTTTAAGTCAAAAATCCCAGACTTCCAATGACGAAGGCTGGGGCACCCGAAAATTCCAATTCAGAGGCCGGGCTGCGCGACTGGATGACTCGAAGGAATTCTTCGCGCAAAATCGGTGCTCAGAATTACAATCCGGGGGCCTTTTCTGCCTTGGCTTTTTGCGCGCCTTAGCGGCTTTTTCTGCACTGGTTTTTTGGGAGCACTTTTACACCGCTCCATGATGCCGGTATTGCTCGTCGCTGACGTGTTCCATCCAGTCGACGACCTTGCCATCTTGCTTTTCCCGAATGGCGACGTGCGTCATGGCTGTGGTGGGTGTGGCTCCGTGCCAGTGCTTCTCGCCGGGGGCGAACCAGACCACATCGCCGGGGCGGATCTGCTCGATGGGGCCGCCTTCGCGCTGGGCCCAGCCAAAACCGGCGGTTACGATCAGCGTCTGGCCGAGCGGATGCGTGTGCCAGGCCGTGCGCGCGCCCGGCTCGAAGGTGACGCTGGCGCATTGGACTAGCGCCGGGTCCGGGGCTTGAAACAGCGGATCGATGCGCACCGTGCCGGTGAACCAATCCGAGGGTCCCCTGCCGGAAGGCTGCGAGCCTGCTCGTTTGATCTCCATATTTTGTGCTCCCTCGATGGATGGCGGTTTTTTTTGACAATCCTGTTTACTATACCGCTCGGACGGACGCGCGAGACTTATATTACGAGGGGCATAATTTAATGGCTGCTTCGAGAATTGCGGCCTGAACGGTGCTGGTGTCATTTGATTTTGCGAAAAAGAAGAATCCGTCATTCCGAGCGAAGCGAGGAATCCCTCCGCGGCCCGGCAATTCAGAACAAAGGCTGGAGGTTTAGGGTTGCGCGCGGCAAAAACCAAGAGAACGCACGCTGCCCTTCGTTAGTCTTAGTGTAAAAAGCGTACGCCACTGGTGCGCCCGGTTGGTTGCGATTGCCCGGGATCATTTCTGATTTTCAATTAATTTTATGCGTCACCGGTGCGAAAATCTCTCCGAATCCTCGGACCGCGCATGTGCGGCCACCATTTTTCGTGTAAGATGTTGTGACTCAATTGCAGGGGCGTAGCTCAGTGGTAGAGCAGCGGCCTTTTAAGCCGAAGGTCGTGGGTTCGATCCCCACCGCCCCTACCAATCTTACTCATTCTATAGTCCGCCGTTAAGAATTAGTTTTCGGTGGATAGCTCAGCGGGAAGTGATGAAA
>CAZUNI010000046.1:0-33843 GCA_964622265.1 uncultured Acidobacteriaceae bacterium | reverse complement strand
TCATATCGCTTGCTTCATGATCGTCTTGCGGAGGGTTGTGCAATAGCTTCTAGCGACGATTTGGGACTTAGGCCGAAATGCGGCACTCGTCATTTGTTGACTCAATATATTAATGGCCCGTTTTCTCGCTTTGCAGAACATAAAGAGAGTCCATTGCAAGTCTCTTGAAAGGTCACAGCCAGTATCGATCTGGTCTCGTACCGTACATTTATCTTAAATATGTTGTAAAATAACATGTGGACAATTTTATTGCGCGCCAGCCGATATTCTCAACGAAACAGGATGTTGTTGGATATGAAGTCCTTTTTCGCTCAGGCCCTGAGAATTATTGCAGCGACACTCGAGTAGACGCCTCGGCGGTTGTTGTGGATAATCTGCTTTTATTTGGCATCGACCGCGTGACATCTGGCCGTCTTGCGTTTATCAACTGTTCGCGTGACTTCCTGCTACGCGAATACCTAACTATTCTGCCTCCAGATCGCGTCGTCGGAGAAATCCTCGAGACAGTCTCCGCAGACAACGAAACTCTTGAAGCTTGCCGAAGGTTAAAACGCGCGGGTTATCGACTCGCAATCGATGATTATGTTGATTCTCCAACATTGGCTCCGTTTCTCGAAATCGCTGATTACGTCAAGATCGATTTTGTCGCCACGAATCCATCGGAGCAGGAGCGTCTCGCGCACCAACTCTTACGCCGGAATCTGCAACTTGTCGCCGAGAAAGTGGAAACACAGGAAGACATCCACCGTGGCCTCGCATTGGGCTATCAATATTTTCAAGGTTACTTTTTTTGCCGCCCGCAAATGGCAGAGGGCCGCGCGATTCCAGCAAATAAACTGAACTACTTGCGTGTACTGCAAATCGCAAACAGGCCGGATATCGATATCGAGGAACTCGCCGCGGCGATCAAACAGGAAGCTTCACTAATTTACAGATTGCTACGCTATCTAAACTCGCCGGTTTTTGCTTTCCGCTCGAATGTCGCCTCCATCCCACACGCTATCACTTTACTTGGTGGGGATGGCATTCGAAGATGGATTTCACTGGTGTCTCTCGCAGCGATGAGTGAGGACAAGCCGCGAGAGCTTGTCATGGTTCCACTGGTAAGAGCTCGATTCTGCGAACTGATCGCTGCGTCCACGAATCTGCGAGCTAAATCAGGCGAATTATTTCTAATGGGCCTTCTTTCGGCCATAGATGCGATCCTAGATACTCCCATGAGTGCGGTATTAGAGGGTATTCCAGTCCCAGTCGAGATCAAGGAGGCGCTGCTGGGGCAACCAGGAAACTTCCGCGACATCTATGAAATTGTATCGAACTACGAGACGGGAACATGGGAACCATTGCTCCAAGCTCTCGGACGTGCTCGAGTCAAGGAGGAGTCTATCCCAGAGCTTTTCTTGAATTCGCTGGACTGGGCAAACCAGGTAATAGGTTTCGCATAGAAACAATTGTTGAAAAAATGTTTCAAGACACACTTCCTCCTTGAGTATCGACCACAGCCACTATTGGGCCGCAACCCCCCCACAAATGATTTGAGTTAGATGAGCGCATAGGAAGACTTACAGATTCAAATGCCGGACGGATAGTACATGAAGCTCACTCCTACTACCCCACTACTAGTCAGGGCCACGACCGTCAGCGCGTCGCAAAAAGTAGTTCGTCGAGCTACTCGACTTGATGGCGGAGAGGGTGGGATTCTATTCCTGAAAAATTGGCATCTCTTTGAATTTAGGGCGGATAGCAAGTATCTGCATGACTACAGGAATGTTAGTGACTGTCTATTAGGTCTTGCTGGTTCCATCAAATCTATCTGGTGCCCTCCAGAAATAGACACCAAACAGACACCAAATCGAAGAACACTGGCATAGTTGTATATCCTTCAGCCTCTGCTTTCGTCCTGTCTGACGGTTCTAGATTGCATTCGGCTTTGATCGTTCCCACCGGTCGCAAGATCGGTTGTTTGATCGCCTCGTTCCTCGGATAAGATCATCCTCGGAACCTATAACAATGGACAGCCACAGGCCTGGTCAGGACAATATTCAAGATCGCCTGAAAACAGTGCAAGACGAATGCCAACGGCTTCGTCAAGAGAATGTGCGTTTGCGTGCGATGCTCGGGATTGATCATCCGGCCACCAACGAACCCATCTCCCAAGCGGTCCTGGTCCCAAAGCTTTCGTCCACAGGCACAAGCGAGGTGTCAACGCCAGAAAAAAAGATCGCGCTCTTTCGAAATCTGTTTCGTGGGCGCGAAGACGTTTTCGCCATTCGGTGGGAAGGGAAAAGTGGCAAATCTGGCTATTCACCAGCCGGTGTCATGGACTGGCGTGCCATCCATGCATCGAGACCAGAAGAGCGAAAGAAGGTTGCCCGCGAAACCAGAATGCTCCAGCCACTGACTGATGATGCGATTCGCAATCATCTAATTGGGAAGCAAACGATCGGCGTCTATCCACTTCTACCCGACGACATGTGCTGGTTTCTTGCAGTGGATTTCGATAAGAAGTCCTGGATAATTGATGCAGCAGCGTTTGCCACAACATGTAGGAGATTTCAGGTTCCCTTCGCCATAGAGCGCTAGCGGTCGGGAAATGGCGCGCATGTCTGGATATTCTTTGACCGCCCGGTATCCGCCAGCGATGCGAGAAGACTGGGATGTGCCCTATTGACACGCACAATGGAAAAGAGACATGAACTCGGACTTGATTCATACGACCGTCTTTTCCCCCAACCAGGACACCATGCCGAAAGGCGGATGCGTTAGAAGGAGGGTGGCTTGTGGTAGACTCCCGAACATGTGCGTGTGGAGTAGTTCGAATCGACTCCTCTGGCTTACAATTGGAATCATTCTCGCCGCAGTTTGGACGCCCGCGCAGGACACTGCGTCTAAGGGCGAAGTAGTCTACAAGCAGCGTTGCGCAGGCTGTCATGATCAGGCCAACGATCGCATTCCGCTAAAAACTTCTCTGAATCGAATGCCTTCGGCGCATATTCTTCGCGCACTCGATTTCGGCGCGATGATGACGATTGCCTATTCGATGAGCCGTGAGGATCGTCAGGCCGTTGCCACGTACCTCGGCACGAACGCGCCCGCGATCGCCTTTCCGGCGAGCGCTTATTGCAGCAACCGCCGCGCGAAAGTCTCGGACAAACCGAAATTTTCCTGGAACGGTTGGAGCCCGGGCCCGGACAATGCCCGCTACCAATACGCGGACCAGGCAAGGCTCAGCGTCGGGCAAGTGCCTAACCTCAAGCTGAAATGGGCTTTTGGCTTCGATGGAGATGTCACTGCCTTCGCACAGCCCACGGTAATCGATGGCCAGGTGTTTGTCGGCAGCGCGGGCGGGGTCATCCACGCGCTGCAGGCGGACACGGGTTGCCTCCAATGGACGTTCCAGGCGAATGGGCCTGTACGATCGGCGATTCTTGCGGTGCCGATGGGTGCCAAACATTCCCTCCTGTTCGGAGATCAGACGGGATGGTTCTATTCGATTGAGGCGGAGCGTGGAACACTGCTTTGGAAGAAAAAAATCGAAGAGCACGACGCTGCGCGCCTGACGGGCGCCCCGATCGCATACAACGGAAACGTCTTCGTGCCGATTGCTTCCTGGGAGGAGACCCGTTCCCTCGACCCTGCGTATCCCTGCTGCACGTTCCGGGGGAGTGTGGTGGCGTTGCGCATTCGTGACGGCGAGCAGGTCTGGAAAACTTACTTCGTTCCCGAGCCCAAGCTAACGGGTAAGACCAAGCGCGGCACACCGCAGTACGGTCCCTCAGGCGTGGGTGTCTGGGCTGCTCCCACCATCGACGTGAAACGCGGGGTGATGTATATCGGTACGGGCGATAATTACTCGTCGCCTGCGAGTCCATTGAGTGACGCGATTGTTGCCATTGAAATTGCAACGGGACGCATCGCGTGGTCGAAGCAAGTGACGCCGGGCGATGCCTACAACTCTTCCTGCGGAACGGACAAACAGAATTGTCCCGATGAGGGCGGTCCGGACTACGATTTCGGCTCTTCGGCCATTCTGACGCAACTGCCCGGCGGCAGAGATGTATTGGTGGCGGGACAGAAGTCCGGCATGGTTTACGCTCTGGACCCGGAAAATAAGGGAGAGATTGTGTGGCAAACGCGTATTGCCGGCGCCGTGCCTAATGTGGCCACATCTGTGGGCGTGCTGTGGGGCATGGCGAGCGACGGCCAGACCGTTTATGCGGCGACAGCGTCCTCGGGCAGGATGCGCCCCACCGATCCTAATGATACGCGGCGGTACGTGCTGGACCCAAAGGCCGGGGGTGGTCTCACCGCGTTACGCATCGCGGACGGCGCAAAAGTTTGGCACGCTCCGCCCATCGTTTGCGCAGAGGGTGCGCCGGTTGGCTGTAGTCCCACGCAATCCGCGGCAGTGACAGGAATTCCCGGCGTCGTATTTTCGGGATCGAACGACGGGCATATTCGTGGCTATGATGCTGAAAATGGCGCGGTTCTTTGGGATTTTGACACGGCGCGAGAATTTCACGCGGTCAACGGCGTGAAGGCGAAAGGCGGCTCGGTGGATGGACCCGGGGCCGTGGTCGTCAAGGGAATGGTATTCGTAAACTCGGGTTATTCCCGCTTCGGAGGCATGTCCGGCAATGTTCTGCTCGCGTTCGCACCCTAGACGGTACTTCGACAGGGGGCCGAACGAGATTGGGCGCATCACGCCAGCCATCTGGAGAAAGTGTACGTCCTTAGTCTTGAGCCAACCCGGCACGCCCAATATAATATGTCCGGCGTAAAGATTACGCTTCCATCTCTCATTCTCAGCCCCCATTTCCGATTTGAATCTGACAAATTAAGTTTATGATGCCCTTGGAAGCCTTGATTTATGCGGGTTCCAGCACATCTGAGGCGCTTTGGAGGTCCACACCCGATGGGTGATAAACAAAACCAGCCCTTTCAGCTCTCGTTCAATGCTTCCTTGAAGGTCGATTTCCAGGGATCGCGCGTGACTTCCAACGGTGGCCTGATTCTGATTCGCGAGTTGGACGAGCGACTGGGTCTGGAGAAGCTCATCTCGGAACAATTGAGCGACTCGCGACAAGGCTTGAACAAGCAGTTCACGCTGAGCGATCTGCTGCGGCAGTCGGTCTACAGCCGCTTGGCGGGCTATGAAGACCTCAACGACGCCAAACGACTGGCAGCCGACCCGACATTCCGAATGATCAGTTCGCAGAGGATCTGGGACCGAGGCGCGGCCCTGACCTCGACCTTGCACTGGTTCGAGACCGAGCTGCTGACCAAAGAAGAGAATTTGATCGGGCTGATGGCGTTGAACCGGGAGACGCTGGGGCAGGCTGAGTCTCTGGATGGTTCCGACCGCGTCGTGCTGGACATGGACTCCAGCGAGAGTCCGGTTCATGGGGAGCAGGAGGGCAGCGCCTACAACGGGCACTTTGAGTCGGTCTGCTATCACCCACTATTTCTGTTCAATAGTCACGGGGACTGCTTGGCTGCGAAGTTGCGCTCGGGCAACGTGCACAGCGCTGAAGACTGGGATGAATTGCTGCTGCCGGAGATCGAGCGTCAACGGGCGCAGGGCAAGAAAGTTGCTTTCCGGGCGGACGCAGCCTTTGCCAAACCGGAGATCTATGAAGCGCTGGAGGAGCGGGAGGTGGAGTACGCCATCCGCATACCGGCCAACGAAAGCCTGGAGCGCGACATTGCGGAATTGTTGAAGCGTCGCGTGGGAAGACCGAGCCACAAGCCCGTGGTCTGGTACAAGGGCTTTCTCTACCAAGCGGCCAGTTGGAAAACGGCGCGACGGGTGGTGGCGAAGGTGGAGTTCCACGTCGAGGAGCTGTTCCCGCGAGTCGGCTTTATCGTCACGAATCTGAGCCTGCCGAGCCGGGCGGTGGTGAGGTTCTACAACAAGCGGGGAACAGCCGAGCAATGGATCAAGGAAGGCAAGCAAGCGACGCATTGGACGCGGCTCTCGTGTCATCGGTTCCGGGCCAATGAAGCGCGCTTACAGTTGAGCCCGCTGGCCTACAACCTGGGCAACCTGTGGCGTCGCCTGGTGCTGCCGAAGAGAATCGACACCTGGTCGCTGACGAGCTTGCAGCAGCGGCTCGTGAAGACTGGCGGGCGACTGGTCAAGCACGCCAGGTACTACTGGCTGTTGCTGGCGGAGGGACACCTGCACCGGCGGCTGTTTGGCCAGATGCTCCGGCGAATCTGGGCACTGCCCTTGCCGAGCGGGTAGCCACACCGATTGCGGTTGCAAAATCTGGAGTCGAGGGAAGTGGGTCGAAGCAGTGTCTGAGAAATCGATTCCGCGACATCAAGCGGCGCCTGGTCAGACGGCAAAAACGAGCCGTTGGAACCCCGCGACCTCGCTGGAGCCTGCTCTGGTGATAAATTTCGTTGCCTTCAGGGTAGGAGGAGCATACGATGCGCGAGACAGACGTCCAAATCGGAAATTCCGGTTCAAATGGATTTGCGGAACGAAAACCGCAACTCCCGCCGGAAAGCGGCTTCCGGTGGATCGCTTTACGGCGTGCGGGTGGATTGCCAAAGCACCCACTGCCAGCGTCCGTTGGTCCGCTTGTAAACTTCTGTAAAATACATGGACAGCGCAACATCCTTCTGGTCTTTCATGCCGATCAGGTCGCAGTGGCCGGTCACCAGCGCCACGTCGCCGTATATGCGCACTTTCACGTTCGTCAATGCCTGAGATTTGAAGTGAGACACTCCGGTCCTGATTTCTTCCAGGAATTCGGTTTTGGTTTGTGTCCGGCCGGACGTGTGGGTGTAAGCGAAATCGTCCGTCATGAATTTCTCGAGCATGGGGATGTCCACCTGGATCAGCGCCGCGCTCCGCTGATTATCGAGTTTCAGGATCTCCTGCTCGGCGCTGGAGATTTGCGCGCCGTTCATGGAAATTTGAGAAGACAAGAAAAGAATCATGAGGACGAACGTCGGTTTCATCGCGCACCTCGGATGTGTTTTGTATGTTTCGTCTGGAATCCCGAGCTGGATGTTACTCTCGGAAAAGCGGGGCGGCAAAGTCTAATCTTTTCGTAGCACAGCCACTCCTGGCTGTATGCCTTTTGCTATTTCAGCGCCTGCAAAAACCACACAGCCAGCAGTGGCTGTGCTACGGGAAGATGCATTTGAAGTCGTATTTACCGGTCACCGTCGCTTGATTTGGCTTGACTTTATTTATCTTTCATTATACTGACCTCTCATCTGGAACCTCCTATGAAAACGCCGAGAGTAAAAGTAGTTTTGTTTTTTCTGTCAGTTGCCGTCGTCACCTGTGTTTTATCGCCGGGAATATTTGGCGATAACGAGAAGGACAACCGCCGCACGGAGGAAGCCCTGCGAGAGGGCATTCCGCAACCCGATTTAGGCAACGGTTTTTTTCGAAATCCTGTTTTGGGTCCCGGGGCGGACAACACGGCCGTTAAAGTGGGAAAGGATTATTACATGTTGTCCGGAGGCGGATGGCCCTATGAAATCATCTGGCATTCGCGCGACCTGGTCAACTGGGCGCCGGTCACTCCGCCCATCCACAAATTTACCTTTGGAGCGGCGGACCTGACCTATTACAAAGGGAAATTCTACATTTACAGAACGGCGGTCGATTTGTCGGCCAATCCTTCGGGCGTTCGGCCCAGGAAGACCTATGTTCTTTGGGCCGATCGCGTGGAAGGTCCATGGAGCGACCCGATCGAGTTGGGCGTCCCGGGGTACATCGATCCGGGCCACATCGCGGACCAGCAGGGAAATCGCTTTCTCTACTTCAACAAAGGCGTGGTGGTCCCCCTCGCTCCCGACGGACTGAGCGCGATCGGAGAACCCAGGAAAGTCTACGACGGCTGGGACATTCCCAAGGACTGGATGGTGGCGTGCAAATGCCTGGAAGCGCCCAAGCTGTTTTATCGCGACGGCTACTATTACATGGAGTCGGCGGAAGGCGGGACGGATGGGCCCAGCGTCGCGCACATGGAGGTTGTGGCACGTTCGAAATCGGCGGAGGGTCCCTGGGAGAATTCTCCCTACAATCCCCTGGTGCACACGGCAAGTGCGAACGAAAAGTGGTGGCGTCAGGGACATGGAACACTGCTTGAGGGGGAGGGAGGCAAGTGGTGGTTCCTGTATACGGGCTACGAAAATGGTTACGAAATCTATGGGAAACAAAACCTCCTGCTCCCCATCGAGTGGACGGACGACGGCTGGCCTCGTGTTCCTTTCGGCGTCTCGGCGACGGACGTCTTGAGCAAACCGGCGGGGGAGAATCTCGGGTACGGCTTGCCGTTGTCCGATGATTTTTCAAGCAGCGCACTGGGAATTCAATGGCAGTACGACACATCCGTGAAGCCCGAGGAATCTTTCAAGATCGGAGGCGGGAAGTTGGTGATGAAAGCGGCGGGTGGCTTGCCCGGCAAAAATGCAATTCCGTCGGGCGCAACAATGATCGGCGTGACGCCCGTCAATCACTCCTATGAAGCGGATGTGGAAGTCACCATCCCGGATACCGCGGAGGCGGGCCTGTTTCTTTCCTCCAGACGCGGAGATATTGACCTCGGACCTACATGGGGCGCGGTCGGTTTGCGAAAAGGAGAGATATTCTCAACGGCTTGGGATCGTCACGGGAACGACATCCCATCGAAAGAGACGCATCTCTTCTTGCGCCTTCGGAGCATCCGCCATGACTTCTCCGGATCCTACAGTCTGGACGGTAAAACATGGATCCCGTTTGAAAATTCAACCCGCGTAACCGACGGGCGGCGGCTTTCCCTGTATGCCGCCGGAACCGGGGATGTGGTATTCCGTAATTTCAAATATCATGGGATGGACTAAATCCGGAAACGGCGCAGCGGGCGTGCACGTCATAGATTCGGCCATGTTGTACGAGTCCAAATTCCGGATAAGATCCCATGCTTGCGCGGTGAGGCCATAGCCGCACGTCGACAACTGCTTCAACGCCGTTCTCTTTCAATATACTTATCAATTGTCCTGGTTCGGTGCCGCCGTACCCAATCGTGAAGAACTTCTTCGCGACATCCCTTTTTCTCAGTGGACATAAGTCCAGATTCAGCGCTGCCTGTGGGTCAGATCGTTTCCGTCTGCGTTCTGCCCATTCCTCGCTGATATCACGTTGACAAAAGGTGCAGTTGAAGACGTAACGATGTTCGCCCGGGACATCTTCTATTAACTTTTGCATTACACGGCAAGGCTTGCTCCACTCCGTCATTCGATCCTCCTTCGGCTCATTTCCTCCGAGTTCACGCCCACGACCAGGGGAGACACACTGCTCGAATGTACCGTCAACCCTTCCGGCACATTCCACAAGATGCCAAGCGCCACGTACATTCGCTTCTTCACTGCTCCTACTACCGTCTGCCTCGTTAACCATCGACTCTGAAAGGGCCACGAACAAAGTGCCCTCAGATACTATCTTTGTGCGTGATAAAAGTTTCGGCGCGATGGAGTTGCCAAGGACCCGACGCTGTGAAATGTCTCGTCAAACTCCGCTAAAGATGAGGTGAAGTTCCTTTCGGGCCCTGCGAAACATACTACGAAGGGCACGCACGACCCAGCGCATCAAAAGGACGACGGCCAGCACAAATGCCAGGGCGATCATCGCCGCCCAATAGGGATACCTAGTGGCAAACCATGTAAGGAATACAGCGAGAGCGTCCTCCCCTAGGCTCAGTGTCACATTTGAGAAGGGTTCCGGATAAGGAGTCACGGCTGCTCGCACAGCAGTTTTTCCGCTATGCGCTGCCATCGCGATTGTGCCTCCTAACAACATAGCAAATATTTGCCATCCCGATGAGAGTTGGGTCGTGGCGCGATAGGCGATCAGTGCTGCTACTGGAACTCGCACAAACGTATGCAGAGCGTTCCACAACAGATCGAAAACAGGAATTTTATCTGCGAAGAGTTCCACCAGAAACAGAACGCCAGAGCACGCTATCACATACCAACTGGAGAGCAATTGGAGGCCGGGCGGTAGTGAGAACACGCCGGTATGCGCCAAAAGGCCGAGCGTGGCTACGGTTGCGTAGACGTTCAGTCCGGCAGCGAAACTGATTGCCGTCAGGACGGCGAAGAGTTCGTTGGACGAAATCCTCACAGCATTGAACACTCCACCATAGCTTGGTAGCTGATGTCAGAGCCCGGAGCAACACATCTCCCGTGTGAAAGGCTTCAGGCTTTTTTCAATAGCCGTGTGATCTACACGAGGATCACCGCGCCAATGAAGGCCACAATAACCGAGCCGATGATTGCCCGTCCAGCAAGAAAGGATCCTTCATCTATTGGAGCGGTAGCCCAAGCAATTTTGCGGGATTCTCTTTAAACATAACGTCAAGCTCGTGGTCGGTGAAACCGCGGGCTCGCATCGCCTCCACAAACGCGCCGACACCGTCAAGCCCGCCGTACTCTCTCGGGCGGCCTACTTTTGTCCAGAATTCAGAAATGAAGCAATGTTCGGGCCCAATCTTACGGATTGCGTCTGCTCGACGCCCACCCTCATCCAAAACATTTCTAAAATCGAACTCAATCATAGCTCCGAGCTTCGCAGCCTCTCGCATTTGGTCTAAACTCATCTTTCCCGCCAAATCCATTGCATGCGTGGCAATCATCTGCTGCACGCCCTGACTGCGGGCCTCGCGGAACACCATTAAGGCTTCTTCGGGGGCAATGTGACCCGATGCTATCACCAAATGAAACTTCGAAATCACGGCGAGAACTTCCTTTACTTCGGGAAGAAGTTGCCCGTTGCTTGAAACGGCCACGAACGGTTTCTTCGGATATGGTGGATTTGATTCGATTTCCGAATCGTACGCCGGCAGCCAAATGATCTTCCCCGGCGCGCCCATGATATGCGTCGCCATGTACTCAACGGCAGCAGGATTCATCCCGCCATTCGTGCGGTTCATTACAATGCCGCCGAACAATTCGAAGTTGGGAATCTCTAGACGAAGGTGGTAAACCAAAGTCGCGGTGGGCTCATAATGATTCTTTAGAACTAAACCTCGCAACCCGAGTGAATGAGCGAGTCTCACCGTGGCGAACGTTGCTTGCGCGCTGGATCCTTCAGGGCTTGGCGCATCCACGTGGAAGTGCATGTCAATGGCGCCCTTCAGCAGCCGGGCCCCGTCTGCCTCTCGCCGGGATTGAGCAGCTATAGGTATTGCGAGCACCCTGAAAGCGGTGATCACCAAAAGGACTACACCAGCGAAACTGCATAGCTTTCTAATGAGGCCCATTGTAATAAGCCCTCCTTCCATACAGGGAATTGCCACCCGCCGGTTAAACGAAAGCATTCAAATTGTGCACGGGAACCTAAAGCACGGCGATTTTTTCCGTTATTCCCGTCATAGCTGACCGGAGAAGCCAAGTCCCGATATGTCGTGTGGAATTTGGCCTCGTAACCCAGTGCCCTTTCGATCTTTCTTTTCGGGCTATTTACGAAAAATCGTCCAATAGTCCTTACATGCTTCTCTAGCAATTCAGCATCTATCGGCGTAGGACGTGGCCCATATGCTCCGTCGGCGCTATTTATCTCGGGGTCAGAAATCCAGTACTGCTTGTAAATACTTGATCAGGCCTTTTGCAGCACGCTGCGAAGCTCGCGGACGTCCCGCACTTTTTCGATCCCGAGCACCTTATTAATCAGGTTCCTGCAGTTCGCTCTACCGACTACTGGCTCCACCAGGTCCCGGCATTTCTGGACCACCTCATCGCGGGTCATCGGATTATCCACTGTGCCGCGCACGTCTGTAACGTGGTCGGACAGGATGGTTCCATCGTTCAGGGTGATCTCCACGATGGCGTGCCGTGCCGGTTCGAGACGCTCAAGGTCATCGCTCGGAATGAGCTGCACCTTGGCGCGAATGCGAAGGATGGCCGGGTCTTTCATGCGGGGCTTGTCGTGCGCAGCATGGAAAGAAGCGGTCTTGTCCAAGACCATCACAGCGACCATATGCTGGAGGCAGATATCCGGGATTTCGCGATTATCGACGACGCGTGCTTCGGTATTGGCCAGACGCACAACTATTGTCTTCACCTCATTGAGGTCAATGGGGCGCTTTTTCAGAATGTTGTCTATGGCATCGAGCGGCGCCTGGATCGGCGATCCAACGGTCCATTTCTTGATGTTGGTCCGAGTAATCTCATACCGCTCGCCAAGTTTTTCGATCAACTCCTGCAGATTCGCATTGGGGGCGTAAGCCTGGAAGTAATTGTCAGCGCCTGAAAAGATATCGTCGACGCCGCTGAATCCGGCATGAACTACTAGTGCGGAGGTGACACCGCTGCGCGCCGTCATACCGGCGAAGACAAAAGCTTTCTCAATGTGCTCGGTATCGCGATTCCATGCTCCGATGCCCGAAGATTGCTGAGCGGTGTAATCGAGCAGCCAGCGCATCTGCTGTGCGTTCAAGTTCGCGGCGCAACCCGCCGCCGCTGCCGCGCCGAATATGCTCGCAATGGCATGAGTGCTCTTATGGCTTGTATTCCGAAACTCGATCGCGCCAAGGCTGATGGTTACGCGCGGCCCGATATCGTAGCCGAGGGTCACGGCGCGCAAGAAACCCGTTCCGTCGATTCCAAACTTTTCCCCGACCGCCAAAGCGGCGGGAACGACCGCGCAGCCGGGATGTGACTGGGAGAACTCGTGGGAGTCGTCGGTTTCATCGGAATGCGCCAGCATGCCGTTGATGAACGCCGCTTCCGGGGGACTCGATGTCATTTTCGAAGCGACGATCGTCGCAGTCTTGTCGGTTGTAAAGTCGCGCGCGAACTGAAACGCCGCGCGACCCGGAGGCAGATCTGCCCCCGAGATCATCGCGGCAAATGTGTCGAGGATATGGTGCTTCGCCTTCTCGACCACGTCTTCAGGAAGAGCGCGGCCACCAGCTTCACTCATGTACGTGCTGAGCTGAGCCATCTCGGGGCTAATATTGTCAGCAGCAAACACTCCGCTGGGAAACGCTGCAGCCACGACGGTCCACGCTGCACGTTGTAGAATGCAGCGCCGGCTCAGGCTTCTGCTGCTGGTCGCTGGCGAAACATTTTCTTTTCGAAGTTGTCCCATATACCTGCCTGTGACGTCTATTCTTCTTGGTGCTTGAATTCCTGACGCACCCAAACTGTCCGATGCAGAAAAGAAGGATCAAGAAGTCACACACAATCGTGTAGGCAGCGACCGACGGTGGGAATGGTGCCTGCACTCCATCGAGCTTGCTGGTTACTGCGCTAAACACAATTCCGGCCATCCCAACCGGCAGGGGAATGATGGCAGCACGCCAGGTTCGTATCCGCAACTCAGCATTGTCAGATATTACGATTGTCGCTTCCTAATGCATGCTTATATATCGAACGCATTCGTTGTGCCAAGTCCCGATAAGTCTTTTCGGAAGGTGGACCTACTGCCCGCTATCCGGGTTACCTGTGTTCTCCGGTGGCATAAAATATGGTGCGCCTGAAGGGGGCAATGGAATGGCCGAAGATCCTCGGTAAACTCATATCAAGTATCTCGAAGATGAAGTGAAGAAGATAGGCGAGCGGGCGGATAAACTCGAAGCAATGATCCCAAACCTGGAAAACGAACAGAAGAAGTACGTCGTGCGAGAATTCGTCAGCCACTTGCGAGATGAGGTGAGTGAACACCGCAAGTATCTAGCGCGCATGAAGTCGAAATGACTGCCCGCGCCAACTCCTTCTCATCCCATCTGATAAGTCCCGATATCGTCATGTGGCCGGATCCGATAAAATCGTCAGAGCCAGGATGCGATAAGTGTCAATTCGTCTTAGTTTCTGTGATTCAGCGTGATCTCTGCAGTATCGCCTTTCAGCACCACCATCGTTCCGAAGGGCCGTGAGGCGTCCGCCAAGCGCTGAAGGATATAAGACGCCTGTTCGCCTGTCGCAGGCATTGGCAAGCCGCGAGTTTGGAGGAAGAGATTATTCGTGTGCTCGCCCTGAGTGTCGGGTTGTCCTCGGCCAATCTTATTCAATGCGATCGGCTGGAACGTAATCGATTGCAGAGGTCTTCCTTGAAATGCGACATGCGCAACCACGCTTTCCCAGATAATGGGCTCGTCTAGCTGTATGTCTACCGGCGGCACATTAAATATGAAGTTTCCCAGATCATAAAAAATCGGCCGGTCGTGGTAGATCTCCACACCGTGGATCAGAGGGGCGCCATGCATTACGATAATATCTGCGCCGGCATCAATTTCTGCGTGGGTCCATTTCTTCAGCCAATCCGCCGGAGCTAACCGTTCAGGTAACTCTTCGAGGAGGATTGTGCCGAATGGTCTGTTCAGAAACACATGATTGTGTTCATAGACGATGACGAGGTCGGAACGTTTGTGGGCGTCGCGGATGCTCTGAAGAATGCGTTGCTCATCCTCCGGGTTCGGTTCGTTCCCGGGTTCGGCAGGGAGCAGAGTCGTGGATTCGTTCGGCTTGCCCCCGGCTTCAACACGCAGCTCATTCACGCCTGGCCGAGTCGCCGTGGCCGATGCTCCGTCCGCAATCAGGCCAGACGCCATTGCTACGAGCGCTACCGTGCCCTTCGGTGTGTGCAGATAACCTGGTGCGGCGGCTTCCTCCAGTGTCTTTCCGATACCGGCATGAGCTAGGTTGCGGCTTGTTATCTCCCGGAGGGTGTTCTGAACACCCGGGACCTTCAGATCAAACGAATGATTATCGGATAGAGCTAGCAGGTTGAAGCCCAAGGCCTTCAGAGCGTCGAGTGCCTCAGGAGGAGAGAGGAATCTGCCATCGTGCGTTGATTGGTCCTTCTCTATCACGGTCGCTTCAAAATTCGTAAATATCACGTCGCCCTTGAGCAATGGCGATATCGTCGCGACTGCCGTTGGCGTATTAATACGGATATCCGCTCGAATCATCGATTGTCCGGTCAAGGTGATGTTGAGCGTTTGCGACTGCGGCCACACGGGGGTGGCTATAACGCATACGATGGCGAGGCAGGTTGCTGTTAAGAGGAGTCGTCCACACCTTAATCTTGATATCGTAACCATCTGCATTCTCCTTCGGGCTACGAGACAGGAAACAAACTGCCCTTTTGGGGAGGTAACGTTGAACTGGCCGAGAAGTTACCCCAAGCGAAATGCAAACACAAGGTTTCCGCTGGGTTTCCGCTGGGTTTCCCTTCCGTCGATTCAACGCCTCCCGCGCACGGCCGATTCTTCCGTTTTCGCCAATCGCACCCAATAGGTACCTTCAGCGTAGGCACACACCCCAAGGAATCGCTTTCGACGGAGCCAACATTGGGTGGCGAATAACGGTGACAACAGCGTTTCTAAATTCTAGCCATCGTACATTCACCATCAGGCTTCCAACCGAGCGTCTATCGCACGTGATGTTGTGCCGTGACGCCATCGTGATGCGTGGCGTGATGCCGTTCTGATTTGGTCCGCTGCCTCACACGAGGTGCCGAGCCAATTTCTCCAATGACGACGTGCGGGGCAAGGTTCCAGTCGGCAAATAACTGCAATCCCGCTTACCTGCAAATCTTCGACAAAAACCCAATATTGAGGTGGGTTTAGCGGATAGTTGATGGATTGTCGGCTACATTGAAGTTATCCCCAAATGACAGTTGCCACCCAGGGTGTTGGAATTTTCTTGCGAAATTCCCGCATCACGCGTGAAACACAGCTACTGCGACATGGAGAAGTTCGACTGCCTAAGAAAGAGAAGCTCGAATAAAACATGGCGCTGAGAGATGGCTGAGAGGATGCGGTAGACACCAAGTGTAAATGCTGGCTGTAACCCATTGAAAATACAGGATGAAAAAATATGGCGGAGAGGGTGGGATTCTATTCCTGAAAAATTGGCATCTCTTTGAATTTAGGGCGGATAGCAAGTATCTGCATGACTACAGGAATGTTAGTGACTGTCTATTAGGTCTTGCTGGTTCCATCAAATCTATCTGGTGCCCTCCAGAAATAGACACCAAACAGACACCAAATCGAAGAACACTGGCATAGTTGTATATCCTTCAGCCTCTGCTTTCGTCCTGTCTGACGGTTCTAGATTGCATTCGGCTTTGATCGTTCCCACCGGTCGCAAGATCGGTTGTTTGATCGCCTCGTTCCTCGGATAAGATCATCCTCGGAACCTATAACAATGGACAGCCACAGGCCTGGTCAGGACAATATTCAAGATCGCCTGAAAACAGTGCAAGACGAATGCCAACGGCTTCGTCAAGAGAATGTGCGTTTGCGTGCGATGCTCGGGATTGATCATCCGGCCACCAACGAACCCATCTCCCAAGCGGTCCTGGTCCCAAAGCTTTCGTCCACAGGCACAAGCGAGGTGTCAACGCCAGAAAAAAAGATCGCGCTCTTTCGAAATCTGTTTCGTGGGCGCGAAGACGTTTTCGCCATTCGGTGGGAAGGGAAAAGTGGCAAATCTGGCTATTCACCAGCCGGTGTCATGGACTGGCGTGCCATCCATGCATCGAGACCAGAAGAGCGAAAGAAGGTTGCCCGCGAAACCAGAATGCTCCAGCCACTGACTGATGATGCGATTCGCAATCATCTAATTGGGAAGCAAACGATCGGCGTCTATCCACTTCTACCCGACGACATGTGCTGGTTTCTTGCAGTGGATTTCGATAAGAAGTCCTGGATAATTGATGCAGCAGCGTTTGCCGCAACATGCAGGCGATTCGAAATCCCCATCGCTGTCGAGCGCTCGCGGTCAGGCAATGGCGCGCATATATGGATATTCTTCGACCGTCCAGTATCTGCTGCCGATGCGAGAAGGCTTGGATCTGCTTTGTTGACGCGCACAATGGAAAATAGGCATGAAATCGGCCTTGATTCATACGACCGCCTTTTCCCCAACCAGAACACCATGCCCAAAGGCGGATTCGGAAATTTGATTGCATTGCCACTGCAAAAGCGTCCCAGGGAACAAGGCAACAGTGTGTTCTTGGATGAACTGTTTCAGCCTTATTCCGATCAATGGGGAGTTTTAGAGTCCATTCAGAGACTGCCAATCGATCAGCTCGCCCAAATAGCTTACGCGATAGTTCCCGACGGGAATCCCATCGGAGTGCACCTCCATTTGCCCGATGAAGACGAGGGTGATGCTCCATGGCTCTGGCGTCCTTCCCGAAAGGGCAAGGAAAGACAAATCACCGGTCCGCTGCCTCCGAATGTGCGCGTGGTGGTGAGCAATTTGATTTATATCGAGAAAGTTGGCCTGCCGTCCGCGATGGTAGATCGCCTGATTCGCATCGCTGCGTTTCAAAACCCTGAATTTTACAAAGCTCAAGCGATGCGGCTCTCGACTTATGGTAAGCCGCGAGTCATATCCTGCTGTGAAGTCTTCCCTGAGCACATCGGCCTTCCAAGAGGGTGCATGGAAGAGGTAGTCCGTGTCTTCAAGTCACATCATGTCAGTGCGGAAGTCCATGATGAACGAACCGCAGGACGGGAAATCCATGTTTCCTTCGACGGCGAATTACGTCCTGAACAACGAGACGCCATCGAGCAAGTGCTTGCTTATGACCAAGGAATCCTCTGTGCGCCAACGGCGTTCGGAAAAACAGTGGTGGGGGCCTGCCTTATCGCCAAGCGAGCGGTTAACGCCCTGATCCTCGTACATAGGCGTCAATTGATGGATCAATGGCGCGAGCGATTAGCGGCGTTTCTAGCTTTGCCGATCGAGCAAATCGGAGAGATCGGGGGAGGAAAGGCTAAGAGAACCGGCATGGTTGATGTCGCTGTAATCCAAAGCTTGCAGCGTAATGGGGCAGTCGAGGACTTCGTCGCGGACTACGGACACGTGATTGTGGATGAATGCCATCATCTGTCAGCAGTGACGTTCGAACGAATTCTTCGCGAAGTCAAAGCAAAATACGTTCTGGGATTGACGGCAACACCGACTCGAAAAGACGGGCATCAACCCATCATCTACATGCAATGTGGCCCGATTCGTTTTCATCTCAGCGCGAAGAAGGCTGCCGAGTCTTCACCACTACAACATAAGGTTTTCCCAAGGATTACCGATTTCGGCTGGAATCGAGCTGAAATTGAGACGACCATCCAAGACATTTACGCTGCTCTTATTGTAAGCCAAGAAAGGAATGACCTGATTGTCCGAGACCTTCAGCAGGCTTTGTCCGGTGGGCGTTCACCACTTGTTCTGACAAGTCGGACGGGACATCTCGATTATTTGGCTGGACGCTTGAGTGGAGTTTGTCCGCATATTTTCATTTTGAAGGGTGGGATGGGCACCAAGCAAAGAAAGAAAATGGCTGAGTCTCTAGCAGCCGTTCCTTGTGATGAACCGCGCGTGATCCTGGCGACCGGAAGCTACCTCGGCGAGGGATTTGACGACTCGCGTCTTGATACGCTTCTTCTTGCAATGCCGATTTCGTGGAAAGGTACGTTGCAACAATACGTAGGCCGCCTACATCGGCTCCACGACAACAAAAGCGAAGTCCACGTCTACGACTATGCGGATGTGATGGTGCCTATGCTGGCTCGCATGTACAAGAAGCGCCTGGCAGGATACTCTGCACTCGGTTATACGGTCGTCGATGCTGTGCGAAGTTGATGCAACAACTGCAACCTGAGGTTGGTGATGAAGAGAAGAGAAAAACGCATCGCTGCAAGTTCTGAACGCATAAGAACATTGCGGTTCCTTGAGAGAGCAGTCAGGTTCCAGTTGGGTGCTCGGGCGCGAGGGATTTCATGAGTCCAAATGCGTATATCATTGCGGGACCAAACGGAGTTGGCAAAACCACTTTCGCACGGGAATTCTTGCCCAATTACGCAGACTGTAAGAATTTCATCAATGCTGATCTGATTGCACAGGGAATGTCGCCCTTCTCACCTGAAACCGCAGCCTTTCATGCTGGCAGAATCATGCTCGGCGAAATAAGTATCTTTGCCAAGCGAGGTGCTGATTTCGGGTTCGAAACGACACTCTCAGGCCGAAGTCACTTGCATTTGATTCGGCAACTCAAAAATAGGGGATATGCAGCACACTTTTTCTTTCTTTGGGTACCAAGTGTCGATCTCGCGCTGTCGAGGGTCAGAGCGCGAGTATCTGAAGGCGGCCATAATGTACCCGAAGCGATCGTCCGTCGGCGGTTTGGCCGCTCAATCAGGAATTTCTTTATTCACTTTCGTCGGCTTGCGGATTCATGGAGTTTGTTCGACAATTCAGGCGCGACACCCATCGTCATCGCCTTTGAGAAACATGGCGAGACCCATATAATGGAGCGAGAGATTTACAACGAATTGGTTGCGCGCTACGGACAAACATGACTAAGCCGCCAGCAAACGTTCTTGAATTGCCCCTGGAAGAGCGTGCCGAGATGGCGCTCAAAGCTGCCGTCGAGAAGGTCATGACCGCTCACGCTCGCGAGGGTTTGCCAACCTATATCTGGCGCGGCGGCAGGGTGGTCGAGATGTCTCTCGAAGAATTGCGCGAGCATTCTGCACGTATCCAGGCCGAATAAAAAGCGGAAAACGTCTTGCCTTTTGACTCGATATCGAGACCTTAGATTCACGTGTGGTAACCAGTATAGCCCCCCCAAACACAGCACAAAGCGTCGGATAGGGGATAGTTTCTCGCGAAACTGCTCCCCTCCCTTAGCGATCCTCTTCAGACACCGAATTGTGATTCGGAATCGAAGGAAAACAACTTCTTCGGGTCGTAGAACCCTATTTTGTTCGTCTCCGGATCGTAAACCACATTTTCTATCTTGCGCTTACATGAGTTGGAGGCAATCGGACCATCCAGAGAGCTGGTGACAATCGGGCAAATGGCCCTGCCAGCATATTCAAGGGTTCGGAAATAGGTAGGTAAAAAAAAATGCGTTTGACAACCTGATTTGGCCCACCTTCGATACTTTCATTTGGCCCACCCTAAGGCCGTAAGTATCCTCTTCTTCCCGAGGGGTTCCTTTCCGTATCCCCGGAGGGAGCGGAGTCCTGCGGTCCGGTTTTCAGGACCGCGTTTAGGACGGAGCGGACGCCGGGGATACGGAGTCGCATGGCAGCGCCCGGTCCTGCTCGTTACGAAGCTTTTTTCTTCTGCCGTCCTTCCACCGTGCGCCGGAAACGGTACGACTCGGTGCCGGTTTCGATGATGTGTGCGCGGTCGGTGATGCGATCCAGCAAAGCCTTGCACAGCCGTGGATTCGGAAACACCTGCGTCCACTCCGAAAATGGCAGGTTGGTGGTCACGATCAGCGTGGCCCGTTCAGCCCGCTCCGCGATTACCTGGAACAGGAACTCTGCGCCGATCTCCGCCAGTGGTACGTAGCCTACTTCATCGAGCGCAATCACGTCGTAACGCATCCACCGCGCCAATACGCGCCGCACTCCATGGTGTTGGCTGGCTTCCACCAACTCGTTCACCAGGTTCGCCGCCGTCGTAAAGCGCACTCTCCGCTTTTGGCGGCAGGCCGCCACGCACAACCCCGTCGCCAGATGCGTCTTGCCCGTGCCGCACTCCCCGATCAGCACCACCGGTTCGGCCCGCGTGATGTATCCACCTTCGGCCAACTCCCGCACTTTCGCCGCTGGAATCTGCGGCGCTCGTGCGAACTCGAACTCCTCCAGAGTTTTCATCCGCGGCAGCTTGGCATCGTGCAGCCGATGAGCAATGGCGTGCCGATCCCGCTCTTCGCTCTCCATCGCCAGCAGTGCTTCCAGGTAACCAATATGGCCGCGATTTTCTTTCACCGCTTGTTCGGCCAGAGGCACAAAGTTCGCGCCGATCACCGGCACCTTCACCGCCTTGCAATACTGCCGCACCGAGGCGTGTTCCAGTGCTTGCGCCTGTTGGCTCATGGCTGCACCGCCCCGAGCAACTGGTCGTAATCGTTTAGCACCGGCATCGGCCGTTGGTACCGTTCCAGTGAACCGATCTGCTGAAGCGGTCGCTCGCCGTGGGTCAGCGTCCCCGCCATCAGCAGATGCCGCACCGCCGCCGCATCCGTGCAGCCCAACGCCAACGCTTGCTCAATCGCTTTCCTCAACTCTTCCCAACTGTGTTGCGGACCCAGCCGCAGCAACTCAATCATTTCTCGCGTGCCTGCCTGCTTACCGTGTCGTTCGCGCAAGCTCTGCCATAACCGATCAAAACTCTCCGGCCAGCGACCGCGCTCGCGCCACTGTTTCAGTGGTGTCGAGCCCGCCAGCGCACCCGGTTTTCTCTCCAGCACGTCCAGATAATGCTCCAGATCCAGCACCGCCTGATGGCGACCGAAGCTGCGCTCGTGACGCGCCACGCAGCGCTGCTCGTGCCAGACTTCCACGTATGCCGGTAGCAATCGAGTTTGCGTCTTGCTTCCCGCCCGCAGCGGAACCGAGTAGCGGTTGGTTCGGACCTTCACGCAGCCCTGGCCATTGACCACCGGAAAACTGGTCTCGGCCAGTTCAAATCCTTCCCGGAGTAAAGGCAACAGATGCTCACGCTCGATGCGCATCGCTTCGCCCACCGTATGTGGCTTCCCGTGGATCTGTCTCTGTTCGTCTTGCTGGCAACACACCCGTAAGTACTCATTCAACTCACCGAGGTCTTTTACCCTCGGCACCGGTACCAGATGGTTCCGCCGGAAGTAGCCCACTTCGCCTTCCACACCACCCTTCTCGTTGCCACGCGCCGGGTTGCAAAATTCCGTCTGGAATCCCCAGTGCGAGCGAAAGGCGATCAGCCGGTCGGTCTCCTCTCGCTGGTATCCGCGCAAAATCTTCTTCACCGCGCTCTTCAAGTTGTCATAACGCAGCCGCCGGAACACCCCGCCGAAGTAGTGAAAGGCTCGTTCGTGTGCCTCCAGAAACGCTTGCTGCGTGGCGTGAAAGTACGCAGTATGAAACGCCCCGCCGCCAGCCATGCTGCGCATCGTGAACAGTTGTACTTTCTCGCGCTCACCATCGAACTCCACCGTAGCCTCATACCAATCCACCTGTGCTTCACCGCCCCAGTCGTAGCTCTGCGGCACGAACGTCTCGCGTCCCGCAAACCCCAACTCTTGCTTTCGCCGTCGCACGTATCGCCGTACCGTCGCTTCCGCAACGGCTGTATCGGGATGTTCCCGGCAAATCCGTTCCCAGATCCGGTGCGCTGTGTGCCGCTGCTTGCGCGGTGCTTCCCGGTCACTCTGCAAAATCCCGTCGATGAACTCGCGCACCGGTTCCAGCTTCGGACTGCTCCTGGACGGTGTCTTTCGCTCCGGCGGTATCGCGCTGGCCAGCGCCTGCCGCACCATCCGCCGGTGCGTATTCAACTTCTTGGCCACTCCCTGAATCGTGCCCACTCCAAACCGATACTCCCGACGTATCTGCTCGAACAGTTCCACTTTGCGTCTCCTGTCCATCGGCCCCCCGTCGTTCCCGCTGACAGGTTAGGCCGTTCGTGATGTCCAGGGTGGGCCAAATCAAATGCGCGAACTGGGCCAATTCAGAGTAGCGAAAGAACCTGTGTAGCGATACCGTCGAATACATCCTTCGATCTGCTCTAGGATTTCATCATTGTAACCTTTCCAACGAGAAAGGCAGTAATATTTGTCGATCTGATCGTCAGTGGTATAGCGAACGAGCCTAACCGCTTCCACTTTGGCAAGCAAATTACCTTTTTGCGCGACGCGCACAAGATCAATAACGATTTTGTCTCGAACCCGTCGATCTGCGAGGTCAGCTGCGGCGATGAAAACATAAAGCTTATTTCGATATTTATTCAATACTAGATCAATTTCGGTTGCGTTTTTATAGACACGGTATTTCTTTCGAAGTCGCGGTGTCCAGCGTCGTTGGTACTGAGACTAAAGAGCATAAGTAACTTTATCCCAATCGATGTTGCCTACCTCGGTTCGAATGCTTTTGCGGATAAACCGATAACACGCAGGAGCGTGTTTAAGAACCCACGAACTGTTAAATGTCTCGGGGCTTTTTTGGAGAAGCAATTTATTCAAGACAGCGACTACATTTTGAAAATCCATTCCGCATTAATCGACTGGCACAAATATATCTGAAGTCATGGTTTTGCCGAACGTGTCCGGGACGAATGCTCGGGGAGAGCCGCGAACACGCAGCCCTACGCAGATTCTCTCCGCAGCCCGCGTGTCGGGCTGAAATGCCGCTGATGGTCACGATCCCCGCACGGGGCCCCTAATTTCAGCAAACTCAATATAACAGGGACTAGCGCTCTGAAGCGCCCCCGCTCACGAGGCAGGTGCGCTTTTCCTGCCGGCAAAGATTCGACTAATTACGATAGCGTAGCTCGATCAAGAGTTGAAGTGGACGCTCGCATGGGACAGTAGAGTGGCGGATGCAGGCACGTTTTCTACTGCCGCATGGACATACGACAGAGAGATGGCTGAGAGGGTACCGTAGACACCAAGCGTAAATGTTGGTTGTAACCCATTGAAAATAAAAGGTGAAAAATTATGGCGGAGAGGGTGGGAGTCGAACCCACGGTCGAGTTTCCCCGACACTCGCTTTCGAGGCGAGCTCTTTAGACCACTCAGACACCTCTCCGCAGTGGCTTAGCCATTCTAATGGAGGCGACACAGCAGGGCAACTTCGGAGATCTTACTTTCTCTCGATCCACTCAGGACGGGGCACAAACGCGGGAACTCGTTTCCGATACGCGATGTAACCCGCGCCGAACCTAGCTGTCAATTCCCTTTCCTCAAGACGGATCACGCTTAGGGCCAGCACGCTCCATAAGGCAAGAGTGATCCACAGGAATCCCGTGCCAGCGATCAACGCTGCTCCCAACACTGCGCAAAACATCCCGGTGTATCGCGGGTGCCGCACGTGGGCATAGAGACCACCGGTAAACATCTCCCCGGTCCCGGTAAGCTCCGCATGTCCGACCAGCCTTCGGCTGCCGAGTTCGCGCTCCACGCGGAAAAACAAATAGAGTTCGACGACAATCAGGGCGAGCCCTATTGCAATCCTAGGCCCTGAGGGCTGCGCGCGCGTCAGTAACGGCGAGCGGTAGGTCCATAGCAGAACACCGCCGCTAATCCATGCCGTCAGCCCTCCAAACCAGAATGCGGCGCGGACGCGGCTTCGCCAAAAGGAATTAAATGGATGAATGATCAGCCAGTAGATCGGGATTGGAAGTTCGAAGAAAAGGAAAAAGCCGGCGACGGCGTGCAGAAAGCGCATTCAAGTCGCTTTCTGCTCTTTCTTGCTGAACCATAGATGTAGCGGAGAATACCCAATGATACCTAAAACCAGAACGATTCCCCCTAGAACAAGCCAGGTCCACTGCGTCCAACCCTGATCGGCGCCCCAAAGCCCCCAACTCGCCACAGCAGCGCCCAGCCCCACGTAAAGTAAGCGTGCCATCCCCCCAATATTTGGTTGTGCCGCCATCGCCTGGCCTTTCTGAATAAAGTCACATCCTGTTACGCCTTCGGGCGACATGCATCTTATCAGAAGGCTAACGCGGCAGCCTATCACGCATCTGAATGAGAAACACGAGCCTGCCGTCGCTATCGAGCGCGGAACGAAAGTATAATATGCTTATAGGCTTAAGGTTTGGATGCGACGAGGCATGAATGAATTCACGCGGTAGAAGATCCTGTCCCCCACCCATTCGCGCGACGATACTCTTCGCAATTGCGATGCTTATCGCGACAGTTGCCCGCGCGGACCGGCCCTATGCTCCCAGCCGCGATTATCATCTGCAAAACGTGCGCGTCTCATTGCACTTCGACCTGGACCAGCGCAAGGTGATCGGCGACGTTACCCACACGCTCATCTCGCTTCGCGACGGCCTCACGCATCTGGACTTCGATTGCGCGGACCTCACGATTTCCAGCGCACGCGCGAACGGCAACACCGCAACCTACGAACTGACCGGCGATAAGCTTCGCGTAAACCTCGCGCAACCCGCCAAAGCGGGAGACAAATTCGAAGTAAACCTGCAATATCAGGGCAAGCCTACTTCCGGACTTTACTTTATCCTGCCGGACAAGGACGATCCCGCTCGCCCGAAAGAAATCTGGACGCAGGGCGAAGCCGAAGATACTCACCACTACATTCCGATCTACGATTATCCGAACGACCGCGCCACCAGCGAAATGATCCTCACCGTGCCGGGCGACTGGCTTACTGTCTCCAACGGAAAGCTCGTCAGTGTCCAAGACGCCTCGCCAGGAATGAAAACATGGACCTGGCGGCAATCGCTCCCGGTTTCCACCTACCTGATTTCCTTTGTCGCCGGGGAATACACCGAGAAGAAAGATACGTGGCGCAATATTCCCGTCGACTACTACGTTCCACGCGGCATGGAAGACACCATCGACGCCACGTTCAGCCATACCAAGCAGATGCTCGATTTCTTTTCCGAGCGTTTTGGTGTCACCTATCCCTGGGAAAAATACTCGCAAACGGCCGTAGACGACTTCGTCGCCGCAGGCATGGAGAATGTGAGCGCCACAACACTCTCGGCGCGTGATCTGGTGCATGCCGATCTCGCTGGAGAAAAAGCGCAAGCCGCAGACAACCTCGTCTCGCACGAACTGACTCATCAATGGTTCGGCGACCTGGTGACCTGCAAAGACTGGACCAACACGTGGCTCAACGAAGGTTTCGCCACATTCGGCGCGAACCTGTGGACAGAGCACGAATATGGCGCCGACGCCGCCGCGTACAGCTACTGGCGCGACCAAAATGGCTGGATGCCCTCGCGCCAGCTTTTCCCCATTCCCATCGTGACGCGAGACATCGACGATTCCGTCGAATACGTCGGCAACGTGTACGACAAATCCGGATGGGTTCTCAACATGCTCCGCGCCCAGCTCGGCGATGACGCTTTTTTCCGCGCCCTCAAACACTATCTCGAAGCTAATCGTTTGCAGAATGTAGTCACCGCGGACCTAGTAAAAGCTATTGAAGAATCGACTGGCACCAATGTAGATTTATTTTTCGACCAATGGGTTTACGGCGCAGGCGCCCCGCGTTTTATCGTGAAATCTTCCTATGACGCAGCGGAAAAGAAAGTCACCCTCAGCGTCAAGCAGACTCAGAAACTGGAAGGGCGCGTCGGGCTGTTTCATATACCTGTCAACATAGCGATTACAACCGCCAGTGGCGAGAAAATCTTTCCGATCGAAGCTTCCAAAGCCGAAGAGTCGTTTGCATTCTCCGTGGACGGTCCCCCATCGATGGTCCTGTTCGACAAGGGCGACAAAATTCTGAAGTCCCTCGATTTTCAAAAATCTCCGGAAGATTGGATTCGTCAGTTGCAGACCGCGCAGGATGTGCCGGACCGCGCAGACGCCGCCGTAGCCCTTGGCAACATTAAAGACAATGATGCCGTAACTTCCGCGTTAGGCGAAGCCGCTCGCAGCGATCGTTTCTGGGGAGTTCGCAACGAAGCAATGCGCGCGCTCGGACGCGTCAATTCTCCCACCGCTCGCAAGCAAGTACTCACTGCGCTTGCCAATGAACAACCCTGGGTTCGCCAGGTGGCCGTCGAACAAATGGGCCGTTTCTCGGGTGACGAGGAGGCGATCAAGCGCCTGCACGACATCTACAAAAAGGATAAAGCCTATTCCGTGCGCGGCGTTGCGCTGCAATCGTTAGCGCAGGACAAGGCGTCCGGTACGGCTTCGCTCCTCGAAAAAGCGATTTCTGTTTCGTCCCCAGACGACGTGATCCGCAGCGCCGCGCTTCGCGCCATGGGCACGCTTGGAGACAACTCGGTCGTTCCCACGCTCCTCGAATGGTCGGCCCCGGGAAGACCTTCCGCCCTTCGCGGCATCGCAATTGGCGCGCTGGGCCACGTGGACCCTCAGAATCATGATATTACAGCCAAACTTGTCTCTTACCTGAACGAACAATCCTTCGATATCCGCTTCGCTTCGATCTTCTCATTGGGCCGCCGGGGAGATCCCACCGCCATCGAGCCGCTGGAAGCCTTGCTGAAAACCGGCCAGCTTTCCATCAGCGTCCCGCACGCCCTCGAAGAATTAATCACAGAATTAAAAGTCAAGAATCCCACTTGGAAGGAAACTTCCACCCCGGACCACAAAAACAACGACGCGTCCGGAATGTCCAGCAATTAAGTCTTGTTCCATGTGGCAGGAAAAAAGCGGCACCAGCCTCACGTTACGGTTCCGGAATCCCGAAGGGATGACACAACGTAGCCCACCGCTTACGCGGTGGGGAGTCAAAGTTAGATTGGAGAGAACCCCGCCAGGGGTGACACAAATGCTCGACAACCGCATTTCGCAAGATTATTCCGCTAGAAGAATCCGAAGGTCTCGCAGATTATTTCCCGTAGGTCCTGTCTCGATCGCATCACCTAACTTGTGAAAGAACGTATAGGAATCGCTCCGTCGAAAATAATCACCTGAATCGAGTCCCAACCCGCGAGCGCGCGAGGAAGTTTCCCCATCGGCAACTGCCCCCGCTGCGGGGCTGGACCCATCAACTCCATCCGTACCCACACTCAGAACCGCAATGCGCTGCCCCGCGATTTTCTCCACGCAATTGAGCACGAACGCCAGATTCCTCCCACCGATTCCGTCCCCCGTCACCGGTGAACTTACTTCGCCATCCGCGATCACCGCCGCGCTCCGTGCAGGATTCGCTCGCTTCAATTCGACAAGCTGGGCCAGCAAAAAATCCGTCGCTCGCTCGATGGGCCAGTCGTCCGTAGTGTTGTCGCAAACTGTAACGAATCCTGCTTCCTCAGCCGCGTGATGCGCCGGATGAAACAAGTCATCGCGTCCCAGCAAAATCTGAAAGAACGAACGGTCAAACGCCGGATCGCCTGCTTTCGGAGTTTCCGCAATCGTTTCGGGCTGCTCAAACCGCGCCCGTATCGGAGCAGGCAGTTTCGCGAGCAATCCGTACCTCTCGACGACGGAGCAAGCATCCGACACCGTCGTAGGATCGGGCAGCGTCGGCCCGGACGCCAAAGCAGACTCGCGTCCATCCGGCACGTCGGTCACTCCCAGCGAAATCTTCATCGCCGCGGAAGCTGCCGCCGCCAGACGCCCGCCCTTCACCGCGGAAACATGTTTCCTCACAGAATTCATCTCGTCGATCGAAGCCCCGCAAGTGACCAGCAATTTATTAAACGCCTGCATGTCCGCGAGGCTAACCGCCGGATCGAGTGGGCGCTCCACCATTGCCGAGCCGCCTCCCGAAAGAAGGAAGAAAACCAAAGTTCGCTCGTTGGTAGTCGCCAGCAATTCCAAAATTTCGCGACCGGCTTCGAAGCTCCCCTCATTCGGAACAGGATGCCCGGCCACAATAGTGCGAAACCCGGACGGAACTGCGCTCGATGGCATAGGCGTGACGACAATTCCCCCGGCGCGAAACTCCGGAGCGAGCAGTTCCACAAGCCCGCGCGCCATCGCCACCGAAGCTTTCCCCAACGCCACCGCGCGGATATTTCCAAACGTGGACAGGTCCACAGTCGAGCCGTTGACGTGAAGCTGTGAGCTTTCACGAGGCAGTTTCCGCCGAATCGTCGCGGGAATATCGATTGCCCCGAGCGTGTCGCGAAATATTTGTAGCGCTGTTTTTTTGAGGTCGGCCATCTTAATTTGGACAATTCGGAATTCGCGCAGGACCGGCTAGGGACTTTGTCCTTTGCCCCTCCAAAAACCAAAACCGCACAGACTGAAGTCTGTGCTACCTTTCCCGCCACACTTCGGGATTCAGAATTGTCGGCGGACGCTTCCCGCTGAAAAACGCAATCGCATTTTCTGCCGCAATCCCCGCCATGCGCGTCCGCGTTTCCACCGACGCCGATCCCAGATGCGGCGCGAGCACCACGTTATCCCGCCGCAATCCGTCGCTGATCAGTGGCTCGCGCTCGAAAACGTCCAGCGCCGCGCCGGCGATGACGCCCTTTTCCAGAGCCTCCACCAGCGCCGCCTCCTGCACCACCGGACCGCGCGTCGTATTGATCAGGAACGCCGACTTTTTCATCTTTGCTAGTTCCGCAGGCCCAATCAATCCTTTCGTCTCCGCGCGCAACGGCACATGCAGCGACAGGAAATCGGATTGCGCGAGCACCTGATCCTTTGACATGTATTCCGCGTTCACTTCCTTTTCCACTTCTTCTGGCGCGCGCTTGGTGCTGTTGTAAATCACGCGCATGCCGAATCCTTTTGCCCGCCTGGCAACAGCGCGGCCAATGCGCCCGAATCCGATGATCCCCAGCGTCTTGCCCCACACGTCGGTCCCGCAGAGTTGATCCAAATTCCATTTGGTCCACTTGCCCGAGCGCGCCAAATTGTCAGCCTCGATCAAGCGCCGAGCCACAGCCATCAACAGCGTCCAGGCAAAGTCCGCCGTCGTCTCGTCGAGCACCCCAGGCGTATTCGTTACCGCGATATTTCGCTCGGTGCAAGCCGGCACATCGATATTGTCATAGCCCACGGCCACATTCGCGACGATCCGCAACTGCGGCCCCGCGGTATCCAGCAATTCGCGGTCGATTTTTTCGGTCAGCAGGCAGATCAGCGCATCCTTGCCCGCAACGCGCTGCAGCACCTCCTCACGAGACGGTCGGTCGGTCCCGGCCCAAAATTCCGCGTCAAACTTCTCCTCCAGCAGCCGCCGTGGTCCTTCAAACAACACATGCGTGCAATACAGTTTCGGTTTGCTCACTGTTCCGCCTTGAATGAAAACACGAATGAAAAAACAATTTTGAAGAGTACCACAACTCGGCATGCCGGTCCTGCCTGCAATCCAGGAAATGCTTCCCGGCAACTCAATCCGGTGCTCGCGTTGACTCCGCGCAAACCCACGGACTATAGTGATTCTATGCTTGGTAAAATATTCTAATGCAACCGCAACTGATCCGTGACCTCGTCGCGCTGCTCGGACAGAACGCCGTCCTCTCCGAAGCGGAAGACCTGATGCTCTACGAGTACGACGGCTCGGTGGAGCTCGGTTCGCCCAAAGTCATCGTGTTTCCCTGCACCACCGGCGAAGTCGCGGAAATCGTACGTCTTGCCAATCGTCACAATACTCCCCTGGTCGGGCGCGGCGCCGGCACGGGCCTCTCAGGCGGCGCGATTGCCCGCGATGGCGGCATCGTCCTGGTATTTTCGCGCATGAATCGCATCCTTGAAATCGACGCCGTCAATCAACGCGCCGTCGTCCAACCCGGGGTAGTGAATCTCGATCTGACGCGTGCCGTCGAGCATCTGGGGCTCTACTACGCGCCCGATCCTTCCAGCCAGCGAGCCTGCACGATCGGCGGCAACGTCGCCGAAAATTCCGGAGGCCCGCACACCCTCGCCTATGGCGTCACAGCGAATCACGTGACCGGCCTCGAAGTCGTGCTGCCCGACGGCGAAATTGTCAGAATGGGCGGCAAGTCCATCGAGTCCACAGGCTACGACCTGAGCGGCCTCATCGTCGGCTCCGAAGGAACGTTAGCGTTGGTCACCGAGATCACAGTGAAGCTGTCTCGCAAACCCGAAGCGGTGAAGACGCTCCTCGCGGTTTACGACACGCTGGATGATACGACCGAAACGGTCGTGGACATCACAGTGCGCGCGATCACCCCGGCCGCATGCGAAATGCTTGACGGATTTACGCTGCGAGCCGTCGAGGATTATGTCCGCGCGGGCTTCCCGAAAGATTGCGCCGCCGTACTGCTGATCGAAGTCGAGGGCCTCACGGAAACTGTCGAAGCCCAGGCCGCCGCGATCACCGAAGTCTGCCGCGCCCACAACGCCCGCGAAGTTCGCGTAGCGCGCGACGACCGCGAGCGCGATCTGTTGTGGAAAGGACGAAAAAACGCCTTCGGCGCGCTCGGACGCCTCTCTCCAATGTACTACGTGCAGGACGGCGTAATTCCCCGCACGCGCCTTCCCGAAACTTTGCGCTGCATCGAAGAGGTCTCCCGCAAATACGACCTGCAAATTGGCAATATTTTTCACGCGGGCGATGGCAACCTTCATCCGCTGATCCTCTTTGACGAAAGAGACCGCGCCCAATTCCAGCGCGTCGTGGCAGCCGGCACAGAAATCATGAAACACTGCGTCTCGGTCGGCGGCGCTCTCACCGGCGAACACGGCGTTGGCATGGAAAAGAATGAACTGATGCCGTTGATGTTCACGCAGGAAGATCTCGACCTGATGAGCCGTGTCCGCGCCGCATTCAATCCCGCCGGACTGCTGAATCCCGGCAAAGTCCTGCCGATGGGAAAAGCCTGTGGAGAAATTCGCGTGCAATCGATGCCGGTTTCCGCGACAACCCCCGCATGAGCCGTCCCGCGCAAGCATCCCTGACACGCCTGGAAGAAATCGTCGGCAGCGCGCACGTCCTAACCGATTCCGCGGAACTGGCAGCGCGTCAAGTCGATGAAGTGCGCCCATCGGCAGTTGTTCAGCCATCGGAAGCGGCTCAAGTCGTCGATATTCTCCGATTCGCAGCCACGGAAAAGCTGTCGGTAATTCCCTGCGGAGGCCGCACCAAACTCGGCATCGGCTCTCCTCCCGCTCGCTATGACGTCGCGCTCGATCTCTCACGCATGAATCGAATCCTGGCGTGCGATCCGGGCGATTTGACGCTGGGCGTCGAACCGGGCGTGCGCATCGAAAATCTTCTGCAAGTTTTGGGAGAACAGCGCCAGTTTCTGCCGCTCGCCGTTCCCTTTGCCGACCGCGCCACCATTGGCGGCATCGTAGCCACAAATTCCAGTTCCCCACTTCGCCACTCCTACGGCGCGGTCAGAGATTTTTGCCTCGGCATGGAATTCGTCACCGGCAAAGGTGTGCCGGCGAAAAGCGGCGGACGCGTGGTGAAAAACGTCACGGGCTACGACCTGCACAAGCTGCTCATCGGCTCGCTGGGAACGCTGGCAGTCATCACCCGCATAAATTTCCGCACCTTCCCGCAACCGCAAGCACAGGGCACATTCGTCGCTTCCTTTGCGGATTCCGAATCCGCATTTCAATTCTGCCGCACCATCGCGCATTCCGTTCTGACGCCGCAGATTCTGGAGGTTGCCGATCCCGCCGCCGCCCACTTGCTCTTTTCCGCGGACGCCCCCGCCAGAATTATTCCGAAGCAATGGTCCGTGATAATCACCGCAGCAGGCCAACCGTCCGTAGTGGATCGCTACGCTCACGAACTCGGCCGCATGGCTGGCGCAGCCAACGCCGCTGAATTGGTGCCGCTCAGCGAAACTGAAGCCTCTTCGATCCAAATGCGAATCCGTGAATTCCCGCGCACGATTCTCGATGCAGCGCTATCCGCCGTAATCTTTCGAATCAACGCAGCACCCGCGGTTATGCCGGCTTTGCTCGCGAGGCTCACTCACCTGGCGACAAAAAAACATCTCGACCTGACAACACTTACGCGCGCCTCCGGAATCGTGTACGCCGCATTTTTCGACGAAGAAGGTATGGAATCTCCCTCAGCGGCATCCGCGAGCGCGGCCAGAGAAGTCTTCCAAATTTGTTCGTTGCCGGAATTCGCCGTTCAAGCCATGCTGGAATGGTGCCCCACAGAAATAAAACGCGCCGCAGGCGGCGTCTGGGGCCCCATGCGTCCGGAGTTCGCACTGATGCAGCGCGTAAAAACAGTTTTCGATCCGCAAAGTGTTTTAAGCCCGGGCCGATTCGCAGGCGGAATATAAACCGATGTCCGAGCAACAAACCAAAACGGAAGGAGTCGTGCAGTCCGCAGCGATAAGCGGATTTTCCGGTGCCGACAAACCGTCCTACGAAGACTACGGACGCTGCGTCCACTGCGGCCTTTGCCTGAACAATTGTCCCACATACAAGCTGTGGGGCATGGAAGCCGATTCGCCTCGCGGCAGAATCCGCCAGATGGTACTGGTCGATCAAGGTCGCCTCCCCCTCGGCAAAACGTTCGTCGAGCACATCGACCGCTGCCTAGACTGCCGCGCCTGTGAAACCGCCTGCCCCTCCGGCGTAAAATACGGCAAGCTGGTCGAAGCCGCCCGCTCTCAAATCGACCAAAATTATCGACGCCCGTTTTTCTCCCGCGTCACGCGCGATCTGGTTTTTCGCCAACTGCTTCCCTACCCGAATCGCATCGCAGCCGTAGCCCGCATCCTGCGCATCTACCAGCGCTCAGGCCTGCAATCGCTCGTGCGCGCAACCGGAATTCTTCGCCTGCTGGGCCTAGCGGATCGCGAGCAGCTTCTCCCCCCAATCGATTGCAAATTTTTCTTCTCGCAGTTGGGCACAACGTATCCGGCAGTGGGACCGCGCCGCGCCCGTGTGGCTTTGTTCGCGGGCTGCATCGCGCAAGTTAGCTTTTCGTCACTGCATGACGCAACAATTCGCGTGTTAACCGCAAACGGCTGCGAAGTCGTCGTCCCCGCAGGGCAAACCTGCTGCGGTGCGCTTCCAGCGCACGCCGGCGTGCGCGATATCGCCAGATCCCTGGCCCACTCCAATCTGGACGTGTTCCTGCGCGACGATTTCGATGCCATCATCACCAACGCCGCCGGATGCGGCTCCACGCTCAAGGAATACGAACACCTGTTTGCCACCGACGCAGCGGACCACGACAGAGCACACACATTCCGCAAAAAAATGCGCGACGTAACGGAATTTCTAGCGGATATAGGATTAACGGCGCATCTAAACATTCTGCCGCTGCGTGTGACCTATCAGGATTCCTGCCACCTGCTCCACGGTCAGAAAATCCGCGAAGCCCCGCGCAAGCTGATGCGCGCCATTCCCGGCGTCGAACTAATCGAAATGGCCATGGCCGATTACTGCTGCGGCTCCGCAGGCTCCTACAACGTCACCGAGACAGAAACCTCACTCGATATTTTGAAAGAAAAAATGAAGCACGCCAGCGCCACAAACGC
>CAZUNI010000045.1:0-34833 GCA_964622265.1 uncultured Acidobacteriaceae bacterium | reverse complement strand
GGCAGAGGCGGATCAGCTCAAAGGCAAAACCTACTGGTAAGAAAAAGAAAAAACCATCTTGACACTAACCGGCCTTCTCATGGAGGGACTTGGCCCTCTTCCCGAGACGTATTTTGGGCAGCGTCTGCGACGAAATATAATTTGCTGTAGCCACACTGCGGACAAAGCTCGTCAAACATGCGATAACAAGGGGTTGCCAAACCACTGGTCTCACCGAACCTTGCTCTAATTACAAATTTGTTGTGCAGGGTATAGAAAGGGAGTAGGATTTGCGACACAAGGGTCCGGATCGGAAATTGCGGGTAGACTCGATTTTTTCGTTGCCGGGCGCCAAGGAGCGCGATCTTATGGCAAACGCCATGGCCCACCTAAGACGTAGTTCATTCTTGGTTCTCACGGCGTTTGTGCTGTCCCTATTTGTGTTCGCTCTAAAGTCCGCTGCGCAGAATGTGGATTATTTTTCAATTGACATCCCTACACTGCGGCAAATGGCGGCATCAGGTGACGTTGACGCTCAGAAAGCGTTGGCAAACCGTTTAAAGGGTGAGCAGCAACCATCGGCGATCTTGGACCCGCAACACCCATTACAGTGGAGTCCCTGGGTTCAACCCGTGTTTACCAAAGATAGTATGGAGGCATTTTGGTTTCGAAGTGCTTGTATCCAAAATAATGGCGAAAACGCGACTTGGTTCATTGGAGTAGGCAGTGGTCAGGGAAATAACTTCACGGTTACTGATGAAAAGCATTCAAACCTTGGTACCGTGACACCAGGTGGGAAATTGGAAGTAACGCTTTCCAGACCGAACTGCAAGAAACAGCCCGAGATAGTGGCTTGGGAACAGAATCCGGACCCAGACGGCGAACATTGGGTCTTCTCATTTACGAGCGGCAAGGCGAAAGCAAAGTGGGTAACCGGTGGCGACCCAGGTTGGTTAGCGACGCTTGCCGCAGGCGTGGGGCAGGTTGCAGCGCAGCAGCAAGCCAATGAGGCAACGCTACAGCAAATGAAACAACAGGCTGCGGACCAGGCAGCTGCACAGCAAGCAGCAGAACAGCGGATACAGGCACAGCGGGAGGCTGCACAACGCGCGACTGCTCAAAGCGCCGCTGCACAACAAGCTGCCGCACAACAAGCAGCAACACAACGGGCAGGGAACAGTAATGGAACTCCTCAACAAACCGGTCCTTCTGCCCCGGAGAAAACGACTGCTCCTTACATCGCAACGCCTGCCATTACAGACCCATATAGGTAACGTCACAAACGGAAAACCCTTCGAAGGAGATATTTGTTCTTTGGGGCCAGGGGTCGAGGCTAGCGCATATTTGTGGCGGCAGACATTTCAGTATGAAATCTTCGCGAACCAAGAAGCCCATGTAACGGTGCGCGTCACATTTTCTGATGGTTCTTCCTATGTGACGACCGATCATGTGATTCAGGGAACGCACACGATGACGCGGGACAAACAGGTGGGCACTTGCAACTATCAAGGTCCGGTGCCGCCCCTTTCAATAACTAGCGTTGACATCATCACAGCGACGACGCCGTAATTTGGTAAAGGGAGTTTCGGCGTTTCGTCCTTGCTTAGTCGAAATCGACTGCCAAGTCCTGATAAGTCGGGCTTCTCGGAAACTGGCCCACTACCTGGAAAACTGGGACGTAGCTAAAATCTTCACGCCCGACTAGAATACCATCCGGCATGGATAAACCTCGATTCGTTCATCTGCATCTGCACACGGACTACAGCCTGCTCGATGGGGCCTGCGATCTTGAAGAGGTAGTTGACGAAGCCGAGCGCCGCAAGATGCCGGCCGTGGCCATCACCGACCACGGCAATCTGTTCGCCGCGGAATCGTTTTATCAGAAGGCCAAAAAGCGCGGCGTTAAACCCATCATCGGTTGCGAAGTTTACATCGCCAAGGGCAGCCGGCACGATCGCGGCGAATCGTCGCAGCGCGATGCCGCCACCGCGCGAGCGGACTCCGCTGTCGAGCCGAGGCATCGTGGAACCAATCACCTCGTGCTGCTTTGCGAGAATGCCGAAGGCTATCAAAATTTAATCAAGCTCGTTTCCGCCGGATACCTTGAAGGCTTCTATTACAAACCCAGAATCGATTACGACCTGCTGGCGAAGCATAGCAAGGGATTGATCGCGCTATCCGCCTGCCTGCGTGGCCCGGTCACTGAAGGCCTGGTGGAGGAGAAACCCGATCAGGCGCGCGATGCGGCCTTTCGTCTGGGTGACATTTTTGGGAAGGATAATTTTTACCTGGAGATTCAGGATCAGGGCCTTGAAATCGAAAAGCGCGTCAATCCGAAAATCGTAAGCCTCTCGAAGGAATCTGGAATTCCGCTGGTCGCCACCAACGACTGCCACTATCTGACGCACGCCGACGCGCGCGCGCAGGAAGTCCTGCTGTGCATTCAGACGGGCAAGACGATGAACGACACGCATCGGATGAAGTTCGCCACCGATCAGTTCTTCTTCAAGACAGCGGAGGAGATGGCGCTCGTCTTCGGCGAACTTCCTCATGCCATGGAACGCACCGTGGAAATCGCCAGCCGCTGCGACGTCAAGATCGAGGCGATGAAGAATTCGTTTCCTGAATTCCAGGTTCCCGAAGGACAGACCGTAGATAGCTATTTCGAACACGTCGTCCGCGAAGGCTTTGCCGCACGCGTGCCGGTCCTGGAGGCGCGCGCCAAGCAAGGCCTGCTGCGAAAGACTCTAGCGGAATACGAGACGCGCCTGACCAATGAAATTCGAATGCTGAAGCAGATGAAGTACGCCGGCTATTTCCTGATTGTCTGGGACTTCATCCGCTACGCACGATCGCAGGGAGTTCCGGTGGGCCCCGGACGAGGTTCTGCCGCAGGCAGTCTGGTCAGCTACGCGCTTCGCATCACAGACGTCGATCCGCTGCAGTACGATCTGCTGTTCGAACGCTTCCTGAATCCCGAGCGCGTCTCGATGCCCGATATCGATATCGACTTCTGCCAGCGGCGGCGCAGCGAAGTGATCGATTATGTGACGACGAAATACGGGCGTTCGAACGTCGCGCAGATCATTACGTTTGGGACCATGGCGGCAAAAGCGGCGATCAAGGACGTTGGCCGCGCTATGGATTTGCCTTATGGGGAAGTGGACCGGATCGCGAAGCTGGTCCCTGCGCAGCTCAACATCACGCTGGATGAGGCGCTGCAGCAGTCGGCCCAGCTTCGAACGCAAATTGAAAGCGATCCACGCTATGTGGACATGATGGAAGTCGCCAAGCGCCTGGAAGGCCTCGCGCGGCACGCTTCGACGCACGCGGCCGGCGTTGTCATTTCACCGGAACCGCTTACTAACATCGTCCCGCTGTACAAGTCGAATAAAGACGAAATCACGACGCAGTACGACATGAAGGGCCTCGAACACATCGGCCTACTGAAGATGGACTTCCTGGGCCTCACGACCCTGACGGTTCTGAACGATGCCGTACGCATGATCGACCAAAACCGGAAGGTCCACATCGACCTGGATACGCTGCCGCTGGATGACGAGGCCACCTACAAATTATTTGCGCGTGGCGAAACCACCGGTATTTTTCAGTTTGAATCACACGGCATGCGAGATATTTTGCGTCGTTACCAGCCGACGCGCCTGGAAGATTTGACCGCGCTCAATGCGCTCTATCGCCCCGGCCCCATCCAGGGCGGCATGATCGACGACTTTATTAATCGCAAACACGGCAAAAAGAAGGTCACTTACGATCTTCCCGAACTCAAGGAAATTCTCGAAGAGACTTACGGCGTAATCCTGTATCAGGAACAGGTGATGCAGATTGCCAATCGCCTGCCGGGTTTTTCGCTGGGAGAAGCTGACCTCCTGCGCCGCGCGATGGGCAAGAAGAATCGCGAAGAAATGGCTGCGCAAAAAGAAAAGTTTTTGGCGGGAAGCGCAGTAAGGAAGGTCCCCGCGAAGAAGGCCGAGAAGATCTTCGACCTGATGGCGGAATTTGCCGGATACGGGTTCAACAAATCGCACTCCTGCGCGTATGCGCTGCTTGCCTATCAGACCGGCTACCTCAAGACACATTACCCGGTCGAATTCATGGCTGCGCTGTTGACCTCTGAAACCGGAAACACGGAAAAGGTCGTGAAATACATCAACGAATCGCGCGGCATGAGCATTACAGTTCTTCCGCCGGATGTTAACTCGAGCGACCTTAATTTCACTCCCGTCGGTGAAAACATCCGGTTTGGCCTGCAGGCGATCAAGAACGTCGGCGAGAATACGGTGATGGGAATTCTCGAAGCGCGCGCCAAACTGGGACGCTTCAGTTCGATTTACCAGCTCTGCGATAACGTGGATTCGCGCCTGATCAACAAGCGTGTGATCGAAAGCCTGATTCGATCCGGCGCCATGGATACGCTCGGGGCGCGCCGGTCGCAGATATTTGCGGTGATCGATCGCGCAATGGAACGCGCGCAGCGGCAACAACGGGAAAAATCCAGCGGCCAGCACGGACTTTTTGGCGGGGCCTCAGCGTCCGCGGCTCCTGCCGATGAACCGCTGCCGGACGTGGAAGAATGGCCCGAGCATGAAATGCTCGCTTCGGAATTCGCCACTGTCGGTTTTTATATTTCCGGCCACCCGCTCTCCAAATACGCGGCGAAGCTTGCCGATATGAAAGCAATTGAACTGGCCACCGTGGAAGGCCGCAGGAATGGCGAAGAAATTACCGTTGCAGGCATCGTTGTAGCGATGCGCAGCATGCGATCCCGCAAGGGTGACCGGTGGGGAATTCTGACGCTGCAGGACATGACGGGTGTGCTGGAGGTCCTCGCCTTCCCGGAATCCTTTGCGAAGCTTGAAGCCGTGTTCAAAAGCAACGCGCCGCTGGTGCTCAAGGGACGCGTTAACGTTGAGGAAGCCGGGACTCGACTTGCAGTAACCGACGCGCTCAAGCTGGAGGATATCGGCGAGCGTCCGCCGAGCCTGATGCGAGTAAGGCTGGAAATGGCGACGTTCGATGCGGCCATGATGGACAAGTTGAAAGAGCTTTTTACCGGCAAGCCCGGTTCGTGTTCGGTTGCGTTCGATTTAATTTCCCCGGAAGGCGCTGTGGCGACACTTCGCGCCGATCAGCGTGTGCGCGCTGATAAGGACCTGGTTGAAAAGATTCGTGGACTCTGCGGAGAGGACACGGTTCAATTGGAGTCGCGCAGCTAGAATTAAGATCGCAAGACGCCTCGGTGCAACAATGATTTTCGGTCGATGACCATGAAAGAGCGTCGCAAGAACGAACTCGAAAAGCTCGAACGCGAAGTGGAAGACCTGCAGCGTCATCCGCGCCCGAATATCCCTTCGCGTGAACTGGACCAACTGCGCGCGGAGGTTTTGCTGCTTCGCCGCCAGGCCAATGAAAACATGGGCGCGTGGCAGCGCACTCAACTGGCCCGCCATCCGCAGCGCCCGTACATGATGGATTATGTGCGCCTGCTGTTCGAGGATTTTCACGAACTGCACGGCGACCGCGCCTACGGGGACGACCAGGCAATGATCGCAGGCTTTGCAAAGTATCATGGGCGCCCGGTAGCGCTTATCGGCCAGCAAAAGGGAAGAGACACCAAGCAGCGAGTGGCGCTGAATTTCGGCCAGGCCAAACCGGAGGGGTACCGCAAAGCTCTCCGCATGATGCATCTGGCGGCAAAATTCCGCCGGCCCATCTTTACATTCGTCGATACTCCCGGAGCCTATCCGGGAATTGACGCCGAAGAACGCGGACAAGCGGAAGCCATCGCGCGAAACCTGCGGGAAATGGCGCGCATACTCGTTCCCATCGTCGTGACCATTACCGGTGAGGGCGGCTCCGGCGGCGCGCTGGCGATTGCAATTGGGGATCGCGTAAACATGCTCGAAAATTCAGTCTATTCGGTGATCTCTCCGGAGGGCTGCGCCTCCATCCTGTGGCGCGATTCAACCAAAGCGGAGACTGCCGCGGAGGCGCTGAAGATCACCGCCCGCGATCTGGTCGAACTCGGCATCGTCGATGAAATTATTCCTGAGCCGGAGGGTGGCGCGCATCTGGATCACGAAGCCTCGGCGTCATTTTTGGACCGCGTCCTCGACCGCTGCCTCCGCGATCTGCTTGCGCTCGATCCCGCCACTTTGCTGGAGCAGCGCTACGAGAAGTTCCGACGCATGGGCCAGTTCTTCGAAACTGGGACCGCCAGCTCGCCTCGGACATCTTCAAGATTCCGCTCCTGACCGCGCACACCTAACCCACATCCGCGAGACCCCAATGGGGCATTGCCATATTCGCGTCACAGTTCAGTAACTTCATTGTTGCGCAGCAGTAACTCGACTAGGCTAGAGCGGTCGGACGGAGAACCCTCTCTCATGTCAAAGTCGGTCGATTCTCAGGTGAAGGAAGCTGTCAGCACGACCAGTACCGATCAGGTATTTCGCCCATACGAGAGGCTCGTTTCCATCAAGATTCTCGGGAAGATTTTCGAAGTCCCGGAAAAGAACACGATCCTGCGCTGCTTCCAATACATCAGTCCGGAAACCATTCCTTACGGCCGTTTCTGCTGGAATCAGGATTGCCAGTATTGCCGGGTGACGGGCAAGCTGATCGACGACGACCAGCCTCATGAGTTGCTAAGCTGCAAGTTCCTGGTGAGCGCAGGAATGGAAATTACCGAGATCAGTCCCGAACTGAAATACTGCCTGCAAAAGAAGCTGAACAAAAAATAGTCGCAGCTTCCGACCACTTCTAAACCCTCTTCATGTGGCTTTCCCTAACCAGAATGCATGCTTCATACAGAAGACTTGCGCTCAGAGGCAGCGGCAGGCGTCGAGCATTTTGGAGTTTGTCGGCCCGGTACGTCAATCGTCCGGGGCGCCCAGTTTTTCCACGCTTCGGGCCTGCCCACTGTCTCGTGATGACGAGACATTCTCGGGCTCGGCTTCAATGAAAAGATGTGATGTATATCACGCATAGATGTTCATGTTTTCACATCCAGTGGCATAGGTTTCAGCCTGTGCGCTCTTGGTTTCGTTCCCAGTCAACTCTAAACCAAAATCACGCGGGCTGAAACCTACGCTACTTTTGGGGTAAGATTCCTACTGACATGACTAATTCAACGCCGATCCTCTGCGACGGTTGCGGTCTTCAGGCCCCCCCACAGCACATTGCCGAGCGGGTCCGGCGCCTGGAACGCTCTACACGTTTTCGACCCATACATATCGATGTGCTGTTTATTGCGCTCGATCCAGCCGCGCGCGTGGAAGATGATTTCTATGGGCCGCCGGAATCGCTGGAGCTTTTCGATTCTTTGTTGAATGGCGTGGATATCAGGGAAAGCGTGGAGTTGAACCCAACCGAATCCGGCGCTGCGAGGCTCTTGGAGTTTCAAAAGAGAGGCTACTATCTGACTTTTCTGTCGGAGTGCGCTCTCACCCAACGCGAATCCGATGCGAGGCCCAGAGATAAAGGAGCTGAACTGCAACACATTTCACGGCTCGCGCCGGCACTGAGCCGGCGAATTCGCTTCAACTACAGACCCAAACACGTGGCGCTGCTCGGGGGAAACTTGAATCCACTGGTGGAAATTCTACGGCAATCAGAGATTGCTCCTCTCTTGCTGCTCGACCACGGCCAGCCCCTCAGGTTGCCGGCAGCAGGGGATGCAGTTTCTCAGGCTCGATTCCGGGGCGTCCTGTCAGGCAAGGCACCTTCTGGAGCGACCCCAGCAGGAATGTGATAGAATTCGCTATAGGTAACTTCCAAGAAATTCTGGAGCAGGGGGAATTTCGTGAAACCAAAAGCGAAGTTTGGGATTGGGGCTGGAATCATCATTGTCACGCTGTCCTGCCTGGCCTGGGTAGGAGCTCAACAGAGCAAGACCTATTACAAAACGATATCGGAAATTCCTACATTGAGCGGGGCCGCACTGCATCAACGCCTGCGTGTAGCAGGAGACGTGAAGGCCGGGTCGATCCAGCATTTGTCCGGTCGGGTGGAGTTCGTCCTGATGGAGCAGGGAAAGGGCCTCCCCGTAAGTTACGTGGGCACCGATCCTTTGCCCGATACGTTTAAGGACGGCGCGCAGTGCCTGGTCGAGGGAAAAGTTGCGCAGGACGGGCATTTTGTGGCTGAGACGCTTCAGGCCAAATGCGCGTCTAAATACGAGGCGGCCCCCGGTCAAGGACGGCAGGGCGCCCCTGCAGGATACTCTTCGGATCCGAAGAGCAAGAGCTAACCCTCCCGGGCTCAACCTGGGCATAACTTGGGCCAGGCATTGAAGCGACGGAAATCGCGTTACCGGTTGGAGTTCGAGTCCGTGGGAATGAGGAACTAATTTGGATCTATTTGGTTCGTACGCCCTTCTCTTAGCCTTCGGTTTCGCCGTTTATGCGATCGGCGGCGGAATTGCGGCCATCATTACGCGTCGCCCGCTTCTGATCAAATCCGCGCGCAATGCCGGGTTTGCCGTTTGCGTTTTGATCTGGCTGGGTACCGCCAGCCTGGTTTATTTGTTCTTCACCGACAACTTTGCGATGGCCTATGTCGCCGCGCACAGCAACCGCAGCCTCCCTTACTACTACAAATTTTCGGCGCTTTGGTCGGGACAAGAGGGCTCGCTACTTTTCTGGAGCTTCCTGCTCTCGATTTACGTTTTTTCCGTCCTGTTCACCTATCGCGGCAAACATCCGGAGTTGATGCCTTACGTCGGCGTGGTCATGGCCGGAGTACAGATATTCTTCCTGACGATGAATAATTTCATCGCCAGCCCGTTCCAGATTTTTGCGGCGAACGGCGGCGACGGTATCCTGCACATGGCGACCCGCGCCGATGGAAGCGGGCTCAACCCCTTGCTGCAATATCCGGAAATGGCGATTCATCCGCCCACTCTCTACACTGGATATACGGGCTTCACGATTCCATTTGCATTCGCGCTGGCGGCGCTGCTCGGTCGCTACCCGGGAGAAAAGTGGATTCACCTCACGCGCCGCTGGACGATGATCGCGTGGGCTTTCCAATCCGCGGGAATCCTGATGGGCGCGCACTGGGCGTATGCCGTCCTGGGCTGGGGCGGATATTGGGGATGGGATCCGGTCGAAAACGCCTCATTGATGCCTTGGCTGACGGGGACGGCTTTCCTCCACTCGGTGATCATGCAGGAAAAACGCGGGATGATGCGGGTGTGGAACGTCTGGCTGGTGTTCACGACGTTCATGTTATGTATCCTGGGGACATCACTGACTCGCAGCGGGGCGGTGAACTCCGTCCACGCCTTCGCGGAATCCAAGATCGGTCACTGGTTCTGGAGCTTCCTGGCCATCATCCTGATCGTTTGTGTTGCTGCTTATTTGAAAAATCGCGATTACCTGCGCAGTGACAACCACCTGGATTCGATGATTTCACGCGAGTCGAGCTTCCTGTTCAACAACCTGATTCTGCTGGTGGCGTGCGTCGCGGTTCTCGCCGGCACATTGTTTCCGGTGCTTTCCGAAGCGGTCCGCGGAACGAAGATGAGCGTCGGTGCGCCGTTCTTTAACCGCGTAAATATTCCGATTGCCATGTTTCTATTGTTTCTCACCGGGGTAGGCCCGCTGCTTGCCTGGCGTAAGACTTCCACGGAAAGCCTGCGCAAAAATTTCGGCATTCCGCTGATTGGCGGAATAGTTGTGGCCGGAATTGCCGTCGCGATGGGATTGCGCGAATTTTACGTTACGCTGTGCCTGCTTTTGTCTGTGTTCGTTACGTTGACGATCCTGGGAGAGTTCTATCGCGGGGCTCGCGTGATTGCCGCCCGCACGGGATCGAATATTATTTCGTCCGCCGGGCAGCTCACCATGCGGAACACGCGGCGATACGGCGGATATGTCGTCCACTTCGGTATGGTGCTCGTGTTTATGGGCATTGCCGGGCAGGCGTTCAACAAAGACAAGCAGATGGATATGACTCCCGGTTCGGTCATGACTCTGGGGCCTTATCGCCTGCACCTGCAGAATTTCGATTCCGACCAGCAACCGAATTATTCCTCCGAGCGCGCCACCATCGATGTCGACAAGGGCGGCAAATCGGTGATGATGCTTTACCCGCAGCGGCGTTTTTATCCGTCGAACGAAGAATCCGGCACGATGGTAGCCATCTCCTCCACCCTGAAGGAAGACCTTTACGTTGTTTACGCCGGGCGCAGCCCGGATACCAACGCGCCGGTGATCCATGCCTATTTGAATCCACTGGTGAAGTGGATTTGGCTCGGCGGCGTCGTGGTTGTGCTCGGAACCATTTTGGCGCTGATTCCGAACCGCCAGGCCGTAATGGTGATGTCGCGCGCCTCGGAAGGCTCAACAGCTTTTAGCGGAAGCGACCCGCAAACCGCGAAGGCTTCCATCTCCGCCAGATCGCAGCTGCCGAAAGATCCGGCCTGAACATGTCCAGGCGTTACCGCATCGCAATGATTGTCGCCATCATCGTGGGAATTGCCACAGCGATGGTTCCCTTACGCATGAGCGCGCAGAAAACGGATCGCGCCAAGGCGCTGGGCACACAACTGATGTGCATGTGCGGATGCGGACAAATCCTTACGCAATGCAATCACATTAATTGCCCGTCGTCCGGTCCGATGCTTAAGGAATTGGATGCCCATGTCGCAAAGGGCGAAGCCGACGATCTGATCGTCCAGGATTTCATTCAGGAGTACGGCGAGAAGGTCCTGAGCGCGCCCCCTTCGCACGGATTTAACAGCATTGCGTGGTATATTCCCGGATTCGCATTTGTCCTGGGACTGGGAATCGTCATCACGCTGATCCGTTTGTGGCGTCAGCGGGATATCGCTCGGATCGCTACAGCGTCTAACACACCATCGGTGGCGGCAACGGCGGCGAACGAGCTTCTGAATGCCCAGCGCGAACGAGCACGCCGACAGGCCGACAGGGAGACCGAGGAACTGTGACAATGGCGTCTGCAATCGCGATGATCGTACTTCCGGATACCGTCGTCCTGTCCGCATGCGTGGCGCTTACGCTGGCAGCGGTAACGTTTGTATTCTGGATCGATGCCGAACCGGGAGATTCCGCTCCGCACCGTTCCCAGCTGGATCAGTTGATGGAACGCCGCGATTCAATTTATGACAATTTGCGCGACCTGAAATTTGAAAACCGCGCAGGGAAGTACGCGGAGCAGGATTACGAGCAGATGAGGGACGCCCTGGAAAACGAGGCGGCGCAGGTGCTGCTGGAGATAGAGGCAGTTACAGGGAATCAAGCTCCGGTCCCGCGACGAGACCCGGCGAGCGCACCCCGTCCGTAGAAGAAATTGGACCGGCAATTTAGCTTTTTGGGGGAAGACCGTTCGACCTCTCGCTTCGGAAAAGATTGCTTTTTAAAAACTGTGAAATTGAATTATTGAGGGAATTCTTTCGTTCATGATGACTCGTGCGATGCGAATGGCAGGAAATCAATCGTTGCATATAGGCGTGGCCATATTGTTATTGCTGGCGGCTGCGACTGCGCACGCTGGAACGGTCACCGGCATTGTTCACAACGGAACCAACGGCAATAAGGCAGCTCCGGGCGTGGATGTCCTATTGATTCAGCTTCAGGGCGGAATGCAGGTCGTGGCCAGCACGAAGACCGATGCCCAGGGCGCATACCACATCGATAATCCGGCCATTGGCGCCGGACCGATGCTGATTCGCGCAGTCTATCGCGGCGTGAATTTTCACCAGCCGCTTACGCCGGGATCGACAACGGTGGATGTCACAGTGTATGAGCCGACGACAAATTCGAAGGCCCTGCAGGTGCCTTTGCGGCTCCTCGTTTTTCAACCCAACGGCGACAAGCTGATGGTGGGCGAGGAATATTCGATTACCAACAACTCGAACCCTCCGGCTGCGTACTTCAAGCAGGATGGCAATTTCGATTTCACAGTTCCTGATGGCGCGGAACTCGGCCCGGTATCCACGGTCGGTCCTTCAGGCATGCCTGTGACGCAGGGAACCATCGACAAGGGCAAAGGCCACTACTCGATTTCCTACGCGTTTCAGCCGGGACAGAATGGCGTGCGCCTCTCGTATCTCGTTTCATATAGCGGCAACCAGGCCAAGCTGCGCCTTCCTTCCAATTTCGACGCCCAGCGCGTTCTGCTGGTGATTCCACCCACGATGCAGATCTCCAGTCCCGGATTTAACGCCGCCGGTACCGAGCAGGGCTTCAACGTTTTTTCGAAGGATTCCGTCAAGGCTGGAACAATTGTTGATGTCTCGGTCTCAGGCACCGCGCCGCCACCTGCTGAAGCGAACGCCGCGTCGTCTTCGTCCGACCAAGTCAACGGACGCGATGCGGCCCCTGGGCCAACGATAGAAGCCAGTCCCGCGCGCCTGGACGACCAGAAATGGATCTTGCTGGGCGGTCTGGCCGCCATTTTCGCCGTAGGAATCGGATTGTTGGTACGCCAACAGGTTCTGGTTGTTGCGCCAGCGCCCGCAGAAGGTCCTACGACAGGCGCAAAGGGCAAGAAAGCCCAGCGTGCTGCGGCCAAGGAGAAAGCGCCCCCTGCGCCTTCCGCCGCGCAGATCACTGAGAAAGTCACGAAGGAAGTGGACGCCAACCTCGAATCGCTCAAGGACACACTCCTGCGCATCGAACTGCGCCGCCAGGCGGGCACGATGTCGGACGAGGAGTACGCCCTGGAGCGCGGTCGCGCCGAGCAGCAGTTGCGCGATCTGGTGCAGGGCTGAGTCGTCGCTCGTGCCTGAGTCGCATGCATCTACCTCGAACGCCGAACCATCCGGCGGCTTGCGCATTAAATTCCAAAACATCGAGAAACGTTACGGAATGCGCATGGCGTTGCGTAGCATTTCGCTCGAAATCGGCGCCGGGGAATGCGTCGCGCTGGTAGGGCATAACGGCTCCGGCAAGACGACGCTGCTGAAAATCACCTCGTTGCTGGCGCGTCAATCAAAAGGGCAGATTGCATTTTTCCTCGGCGATCAGGAATTATCTGCTGAAGCTGTAAAACGCCACATTGGCATGGTCGCCCACCACACTCTGGTTTACGACGAACTTACTGCGGAAGAGAATCTCGTCTTTTTCGCGAAACTGTTTCGCTTATCCGATCCCATTGCCAGGGCGCGCCAAGCGCTCGAACCTGTCGGCCTCTCGCGCCGTGCAAACGATATGGCTAGGACATTTTCGCGCGGCATGCGGCAGCGTCTGGCAATAGCGCGAGCGCTCCTGGCTTCACCCAAATTGCTACTGTTCGACGAGCCCGCCGCCGGGCTGGACCCCGAAGGCCAGCATTGGCTAGGCTCCACTCTTGGCAAGCTACATGCCTCCGGGTGCACGATCATCATGAGCACGCACGGCAGAAACGAAACACAGGCTTCGGTCACTCGCGCGATTCGCCTCGACGGCGGCGAGATTACCCACGATTCGGGACCGAGCGGCGATCCCTATGGTGTGCTGGCGATGGCTGCGGTGCGCGAGACGGTCGAAGGGGATGCGCGATGAGCCTGGCCCATTCGGCAGCGACCATTCTCGCAAAAGAACTGAAGACGGAGTTCCGTTCGCGCGAGTTGCTCGGGACTACGGTGATCTTCGTTCTGATCGTCCTCGTTCTCTTCAGCTTCACATTCAATCCCACGTCCTCGGAGTCCCGTCACTTTGGGCCGGGGCTTTTGTGGCTCGCGTTTCTTTTCGCAGGTTCTCTGATGTTGCAGCCCTCCTTCTTGCGGGAACAGACCAACGACACGCTGGCGGCTCTGCGCCTCGCGCCTATCGATCCGTTCAGCATTCTGGCAGGGAAGATGGCCGCAAATTTTTTATTCCTTCTTCTGGTGGAGTTGATCTTGCTGCCGGTGTTCGCCGTGCTATACAACGTCGCCATCCTCCCGGTGCTGCCGCAACTGGTGTTGGTTCTCGCGCTTGGTACGATCGGGCTGGCCACCACCGGAACCGTCTTTTCAGCCGTAGCCGCCCAGGCTCGCCTGCGGGAATTGCTGCTTCCGCTGCTGCTGTTGCCGGTCCTGGCGCCAGTGTTGATTGCCAGTACCGAAGCCACTGCGGGAATCCTGCGCGACCCATCCGAATTATCTCTGGTATGGCTAACATTTCTGTGTGCGTTTGACGTAGTATTTTTGACGGCGGCATGGCTGTTCGGCGAATATCTATTAGAGGAGTGACATGGCAGGCGCATCCGAATCGCGAACTTCCTCCGAACCGGCGGTCTCCCCGCTGTCGATCGTAGTCGTGTTTCTGCTGGTGGCGGCGGCAAGTTACGGCGCATTGATCGCGGCTCCGGAAGAAGCGACGATGGGGATGATCCAGCGCATTTTTTATTTCCATGTCTCCAGCGCGTGGACCGGATTCGTTGCCTTCACCATGGTCTTCATCGGCAGCATTGCCTACCTGCGAACGCGAGCGCTGAAGTGGGACTGGCTCAGCGTCGCTTCCGCCGAAGTGGGGGTGGCATTTTTCACCGTAGTCCTCGTCACCGGTCCGATCTGGGCCAAGCCGGTCTGGGGAATCTGGTGGACGTGGGATGCCAGACTCACATCGTCCTTCCTTTTGTGGGTCTTATTTGTAAGCTACCTCATCCTCCGAACTCTCGTGGATGAGCCCGAACGCCGCGCGATGGTCTCCGCCGTATTCGGAATTTTCGCAGCGCTGGATATCCCGCTGGTCTATTTCTCGATTTGGTGGTTTCGCACGCAGCATCCCCAACCGGTAATGGGCGACGGTGGATCGCTGGACCCCAGAATGTGGCGCGTCTTGATGCTCTGCTGGGCCGCGATGCTCGGCGTAATGACGCTATTAATTCGCGTGCGCTACAGGCTGGAAGAGATGCGCGCCGAAGTGGATGCGCTGCGGATGGAGCAATCGCGCAGCGCAAGATGAATGCGCGCGTAATGGCTTTTATTATGGAGAAACACAATGAAGAATTTTAATTTCCTCGTGTCGGCATACGTTGCGATCTGGGCCATCTTTTGTGTGTATCTGATTTCCGTCGCCCGCCGCATGTCCAGCCTGCAGGACGATATCCGGCGCCTCAAAGAAAACGGGAAGTAGCAGGAACGACTCCGGATGACCGAAAAGAAAAAAATTAGCGTAGTACTTTTCCAGCTGGGCGGCCCCGACACCCCTGAGGCAGTCGAGCCGTTCCTCTACAATTTATTCTGCGATCCGGACATTATCGATTTCTTCGGAGCCTGGTTTGCCCGCCGACTGCTGGCCCGATACATCGCGCGGAACCGCGCCGATGTGGTCCGCGAACACTACAATGCGATTGGCGGGCAATCGCCCATCCGCGTTCTCACCGAGCGGCAGGCACGCGCGCTCGAAAAGGCGCTCGCTCCCCACTTCGACGCGCGATGTTTTACCGCCATGCGCTACTGGAATCCGCTCACCGCGGAGACTGCGGCTCAAGTGAACGCAATGGGCGCAGGGGAACTGGTTCTTCTGCCCATGTATCCGCAATATTCTTTCGCCACTACGTCCAGTAGCCTGAAAGAATGGAACAAGGTTTTTCGCCCGAACGGAAACGCGCCGCGAACGTACACCATTGAAAACTTTTTCGATCATCCGTTGTATATCCAGTCGGTCGCGGAAAAGATTGCTTTGTCGCTGACACATTTCGACGAGCCCGATCGCGTACACATTGTCTTTAGCGCGCATGGACTCCCGCTAAGCCTGATCGAGCGCGGCGACCCGTATGCGCGTCAAGTGGAAGAGACGGTCCGCCTGGTGATGCAACGTGGCGGATGGAAGAACGCGCACTCCCTCTGCTATCAGAGCAAGGTGGGGCGACGCAAATGGCTGACGCCGTCCCTTTCTGAGACACTAGAACGTTTGGCAGCCTCCGGAGAAAAACACCTTCTCGTCGCTCCGATCGCATTCGTCACCGAACACATTGAAACGCTGCACGAAATCAATATGGAAGCGCGCGAAGAGGCGCACAAACTCGGCGTCGAACAATTTGAAATGATGCCCGCGGTAGGAGATTCCCCGACGTTTATCTCAGCTTTGGTTGACCTGGTCATCCAGTCTATGGCTAAGAACTCCACATAGGTGTCCCATGTCCGCAACGACGAACGGCCGAATGATTGTCACGCGCCTGGGCGGTCCCGAAACCCTACAATATATTGAAGAAGGAATACCAGAGCCCGGACCAGGCGAAGTTCGCGTCAAAGTGCTGGCAACTGGCGTATCTTTCGCCGACGTACTGATGCGACGAGGACTCTATCCCAGCACTCCTGCTCCCCCATTCACTCCCGGCTACGATATCGTGGGCGAGGTAGACAAGGTCGGGAATCAGACCTCAGCGCTGTCCGTCGGCCAGCGCGTGTGCGCACTGATTGTTCGCGGCGGGTATAGCCAGTACACGATTGTCCCGGAAGAATATTTGGTACCGGTGCCTGAGGGACTGGATCCCTCAGAAACCGTTTCCTTGATTCTCAATTACGTCACCGCCTATCAAATGCTGCACCGCATTGCCCGCGTGGGCAAAGGGCAGCGGGTCCTGATTCATGGCGCTGCGGGGGGCGTGGGAACGGCGCTGTTGCAGTTGGGCGCGCTTGCGGGACTGACCATGTATGGAACCGCGTCAAAATCGAAGCACGCCGCGATTCTTTCCGAAGGCGGCGTTCCCATCGATTACCGCTCGGAAGATTTCACGCTTCGCATTCGAGAACTCACCGGCGATGGAGTCGATTGCGTATTCGACCCCATCGGTGGATGGAATTGGTGGCGATCTTATCGGGTGCTGCGAAAGGCCGGGATTCTGGTTTGCTACGGAGTGTCAACCGCTGTTTCCCATGGAAAAATATCGGGTGCTGGAAGTTTTCTCCTGCTGGGGTGTCTGAAACTAATTCCAGATGGAAAGAAATGCGAGTGGTATAACGTCACCAATCTGCGCAAACAACATCCGGATTGGTTCGGGCACGATCTGTCGATTCTGTTCAATTTGCTAGCCGAGCGAAAAATTCGCCCGGTCATAGGCGCGCGGTTTGCTCTAAGAGATGCAGAAAAGGCCAACGAAATGCTGGAACATTCCGAAGTCACCGGGAAAATTGTCCTCCTCTGTGGGGATTGAACAGTAGGACAGACTTCAGTCTGTCCGGTTTTGGTTTTCGCCAATCCCAAAAACAAGAGAATGCAGGCGACGCCTCGGCACCTCAGGATAAAAAGCCTCTCCTACAAAACTCCACTAATTTCACCAAAATGGGAATTCGCCTTGACATGCAGCCCCTTGAGGAATATATAGGTTGCCAGATTGCGGCGTATTAATTTTTACTTTTCATACTTTCTATCGAGAGGTTGATCCGCGCCCTTATGGCAGAACCATTGGACGGGAGTACCACGGGACCCTCGGGACCAAAAGCAGCAGCACCTCCAGCAACGCCGCCGCCCGCAGCACCGAAGCCGGCGGCCAAAAGCAAAGGCGATAGCGCGGAACCGCCGGACAAGATGCGGCGGCGCGTCATTTGGGGAATGATTTACGGCTACTTGGGCATCAACCTTCTGATGTTCCTGCGCTTTTTCTTTCCTCGCGCGCTGTACGAACCCAATTCGATTTTCAATATCGGATATCCCGCGGATTTTTCACTCGGCATCGACCAGCGCTACCTGATGACCAATCGCGTGTGGATCATTCGCGAGCCGGACCGAATTTTCGTAATCTTTGCGCGCTGCACGCACCTGGGCTGCACTCCGGAATGGAAAGCCGCCGAAAATAAATTCAAGTGCCCCTGCCACGGGAGCGGCTACGACAGCGAAGGCGTGAATTTCGAAGGTCCTGCGCCGCGTCCGATGGATCGCGCGCATGTGGACATGGATCCGACAGGGAAGTTGATTGTGGATACGAGCAGGCTGTACATGGATGACCCCCGTGCCGGGGTCAACCAGTTCAACGACCCGGGGGCATACTTACCGGTATAAATCGTTAGGCGTTGTAGCCCGTCATTATTGAACGGTGCCTACAGGTGAGCCGGGCAATTTTCCGGTTCGCGCGACAACTCCAGGGGGATTGGCATGGCCGAAGAGAACGGCGAAAAGAAGAGTACAGGGCTTCTTGACCGTGTTCGCCAGGACGTCACGGACCTTAAGGAAGTCATAAAAGAAAAGGGCAAGGATGAGATCGAGAACCTGAAAGAGCCTGAGAAGACTCAGCTCTTCCGATCGGTCTTCCGCGTCAAGCACGATGAGACGCCCCGCAATCGAGCCCTGTCCGTCCTGTCCAACGTTTTCTTTCACCTGCATCCCGCCAAGGTCAATCGCGACGCCGTAAAGTACAAGTTCACCTGGGGAATGGGCGGCATCACGTTCTACCTGTTTATTGTGCTGACGTTCACCGGCGTGCTGCTGATGTTCTACTATCACCCGACTAAGGTGCAGGCCTTCCGCGACATTCTCTATCTTGAAAACGACGTGCCCTTCGGCAAGCTGCTGCGCAACATGCATCGCTGGGCCGCGCACTTGATGATTATTGCCGTCTGGCTGCATATGTTCCGCGTGTTCCTCACCGGTTCTTACAAGCGCCCGCGCGAATTCAACTGGTGCATCGGCGTCCTCCTGATGGTGCTCACGCTGTTGCTATCGTTCACCGGCTATCTCCTGCCGGACGATCAATTGGGATTCTGGGCCGTCACCGTCGGAACGAATATGGCCAGGGCAACTCCTTTGTTAGGAACCGAAGGTCCGTTCGGCGCGATGCTCGGCATGACACCCTATAACGACGTTCGATTCGCGCTCTTAGGCGGCTCGATCGTCGATGCCAACGCGCTGCTTCGCGCGTACATCTGGCATTGCATCGCAATTCCACTGATCGCCAGCATCTTTATGGCGCTGCATTTCTGGCGCGTGCGCAAGGACGGCGGAATTTCCGGCCCAGCACCCGTCATGCTCGAATCGGAAATCAAGGAAGAGAAGGGGCATCGCCCGGTCGTTTTGCGGCCCAGCGGTGTGCAGTAGAGGATCGTGTCTTAGACCCCTCCATGGACGAGGAAACCGGGCCAAACAAGAACGCTGCAAGTTAAGAAAAACTCAGTTCGGGGTTTGAGGCCAATATGAACTGGCACCAAATGTGGGAAGTCGCTTCCGCGCCGGACAACGTGCCGATCGTGGCGCTGTTATTCCTTGTACCTTTCTATGTATGGTACGCCTTCCGGCAAGCCTTCGAAAACGATCGCCTGATCGACAAGCTGTCCGCCGACCCGCAACTCGCCAAGACCGAATATCGCAAGACCGAGCCGTGGAATCCGAAGTGGGAAAAAGAAGTTCACACATGGCCGTACCTGATGCGGATTGAGCTGGTCGCCGCGATCCTGGTCACCGTCCTGCTTATGGTGTGGTCGATCACATTGAGCGCGCCGCTGGAAGAGCCGGCCAATCCCAACGTCACGATGAATCCAGCCAAGGCTCCTTGGTACTTCCTTGGATTGCAGGAAATGCTCGTCTATTTCGATCCGTGGATTGCAGGGGTGCTGATGCCGACGTTCATAATCGTCGGTCTCATGGTCATTCCCTATATTGACGCCAATCCTCTCGGCAACGGCTACTACACCTACAAACAGCGGCGTTTCGCGATCTGGACATTCCTGTTCGGCTTCATTGGTTTATGGGTCCTAATGATTGTAATAGGCACATTCATACGCGGCCCCGGGTGGATGTGGTTCTGGCCGGGGCAGACGTGGGATGCACAGCGCGTGGATTTCGCCGTCAACCGAAACGTGGACCAGGTGTTTGGAATTAATGGTGCGTGGCTGGCGCACGTGATGCCGGCGGCGAACGCGAGCTATGCGCCCATTCTTGCTCGAATTCTTTTCGGGGTTCTGCCGATTGCATTTTATTTCATCGTTGCCGGATATTTTACGCATCGGCTGGTGCTGTTGACAGAATTCAGCAGAAAGATTTTCAAGCGCATGACGTTGTTGCAGATGCTGACGACCGAGTTATTTCTGGTCCTGATGCTGAGCCTGCCGGTGAAAATTCTTCTCCGACTATTGCTCCGTATCAAGTACGTCTGGGTGACGCCGTGGTTCAGTATTTGATGAATGCAGAAATGCTATCTGCGTGTTGACGTTGAAGCGCAACAGTTGCGCTGAAATTGCGGGACAGAATTAAAGTGTGAAGGAGACCCTGGGTGCCTGAGCTTCTTCCTGACGATCCAGTTACAGCCCGGCCAATGGCCGGGCTTATCCTGATTTCCGTTTTCCTGTTGATGCTGACCGTTTCCTGGTCGCTGTACGACGAGTTCTACGGACTGCGCCCATGGCGCAGCTACCAAAGCGAATTCTCTAAGGTGTATTCGAACTATCTCAAAAAGCAGTACCAAACGCGCAAAGCCGACGAACAGAAATTTTACGCCACGCCGCAATATCAGAAACTCCTCGCCGATGTGAAGGCTGCCACCGAATCCGCCCGCGCCGCGGATCAGCAGATCTCGCAGCAAGTGGACCTGCTCGACCGCCAGCGCGCGGCGATGACCGAGTCTTTCCAGACCTCACGCGGATTGGTCGGTGCTCTCACCTATCAGCTCGAACAAGTCGATGAAAAAGACACCGGCGGAAAACAGTCCAAGCTCAAGGAATTGAACGAGGCGAAAGCGCAGGAGTATGACGTCGCCTGGCCCGTCGAGGGCGGGAAGATCGAGCAGCGGAAATTCAATTATACCGAACTCAATGGCCTGTTCACCACGATCATGACTGGGAAGGCAAAGCTGGTCGCGCAACGCGGCGACATCGATCAGCCCGCTAAGGACGCGCAGGACAAGCTGAATGAATACGTAAAAGAAAACCTGCCCGGCCTGCAGGCTCGCGATCTGCAAACGCTTTCGGAGAGCATGAGCAATTTGGATATCCGCCTCCGCCAGATAAACGTGAACCCGACCGGAGCTTCCCTGAACAATCTGGGCGGAGCAGGGCTTGTCGATCGTTGCCAGTCCTGCCATTTGGGAACCGATCCGCTGTTGGTTCCCGTGACGATGACGCTCACCAAAACCGATTTGGGCATGCCAAAAAGTACGGATGCTCCGTACACCAGCCACCCCGACCCGGACTTGATGAAATCGCACCCGCTAGAAAAATTCGGCTGCTCGCCATGCCACGGCGGCAATGGTCGCGCTCTCGATACCGTCGAAAAGGGACATGGCCGCTACGAGCACTGGCTCTGGCCCTTGTATTATCGCGAAAATTTTGAAGCCGGCTGTCAGCAATGTCACGCGTCGGACATGGTCACCGAACACGCCCCAGTGCTAAATCGCGCCAAGGCGTTGTATCGCGAAAAAGGCTGCATCGGCTGCCACCGTTTCCAGGGCTTCGATAATCAGGATGAACAACTAGTTGGCGCACGGCAACAGATCACGCAACTGGAAAATCAGAAGCAGGAAGATCGCCTGCAGATTGCCGCGCTCAATAAAAAGGGCGACGCCGCTACCGATAACGATGTGGCCAACCGCTTCTACGGCGAAGCGACGAACCTGACGGTAACGATTTCAAAGATCGATTCCCAGGTCGAACAGCTCGACCAGCGTTCGCACAATCTCTTGCAGGAAATCAAAAAAGTCGGCCCGGACCTGAAAGAAGTCCGGATGAAGATTCACAAGGAATGGATCCCATACTGGCTGAAGCACACGCATGAATTCCGTCCTACCACCAAGATGCCGCAGTTCCGCCTGCAGGACGACGAGATTCAGGCCATCGCAGCATACGTCTGGCAATCCGCCATCACCGGCCCTGCGCTACCCACGCAGACTCCCGGAAATGCGGCGCACGGCAAGGAATTATTCGAAGCGCGCGGCTGCGAAGCGTGTCACTCCATCGGCGAGGGCCCGAACCTGGTCGGCGGAGATTTCGCGGCGAATCTTTCCCGAGTAGGGGAAAAGGACAATTACGATTATCTGGTCCGCTGGATTCTGAACCCGCGCGTTCGAACGCGTCCTTACAGCCCACTTGAGAAAAAAGATCTCGGTCCCGAGGACTACGCGAAGCACGATCTCCCATTTGTCTTCGATCTCGACCATTCCCGCAGTCCAAACGACGGCCACGAACTGGTCGTCCAGCAAATGACGGTGATGCCCAGCCTTCGCCTGACGGTAGATGAAGCCCGCGACATCGCCAGCTTCCTGCTCACGCAAAAGCACGCCGATGCATCCTATGCCGCAGCCGATTTCATGGAGGATCCGAAGCTCAAGGCGCATGGCAGGGAATTGATTCAGCATTACGGCTGCGCAGGCTGCCACGAGATTTCTGGCTTTGAAGACGAAGGGCGCATCGGAACCGAACTCACCAACGAGGGCAGCAAGCCCATCGAACGTTTGGACTTCTCTCTCTATACCGAAGATGCCAAGCTCGGTATCCTTCCCGACGGCAAGAAGTCTCCACGCGGATCGTGGTATGACCTGAAGGGCTTCTTCGAAAACAAACTCACAGACCCCGCCGTGTTCGACCACGGCAAGTATAAACCGGACCCGATGGATCGTCTCCGCATGCCGAAGCCGAATGTCACGAAAGAAGACATCGCCGCCCTGACGACATTCCTGCTTGGATCCACCGATCCTTCGCTCCCGTCGGAATACATGTACAAGCCCGCCGACCAGCGCGCGGCCATTCAAAAGGGGTGGTGGATCGTCACAAAATATAATTGCATCGGCTGCCACCAGATCGGAATCGGCCAGAAGTCCGTGCTCATGGGCCTGCCGCAATTCCAGGGGGAGAACAAACAGAATCTTCCTCCCATGCTGACCAGCGAAGGCGCGCGCGTCAATCCCGAATGGCTCAAGGGCTTCCTCGCCAATCCGTCGCTGAGCACTACGGACGTCAACCGCAACGGCGTGCGCTCGTATCTCCAGGTTCGCATGCCGACTTTTTACTTGTCCGACGACGAAATTCGCACTTTGGTGTTATTCTTTGAGGCGATGTCCAGCCAGCCGCAACCCTTTATTCCGCAAAAGCTTCAGCCGATTACAACCGCTGAAAAGGAAATGGCGCGGCAGCTGTTTACCAGCACTGCCGCTCCGTGCCTGAAGTGCCATGCGACAGGTGACCCTGGCCATGACAAGACGGCCATCGCTCCAAACTTCCTGTTCGCCAAGGATCGTTTGCAGCCGGCGTGGACGGAGCGTTGGATCACAAACCCGGCTCTAATCTCACCAGGAACGGCCATGCCCTCAGGCTTGTTCAAACGCGACGGCGACCATTGGGTATTCTCCGGTCCATTGCCTTCGAGCTTCCATGGTTATAATGGAGATCACGCGGACTTGCTGGTTCGCTACATGTTCCAACTGACTCCGGAGGAACAACGGTCCCTGATGAGCCGGGGTGGCGGCGCAGGGAATTAGGGAATACCGAGGGCGGTACTTTGCCCTTGAAGAATTCAAGTCTTTTGTACTTTTAAAACAGGAGGAAGTTTTCGTGAAGAAGAGAACATTCGGAACATATTCTCTGGCAATCGGTGCATTTGCCATGGTGATGACCGGTTGCGGAGGCAAGAAGGACGAATCAACCGAAGCACCGGCCTCGACTGCAGTACCTGCCGCCGGAAAAACGGTCGATGCAGCCACTGCGGGGGAAGTTACGGGGTCGGTGAAACTGGACGGCGCTGCGCCCAAAATGCGAACGATCAGCATGGCCGCGGAACCGAATTGCGCCAAAGCGCATTCCGGACCGGTAACCAGCGAGGAAGTTGTGACCGGAGACGGCGGAGCGCTCGCAAACGTAGTTGTGTATGTCAAGTCCGGACTCGACGGCTATTCGTTTCCGGCTCCATCGACACCTGTAAAGTTCGAACAGCAGGGATGCCAGTATCATCCTCATGTGGCGGGCGTCATGGTCGGACAGAACATAGACGTCGCCAACGCTGACATGACCACCCACAATATTCACCCCATCCCAAAGGTAAACCGGGAGTGGAACGAGTCCCAGCCACCGGGAGCTGCTCCGATCGAAAAGTCGTTCCCACGCGACGAAATAGCCATCCCAGTGAAGTGCAACATCCACCCGTGGATGAAGGCTTACATGGCCGTACTCCCCAATCCCTATTTCCAGGTGACTACCAAGGACGGAGCCTTCGATCTGAAGAATCTTCCTCCTGGCACATATACGCTGACCGCCTGGCACGAACTTTATGGCACCAGCGATCAGACTGTGACAATCGGCGCGAAAGAGTCCAAAGCCGTGACGTTTGTGTTCAAGGCTACGCCTCCAGCCGCCGATTAAGACAGGATCTTCAGGAAACCATCGCCGCCGGGAGGCTGCAACAGCCTTCCGGCGGTTACAATACCCGGTTGAGGGCTAACAAAGCCCGCCAAAGAGCATGAATACAGCACCCAATCCGAGCTTGCATAAGTACGCCGTCTTTACCGCTATCTGCACGTTTCTGCTTCTGATCGCCGGAGCACTGGTCACCTCCAACGATGCCGGACTTTCTGTTCCCACGTGGCCGCTAGCATGGGGCACAGTGACGCCGCCAATGGTTGGCGGAATTGTTTACGAGTGGTCTCACCGGGTTATAGCTGCAACCATAGGCTTTCTGACGATCATCCTGGCAGTCTGGCTGTGGATGGCCGAAAAACGCCCGTGGATGCGCTGGATGGGCTTTGCGGCCCTTAGCGGGGTCATTGCGCAGGGTATTCTCGGCGGCATGACCGTTCGAATGTTCCAGCCGCCTCCGGTTTCCGCCGCGCACGCCACACTGGCGCAGCTCTTCTTTTCCACCGTCGTGGCCATCGCTTTCTTTACGGGCTCCTGGTGGCAAAGCGACATTGCCGAAGTGGAAGATGAGGGAAATCCTCCGGTTCGGTCCCTGACCGTCTGGACCGTGGCAGCAGTCTTCCTGCAACTGATTCTCGGCGCGGCATTTCGCCACAAGGGATTTGGAATTTTCCCTCACCTGATCGGCGCAGTCATTGTTACAATACTGGTCTTCAAGACGGCTGCGGCGTTGAAACGCCGGTTTGCAGACACGCCGCCATTGCGAAAGTGCGCGAATGTTTTGCATATTCTGATCGGCGTACAGCTGCTCCTGGGTGCTGGCGCGTGGTGGTCGCGGATCTATTCCGCGCGCTTCCCGCAGCCGATCCCGGTAATGGTAGTTTTCACAGTGGTGCATACGGTTACGGGCGCTTTATTGCTCGCAACCACGCTGCTTACGGCGCTGGTGACCCACCGGATGATTCGACCAGGTACGGCTGTCGCTGAACCTTCGGCCTCGCCGCAGCAGGTCGCTCAATGAGAGAGGGAATGAAAGAACCCGCCCAATCTTCGGTCGCGGTCGTCCCCGAGGTTAGCCGTCCGTCCTTGTATCTTGCTCTAACGAAACCAGATGTGTCTTTCCTGGTCGTCATGACCACAGTAGCCGGATATGCCCTTGGCACCGTCGGCCCTCTCGACTGGATGCGCATGGCGCACACGGTTTTCGGCACCACGCTGATCGCCGCTGGAACGTCCGCGCTCAATCATTACATTGAACGCGATACCGACGCCCTGATGCGCCGCACGGCATCGAGACCGCTGCCCTCAGGGCAGTTGAGCCCCCGTGAAGCCCTCGGCTTCGGTTTAACCCTGCTCGTTATCGGCACGCTTTATCTGGCCTTGGCGACCAATGCGCTAGCGACGCTGCTGGGCATCCTGACTTCGGTCAGCTATCTTTGCGCGTACACGCCTCTCAAGCGCAGGACTACCTTCGCCACGTTGATCGGCGCAATTCCGGGCGCAGTGCCGCCGCTAATCGGCTGGGTGGCAGCGCGTGGCTCGCTAAGTGTCAATGCGTGGATTCTGTTCGCGGTGCTGTTCCTGTGGCAATTCCCGCACTTCGACGCCATCTCCTGGGTTTATCGCGAGGATTACCGTCGTGCAGGAATCAAAATGCTTCCGGTGGTCGATGCTGACGGCAGCCGGACATTCCGCGAAATTGTGCTGACCGCCGCATTCCTGGTGCCGGTTAGCATGTTGCCGTCCGTGACCGGTCTTGCAGGGTCGCGGTACTTTTTTGGTGCTCTGGTGTTGGGGATCATGCTCGTGGAAGTGTGCCTGTGGGCCGCGGCATCAAAAACCAATAGCCGCGCGAAGTGGCTCATGCATGCGACCGTGCTTCATCTGCCATTGCTTTTGGGCCTGCTCATTTACGACAAATTCACCCGGTAGCCCGCGCCGCGGGACGGAGAGCCCATGAACGGAAAACAGAATCCAATCGAATTGCTGGTAATGTGCGTCGTGATGGTGCTCCTCTCGATACTCGGCGTTATCGGAGGGCTCTCAACGCGCCTTATCGGCAGCCTGGACGGCCTGTTAATTATTGCCGTCTGCCTGACGATGGCCCTGATTTTCGGAATCCTGCTATTGGTGCTGGCTAAAGAGCAGGGCTGGTTAGGCAAGCGCGGCACTGACGGCGCCGTGGCACCAACCGCAACCGCCACAAAGTAACGCTGGAACCATCTCCGCCGCAATCGCGAAACTTTGTTGCGAAGTAAGGCTTCCCCTCCAATGGCGACCGCACCCAATCTCGCAGACACTCCTCCAGTCCCATCCAAACCGGGAATGGCCAAAAAGTGGCTCGTCGCAATCCTCGTTTTGACATTCGCATTCGTCCTGATGCCATTCCTGCTGTGGTATATGACGACATTCAGTCGCCCCTTGACCGACAGGGAACTGGGCGCTTACTTCACCGACTCTCTTCATCCTCGCCGGGCCCAGCACGCGCTATCCCAGGTTGCCGATCGTATCGTCAGTCCCAACCCTGCCGTGCGCGCTTTGGCAAAGCCTTGGTATTCGGAAGTAGTAAAGGCATCGTCCGAGGGAAGCGACGAACTCCGAGTAACCGCCGCCTGGGTCATGGGCCAGGACAACCAATCGCCCGAATTTCACGGAGCCCTGCTGAAACAATTGAACGATTCGAACCCCATGGTCCGGCGAAATGCCGCGCTATCGCTGGTTCGTTTCGGCGATGCATCGGGTCACGACATTATCGTCGGTATGCTGGGAACGTACGAGTTGAAAACCCCGCGCTCAGGCGTGCTGGCGATGAGGCTAAAAGCCGGGGACGCAATCAACCCAGGAACAATGGTCGCCCACGTCGAGGTCCCCGGAGAAAAGGCAGAAGTTCGCTCAGTCGTCCCCGGGACCATTCAGCAATGGATTGCTCAGGATGGTGCCACAGTTCAAGCAGGCGACCCTATCATCAAGGTCGATCCCAGCCCCGAAATGGTTTGGGAATCCCTGCGCGCCCTATATCTAATCGGTCAGAAGTCCGATGCCCAAGCGGTCGATCGATACGCACGAGGCATGGAAGGCATGCAGCCGCAGATTCAGCAACAGGCAGTGCTCACAGCGAAGGCAATTTCAGAAAGGCGGTGATTGGTGACCAGTGACCGGTGAAATAAGGTCGGCCGATAGTTCAAAGTTGACAGTTGAAAGTTAAGATAGGCTTCAGATGTGCCACGAATTACGGGGTACGAACCACCAGTCACCAATCACAAGTCACCAGTCACCGCCCTTAGAACGGCAACGCCCCATTTGCGCCCTCGAACTCCGCCAAGGGAACCATATCAATCGCATCCCACGGGCAACCCTCGAGAAACGCGCCATCCGGCCCTTTGCTGGTGCAGAGTTTGCATCCGATGCACAACAGGGGATCGACGATGATGCGACCGAACGGGGCATGGTCCTCGTCCGGCGCCCAATACATGCACTCGGCCACAGGACAGTATTCAACGCAGGCGGGCGATCCCGCGCACCCCGTGCAGCATTCATTGATTACTGCAAGTATGTGCGGCTTACGCTTGCGCTGAGTCGTCGTTCCGGTGGAAATCGGCGACTCCTTGACGACTGTTCCCGCCTTAAATTCTTCAATGGTTGGAGCCGAATAACCCACGTAGCCCTCCACGAAAAGGTAGCACCCGAAATCAAACTAATTCTTGCCAAGACTATACCAGTTGTCATTCCATTGAAAACGAAAAATTTTCAGCAATAATGCCATGCAGGGCCCAATGCCTAAGTACCGAACCAGGAGAAATAAAATGCACCGTCCAGTGCGTCACTCGATCTACATAGCATTCGCGGTCCTGGCGTTCACTTCAGTCGTTGCTCTTGCGCAGACACCGCTAATCCCGTCGCCAAAGGAAGAGGACTTCTTAATCCGAAACTTCCATTTCAAGTCCGGCGAGACCCTGCCGGAACTCCGCATCCACTACCGCACACTCGGTAAGCCCGCCCAGGGTGCTGCGGGCAGAACAACGAATGCAGTTTTAATCCTGCACGGAACGGGCGGCGACACCAGCGGATTCTTTTCTCCGATCTTCGCCGGAGTCCTGTTCGGCCCGGGCCAACTGCTCGACGTTAACCGCTACTACGTCATTCTTCCGGAGAATATAGGCCACGGCAAATCCAGCAAACCCAGCGACGGACTGCATGCTCGCTTTCCAAAATATGAGTACGACGACATGGTCAAGGCCCAGGAGCAACTCGTGCAAAGTTTGGGAGTCAACCACCTGCGCCTAATCCTGGGCACGTCAATGGGCTGCATGCATTCCTGGACCTGGGCGGAAACCTATCCAGACGAAATGGATGCGGTGATGGCGCTGGCCTGCCTGCCCGTGCAAATCGGCGGTCGAAACCGCTTCTGGCGAAAGATGGTAATCGACGGAATCCGCCAGGACCCGAATTGGAAAAACGGTGACTACACAACAGAACCGTTTGCAGCCATGCAAGTCGCAGCCGATATCATGCTAATGATCGGAACTGCGCCCGAACAACTCCAGAAAGCCTACCCGACAAGCGCCGCCGCGGACGCAGCTCTCGATCAGCAGATCAAACAAAACAAGGAACGATACGATGCCAACGATCTTCTATACGCCGTAGATGCCTCAAGAAACTATGACCCATCGTCAAAGCTGAGCACAATCAAAGCGCACGTCATGCACGTGAATTCCGCCGACGACTTCATAAATCCTCCAGGTATCGGCATTGCGGAACGAGAAATCAAGAAGGTGAAAAATGGAAAGTTCGTGCTCTTGCCAATCTCAGACCAAACGCACGGCCACGGCACGCATACCTACGCCGCAGCCTGGCAGCAGTACCTGAAAGAACTCTTGGAATCATCGCAGCCCTGATTCCGGAAAAAATCGACGGCGCACCCGATAGGCATTTCAAATCTCAAATTTCAAATTGTCTCAATAATTCGGATCGACGCCTCCGGCCACCAAGACCAGAAACAAGTAGCTTTTTATAAGGTCACTGCATCCAATCTATCCAGTTGAATATGTGCCGCAAGAATTGAGTTGGCCATACCAGGAATGTGGTACAATTCAAGTGCAAGCTAAACTGCCGCCACGACGGCAAGGAGTGAAGACACTGATATGATTACAGTTACTCCAGTAGCGACCACAAAGGTAAAAGAGATCATGAGCCAGCAGAACCCAAGTCCCACCGCATTGCGCGTAGCGGTTGTGGGCGGTGGCTGCTCGGGCTTCAGCTATCACATGGCTTTTGAGAACCAGGAAAACCCGACGGACAACGTCTATGAATTCGACGGCCTGAAGGTTCTGGTCGACCAGATGAGCGAAATGTACCTCGAAGGCGTCTCAGTCGATTACATCGAGACCATCGAAGGCGCTGGGTTTAAGTTCAACAACCCGAACGTCAAGAGCACCTGCGGCTGCGGCAGTTCCTTTAGCGTCTAAATGTCGCTCGCAGTTCGCTGAATCGTCATCCAGAAGGCCTCTGCGAAATCGCGGAGGCCTTTTTGTTTGAGAAAATGCTATGAGACCATCTCCCGTCTGCTCATTGCAAAGCTCGCACTTGCCCCGTATCCTATAACCCGTCCATGAAGATCGCCCTCGCACAATTCAACCCCACAGTAGGCGATTTCGAGGGAAACTCCGCCAGGATTCTGGACATTACGCAGCGCGCCCAGCAGCGCGGAGCCGATTTGGCCGTATTTTCCGAATTATGTTTGTGCGGCTACCTCCCGCTAGACCTGATCGAACGCCCACAATTCATCGCCAGAAATGAAAAAGAGCTGGCATGCCTCGCCAAAAAACTGCCGCTCCCGGCCATAGTGGGATACGCCGCGCACGCCAACGAATCGACCGGGAAGGCGGTAGCAAACGCGGCTGCACTCCTTGCAAATGGGCACATTGCGTTTCTTCAACAAAAGATGTTGCTTCCCACTTACGACGTTTTTGATGAGTCCCGATATTTTCAACCCGCGCGCGAGCAAAACACATTCCTGTTTCAGGGCAAGCAACTAGGCATAACGATCTGCGAAGATATTTGGAATGACAAGAATTTCTGGGCCAAACAGATGTACGACCGCGATCCAGTTGCCGAGTTAGTCGGGAAGGGAGCCGGGCTGCTGATTAATATTTCCGCCTCTCCCTACACAATAGACAAACGCGCTCTGCGTGTAAACATGTTGCGTGCCCTTGCCAAGGCGTACGGCCGTCCTCTGATATATGTAAATCAATTCGGCGGGAATGACAGTCTGGTATTCGACGGCGGCAGCCTGGCCATTTTGCCGGATGGACGCATCGCCGCGCAGGCCCGCGTTTTCGAAGAAGACCTGGTCCTATTCGACACAGAGACCGGCTACGGGGATATCCACTCGCAGCCCGAGAACGAACTCGAAGTAGCTCTCCAGGCCCTTATCTGCGGCACGCGCGATTACGTTTGCAAATCAGGATTTCGCAAAGTCGTAGTAGGCCTAAGCGGTGGAATCGATTCCGCAGTAGTCGCCGCCATCGCCGTCGCCGCTCTCGGACGCGAAAACGTTCTGGGCGTTTCCATGCCCAGCCCATATTCCTCCGATGGCAGCCGAACAGACGCTAGATTACTCGCTGAGAATCTGGGGATAGAATTCCTTACATTGCCGATCTCCGAGGTCTTCAGCGCATATCGGTCGGCGCTTTCCGAGCCATTCAAGGGCTTACTGGAAGACGTCGCAGAAGAAAATTTACAGGCCAGAATTCGCGGAAACTTCCTGATGGCCCTGTCGAACAAATTCGGGTCCATGGTCCTGAGCACAGGAAATAAATCGGAATTGGCGGTCGGATATTGCACTTTATACGGAGATATGGCCGGGGGGCTCTCCCTTCTTTCTGACGTCCCGAAAACCATGGTCTATGAACTGGCAGCCTTGATTAACCGCGAAAGGGAAGCGATTCCCCTCGCCTCCATAGAGAAGCCTCCCTCAGCAGAACTGCGCCCCAATCAAAAAGACCAGGATTCCCTGCCACCCTACGATGTGTTAGACCGCATATTGAAAGCCTACATCGAAGAAGTAATGAGTCCCGCGGAGATCGCCGCCCGTTACGGCTACGACCTCGAACTAGTCCGAGCGATCGCCTTAAAGGTCGACCGAAACGAATATAAGCGCCGCCAGGCAGCCCCGGGCCTCAAGATCACATCGCGCGCCTTCGGCATGGGCCGTCCATTTCCCATCGTTCAAAAGTTCATACCCTGAGAGGAGTTCGAAATGAACCGAAAACCATGGTTCCTGATTGTGGCGTTGACACTGCTAATTGTCCGGCCCGACGCGCGAACATTCGCACAAGTGCCCGGGGCAAACAGCGCGAAAAGTCCTACAGCGTCAGGCAAGTCCTCGACGAATGCGTCAAGCCCAGACGCAAGCGAAAACACAGTCGTCCAATACCTGAGAAATATGTACGCATGGGGCCCGGAATTCGATCTCAAGGTGGGAGCCGTAAAGCAGTCCTCAATCCCTGGTCTGCTGGAAATGTCAGTGACGGTTGGCACGCACGGCCAATCGGACACGGCCACCGTCTATGTAAGCAAGGATGGCAAATTCATGGTCAGAGGGGAGCTCACAGACATGTCGGTCGACCCATTGGCCGACACCCGCTCAAAACTACACGTAGGGACATCGCCCTCGATAGGCCCAGCCGACGCCAAGGTCACCCTGATAGAATTCGCCGACTTCCAATGCCCATCCTGCCGCCAACTTGATCGTATCTTGCGAGACTTCCTGCCCAAGCATCCTGAAGTCCGCTTGGTCTACAAAGATTTTCCGTTAACCGAAATCCACCCATGGGCCATGACTGCAGCCATTGCGGGACAGTGCGTAAATCAACAGGATCCAGCATTGTTTTGGAAAATTCACGACATGATTTTTGACGCGCAAGATTCAATTAATTCGACCAATGTTACCGACCAAATTAAAGATTTCGCAAACCGCCTCAACGTAAACGATGATTCCTTCGAGAACTGCCTTAACAACCCCTCTACAGGACAAGCAGTAAAAATGACAAAGGCCGAAGGCCAGGAGGTAGAGGTCACAGGCACCCCAACAATTTTCGTTAATGGTCGAAGAATTGTGGGTCCAGACGAGTCGACACTGACCCGATTTATCGAATACGAAATCTTCCGCAAATAATATACATAATATACCTTATCAGACACATTGTGTCAATGGGAAAAATTGGGAATTATATACTTCTGTATTGCCCTCACTATTTTAGACAGTCGGCGCTTCGTTTTGGGGGACACTTGCGTAACCAAGAGGGCCTTTGAGGAGTGCGAGTTCTCACCCCGCATTGAGGCCGGTCGTGATTGTACTGCTGGATCCAGCTACCGACCGAATCCCGTGACTCCTGTGTGCTTCGATATTCCGCCGTCCAGACTTCCTCTTCCTTTAAGCTGCGATGGAACCCTTCGGTGCAGCTGTTGCCCACCGGGTGATGACAGGCTCGCCGGTGCGCAATGCCCGGGCGGTTGAGTGTCTCGCTGAGCCGCGTGGCAGTGAGCTGCGTCCCGTTGTTGGTGGTCAGCGTTACACGGGTGGCACCGCGTCTTCGGTTTTGCAGCGATGCGAGAGATTCCAGCCCACGATTTCCCGTACGAAGCAGTCGATCACGCACGGCGGATAGTCCCAGCGCACGGCTGGTTCTGCCCAGATTTTGGTCATGTCCGACTGGCGGGTTTGATTCGGCTCGGCGGTCGCCACCAGAATGGCTATGTAACCCTGCGTCACCATCTCTCGCGCCTGCCAGTGAGCGGGACCACAGCTCATTCCCCACGAGGATTTTTGGGATTTCGATTTTCAACGCCTTCCGCACCCAGCGTTCGTTCCAGCTGTCGGACGGAATGCTCTTTCTCGGCTTTGGCGGCAGCTGTGCTACATCCTTCCCACGCGTTTCCGTGGTTAGCCAGGGGGTTCAGGTCGGTCGTGAACTCTTGCCACCGCTATAAGGACAGTGGGTTCAATCGAACTCCATGTCACTTTTCAGCTTGAAATAAAGGGGGGCGGTTGAAATCGAGGTTGTTACACAGGCTCCGGGGGTGGAGGTGTTCGGCTGCAGTTCCTGTTTAGCGATGCGCTGCTACTGTCACGGCTGTTCCTACGGCAACACCGATTGCGAACCACTTTGTTGCGCGCTTCACTCGGACCCAAAAGGTTCCGCCGTGGGCAGCGGCTATGGCGGCGTCGCGCTCGCGTGTTAGTGAAGTGACCTTAGCCTGCTCGTCGGCCAGGTTTTGTTTTGCGGCGTCGCGGTCTAGCTGACAGGCGCGGCAATCCTGGAGACTGTCGTAGAGTGGTTTCAGGTCGGGCTGCGGGATGGAGATGGTGGCGGGGCCTGGAGTGGATTGTTGCGGTGTTTGACTCAGGTTCGGGAGATCGATCTTCACGGGCAGTGGCAGGGGTGGCAGGACCGCGGGAATTGCTGCGGCGGCTTGTTGGGGTGTTTGTACCTGGCGTTTTTGCGCGGCGATTGCAGCTAGGGCTGCGTTTAGTTGCTCGGTGCGTTGATGTTCGCGGTCGGCGGCTTGTTTGACTTGAGTGGCTTGGGTGGCTAACGTTGCGGTGAGATTCGAGGCTAGCTTGCGCTGGTCGCGCCAGGAATTGGCTGCGAGGAGGATGGCCAGGAGTGCTGTGGCTGATGCTGCTAGTTTTAGTTTGGTGGGCATTTTGCGGGGCTCGTTATGGCTTCGATGGTGCTTTTTGGGGAAGAAAACCAAAAGCACACACACTGAAGTGTGTGCCACTAAGAAAACCAAAGGCGCACAGGTTGAAACCTGTGCTACTGAGGCTTGGACGAATAGTTTCGCTTGCGCGCTAACACTTCGATTGCGTAGTTGGGATTGGCGCCGCCGTTCCAGGCTTGCAGGGCTTGCGCGGCGTCGCCTTTGGCTCGGGCCATTTGTTTGGCCAGGATTTGGCAGCCGAATTCCACGCCTGTCTTGGGATCGCAAAGTTCGGCCAGCGAACTTGGTGCGAAGCCGGACTCGCGTGCTACCTGGCCCATCACCTGCATCAAGCCCCAGGACATCGCTCTGGTGTAGGCTTCGGTGGCGCTGATTTTTCCTGCGGTGTAGAGCGGGGCCACGTAGCGCGACAGGAAGGCCGGCTCATAGCGGACGGCCCAGGGGTTCCAGGCGGATTCCTGCTCGATGACGGCGCAGACTAAGGCTGGTTCCAGGGCGTAGGCTGCGGCGATCTGGCGCGCCTGGGCGATTCGTTCGGTTGGGACTGGGGTGGGCATTTGGTAGAACAGACTTCAGTCTGTTCGCTTTTGGTTTTGATTTTGGTCTTGATTCGTTGCCACGACTAAACCCAAAAGCGCACAGGTTGAAACCTGTGCTACTGCTTTCCGTTTAATTCCAGGAATTGGACTGGGGGTGGTTCTTTCAGTTCGATGTCGAGCTTGCCGGCGATTTGGCGCAGGGCGTGGTAGAGGTGCGGAAGGTGGTTGATGGCCATGTCGCGGACGAAGGCGCGGCGAATTTCGTCGTCGCGCGTACGGCGGTGTAGCCAGCGGACGAAGATGCAGAATTGAACTAGAAGCCATCTCATAAATGCCTCAAGAGGATAATGAGGCAGCCGAGTTGGA
>CAZUNI010000044.1:0-35173 GCA_964622265.1 uncultured Acidobacteriaceae bacterium | reverse complement strand
AAATTCAACTACCTTCTTTTCAAGACCCTGTATTAGGTTATGCAACAGCTTCTAAGCATGATCGTCACCGCTTGAGGGTGAGCGTGGTGCATGGCGGTGACGACTGTAAATCCATCGCCGGCATTCGGCATGTGCAGGTCGGAGATCAGCACGTCGAATTTTTCAGTAACAATATATTTCAGCGCTTCGTTGACGGAGGCAGCCGCCACCACCTCAAACCCCTGACTTACCAAACCTAACTGGATCACCTCTCGAAAGTCGTCAGTGTCGTCCACGAAAAGGATTCGCGTTTTCTTGGTATTGTTTTTGTCATCGTTGTTGATACTTTGTGGTTCCATTGCTTCTCCTTCCGAATTGATTACTGCAATTTTGCCGCTTTACCCAATTTGAATGACTGGCGATTTAGCGTCCTCTTACGGGACCGCGCATGGCCGCAAATTAAGAACAAAAATACTAAATTGACTTGTCCGGAGAGGGATTCCTACGAAAGGGATGAGAGTAAATTACCGCCGGGGGAGCGATTCCCAAGAACAACTCAACCAGCTTGAGACAAGACAGGAACGTAAGTGGCCTGTGTCGTTTATAGTCACTATCTATGCCTCTGTCAAGAATTTATTATATATTTGATGTTATTCAACCGACGGACGCCATCAACGCGATTCAGAACGCCCCTGGAGGCAACAGGTGTCGAGAAATTCGAGTGTAGCAGGCTGACCCTCCGGTACAATTTCGATTCACGGGCCGACGAACGCGCTAGGCGAACTCCAGCGAAGCCTCTACCATTACCTACGTGACCAACCAGAGCGTTCATCGCCGCGTCTTCACGTCCACAGGGATCGTGATGGCCGGCATCCTGGCCAGCCGGCTGCTCGGATTCTTTCGCGAGTGGGCCGTGGCGCATCAGGTGGGCTCGAACGCGATGACCGACGCGTACTACGCCGCGTTCACCTTGCCCGATTTCCTGAACTATCTGGTGGCCGGAGCTTCGCTGAGCGCGACGTTTATTCCTGTATTCGCCAAATATTCCGCCGAGGGCCGCGAGGACGAGGCCTGGCACGTTTTCTCGACGGTGATGACGTTCATGGGCGCACTGCTGGCGGGACTGATCGTGCTCGGCGAAATCTTCGCGCCGCAACTGGCTCACGCCATCGCTCCTGGATTCGCTCCGGCGGAGCGTGAGCGGCTGATTTTTCTCACGCGCCTGATGCTTCCGGCGCAGTTTTTCTTCTACCAGGGGAGCATCCTCAGCGCCGTGCAGTACGCCAAGGGGCGCTTCGTGATTCCCTCCCTCGCGCCAGTCGTTTACAACGTGATGATCGTCATCGGCGGCCTCACGTTTGCGTCGCGCTTTGGCATGACGGGATTTGCGCTCGGCGTTCTCGCAGGGGCGCTCCTTGGAAATTTTCTACTGCAGGTCTATGGCGCATACTCGGTGGGAGCGTTGTATCGTCCCAACCTGAATCTGCGCCATCCGGGATTCATCCTCTTTTTGAAACTCTCTATACCGATCATGCTGGCGCTGTCACTCGTCTTCACGGACGACTGGATTATTCGTTGGTTCGGCTCTTACCTGCAGCCGGCTTCGATCACGTGGCTCAGCTACGGCAAGACGCTCATGCGCGTGCCGCTCGGCGTTGTGGGACAAGGCGTGGGAGTGGCCTCATTTCCATTTCTCGCTCAACTGTATTCCGAGGGAAAAATCGACGAAGTGAACCGCCTGCTGAACTCGACGATGAAGTGGATGATCGCACTTCTGGTTCCGATTTCGGCGCTGACCATCGCGCAAAGCTCGCCGGTGGCTTATCTGGTCTTTTCGCACACGCGTCTGCGCGGGCCGGATTTCGATGCCACAGCATCTACGCTGGTGCTTTTTTCACTGGGCATGTTTGCTTGGGGTGCACAAAACATCTTGGCACGCGGTTTCTATGCCACTCGAAACACGCTCACACCAGCCATTGTCGGCACTCTTCTGGCTTTCGCGAATCTTCCGGTGTACTGGCTGCTTGTGCGCAGCCACCAGCATCTTGGCTTGGCGTTCGCCAGCTCGCTGGGGATCACAGCATATACGGTAGTGCTCTTTGTTTTGTTGAATCGAAGAACGCACAATCGCGAGGCGGGCGCAATTACGCTGTTTTTTTTGAAGGTGTGCGGGGCTTCTGCAGCAGTCGCGTGGGTCTGCCATCGGTTGCAGATTTTCCTGGAACCTCACTTCGCATGGCACACGATACCGGGAGCGTTCACGTTGCTGGTTATCGTGACATCCGTGGGAATTGCTCTCCTGTTCGTCGCAGCAAAATTGCTGGGGATAAACGAGTTCGATGAACTTATAGCCCGAGCCTGGAAGAAAGTCCCAGTCGAAAAAGCGGGGATTGTCCCTTAGGATTTAGTGGGACAGACTTCAGTCTGTCCGCTTTTGGTCTTGTTCGGGGTTAACTGGAATCTGAACCGGACAGGTTGAAACCTATCCTACTAATGCGCCGCGCACATGATTCACCAGCGATTCGTGGGTGAACGGCTTTTGCAGCAGGCGAAGCCTCTTCCCGCGGAGTCCATGATTTCCGATGGCATCATCCGTATAACCGGACATGTATAAAATTCTGATCCGGGGGAAACGTTCTACGACTTGCTCGGCCAACTCGCGGCCGGTCATGCCGGGCATCACCACGTCGGTCAAAAGTACGTCCACCGGATCGAGATGTTCCGCCACGATCTGCAAAGCATCCGCACCCGAGGGGGCGGTCAGGACTTTATATCCGGTATCGCGGAGAACTTCCGCGGCCATCCTGCGCAGCGCCGGATCGTCTTCGACGACCAGAATCGTTTCACCGCCGGAGCGAAAATTAAACGCCTCCTGCATCTGCGCTTTCCCGTTCGGAGGCGGTGGGACGATCGGCAAAAGGGTATGGAAGGCGCTCCCGCAACCGAGTTTGCTTTCAGCCCAGATATATCCGCCACTCTGTTTTACGATGCCGTAAACCGTGGCCAGACCAAGGCCTGTGCCTTTTCCTTTTTCTTTCGTTGTAAAAAACGGCTCGAAGATGCGAGCGCGTGTTTTACTGTCCATGCCATGTCCGGAATCCCGGACAATAATCGCCGCGTATCCACCGGGAGGGAGAAAAGACTGCGGTTTGGCCGAGCCTTTCGCGATCGAAATATTTGTCGTTTCTATGCTTAATCGGCCGCCCTGCGGCATAGCGTCGCGGGCATTCCCCGCGAGATTCAAAATAATCTGCTGTAGCTGTCCGCGATCCACCTTCACGTACCCAAGATTGGGTTCGAGCAGCAGGTCGAGAGCGACATCCTCTCCCAGCACGCGGCGCAAAATTCCATCCATGTCTTCCAGGACGGGATTGAATTGCAGAACCGTCGGTTCCAGCAATTGGTTCCGGCTATACGCCAGAAGCTGGCTGGTAAGCCAAGCCCCGCGCTCGGCTGCCTGGCGAATCTCGTCAATGCGCACGCGCCGTTTCGCCGGCGTCTCATTGCGATTCAGCAGGAACTCGCTGTTCCCCAGAATGACGGTCAGGAGATTATTGAAGTCATGCGCGATGCCGCCGGCGAGCTGGCCGATCGCCTCCATCCTGCTGACTTGCCGCGCGGCGCGGACCGCTGCGGAGGGACTCCTGTTGGCCTGCTTCCCATCGCCCATTGGCCCCACAGCTTTGGGGCCTTTCTGATTTCCGCCGTCTTTGCTGCTCGTAATGTGCCTACGGGACAGTGAAGTGTTGTGGGACACAATTACCTCGTCAGGATTTTAGTTTGAAACGATTCGCGGAAAGGGGGGACTTGCGCATCTGGAACAGAAGTGCGAATGCGCCAGCGTTGAAGAATTTAAGCTGCGACGGAGGCGGTGTCAATATGAAACTGTGGGGGGATTTATATATTTAACTCCCCGGCAATTTTTTCAAACTGAGGTTTTCACTGGCTTGCGTTTCTTTTTCTTGTCGATCAGTGCGGCAGCTTCAATTCTCAGGATATGTACGGCGGACAGTCCGCCGGAAGTCGTTTCGCAGTCGATGCCAGACTTTGCCTCGCAAAAAGGGCAGACGATGCTAACGGGGCTGGTGGTCAGCTCATCAGGTATTTTAATTTTTGGTTTGGCCATAAACTGAGAATGGCACACGCCTTGGGAAATAGATAGCTAAAGCGTTTCAACTGGCGCCACTCGGTTGTCAACAAGTTACGTAAACAGTCCTCAAACTCACACACAATTCCCGCTCAAACGGCAAACACGGAGGAAACCAGCTTGCCGACTTCCTTTACGTTTTCCTCCAGAGCAAATGCAAACCGCGCCAGGTCCCGCTCGGTCAGTTTCGGGAACTGCATCACCAGATACATCCAGCCGGGCTCATCGGTAAAATCCGTTTGTCCCAGTTCAAAATAGCCGTAGCCCAGATCGTTCGCGTGGCAAAGCAGATCGCTGAGGTGGACCATGGCGACCAGAGGTCCGCCGCGTTCGGAGTCGCCGATCTTATGATGTAGCTCGATGACTTCCATTAAATCATGCGGAATCTTCCAGGATTCAGCCAGAATGCGTCCTGAGTCGCTATGCGTAAAACCCAAAGTGGCCTGTTCGGCTTCGTCCAGGGGGATATGTTCGCGCGCAGCTTTTTCATATGTCACGCGAAATTCACTGTGCAGGATCATGGAGTTTACAAGGATTCCGATGTCGTGCAACAAACCCGCCAGATAGGCCTTTTCCGGATCAGGATATCCCGCAAGTTCGGCAAACTTACGGCAGAGCAAAGCGCATCCCAGGGAATGCCGCCAGAATACAGACGGCTCGACAATCCAGCGCCGCGAGGGAATCACCTGGGAGAGAGAATTGGAGAACAACATTTCACGAACCCGCGAAATACCCAAGCTGAGTACCGCAGTGCGAACCGATTCCACTGGCCTGCTTCGCCCATACAAGACTGAATTTGCCATCCTCACGCAAAGTGCCGCCATGGATTTGTCGTAGGAAACCAGCTCGACAATTCGATTCACATCGATTTGGTCAACTGGCTGATCGAGGCAGCGCAACAACGGACGTAGGATAATGGGAATCACCGGCATCGTCTCGATCCGAGTGATGCGCGACCGTAAGGCATCGAGAGTTGCGGATTTCATTCGGCTCCGATTTCCAAAGAGAATTTGCAGTCCATAGATGTGGCGGCAGTTCTCACTAACGGACTGCCGGGGTGGCGGGTGGGCTCGGGCCCTGCGTGGCGTCCTGCATCGAATTGTCCGGATTCTGCCTGAGAGGTTGATACGGGGCCAAGATGACAATATCCAGTCTTCGGTTCTGTGCGCGCCCAGCCGGTGAATTATTATCGGAAACCGGATGAAATTCCGCGTACCCGGCCGCCGACAGGCGTTCCGCAGGCAACCCAAACTGAGTAATTAAGACGCGAATCATTTCCGTGGCGCGGGTTGTCGAAAGTTCCCAATTGGAGGCGAAATGTGAATTGTGAATCGGAATATTGTCGGTGTGACCTTCGACTCGAAGATTTTCCGGCCGTTGTTTCAGAACTTCCGCCAGACGAGAGATCGCATCGATGGAATCCGGGCGTATCGCTGCCGAGCCACTGTCAAAAAAGCCCATTTCCTTCAGGCTTACGACCAGGCCTTCCCGATGCATCGACATCGTGACTTCACGTTTTTGGATTTCCGGGTTGAGCGCTTTCTGAATGGCCTGCTCCGCATCCCGCAAGGACTGGGCTTCGGTGGAGCTGGTCAATGTTCCCTTCATCGGATTTACAATCTTTGCCAGATCGGCTTTTCGTTCCAGATTTTCGACAACCTGCACGTTCTGAAACGGCATGGCATCGTCATCCTGGACCGGCACTTTCGTGCTGGAGGTCTGAAAAACGCCGAGTTCCTGGAACGCCACCTGAATGGCCATGGCGACACGCCCTGCTCTTCGCTTATCGACTTGAGAGGACGCATAGAGCACCACAAAAAAAACAAACAACAGGGTGATGAAGTCCGCATAGGAAACCAGCCATCGTTCATGATTGACGTGCTCGACAGGCTTTTTCTTCACGCTGCCACTCCCTTCTCTTTTTCCTGGCCGGGCATCTCCGCGAGATAGCTGAACAGCTTGGTCTCGATCATTCGAGGATTCATCCCCTCCAGAATGGAGATCACGCCATCCAGCATCATTTCCCGGACGACCTGCTCCTCGTGGATGCGGATTTTTAGTTTCCCCGCTGCTGGCAACAAGATCAGGTTGGCAGAACCCACACCATAAACCGTGGCTACAAAGGCGACCGCGATTCCCCTTCCCACTTCATCGATGTTGTCCAGGTGCTGCATTACCTGGATCAATCCCAGGATGGCTCCAATGATTCCGATGGTCGGAGAAAAGCCTCCGGCAGATTCGAACACTTTCGGAACGTTGTCCTCGTGATCGCCCTGTTTTTCCAATTCCAGTTCCATGATCTTTCTGAGTTCGCCGGGTTCGGTCCCATCGACTGCGAGCATCAGCGACTTTTTTAGAAAAGGGTCCTGAACGCTTTCCAAGTCGTTGTCCAGCGCGACAATTCCCTCCTTGCGGGCCTTGTGGGCAATCGTCACAATTTCCTGAATGACCGCGAGCGGATTACTTTTGGGCACAAAAAAAATGGTCGCAATACTCTTAAATGCCGTGACGACAACCCGAAATGGAAATTGGACCAGAATCGCTCCCAGTGTTCCTCCGAAGACAATTAGTCCGGCGGTCGGTTGCAATATCTGCCCAATTTGGCCGCCCTCCAGAAACAGGCCGAGCAGGATCGTGCCGCCGGCAATCAGCACTCCAAGGATGGTCCCCAGGTCCATCTTTATGCTTCCTCTGGGGAAGAGGTCCTGGGCTTGTTTTCCTGAGCTTCTTCTGTCTGTGAGTTCCATCCGGAACAATTGATGGGAAGCCCCCGGAGCACGCGCCGGCGAAACTCCACGATCTGTTCGAGGATTTGCTCGCTACTTTCGCGCACAACGATCTTTTCCCCGTTCACCAGTGTGATCACGCTGTCCGGCGTATTTTCGATCAGCTTGACCAGGTCGGAATTGAGGACCAGTGGAATGCCGTTGAGTTTTGTGAGCTGGATCATTTCTGCTTTACAACGCTATTTGTCGGATTTGCCCCGTCGCTAACTGTTCCGCTTTGGCGCACTTGCTCGCTGCACTTTTCTGCTCCGTCCTATACATCGGCGAATCAGGGAAGGAGTTGCGTGCTTAATGAGAGATTGTTCCAGCGGAGGTGATCGTTGTGAGTTTCGATGAAATCGAGCTGGCTTGAGCCCGCGCATAGTACTCCGGGCTTCGTGGCAGTACTCGTTGTGTCTAAAAATTAAAAATAAAAAACAAAGAATCCGCACAGAACTAAAGCCGGAAGTTGGGGAGCCGATAAGTCAGGTGGAGGAAGAAAACGCATCCTGCAAAACAGGAGCGAGCCCAAGCCCTCGAGAAGAGAAACTAATCTAAGGAGCCAAACAAAATGGCAATCAGTATTCTGAATAATATTGCATCATTAGCAGCACAAAACCAGTTGACGAACACGCAGAACAACCTGAACAAGACGCTGTTTCAACTGTCTTCTGGTTCGCGCATCAATTCCGGCGCGGACGACGCGGCAGGGCTGGCCATTGCAAACGGCTTGCAAGCCAATATCACTGCATTGACCCAGTCGGCGCAAAACGCAAGCAGTGGTGTCGGCGCCCTTCAGGTGGCCGATGGTTCGCTTGCTCAGGTAACTCAGCTTCTCAATCGCGCCGTCACGCTGGCCACCGAATCGGCCAACGGCACAGTGTCCAACTCGCAGCGCACAGCACTGCAAGCTGAGTATGCACAGATCAATACGGAAATTGACAGCATTGGCGGCAGCACGAATTACAACGGGTCGGCCGTGTTCACCAACAGCGCGACGAACCTGTTCCTCAGCGATGGCGTCAGTAACACCACCATCGGTGTAACCACCGGCGTATTGAGTCTGCTGCTTTGGGATTGACCGCCGGTACCGTCAATGTCGCCACACCCGCAACTGCCTCCACGGCGCAAGTCACACTTACCGGACAACCGGTTGCCGGTGACCAGGTGGACGTCGACGGCCAAACCTATACCTTCCAGACCGCCGTAGCCGCGGCGGGCGACATCAAGATCGGTGCCAATACAGCCGCCACTGCACTCAACCTAGCGCACGCCATCAATGACGTGGGCGGAACCAGCGGCGTAGGAAACGACTACCTGGCGGTCGGCGGTGCCGCGAACACCCACGCTAGCGCCACCGTGCTGGGCAACACCGTTACACTCACGGCACTCACGACCGGAACAGGTGGCAACGCATATACGTTGACGACACCGACCGACACAAGCGGGTTCCTCACCATATCCGGCGCTACTTTCACAGGCGGCGCGGCTGCTGCCAATACTCCTACCGCTGTGAACAACGACCTATCGACTGCCGCAGATGCCCAGGCAACACTCAGCCTGATTAATACGGCAATCGCCTCTGTGGCCGCCACTCGCGGCACTATCGGCGCGAACATCAACCGGTTGCAAGCGGCCAGCGCTGTCATCACCAACCAGACTCAGAATCTGACTTCCGCGGAAGACACCATTACGGCAGCGGACATCCCGTCTGTGGTCGCCAACCTCTCGCGGTTCACCATCCTGAACCAGTCCGGCATTTCGGCACTGGCCCAGGCCAACTCGGCGCAGCAAAGCATCCTGAAGCTGCTCCAATAGTCGAAGTGAGTAAAGCAGGAAGCGCAGGGGGCGGGATGCCCGGCATGATAACCATGCGGATCCCGCCTCTTAGCGCGTCAATTCGGTTTCCTCCCTTTCTCGGGTCCTGATCGAATTGAAAGTAAGGAGGAATCGAGATGTCTAGCGCCATATCGTCTCTGATATCGGGACTCGGCTCAAACTCCGCAGTCACCAGCACCAGCAGCACAGGCAACTCCACAAGTACGAGCACCGGACTAGGCCAGGGCATTAATGTTAATTCATTTGTACAACTTTCCTTGGCCGGCCAGCAGGGTCAAATCACCAACCTGCAATCGCAGCAGACCGGCATTGGCAGCGAACTTTCGGCCCTGTCGCCGATCCAGTCGGATTTGACGGCCCTGCAAACTGCGATCAACGCCTTGAACGATCCGCTCGGTGTGTTTAGCTCCGAAGTTGCGAGTTCCTCCAATGCAAGTGCGGTCAACGCAACCGCGACGTCCGCGGCGTCCCCGGGCGCTCACTCGATTGCGATCACCTCCCTGGCAACCACGTCATCGTATTATTCGGGAGCCGTAGTAGCCAGCACTACCCCCCTTGCGACGGGAGACACGTTTACGATTTCGGCTGGCGGCTCGCAGGTCGCAACGGTTACGACCGATTCCACTCACAATACGCTCTCCGAAATCGCCGCGGCCATCAACAGCCAAACGACCGCTGTGCAGGCAAACGTCATTAACGATGCCAATGGGGCGCGGCTGGCCATTGTCAGCACAGCTTCGGGCGCTCCCGGAAACCTAACCGTCACCGGGGGCTTTCATTTGGCTTCCAATGATTCGTCCATCGGTTTCACACAGGCTGTAGCGGGGACAAATGCCGTGCTAACGGTGGACGGCGTGCCCATCAGCAGCGCCACCAACACGGTAAGCAACGTGATTCCTGGAGTGACCCTGACCCTCGGGGCGCCTACCGGTGGTACGCCGGCATCGCTCACAGTGGCGCCGGATACTACCAGCATCAGCGGCGCAATTAACAATTTTGTTTCCGCTTACAACACGGCGATTACCGCCATTAATGGGCAATTCGCAGTCGCCGGAAATGGAACCGCGCCGCCGCTCGAAGGAGACAACTCGCTGCGCGACGCTCAGCAGCAGTTGCTTTCCGCCATTACATACTCGACATCGGGAAACGGCGGTTCGGTGAACCTGACCAACCTCGGCATCAACGTAAACAACGACGGCACGCTGTCGGTTGATTCCGCAACGCTATCCTCAGCACTTTCCTCGAATTTGTCCGGTGTTCAGAGCTTCTTGCAGACGGCTTCCACCGGCTTTGCAGCGAATCTAAATTCAGTGCTGACAAATCTGAATGACCCGACGACCGGTCAATTGACACTTGACTCCCAGGGATACACATCTTCTTCCAGCGATTTGGCGAACCAAATCTCGGACCTGCAAGCGGCCCTGGCGGCTCAAACACAGAATCTCACAGCGGTTTACGCCCAGGTCAACGTCACGCTGCAGGAACTTCCGCTGTTGCAACAGCAACTGGGCCAGCAACTTGCGAGCATTGCATAATGGGAAATAATCCCACGCTGAGTTACCAGCAGGCGGCGGCCAGTGGCGCTTCGCCCGTCGGATTGATCGTCGCGCTCTATGACACGATTCTGCGGGATTTTGCAAGGGCGCTGAAGGCGCTGAAGAACGGTAATGTGGAAGCACGCGTTTCGGAACTCAATCATGCCCTGCTGGCGATCGGTCATCTGCAAAGCGTGCTGAATTTCGAGCAGGGTGGAGATGCCGCGAAGATTTTTGAACACTACTACGACATAACCCGCGGAATGATTGTGCAGGCGAACATTGCAGCGTCACGCGAAAGTATTGAGGAGCTGATTGAATTGTACGGCGGCATGCGCCAGGCCTGGTTTGAAGCGGACAACAAGTTGCCGCCGAGCGAGCAGCCTGCTCCGCCAACAGGCTGGTCCAGTGGCGCGAGCCAAGTAAACGACACAAGCCCGCCAAACGAGGATTTGGAAATCCCTCAGCTTCAATGGAGCGCATGATGGAATACCAAAAGCACGAACGCTTTCTCGCCGCTAACAATGAATTGCGCGACTTTTTACAAAGGGTGGAAAATCTTGTCCAAGGCTGCGGGAATATTACCGATGGCGACCTGCAAGCAGTGTCCCGGCGCCTGGCGAACATCGCCCCTGAAATCGGCGACGCCGCCCGCAGCGAAACGCTCGACGCCGGCCTGCGCTGCGAAGTTGCGGAATACGTCAAAAATCTCTGCGCTCTTCAATTGGCACTGGAAAAAGTTCGCTGCGTGATGCTGGCCCGCAAGATGCAGATCGAATCCCAGAGGCGACACCTCGCGGGACTACAGGGTTGGGTAAGCGCATATCACCAAACCACGTAATTGAAAATGATAGAGCGGGGCTTCAACCAGACATGTACCCCGCACATGGACGCTCTCCCAAACATCTAAAAAACCGCGCCACCAAGCTCTTTCCTCCTGACACTCAATAAACTTCAGTAGTAGCTTTTGCGGTATGTAAATTAATGCATGAGTTTACTTCCCTCTAAAAAGGATTTCCTTCAATTTACATGCTCGATTGTTATTGTTATCGTACTAGGTACATAGATTGGGGCAGGCATCCTGGTCGAACAATTCAAAAGGATACACTGGCGGTATAACTCGAAGGGTTGTTTGCTGGACGATTTGGCGAGCGGCACAGGAAATTCCGGTCGCGTCCGGAGGATATGGATGATTTCGTGTGCAGGGCCAATGAGGCGCGAAGCACGCTCTTCCCTTCCGTTCTATTTCCGACTGCTCTGCATACTCGCAACGTCCCTGTGCGTCGCGCTTCCGGCCTATGCGCAAACGCGCGATCTTGTCGTCGCTCCAGTCCAACCCGAAAATCGCGTTTCTCTCACCGGGCATCATCCTGCCTGGGCGTCTGATCAGAATGATGCCGGTGCAGTCCCTGCCGATCTGCAGGTCAGCCCAATCGAGCTTGTCCTGGCTCGCCCGCCGCAGGTGCAGCAGGAGTTCGACCAATTGCTCAAGGAACAACTGGATCCTGCATCGCCCAATTACCATCACTGGCTCACGCCTTTGGAAATCGGCGAGCGCTTTGGAGCGTCGCAGCACGACCTGGACGCGATTACGAACTGGCTACAATCGCAGAATCTGCATTTCGATTCCATCTCCAACAGCCGCGTGAGAATCCTGTTCAACGGCCCGGCCTCGGCCGTCGCCAATGCTTTCGGGGCCGAGATTCATTTCTACCTTGTGGATGGCGAAAACCGGTTCTCAATCGCGGCCGAGCCACAAATTCCGGCGGCCCTGGCAGGAGTCATCAAATCGATCAGCGGCCTCTCTACAACTGATGTGCGTCCCATGCACGAAATGGGTTCTGTCCAGGTTCCAGTGAGCAATGCGGCGCAAGGAGATGTCCCGGATTTCACCGCTTCCAACGGCCAGCATTTCATATTCCCCAGCGATTTCGCGACCATCTATGACATTCCAACCGGAACTTACACCGGCGCGGGCCAGACCATCGCCGTCATCGGGTTATCGCGCGTCAATCCTCAGGATATTTTGAACTTCCAGACTCTGTCCGGCATAACGCCTCATGCTGCCATTGAGATCGTTCCGCCCAATGGCGTCGATCCCGGCCCAGCACAAACCTCTCCGCCGGCAAGTGGCAATGCTTCGGCACCTCAGGGCGAGGCCACCCTTGACGTCACCCGAACCAGCAGCGTCGCGCCCGGCGCTACAATCGATCTTGTAGTCAGCGCAAGTTCCGGCGGGGGCATATCCGTCGCAAGCGAATATGTGATCGATACGAGTCCCGTCCCAGCCTACATTATGACCCTCAGCTTCGGCGGGTGCGAGAGCAGTCCCAGCGGACAAGCTGCAGTCAATTTTTGGGATTCCCTGTTCAGCCAGGCCTCCATGGAAGGCATCTCTATTTTCGTTTCCTCAGGAGATTCGGGCGCGGCCGGCTGCGATCCGCATGGTAGTGCGCCTCCAGCCACTCAAATCCTTAGCCCCAACTACATTTGCGCGTCGAGCCACGTAACATGTGTCGGCGGCACGGAGTTCGCCGATTGGAACAACCCAGGCCAATATTGGGCGGGGAACCAGACGAATTACAAATCCGCACTCAGCTATATCCCCGAGGGTGGCTGGAACGATCCGCAGAATTCCAGCGGCCAACCCGTGGTGCTCGCCTCGGGTGGCGGCGTCAGCGCTTTCATACCCACACCTTCCTGGCAAGCTGGAACTGGCGTACCCGGCACCATGGGCCGATATACTCCCGATATTGCATTCAGTTCCTCCAGCCATGATGGCTATTTCGCCTGTTTCGCCGCCGCAGGGTACGGATGCGCCATGCAAAATGGCGGTTTTTCATTTGTATTTTTCAGCGGAACATCGGCATCCGCTCCGGACATGGCAGGCATTACAGCGCTTCTCAACCAGAAATTCGGCGCCCCCCAGGGCGAGCTCAATTCGAATCTTTACAGATTGGCCGCCAGCCCACCCAACGGCGTTTTTCATGACGTCACAGTGGCCACCAGCGCCGTTTCCGGCTGCGACGTAACGATTCCAAGCATGTGCAATAACAGCACGCCCAGTCCCACGGGCCAGACCGGCGGCTTGGACGGCTATCTGGTTGGGACCGGCTACGATGAAGTCACGGGCCTCGGTTCGATCGATGTTGGCAACCTGCTTACCTACTGGGGCACCGCATCCACTGTTACGACAGTCACATCCAGTTTGAACCCTTCGGTCGCGGGGACATCCGTGACATTTACCGCGACCGTGACGAGTTTGACCGGCGGAATGCCTACCGGGTCTGTGACATTCATGGATTTGGGGACTCCCTTCGGCGTAAGTACATTGAACTCCAGCGGGATAGCAACCTTTTCGATATCCTCGCTGATCGGCGTTCCCCACTCGATCACAGTGCAGTATGGAGGCGATGCGAACTTCGGCCCAAGCAAATCCCTGACGCTCACGCAAGTCGTCACGAAAAAAATAACCGCAATAGCCCTTGTATCGTCGCCAAATCCCTCCGTGAGTGGCCAGTGGGTGACGTTTACTGCGACGGTGACCGGTGCAGGGGGACCGCCAACCGGGACGGTGACATTCGCATTGGACAGCAATTTGCCGCAGCCAATCAGCCTTGACGTCACGGGTGTGGCAACTTTTACTGCCACCGTGCCGCTGGCTGTCGGCTCCCATTCGATGACTGCGACCTACAATGGCGATCTGAATTTTTCCGGCAGCGTCTCAGCAACGGTCACGCAGCAGGTGACGGCTGGCGCGACGACCATGACTACGGTTACTTCGTCGCTGAATCCTGCCTTCACTCGTCAGGCCGTAACATTCACAGCAACAGTGAGCGGCGCGGGTGGAACCCCAACCGGTACAGTGACTTTTTCGGAGGGAGGTCTTCCCATGGGTTCGGGCACATTGAATGCCGGTGTCGCGACCTTCACCACATCCATACTGTCCCATGGGTCCAACCCAATCACGGCCACCTACAATGCCGATGCGACATTCGGCATCAGTACATCCGCGCCGTTACTGGAGGTTGTCAACACCATACCAAGTTCGACGACGCTAACGTCGCTAATCAATCCTGCGGTGTACGGTCAGCAACTGACATTCACGGCTACAGTTTCTGGCGCTGGCGGGCCACCTACCGGCGTTGTAATCCTCCTGGACAATGGCTCACCAATTGGTGAGATCTCCTTGAACTCGAATGGTGTAGCCACATTCGGTCCCTCCCCGTTGAACGTGGGTTCCCATCCAATAACGGCTCAATATGAGAGCGATGGAACTTTTAGCTCCAGCACGTCACAGGCAATCGTACAGATAATTAACGGCAAACCGACCGCTGTCACGTTGTCATCCTCACTTAACCCTGCTCTTTCCGGACAATCGGTAACATTCACGGCAACGGTGACCGGGCCGGTCGGGCCGCCGACTGGCACGGTCACCTTCCTCGATGGGGCGACATCGTTGGGAGTGAGCACGTTAAATGGCAATGGCATGGCAACTTTTACGACATCTTCCCTCTCCGTGGGATCTCATTCGATTTTGGTGGCCTATGGCGGTGACACGAGCTTCGCCGGCGGCACATCCACGGCCGTAAGCCAATCGGTGTATATTGCGGCGTTTGCCCCGGTTACAACTTCTCCATTCGTGATTGCCGGCCAAACCGTAATCATCAATCTCACAGCTATGCAGGCCAGCGGGTCCAATCTTTCCTTCGCCCTGGGCTGCGCGGGACTGCCCTCGAAATCGACTTGCCAATTCAGTAGCAACCCATTTACCCCGGGACCGCTGCCGAACGGCAGCACGGTCCAGCTCACGTTCGGGACATCGAGTTCCAACTTGCCGCCGCAGCCGCTCAATTGGAATCCCTGGCCGTGGGGAGCACTCATGATCCTTGGAGCATTGGCGCTGACAGCGATTGGCTTTCCGACGGGCGGCAATGCAACTCCGCGCAGATTGGTGTTCGGTTCATACCTCACGGTTATGGCGCTGGCTGCATTGCTGATCGGATGCGGGGGCAGTGGAAATTCGGCTTCCACTTACACAGGAACGCCCAAAGGCGCTGCCACTTTTACGGTGACTGGAACTTCGGGAACGATCGCGATATCCACACAGGTGACGGTCACGGTTCAATAGGCCGGAGGGCGCTTTCCGCAACGCGGCAGGCTACTTAAGGAAGTTCAGCAGGTTCAGCGTCGAAAGAATTTGGTTTGTGGCGGTCAGAATGGCGCTGGTGGCGGTGTTGGCTTGTTCCAGATTGGTGATGGAGGCGGCCAGGTCGGCGCCGACCAGCGAATTCTCCTGTTGGGCAAGCTGAAGTTTGTCCGTGGTCAGGGAAGTCTGCGCGGTCTGCAGTTGCTGCAAAGTGTTTCCGTAAAAAACGCGCTGGCTATTCAGCTGGGAAGCCGCTTGCGTCAAATTGGTGTTTGCCGCCGCAAGACCTGAATTGTTCTGCAGCGCCGTGATCAGTCCGTTGAGCGCGCCGAGGACATCCCCGGCAGGGTTCGTAAAAATCTGACTTCCGGGGACATTGACGGGAATCTCATTCCCGCTGGAAATCGTCACGCTATTCGTATTCGCGTTGCCGTTATATTTCACGCCAGTCGGCTGGGTGGGATCAAGAACGAACGGCTGCGTCGATGTCGCCGTCCCCGCAAACAGGTAATTACCCTGATAGGTCTGGTTGGCAAGGCTCAACACCTGATCGCGGATTCCCGTGAGTTGCTGGGCAATCGCCTGGCGGTCCGCACTCGATTGGGTCCCATTCGCTCCTTCCACCCCGAGCGAAATAGCCTGCGTCACCGCCGTTACCACCGAACTCAATGTGGAATCGATGGTATTACTCTGTGCCGTCAGATTCGTAATGTTCTGGAGGTACTGGGTGTCCTGACTGACTTGAGCATGATTGAGGGTGACTTCCGCCGCTGCCGCGGGATTGTCCGAGAGGTGATTTACCGCCAGGCCTGTGGAAAGCTGCTGCAGGGCAGTATTTTGCGACTGCCGGTTCAGGGCGATGGCAGCGAGCAGGTCCGGTGCGGGATTGGGATTAATTCGCAGGCTCATGGCAATTTCACGACGTAGTGATGGCCAGGGTGGCCGTCAGAAGCTGATTGATCACATTGACCACATTGGCGGACGCCTGATACGCGCTCTGGAATTGAACCAGGTTCACCGCTTCCTCATCGAGCGAAACCCCGGAGACTGCGCCGCGCTGGTCCTGTAATTGTTGTTGCACCAATCCGACGGCGGTTTGCTCCGACTGCGCCTGGGAAACATCGTTGCCGATTTGAAAGACCAGGCCGGAATAATAGTTGGCCGGAGTTTGGCCGCCCACGATGGTCTGATTTTGGAGGTCCGCAAGTGCCTGCGCATTGCCGTTGCTGCCTACCGTGCCATCTGAGCTTGCCGCAACCAGATTCGGATCGGTGATCGCCACCGAGAGCCCGGAAGCGGCGCCCGTTGGCGACGTGGGCTGCGTGAAAAAATTTACGCCGGCGTTTCCTTTGGCGTCGAAACCGGCCTTGCTTTGGGTGTTTACCGAGTTGGCCACGCTGTAGGCAAAGGTGTCCAGCTTGTTCAGGATCGACGGGATCTCCTGATCGCGAGCCTGGATCTGTCCGCCGAGCGCGCCGCCGATAATGCTTGAAGTGATGTCGGCCCCCTGCGAATAGACATCGTGATAAGTCGTATTCGGATTGATCTGCGTAGTGAGCGCAAAACTCTGTCCCGCAACCACCAGAGCGGCGCCGTTCGTAGTCGCGATCGTCAGGCTCCCGTCGCCGGCGTCGGCTTCGGTGATGCCAACCAGCCCGGACAATTGCCTCACCAGCTGCGTGCGCTGGTCCAGGGCGGCGCCGGGATTGAGTCCCGAGCCTTCCTCTCCGCTGATCTGTGTATTTAATGAAGCGATTTGGGTCGTCAGGCCATTGATTTGAGTGACCGACTGCTGAACGCCCAGGTCCGTATTGCTTTGTAACGCCTGCAAGTTGTTGGCAGTTTGGTTGAACGCAGTTGCAAGATTCTGCCCTGCGGTAATTACGCCCTGGCGGGATGCCGAGTCGGTGGGATTGCCAGACAACTGCGTGAGGCTGTTGAAGAACGCGGTCAACGGTGTTTGCAGCCCGGTCCCCGCGGTTTCGTTGAATAGCGTTTGAACTTGTGTCAACGGCCCCAGGAACGCGTTGAGCTGGCTGGCAGTCTGATTCTCCTGATCCAGGCGGCGTTCAAGCAGATTGTCGCGGACGCTGGTGGTTTGATCCAGGGTCACGCCGGTGCCGAACAGCACGCCGCCGACTTGTATCGGCGGATTGTCGGACAAATTGATTTGTTGCCGCGAATAGCCCGGGGTATTCACATTGGCGATGTTGTTGCTCGTGATCTCAATGGCGCCGCGGTCGGCCTCTAGCGAGCCTAGGGCAATCGCAAGACTTCCGTAAAGGCTGCCCATGTCTTAGCTCCTCCCCGCGCCCGGCTGCGTCGGCATTACGGGTCCTGTGGGCCGCGCATAAGTGAAAGCGTAATTCACCAGGTAGTTCATCAGCATATTGACGGTCCTACCGCAGCGGTGAAGGTAGGCGGCATGAATTCGATTCAATCGGCTTACTTCGTCCTGCGTATTCCGCAAGTCGCTCATCACCTCGCGAAGTCTTTTGGCGCCCGCTGCATCCTCGGGCGTGCGAGGTTCATCCAGCTTCTTCAATTGCAACTGCCTAGCGCAGGTTTGTTGAATGAAGTTCATGGCCGGCTGTAGCGATTGGATCTTTCGGCAGATATCTTCCTGCTGCGCGATGCGGCCGTACATGCCTTCCAAGTTCATTGAAACAAATTCTTTGCGGCAGGCCACCAACTGCTCCGCCAGTTCACGCAGGAGGCTGAGGCGCCGATCGAGGAGTGAAAGATACTGATCGATTTCAGCGCTCATGGGCTATGCCATTTCGTCGAGTTTGTGCTTCTCGTCTTCTCCGGGAGACCCGATCTCCGGTGTTTGGGCCGACGCCGACTTCGCCGCGACGGCGGCCTTGGCATGTTGTCTTTGGGCAGACTGGTCTTGAGGCCCTGTTCCCGGGTCCGCAATGGATTCGATACGGGGAGGTGAAATCTCCGCCATCGTACGCTTCTTCCCTGCACTTGCGCCTACGTTTGACCGCCCAGTAATTGCGAGGTGATCGCTCCGGCCACCCGCTCGTTGCTGCGCTGGAAATTGCCGGACTGGATTTGTGCGGCAAGCGCGTTAACCTTGTCCTGCCGGCCGTCTGGAATCTGGCTAAGTTGGGTGACAAGTTGGCGGACAGTCGCCTGCCCCGACGACAATTGCACCGTGTCGTTGGGCCCACTCGTAACGGGAGTGGACGCGCCCTTCGCTGCCCCTGACTGCGCATCACCAACGCGGCTCGTTCCCGTATTTTCTGCCGCCGGAATCTGTGGATCAATTCTCATCTCTGTCTTTCCTCCCGCCGAGACCCCAAATCTATCAATTGGAGTTCTTTTCGGCCGCGAATGAGAGGACTGTAACTTTTCCCCTTCTTCTTCCTTCACCTAGCCCATCGGCATTTCGGCCCGAACCTTTAGCAGCACGTCCCCATCCACTTCGCGCACCCCTAGATAAGCCTTTGACAGGACGTCACTTCAGTCAAGAGACCGCTGGACGTCCCTGATTCGAACCGGACAATGCTGGCACTAAGTGCTTTAATATCATTGCCTTAATTCCAAGCCCTCCGGCATTTCCCACGGCGCTAGCGAGGCCCTGAATTCCCAGATCGTCATAGCTTTCTAATGTAGGATCGGAATCGGGGTCTCCATCTGACTTGAACGTATCCTTCATGGACTTCCACAGCGACTGAAGAAGCATGGCTTCGAATTCCCCGGCAGCCTTGGTCAATTTCTGACCCTGCGGCGATTTCAGGCCTGCCGCGTTTGAAGGGCGATTCGATTCGAATGCATTGACCGGCAGATTCAAGCGGCTCGGAGTAAAGATGTCTGCTGTGGGGCTCACAGAACCTCCAGTTCAGCCTGCAGAGCGCCGGCAGCTTTAATTGCCTGAAGAATCGCTACGATATCTCGGGCGGTGGCTCCAATTGACTGCAGGCCGCGGATTAACTCATCCACGGTCGCGCCCTCTTCCAGATGAATCGCTTGCGCCGGACCGTCCTGAGTCTTCACGGTTGTCTGGGGGACCACTTCTGTTTGTCCCTGCCCGAGTGTCACCGGTTGCGATACTTCCGTTCGGGTGGTCACTTCGATGGCGAGATTGCCATGCAGAATCGAGCACGGACCCAGCGAAACGTCCGCGCCCATGACGACGGTTCCTGTTCGTTCACGACGACCTTGGCCGGCGTGCGAAATGCGACTTGCAGCTCCTCGATGCGCGCCAGAAACTGCGGCACCGAGTCTGCCCCCTTCTCTATACCGGTAACTTCCACTCGGCGGCTGTCCACGGCGTGCGCGGATTCCTTGCCCAGCTCCTTGTTGATGACTGTCGCGATGTTGCGGGCGGTGGAATAATCCGGATTTTGGAGCAGCAGGGAAACTGTGGTGACGTCACGAAGGGTGACGGACGTATCGCGCTCGACCAGGACTCCTCCCGCGATTCGGCCCACGGTCGGATGGTTCAACACTTTCGCACTGGCGCGGCCCCCTGCGCTGTAACCGCCAAGCACCATCCCTCCCTGCGCGACGCCGTACACCTGCCCGTCAGGACCGTAGAGAGACGTCAGCAATAATGTCCCGCCTTCCAGGCTTTTCGCGTCGCCGATGGAAGAGATGGTGGCGTCGATGCGCATGCCTGGCTGGGCAAACGGCGGCAACGTCGCGGTGACGAACACCGCCGCGATATTGTGTACGAGCATCGTTGAAGGGGCGGCAATGGTAACGCCCATTTTTTGCAGCATGCTGGCCAGAGTCTGGGTGGAAAAAATCGTCTGCTGGCGGTCGCCGGTTCCGTTGAGGCCCGCGACCAGTCCGTATCCCACCAGCATGTTGTCGCGGACGCCTTCGACGGTGGTGATGTCCTTCAGGCGCGCGGTGTGAATTTTCTCTTCCGCTGCGCGCGTCTTCGACGGGGATGCGATGAAAGCGAATATCAGGAGGAACGAAATGCGTCGATGGAATGTCATGAATCCTCTTAGAACCCCAGAACTTTTAGCAATGCTCGAATAACCACGTTCGGCTGATGAATCGCGTCCGCGACCACGCCTTTGCCCTGGACTTCGGCCTCTAGATTCGCAACCAACGAAGAAAGTACCGAGCCGTCCGAAGCGACATCGCCGGGGCGCACCAGTCCTCTGAGTACGATGGTCTGCCGATCGTTACCAACGGTGAGATCGCGCGCCGCTTCCACAACCAGCACACCGTTGGGCAGCGCCTCCACGACGCGCCCGGCAAGGCTGATTGACAGCGTCGAGCTCAGCGCCGACTGCCCTTTGCCATTCAGAGTTTGTGTGGATGTCGGCGAAAACAGATTTTGCAAACGGCTAGAAGCCGGGAGGGTTCCGAATAAAGCCCCGACGCCGGAGGAGGCGTTGAACGTTCGCGCCGTCTGGGCCGAACCGTTGTTGGTGGCGGAAAAACTATCCACAACACGGATGATCAGCAAATCTCCCGCATGGCGCGCCTTGTAATCGCTGGCTGTGGCGCTCATGGTCGCCGACGGCGACCACAAACTGCCGGTGGTGCGCTGCTCCTGCGCGCCGAGGGCCCTGACGCGCGTCAGGTAATCGCCCAAAGAGGTCTGCACATCGCTGGGCTTCTGCGGTTTCTTGAAAAACTTCAGCTGCGCATGCAAGCGAGCCGGCGTGAGCAACGCAATTGAAACAAGAACCAGTCTCAGCGCAACATATCTGCGAGATAGACAAATCAGACCCACGATCCTGCTCCGTTTCAAAATGTCACTTCCAGATGGGATCGTCCATCCACCTTCGCGTTGAGGATTTTTCCGGTTTCCGCCATGCGCACGCGAATCTGCTGGCCGAGCGCTCCGCGCTCCAGCGAAACCACATCGACAAACATTCGCAGCGCTTCTGAATGGAGCAGGAGCGTCGCGCGCTCGCCCTGCCCCACCAGAATTTCCGCATTCACGGAACGGGCAACGGCCGGGACGATGGCACGCGCGTTGGCGATGTGGCTCAAATCAGCAGGAGCGCGATAAGGCAAGCCGGGCAGATCGCCTTCCAGTTTGGCCGTCGCGAAAAAGGGAATGACTTTGGGACTGCGCGAGGGCCACAGCAGAAAGCGCGCGCGGCGAAGTCCGCGATCGATATCCATGCGCATGACCTGCAGTCCAGAATCTCCCGGGCCGACTAAAATCTGCGACTCGAGCAAAATATCTTCAGGACGCAACGTGTCGGCCGAAATCAGCCCCTTCTGCGCAAGGGCTGCGCGGATCGTTTCAAAAACTTCGTTTACAGTAATGAGCCGAGAATCCGTGCGCACGACAATGCGCTCGGGGATCGATACTTCCGTAAGGATGCCACCATTTGGACTGACCTGGCTTTCAATTGCATCGTGCTCCAAAACGCGTGTACTACCGGGCAGAGGAGTAGAGCCCATGGCGATTTCCGACGCGCGTTCGCGCAAAGACTCCGGCGCAGTTGCAGGCAACAAATCGGACAGCTGGACGCGCGAGCCTGCGAGGGTGACTTCCCGCAACAGTTCGATTTTCGGAATGCGCGATGCCTGTGCTGCCCCCGCAAGAAAAAATGTGGCCGCAAATACTGCGCTCATAAATCCAATATTTTTTTCAACACTCATTTCAGGGGCTCCCCTACTGCGTCAGGCCGTTCACGGTCTGGAACATTTCGTCCGCCGCGCGAATCACGCGCGAATTCGCTTCGTAGGAGCGTTGCGCGAGGATCATGTTGACGAACTCGGTTACCACGCTAACGTTGGATTCCTCCAGGTTGCCTTGCTGGATTGTGCCAACGCCGTCGGACCCTCCGGGCGTGCCGAGAATCGCGTCGCCGGAAGCCGTCGTCACCTGCGAATAATTTTGACCGATGCTATTGAGGCCGCCGGGATTGGCAAACGTCGCCAGTTGAATGGCGCCAACTTGCTGGGCCTGGGCCTGCGCCGGCAGCGTGATGCTCACCGTACCGTCGGTTCCCACCGTAATCGACAAAGCGTTCGACGGGATTGTAATGTTTGGCGTCAGCGGATTTCCCTGGGAGTCAACGATGTTGCCGTTCTGGTCCAGATGAAACGCTCCGGAGCGGGTATACGCCAAATCGCCGGTTGGCAGGGTAATCTGGAAAAAACCTTGCCCCTGAATCGCCAGATCGAGCGGATTCCCTGTGGCGTCGAAATTTCCTTCTACCTGAAGCATTTCCGAAGATGCCGGACGGGTTCCAAGGCCGACCTGCAGGCCCGCCGGGAGCGTGGTCTGCTGTGTAGCGGCAGCTCCTGCGACAACCGTATTCTGGTAAATAAGATCCTGGAACTCCAATCGCCGGGAGTGAAAGCCCGTTGTCGAGGCGTTCGAAAGGTTGTTCGCAATATTATCAAGGTTGAGTTGCTGGGCCTGCATTCCGCTGGCCGCGGTATATAGGGCGCGAATCATATGTTTACTCGGACCTCCAAAAAGTTATACACGCGGCAAATCCTGCGCAGCCGAACGGTCGAAATCCGTGCTGAAAATGGTAATCGCGCGCCCCAACATGTCAGCCTGGCGTTGGAGCAGAATGAGACTTATGGCTCCAGCCACGGGGTTGATGTTCGAAGATTCGAGCATGCCCTCACGGACGCTGTTCCCTGATGGCGGGAGTTCACTCCCGGCCGGAGCAACGTAGTTCGAATTCTCTTCCGGATTGAGGGTAGTTTCCGGCGCAAATTGGACGATGTGCAGTTTCGCGACAAGGCCGCCATCCACGGATACGGTCCCGTCCGGACTGACTGACGGAATGCCTGTTGGGAGCGTAATGGGAATTGTGGTGGTTCCCTGCTCCGCCAAGACCAGATTGCCGTCCTGCGTGATGACTTGCCGTGCCGCATTCAGATGAAAACCTCCATTACGCGTGTAGCGAATACCACCCGGCGTCTGCACCGAAAAAAATGCTGCGCCCTCCATCGCCAGATCGAGGTTGTTTCCAGTCAAGTCCAGCGACCCGGAGCGGAGGTCCACCTGACTTCCGCCTAAAATTCCAAATTGGTTCACGGCCTGATTGAGCGGGCTGAGAATTTCTCCGTCCTGCGCCGCCGCGAGCGCAAGATAAAAAGGATCCTGCGCCTTAAATCCAGTTGTTGAAGCATTCGCCAGATTGGCGGCCACAACATCGAGCGCCTGCATCCGCGAAGCAAGCCCGGCATAAGCCACGTAATAACCGCTGTCCATGATTCGTTCCCCGCGAGTGGAAAGAGCAATCGCGAGGCCAGCGCAGATGGGATCGGTGGAATTCACAACTTTATGAATTTGGATGAGTTATTTTGGCAACAAATAAGCTGGGGCGATGTGTATTTGGTAGTTGGCTTAATCTGCCCAGAGTAACCAAAAAGATAGGCAACCATTGCCGGATATCCCCTTTGCGAAAAGTGAAGCGGAGCGAAGTGCGTTAAAAAATGGCAGTCGGTCTCTGTATCGGCCTGGACCATATTGGCTAACGATGGGAGGGGCAATAGCCATCCTCAGGGGCCGCAGGGAAAAACGAGTGGACGCCTGAAGGACCGCAGCCGATAATAGTGCCTTCTACGAACGGAGGGTCCTGCCATGTCAATCATTGAGCCACTGCAACCGGGACAGGAAGTCTTTCTTAAACGGCCTATTCAGATTTACGCCAAAGTGATCCGCCCGCTTCAGGAAGATTCGGGATTGCCACCGGAACAGGTCCGTTACGCCGTTCAGATATTGCCGATCGAACAATTCTACCCGGCCAACGACCTGGAGCCCACGCAACGACCGCAACTGGAGAAACCACCGTTAGCATCCGTAACCACGGAACCGGATGAATCGGCGACGACCCTGAACGAATTGCCCCAAAACATTTCCGCAAGCGATCCATTTTTCGATCTCACGCAGGAGATCAACGGGCTGATTGCGGCTCGCGCCTATGAATTTCATGAGCGCAGAGATTTTGCGCACGGGCATGACGCCGAGGACTGGCTCCGTGCGGAATCGGAAATCTTTCTGTATGTCCCTGCGGATATCACCGAGACGGAATCCGAACTTATCGTCTATGCCGCCGTGCCGGGATTTAACGAGAAAGACGTGGAAGTCCGGGTTGCACAGCACTCGGTGTGCATCACGGGGGAACGACGCGCAGGTTCGGAGCAAACGGAAGATGAGCCCAATCGAATTTTTTTGGTATTGGACTTGCCGTCTGAAATCGATACGGCAAACGTGGGCGCAACCGTGGACGGCGGCGTACTGGAAATCAGACTCCTGAAAACTGGATTGCGCAAGGTTGTACCGGTCCGGGCCAAAGGCGCCTCAGCCTGATCGGGACCTGCCGGAATTCCTGCTTCATCGCGGTCTCACCGCAGTTCGATGACTGTCACGCTTGCTTTGGAAAACGTGTGCGAAAACGCTGGCCCGCCGGCGATCTCCGTGAAATCCCTGGGAACGACGGCTTCCGGACTGGCGTCATCGTTGCCGACGTAAATGTCCTGAGCGGAGAGAAGTTTTCCGCTGGCCGAATGCAGCGTAAAGCCGGACAGCTTGATGTTTGCTGCAATATCGCGATCCAGGCTGCGGTTCACGGCGAATAGCGTGACCGCGTCGCCCGTTTTGTTGCCTACGGCAACCACGTCAAGATAGGGAACATCCGCAACGTTGGGAACGCGCGAAGACCCGTCATGGACTTCGTAGCGGGCAACATCCACCTTCGTCTCCAGCAGGTTTGCCACATCCGCGTTGGAATACATGCGCAGCGCCCAGTAACTGGGGACGCCATACGTGATGCCGCGCTTGTCCCATAGTCGGCCGAACTCGACGATGCTGGTCATGTTCGAAATCGGCGTGATGTCCGCGGCCCGAATCAACGTGTTGAGCATCCCCGCTTGGTAGAGCGCGCCTCCCATGTTCCGATACTCCGGAACGCGAGGCGCCGGATAATCGGGGGGCGAAGGAGCAAATGGCGCACGGAACAAATTTTCCGTGAGCGCCAGCTTCACATTTTTCATGCGCGGGTCGGCATCGATTTGCTGCTTCATTTCGTGCAGCATTCGCTCGATGCCCACGGGCATTGCGAACATCGCTTCGGCGACGAACTCCGGCGACGGATCGGTCTTCAGCACCTGGCCGGCGTTCACGACCATGTGCGTGGAGAGGTATTCATAGAATCCGGGGCCGGAGGTCAGTTGTGCTGCGTTCCACTCCTTGTAGCGGTCTGGATCCTGCCCGGTTGCGATGAATTTCGCGGTCGGGTCCACTTTGCGCACTGCTGCACTGAACTTTCGCGTGCGCTCAGCAACCTCTTCAACGGTGGGATACCCGATCTGGCCCAGTCCCCACAATTCGTTACCCAGTTCCCAGACGACGCCCCCGGATTTTTTGCCCCATTTTGCGTTGACGTACTTCACCCAATCGACGGCTTCCTCGACGGTGCCGCTGCCCATATTCAGGCAGATTTGCGGCTGCGCGCCGATCAATTCGGCGAAGCGGAGAAACTCGTCGGTGCCGAAGTGATTGTATTCCGGCTGGCCCCAGGCGGTGTTCAGCATGCTGACGCGCTTGTCCATCGGACCAACGCCATCGCGCCAGTGATAGCCGGAAATGAAATTCCCGCCGAAACGCAGAAGCGGCAATTTCAGCGCTTTCGCCATTTCTATCGCTTCGGGATTCAGGCCGTCCACATTGTCCGCAGGATAGAGCAGAGCTTGATCGATCAGGACGCGCGTGTCCCCCGTGACTGCCACTACGAAATCGGCCGGCTCTCGCGAGGCGAGTTGGCCTTTTGCAAGTTCCAGGGAGAATTCGTATCTTTTCCAGCCCGTTGCCGTGAGGTCGATTGGAGTCCTCACGAATACTTCATCAGGATGATCGCGCCGCCGCAGGGAAATTTCGATGCGTTTGTCGCCACTGACGGGCTTTGCCCAGATGTTGCCTGTGTAGCGGAGTTCGCGATGGACCGGCGGATAGATGGCTTGCCGCACGCCCACCTGTTTTCTGGGGAGTCCCATGACCAGCAGCGAACGGGAGGAGTTCGCCGCGTCTCCAAATCTCGGTTCGAACCTCGATCCCTGCGCGTAAAGAGATTCCCAGGGGATTGGAAGGCCGATTCTCGAAGAGCGCCCCAATTCCGGGCGGCCTTGCACCATGTGTGTCAGGGCATCCGCGCTCCAGAGGTTTTCTTCGAAGCTGGGATTCTCCAGTAGCTGCGCCCAGATTCCTCCGCCATAGACGGAGCTTCGAAGCGGCTCCATGAAGCCGCCAAAGATTGTCCGCGGAACTTCGTGGACCACTTTGCGAGTATCGATTTCAATCGTGGCGTCTTGCTGGGCGGACAGAGTTACGCAGGAAAGCATCGCGAAGATAGTGGCGAAGGCGCGAACATTACCTTTGAAGCTGCTCTTTGTTCTAATCATTGGACGGTTCGCGCATCGTACTCTTACTGGCTCCCCCGGCACAACGAATTTCGCATCGGGACCCGGCCGCTACCGTGTACCTTGAAATCCAGCCGGCATGCTACTCTCGCCGAGGCGACTGGCCGCATGATCGGGATTATTCCACTACCCTTACTGCGAGATTCACCATTTACGAGGAGATGTTCGATGCATTCCAAAATGTGGTCCGATATGTTTGTTCTTGCGATTCCCGTGGCGGAGAAAATCCTGCGTCCTGTAGTCGTCTATTTGTTCCTAGTGGTCGGGCTGCGGCTGGCGGGCAAGCGGGAACTTGCGCAGCTCAATCCCTTCGATCTGGTGGTCCTGCTGACGCTCTCCAACACGGTGCAGAACGCCATCATCGGCGACGACAACAGCGTTACGGGAGGCGTCATCGGAGCTGCAACGCTGCTGTTGGTCAATTATCTGGTCGTGCGATTTTTATATCGCCATGAAAAGCTGGACCGCATCGTCGAGGGAGAGTCGTGTACGCTCATCGAAAATGGGAAAATCATGGAACGAAGGCTCGCGCAGGAAGTGCTCTCTCGGCAGGAACTCGAAGCCGCCGCACACAAGCAGGGGTTCGGCTCCCTGCTGGAGGTGGAATCTGCTGTGCTGGAGCCAAGCGGGACGATTTCCTTTACCGCGAAGAAGCCTGCTCCGGATGAAACGCGGCACAAGGAGCTTCTGAATCGCCTGGATCAACTGTCAAATGAACTTGCCCAGTTAAAGCTGCGAAGCGCGCCGCCCACTCCGTAGAATCACCGCACTCAGTGCAGCAGATAGCCGGTTAAGGCAACCACAAGCCCGGCGATTCCGGACACAATTCCCAGATACCAGAACACAAGTTTGCGCGACAACAGTGCCAGAGAGGAAATCACCAGAGCAATTTCTAGAAACACTTCGCCCAGATCGAAACGGTTCGCTCTGCGCTGCTCGAAGGCCGATTCTTTTTCCAGATCCTTCGCCTGCTCCTCGATTTCCGCTTGTTCTTTGTTATAGCGCTCTGCCTCAGCCGTGTATTTTGCGCGGACTTTGTCCGCCTCGGTCTTGTCCTTGAATTCGACCAGCGAAAGCATGTCCAACGCCATTTCATAATTGTGGCGGCGAATATTTTTCGCCTGATAGTAGGACCACTGATCGCTCGCGCGAGCCTGGAACAATACCTCTTCGGTATGCGCGCGGTGTCCAAGCAGGGACACGACGGCGACGCACACCGCTAGGATGGCCATCGTTACAGAAATTGGCGCGAGGGACGGATTTTCGCGGCCATGTTCGGCGTTTTCCTGAAGCTCGCTAAGTTCGTCGGGCATTATTTTTTCTCCTGATCCGGTGGGATGATCTCGATTTAGATCACTGCTGCAATCGCCAGACTTTCTCGGCAAGCCGAAATCGTGCGGTCAATGTCCGCGTCTGTATGTGCGGCTGAGACAAATAGCGCTTCGAACTGCGAGGGTGCAATAAAGATTCGGCGCTCCAGCATGGCGCGGAAGAATGCAGCGAAGCGCTTCGTGTCGCATTTTTTGGCGCTGGCATAATCTCGAACAGTTTCGCCTGAAAAAAACAAAGTCAGAAGAGACTCCGCACGGACAGCCACGGCGGACGCGCCTGTCTCTCGAACTGCGGCGGCAATTCCATCCCCCAAACGTTTCGCCCGCGCGTTGAGCGATTCATAGAATCCCGGCGCTGCGAGCAGGTCCATCGTGGCGATTCCCGCGCTCATCGCCAGTGGATTACCGGACAGCGTTCCGGCCTGATACACCGGACCCAGCGGCGCGACGCGGTCCATCAGATCGCGACGGCCTCCATAAGCGGCAACGGGCAAACCTCCGCCGATTATTTTTCCAAGCGTGGTGAGGTCAGGAGAAATACCGAACGCGGTCTGCGCGCCGCCATAACAGACGCGAAACCCCGTGATCACTTCATCGAAAATCAGCAGCGCGCCGTGGCGCGCGGTTAGATCGCGAAGACCTTGCAAAAATCCATGCGCTGGCGGAACGACTCCCATGTTCGCGGCGATAGGCTCAACGATGACGGCGGCGATCTTGTCACGATTTTGATCGAAGAGTTTTTGCACCGCACCGATATCGTTATACGGAGCGTTCAGAGTGAGCGCCGCGAGGGCTTGCGGCACACCGGGACATGCGGCGATTCCGAGGGTTGCAAGGCCCGAGCCGGCTTCGGATAGAAAACTATCGGAATGGCCGTGATAGCAGCCCTCGAATTTTACGATCAGATCGCGGCCCGTGGCGGCGCGAGCCAGACGCACCGCGCTCATTGTCGATTCCGTGCCGGAACTGACGAATCTTACTTTTTCGCAAGATGGAAGAGCTTTCCTGATCCGCGTGGCAAGCTCGACTTCGAGTTCGGTGGGCATGCCGTAGCTGGTGCCCTTGCGAGCCTGCGTCTCGATGGCCTCGACAACTTTCGGATGCGCGTGGCCCAAAATCAGAGCGCCCCACGAGCAGACGTAGTCGATGAACTCATTGCCGTCGGCGTCCCACAGACGCGCGCCTGCAGCATGATCCACGATGATGGGATCGCCACCAACGGCGCGGAATGCGCGCACGGGGCTATTCACTCCGCCTACGAGAACTTCCGTCGCGCGGCGAAATATTTCCGCGGATTTTCTGTGTTCATTTACAACTGGTTTGAGTGCGTTCATGAGTGTGTGGTGGAAAATCTCTATGTCAACAGGCTTTCAGCCATCGAGCCACATCCTTGGCGTGATAGGTGAGCACGATGTTGGCCCCGGCGCGATGAATTCCGGTCATAATCTCCAGCACAACTCGTTTTTCGTCAAGCCATCCGTTCGCGGCGGCCGCTTTCACCATCGCGTATTCTCCGCTCACGTTATAGGCGCCGACGGGCACGTCGAATGTTTCGCGGACACGATGGATGATGTCCAGATACGGCAGCGCGGGCTTCACCATCACCATGTCTGCGCCCTCGGCAAGGTCGAGTTCGACTTCGCGAATCGCTTCGCGTGCGTTCGCCGGGTCCATCTGATAGCTTCGGCGATCGCCAAATTGCGGCGCAGAATCCGCCGCCTCGCGGAACGGACCGTAAAATCCGGAACAGTATTTCGCCGCGTAGCTCATGATGGCGATGTCTTCGAAGCCGGCTTCGTCGAGCGCCTCACGTATCGCGCCCACCCGCCCGTCCATCATGTCTGAAGGCGCGACGATGTCCGCTCCGGCGCGCGCGTGTGACAATGCCTCGGCTGCGAGAAGCTCCAGCGTGGGGTCGTTCTTCACTTCGCCGTTCTCGACCACGCCGCAGTGGCCGTGATCGGTGTATTCGCACAGGCAAACATCGGTCATCACCAGCAGATTTAAATGTGCCTTGCGAACGGCTTCAACGGCGCGCTGAACGACTCCATTTGCCGCATACGCCTCGCTGCCCTGCGCGTCTTTTTTGTCCGGCAGGCCGAACAAAATAATTCCGGGAACGCCGAGTTGTTCGACTTCGCGGCACTCCTCGATAAATTTGTCCACCGATTGCTGCGCGATGCCGGGCATCGAACCGATTGGATTGCGCACATTTGTGCCGGAACAAACAAACATCGGATACACCAGGCCGTGCGTCGAAACGCGCGTTTCGCGCGCCAGCGAGCGTATGGCTTCGCTGCGACGCAATCGGCGTGGCCGGGTTACAGGAAAATTCATAAAGTCCTCGCTCGCGACATCGGAACCGACGACGCGGAAGATGAAAAATAGTTCACGATCGCTGCCGCCATGGACTCCGCCGTCGCTTCCGGCGCTTCGATGGCCACCGGCAGTCCCGCTTTTTCCAGGGCTGCTGCCGTTACGCGGCCTACCGCGGCCAGAGCGCCACGCGCTCCCAACGATGACAGAACTTCCGCGCCAAGTTCGCCTCGCACGTTCTCCACGGCGGACGGACTGAAAAACGATATAACGTCCACGCGTCCCTCGCGCATCGCCTCCAGAACTCCCGGCTCCGCCACGCCAACTCCGCCCGTATGATACGCCACAACTTCCACTACTTCCGCGCCCAAAGACTTTAGCGCCACCGGCAAATCTCGTCCCGCACGATTGCTGCGCGGCAGCAGGACTCGCTGGCCGTTCAAGGCTCCGCCTATTTCGTGAGCCAGCGCCGTGCCAAGAAACTCCTGCGCCACATAGCTGATTTCGAAGCCTTCCGCAGCCGCAGCGTCGGCTGTCGCAGGGCCAACGGCAGCGCAACGCAAACGGTTGCCACCGTTCACATTTCGTCCCAGATTCCGGCATCGGCTCGCAAAAAAACGAACCGCATTGGCGCTGGTGAAAAGCACCCAGTCGAACATTTCGAGCGAACCGATGGCGCGGTCCAGTTCGGAGGTATCGTCAGGTTCGGAAAAGCTGACGGCGGGAAACAGCAGGACGATGGCCCCCAGATTCTCCAAACGCTCCTTGATTTCACGCGCCTGCTCTATCGCTCGAGTTACCACAATCCGTTTGCCTTCCAGTAGCTTGTCCGCGCTCATGCTGTGGTTTCGCGGCCTTCACGGACCAACAGGGCTGCCGCTCCTCGTTCCAGCAGGATTGCTGCTGTCGCTGCGCCCAGCAGAGCCGCATCTTGCGGCGCGCCAGAGCTTCTTTCGAACAATCTTTGTTTCCCGTCAGGAGAAAGCACAGCGACATCGAGCGTCAGTTTTCCGCCTTCCACACGCCCCCATGCGCCAATAGAGACCTGGCAGCCGCCTTCGAGTCCCGCCAGCGCGGCGCGCTCGGCTTCTACTCCGCTGCGCGTTTCCCCATCATTCAATCTTGCGAGGATTCCAAGTGTTTCCGCGTCATCCGTACGGGATTCGATTCCAATCGCGCCTTGTCCGGCGGCGGGCAGGCTGACGTCGGTCGCCAGCACTTCGGATATATTTGCGCTCAGTCCCAGGCGATCGAGCCCAGCTTTAGCGAGCACGATGGCGTCGTAATCTCCGCGCTTTAATTTTTCGATGCGCGTATCCACATTCCCGCGAAGTTCGAGGATCTGCAAATCGCTGCGCACGTGCAGCAACTGGGATTTCCGGCGCAGGCTGCTGGTACCGACGCGCGCTCCTGAGGGCAGGTCGGCGAGCGACGCATCGCTATTCGAGAGCAACGCGTCGCGCACATCCTGGCGCTTGCAGATTGCCGCCATGGTCAAGCCGTCGGGAATTTCTGTTGGCACATCTTTCATACTGTGAACCGCCAAATCTACACGATTCTCCAGCAGCGCGTCTTCCAGTTCCTTGATGAACACGCCCTTGGTGCCCATCTGGCTAAAGCTCACCTGCTGAAATTTATCGCCGGAGGTCTTTACGATGACGAGTTCGGATTCGACGCCGCAGGTCACGCGCAGCGCTTCGGCGATACTTTTTGCCTGCCAGAGAGCCAGCGCGCTTCCCCTGGTTCCAATTCGCAAAGGCTTCAAGGCTTCTCCCGGTCAAGGTGGAAAAAATCCCGCAGCGCTTCGAGGTTCTGCAGCTTGCGGCGCAATTCTGGAGTGCCGCGAAGTTTTTCGGCTGGATCGATGACCACGCGATTGAGAAATTCTTCGAGCAATTTGCCAACTTCCGCGCGATCCTTTTCCGAGAGGTGCGACATGGCCGCCAGGCGTTCGCGCAAGAAAGTTTCCCGTTCGGCTTCCAGCTTTGCGCGAAGATCGCCCACGACAGCGCCAACCTCGACGCCTGCCTGCCAGTGCATGAATTTCTCGATTTGCTCTTCGATGATGGTTTCGGCTCGCGGAATTTCAGCCTCGCGCGCTTTTTTATTCTGCTCGACGATTTCGGTCAAATCGTCGACGTTATATAGATACGTGTTGTAAATGCCGTTGGCATCCGCCGCTACGTTGCGCGGAACGCCCAGATCGATCATCAACAGCGAACGATTGCCCCGCGCCGCCATTGCTCGCTCGATGATCTTGCGCGTCAGGATCGGCTCCGCGCTTGATACGGAAGTAACGATCAGGTCCGGCCATTCGAGCGCGGCGTTCAGGTTCTGCCAGGGGATCACGTCTCCGCCAAATCGCGCGGCGAGATCGGCGGCGTGTTCCTCGGTGCGATTCACGACGCGCAACTGCTTGATTCCGCGGTCGCACAGGTGGCGCACGACCTGTTCGCTGGTGGCGCCCGCGCCGACGATCAAGGCGCGATGATTATTTAATTTACCGAAGATGCGCTCGGCCAGCTTCACTCCGGCAAACGCCACCGAAACGGGGCGCGTGCCAATCTCCGTCTCATTGCGAACGCGCTTCCCTACTTCGAGCGCACCTTGGAACATACGGTTGAGCACCGGCCCCGTCGCGCCGTGATCGAGCGCGATTCGATACGCCTCGCGCACCTGTCCCAGAATTTCCGCCTCGCCCAGCAGCATGGAATCGAGTCCGGCAGCGACGCGAAACAGATGGTGCACCGCGCTGCGATCTCGATGACGATACAGAGAAGAGTTGAGAGCCGTCGGCGGCAACTGGTGAAAGGACGCGAGAAAATTCTCCACAGCTCCGGCGCTGTCCGCCGTAATCTCACGAGGCACGCCATACAGTTCACTGCGGTTGCAGGTGGAAAGCACCAGCGTCTCTTCCAGGATACCCCGCGAACGCAATTGATCGGCGGCGGCGCACGCCTGCTCGACGCTGAATACCACGCGCTCGCGCAACTCCACCGTCGCGGTGCGGTGATTTAATCCGATGAGAACAATTTCCATTTACAAAATGCCTGCCTGATTCCCTTGCGATAAATTCCAATCAGAAATAACGGTGAAAGTGCGAAAGATACCGGTTCACGATACTGTAACTGAAAATCACAAACACAAAATTGAAAATGCACAGCGCCGACGCGCGCGCGCCGCGCCATGCCGCCGTCCGCGCCAGCAGCGTGTAGCCGACGTACACCGCCAAAATCAAAGCCGTGATAATCACCTTGGGGTCGCCATCCCAATACCGGCCTTCCAGTCGGTGCGCCCAGATCAGTCCAGCCGTCATTCCCGCGGCCAGCGAACAGCAGCCTATCAGCACACTACTGCGCGTCATGGTCTCCAGAACTTCCAGCGCCGGGAAGCGCCATCCAACGATCCCCAGCTTGTGCTGCCGCAGACGCTGGTTCTGCACCAAAAAGATCACGCTTAACACAAACGAAAGCGCAAAGGCGGAGTACGCCAGAATATTCAGCGTCACGTGAAACGCAAAAAGAGGACCATGCGCTGGGGGAGCTTTTACAGGCCTCGCCTCACCTGCATGTGCGAGAAGAAAGACCACCAGGACGATCGGCAAAACAAACGGCCCCACGGAGCGCCGCCGATGAATCGCCTCGAGTCCCAGGTACGTCGCAGCCAGCAGCCAGGCGAATAGCGACAGCGAGCCGAACAGGTCGTCATAGGGCACGGCATGAATCATGCGCGACCGGTCCAGCAGAGCCAGGTAGTGGAGGACCAGCCCTCCGACCAGACATCCGGTCGCACCAATCCCCGCCCCACGCGACGGTTCGCGCAGGTTCCAGATATACAGCGCGAGGCTCGCCGCATAAAATAAAAGCGTTGCGAGCACGTAGGGGTTCATCATCATATTGAAATCGTACTACTTATATCCTGTTCCGCCCTTTTCTCAAGCATTATAGCCAATTCCCGAATTGGAAAGCACGCGACCAACTGGGAAGGTAACGGGCACGTTTTTCACACGGATGTGGTCAGTTGGCACCGCGCTCACTCTCGCTTGGAGTTGATTCTTCGCCAATCCAGGAAACGCATGAAAACATATCCAAGTCCAGTGTAGATCATGAGATTTGCAAATTGGGCAATTACCAAATTCAGGTCGTTGTGGACGTTTCCACCATTAAAAATTAGTGCGACAAACCCTCCAGGCCCAAAAGTGAGAAGCAACAGGCATCCCAGTAGTTTTGACATCGGTGAATCGCCCAAACCTGCGTGTGAATTCCAAAGAATTGTACCCAGCACTGTAAAGGCAACACCAATGACGAATGCCCCAACCGCCGGTATCACGGGCTGGGGAGCCGATGGACGGTTTACCCCAACAATCTTGAACTCAGCGATGCTCCCAAATGCGAGGAAGGCATACGCCACGATGAGCCGGCCAAACAGGTCAGGCCAAGAAAAAGTGGATGGTGCGCACGAGTCCACGGAGCCTGGGCTGTGAAATAGGAGAACCAGAATCAAGAGGGCTAAACCGAAAACGAAAGTGACCGCCGGGTTCGTTGGCACCGATGGAAGCCTGCCCCCTGACTCAACGAGAACGTAGTCCCGCGGAACAGCAGAAGGCGAAGTTCCTTCCGCAAATTCCGGTGAAGGTCCGAAAAGCTCTTGAACTCCTGGCGACTGAAAGCCACGATTGCGAACACCTAGAAGCTGTTGCATAACCTAATACAGGGTCTTGAAAAGAAGGTAGTTGAATT
>CAZUNI010000043.1:0-36839 GCA_964622265.1 uncultured Acidobacteriaceae bacterium | reverse complement strand
AGAAAATCTGATCGATTCGCGCGGTGCCGAAATCCTCGCGGATATGCTGCTGTGGGCTGCTAAAGGCTTCGGCGATTCCGCTTTGTCCGCCTGTGGAGGTCAGCAGTTCAGGGCCGTTGGCGATGGGCCACAAATTCAGCAGCGGCTGGACGCTGGCGACCGCAGCGGCTCGCGAAGTCGCATCGGGCACGAGTGTGACGTCGCTTAGGCCGAGAACCTGACGGAAGCCTTCGTAATTGCCGAACAAGAATGTTTTGTCCTTCTTGATCGGGCCACCGAGGGAGCCGCCGAACACGTTGCGCTCAAAATTGGGAATTTGCGCCTGATCGAAGGGGTTTCGTGCGTCGAGCGCGCTGTTGCGCAGGTACTCGTAGGCGTTGCCGTGAAGTTGGTTGGTGCCGGAGGATGTGACGATGTTCACCTGAGCGCCGGGACGTTTGCCGTATTCCGCGCCGTAGGCGTCCTTCACGATTGCAAATTCGCGAACTGCGTCCACGCCGAGCAACTGGCCGCTGGTGCCGCCGGGGGTGTTGTTCACTTCCGACGCGCTGGTGAATTCCACGCCGTTGAGAATATAGAGATTTTCCTGCGGGCGGCGTCCCGAAGCGGAGAACATGTTGCCGACGACAGAGTTGGATGTGCCGATTCCGCCGGAGCGCTGCGAGGTGTAGTTCACTACGCCGGGATTCAGCGTGAGCAATTGGTCGTAGCTGCGACCGTTCAGCGGCAGGTTCTTGACCTGCGTCTCGCCGACCAGACCCGAGAAATCCGCGGTGGTTACGGCCAGATCGAGAGCCGTTCCTTCTACGTCGACGGATTGTTGTACCCCCCCGACGGAGAGCGTGACGTCCAGCGTGGCGTGTTGCCCGAGAACCAGTGTGATTCCGGTTCGGCTTTCGGTGCGGAAGCCGGTCTGTTCGGCGGTCAATTCATATTTCCCGACGGACAGCAACGAGGCTTCATAGCGGCCGGAGGAATCGCTGACCAGCGTGCGGGTCACTCCAGTTTCGGAATTTCGTACTTTTACGGTTGCGCCTGCGATGATGGCGCCGGTTGGGTCGGTGACGACACCGCTGATCGAAGCTTCTCCCTGCGCCCAGGCTGAGCCGGGCGTGGTTAAGAGAAGCAATAAGAATAATCCTGCGATTGTCTTCCAGATTCCACTGATGCTTTTGATTCCAGTCATTAGAATTTCTCTCCTCCGAAATTTTTTCGGCCAACCCTCCAGTTGACTGGTCGGCGTGGCCACAACCCCTTTGGGCAGCCTCCCCTGAAGGGGTGGGCCGATTTTGCACTCAAAATTCCTGTTACGTTTGTTTCCCCGAACCCTTGCGGATTCGTTCGATCTTTTGGATCTCCACGACGTTCCCGTCATGGACCGTGGGAACCACCGAGCCATAGCGAATGACGCGGAGGGCGCGCAGAACCTCCTGCAAGAGCTCCCGTTCGGCAAGGGACAAGTCTTTATCCGATTCCTGCACGACCGGAGAGCTTGTCAGATTCCGCGCCTCGAACCGTTGCACTGTGTTTCTTTCCGGTTGTGTACTCACGTTTTTCACCGTCCGCGACTACCGTTTCTCAAAAATGAGGCCTAAAAAGAAAAATCCCACCGCCAGATACAATCTGGCGGTGGGATTCTAGAATTGCTCGGTTTATGATCCGATATCTAGAGCTTTAGCCTCCCGGCGCCAGAAGACACACACGTACAGCAGGGACAACATGTGAAACCCTGCGCGGCCTTCTGGACATCGAGATTCATAGACACGAGGACTTTACGCGAAGAGATTTTAAATGTCAAACCAATTTGTTCAGTGGGAGAGCCTACGCACATCGTATCCCCCTGGCGAGGTTGAAATGTATGTATGAGAGGCGGGTGAAGAAGTTGGATTTGTATTTGGGGCGCGCGGCCCGGCGGAGGGGGGGAGCCGGAACGCGCGCCCCGGATAAAATCAGCGCATGGCCGCCGCCCGTTATTTCCATCTGGTTTGTGAGATGACCGACGATTATTACCATCGCTAGCGTTTAGTGCAGCACGTCCGTCAGCACTTAAATGGCTCGACAGGGTGCAAATGGGAAAATCGAAATAATATTTGCGGGGCAACGATGGGATCGGTTAGCGGGAATGCAAAGTTCGCAAGAAAGGCGACCGGGCCGCGGTTAAACCGTACAAATCCTCAAACGATCGACACAATCAATTAACTCTTTCTCGCCGACCTTTTTGAGGTAATGTGCAATTGTCGGGAAACGTAGAATTGAGGATCAGCACTGCGGGCGAATTTACTACAGACTTGCGATGTACAACCGAAGATGCCTTTTCGCCTCAAGAGATATCTCAGTAAATTGAATCGCCATGCCTTCATTCGGCACGGAACGCCGCACAATCCCCTGAAGCTCGATGATTTTACTTCCAAGCCGTAGAGAGAACCTCAGTGTCGTATCGACGGAAAGGGGTTCCGAGTCCAGGACGAATACGCCCTCCAGGCTCAGGTCCCGGATTCCTCCGCTACCTTCAACGTAAATAACGTGACTGCCCGGTTTGGCCGGAAATCGCGGACTAGCACGTCTTTCTTGCCGGGTCATTGATTTAGATTGCCTCCCTCGTGGAGAAATTCGATGCCGATCTCTTGAGCGCCCGATGTTGTAGAACGTTGCCAAATGACACGCGCTTCCACCTGCTCTAAAGTGTCAAGATGGAGAACCTTCAGGATATCTTCCTTTTTGACCGTGTGGCGGCACTTGGTCCGGGCGCCGTGAAGGCTGATGTCTAGCGTGTAGGTTTCTTCCTCCCAGCAGTTGCCCGGCCTTTCCGAGATCAAGCGGATGGTGTTAGCCAAAGTATTTCGTGGACTTCGTCGCAAACGTCGTCCCAGTTCGGTGGCCCAGGTGGCGATGTCCACGAGTCGAGCGCGTTCGAGATTAGAAATGGCAGTGTTCTTTTGAGAAAAGCTGGTGGCGGACTGAACACACTCGCGCACAAAGTTACGCGCAGATTCCCAAGCCTCTCCCCCTACGGACCACGTGTGCGTGCTGTGACTCAGTTTTTCGAGTTTCTCGTAAGAGTTGGCAACAAAATGCGCAACGCAAACACGACGCGATCCAACATCGATTACGGCCGGTTGGTCGCAACCCTGTATAGAACACTGACTTGTTAGTTCCATCCTATCACCCTAGATATTTCGATCGCCTCCATCCGATTCCACTTCAGCGATTGGTTAAGATCGCAGTTCCAAATTAGGGAACTTAAGAATGCGCGTCCGTTGCACTAGGCGGCGACAATCCCGGGTTCACAACCACAATAATGAGAACAAAAGGAAAGAGGCCAGCGCCAAGTCGTGTCGGAATGGGAGGGTCTTGATTGCGAAGCTGTCTCGTCACTTGAAAGCTTCGAACAACCGTGACAACTCAAGCCGCACATGAGCGCCTCATACGCACAAGCCAAAACTAACAACCAGGGGACCCCGATCAGGAGATAGATGCAACTCAGCCTCACGGAAAATGGCACCAACTTTTAGCGATGATACAACGAATGTGGTTGAGGAAATGTAAAGAATTGTCTAACGATTGACGGACTTGAAACCCTCATTCCCATTTCCTATGAAACAAGATTCCCCAACACCGCCACATCACATTCATGTTGAGAAGCGCACAAATCCTCGATTAGGGGGTGACTTACGGGGGCAACTCTAGTAGCGGTCATAATTCCGCGCTCCATCATCTTGCCCGTAACCTACTCGACTCTCTCCCCCGAACCTTTTAGAGGTAGCACCCTTCCGTCGGGAAATGTCAAATCAATGATCAGCCCCGCATGCGCACCGCTCTTGGCCGGGTAGTAATTAATCGTGACTTCATCGCCGGGCTTGAGAGAATCGAAGTTCCAGCCTCCAGCTCTCATGCCGCGCACAGTGTTTGAGTCTTCGATGATCCAATGTTCGAGGTTGCCGGCGGAATTCTTTACGTCCAGAGCGATTTGGGAGTGAGGATTCGCCAGCAAAAAGTTCGTCACCGTGCCCTTAATCGTGAGTTTGGTCGTCATGTCATATGCGGCGTATCCGTGGTGGGCGGGTAGCGGCGCCGCAACGATCAAGAGAGCGATCAGTGCAATGGATAGTGCATAGAATTTCTGTCTCATGCCTCACCGTTCGGCAAACTTTTTGACTGTCTCAATGAAAGTCTATTCGGATGCGAAATTAGAGTCAATCGCAGCGCGGGCGGGCGTTACGCGAGCAGTCCCGGCTTCTTCAAATAGCGATCTACGATGGCGTCGGCAGCGCGGTAGGTAAACGCCAGAATTCCGGGGGTGGGATTTGCGGAGGCCTGATTCGGGAACGTGGATCCGCCGAGGACGAAGAGATTCGGCACCTGCCAGTGCTGCAAGTACGGATTTACGACGCCTCGATCGGGAGAGGACGCCATGATCGTGCCGCCTTGCAAATGTGTGGTTGAGTAGCGAGTGACGTTGTAGTCCCCTAAACCCTGCGACGGATTGATTTCCTTCACGCCCAAAGCGCGCGCTACTTCGACGGCTTTCGCGGTCAGGTATTCGGCCAGCCTGCGGTCGTTATCTCTCCAGTTGATCGTCAGGCGCAGCAGCGGTTCGCCCGCGCTGTCCTTGTATGTGGGGTCCAGATCGATGTAATTGCTCCGGTACGGGATGTGCTCGCCGGAGCCCTGAATGCCGGCCGCGCGGTCGTAAAAATCCATGGAGGCCTTTTTCCATTCCGCGCCCCAGCGGGATTTGAACTGGCGCGGCAAGCCGCCAAACGAGGAAATGGGTTGTGCGCCGCCTCTGGTTGCGGTCAAAGCGCCGCCACGCAAAAATGGCAAGTTGGAATTGTCGATCACGTCGCCTTCGAAATCACCGATGGACAGGCCCGCGCTGGCCGCGCCCATGAACCGGTTCAGCGGTTTCTCAAAAAACATTCCCACGCCAACCGGTACCTGATGGGTGAGATTTTTTCCCAAGGTTCCCTGGCCCGTCGCGGGGTCGTACGGAGTTCCAATTCCGGAAAGCAGCAGTAGCCGGTTATTGCTTAACGTCCAGCTGGCCAGAAATACCAGATTCGCTGGCTGAAAGACCTCTTCGCCGGCGGCGTCGATGTAATTTACTCCGCGCGCCCTTGCGCCGGATGGCGCGGAATCATGAGCAATGCGGCGGACGCGCGCTCCTGTCCGGATGGAGACATTTTTCTGTTTTCGAATGATCGGCAGCAGCGTGTTGGTTGGCTGCGACTTCGCGCCAATCATGCAGCCGTGGCGCACGCAGAATCCGCAGAAGGCGCATGCCGGGCGCGAGATGCCGTCGGGATTCTTGTAGGCCTGGCTAAGGATTGCGACCGGATTTGGATATGGATGGTAGCCGAGGGATTTTGCGGCGGGGCCAAACAACGACCCATAATATGGCAGTTTGAGCGGCGGATTCGGATACTCTTCGCTCCGCCATCCCTCAAAAATATTTCCGCCTTCGATTTTATTGCCTTTTATATTTCCAGCCTTGCCGGAAACGCCCATCATTTTTTCGGCGCGCGTGAAGTACGGTTCTAGTTCGTCGTAGGTGACGCCCCAATCCTGAATGGCGTGGTCTTCGGGGAACTTTTTCGCGCCGTATTTTTCGACTGTTTTCGAATAGAGCTCGAAGCACTCGGGCTGGATACGCGGGCACAGCGCGCCCCAGTGCTCGCCGGTGCCGCCGACGCCGGTGCCGGGAAGAAATGCTCCGAACTGCCGTATGGGGAGAGCTGTCTTGTTCGAATCGTGGCGGAGGGTCACCGTTTCCTGCGAAGGGTCCTGCATCATGTGCATGCGGTGGGAGTAATCGAGTTCGTCCATCCCGTCCATGTACTCGCCCGGCTTGCGCGGGCCGCCTCGCTCCAGCACCACGATTGAGAGCGACGTGCGCGCTCCCAGTTCCTTGGCCATGAGCAGGCCGGTCCAGCCGCCACCGATGATTACGACGTCTGTCGCGGGAAGTGTTTTCATAGATGATGCATATCCTCTTTTGCAGGCTGTGCTACAAAAACCTTCCCCACAATCGACTTTTTCAGCAGCCTGTTAGGATGAAGGCAGCATATACGCAATTGGCCCAGGCTCGCAGCCTGGGCCAGTTGCTTCGTTCCAATATTTCATCTTCTACTTGCTGGACGCTTGCGCGCCGGTCAGGTAAAAGTAGCCGACTTTGTTATTCGGGTTGGTGCCGTACCACATCCGTCCCTGCGCATCGTGGAAAAATTCACGCATGCAGATTTCCGAATGTGGAAACGGAAATTCGATCACTTTGCCGGTCTTGGGATCGAGCCGCGCCAGCACGTCCATCAAGTGCGAGTTGTACCAGACGTAGCCGTCTGCATCCACGCCCACTGCGTACGGATTGGGTTCCGGTCCAGGCAGCGTGTACTCCTTGAACGTTTCCGTCTTGCGATCGAAATGAGCCAGCTTTCCGGAAAACTCTCCCACCCAGATGTTGCCGTCACGATCGAAGGCCATGCGGCGGGGCGATGAATCGGCCGTGGGAATTTTCCACGTCGAAACTTTCAGCGTTTTTCCGTCCACTTTGCCGATCACATTCAGGTTTTGGGCGGTAAACCAGACGTCCTGGTTGCTGTCCACTTCCACGTCATAGGTATTTCTCATTTCCTCGAAGTGAGTGAATTTCCCGGTCTCCGGGTCGAACATGGTCAGCGGCACGCCGCTGGACCATACCCTTCCCTTCGCGTCGACGCGCAGAGTGTGTTTTTGTCCGCCGGCTACGGTTCCCTCTTTTCCGGGAGTATACGGATCCTGGTATTCGGTAATTTTCTGCGTCACGGGATCGAATCTTCCGATTCTGTTTACGCCCTGCTCGGTAATCCATACCGAACCGTCAGGCGCCATGCCCGTAGAATGGATCGCGGCTGTGCCTATGGTCGGCGAAGAAAAATCCTGCATCTGCCCGGTCTTGGGATCGAGCTTGGTAATCTTATTCGCGGCGCCAAAATTCGGAATCCACATGTTGCCGTCTTTATCCGGAGCGGCGCTGAATGGCATGCGGCTCGGTCCCGGCATGTCATATTCAACGTACACGATATTCATCGCGTCGCTGCTGAACGGGCGAACGGTTTCCTTATATCCCGGCATGTCCACAGGAGATTTTGGCAGCACGGAATCCGGTCCATACAGACTGGCCAGATAACCGGCAAGGTCGTCCGCATCCTGATCGCTGAGGCGATTTACGTTGAAGTGCATGGCGGTGCGCATGTAATCCACGCGGTCGCGCCAGCCATCCTTGTCCCTGGCAACCGACGCGATGCGCGTTTCGAATCCGTGGCAAATGAAACACTGGTCGGCGATGATGTCCTTCGATTTCGACGCGGGCCAGAGTTTGATCGCCTGGTATTGCGAAAGATCGTTCCAGCGAACCATCCCCTTTTGCAGCGCAAAATCGTAGGAAGCGTTCTGGTCCGCTGTGAGGCTCACTCCCGTTTGGGGCGCTGCGGTGTAACCGACGGCCCTGATCGTGATGCGATAATCGCCGGCGCCAAGTTGCTCGACGCGATATCGACCCTTGCTGTCAGAGAGCACGTTGACCGTAATTTTCGTTTTCGTGTTCTGCGCCTGGACAAATGCGCCCTGAAATGGCGCTCCGTCAACGCCTTTCACGGTTCCTGTAATTGTCGCGGCTTGGCACACCGCCCCGAGCAGAACGATCGCGCTGACCAGCGCGAAGAACCTTAGATTGGACTTCATGCTTTCTCCTGATTTGTTTTCTATTTGCCGGACGAGGCCATGGTACCGCTTCCGCCGGTCAAGTAAAAGTAGCCGACTTTATTATTCGGGTTGGTGCCGTACCACATACGCCCTTGCGCGTCGTGGAAAAATTCACGCATGCAGATTTCCGAATGTGGAAACGGAAATTCGATCACTTTGCCAGTCTTGGGATCGAGCCGCGCCAATACGTCCATCAAGTGCGAGTTGTACCAGACATAGCCGTCCGTATCCACACCCACTGCATAGGGATTCGGTTCCGGCCCCGGGAGCGTGAATTCCTTAAACGTTTCCGTCTTGGGATCGAACCGGGCCAATTTGCCGATAAACTCGCCAACCCAGATGTTGCCGTCGTGGTCGAATGCCATGCGGCGCGGGGAACCCTTCGGAGTGGGTATATCGTACTGCGTGACTTTCAGAGTTTTGCCATCCACTTTGCCAATTTTATTCGGGCCAGCCGAGGTAAACCAGGTGTCGCCATTCTTGTCCAGCTCCACATCGTAGGCGGATGTTACTTCGCTGAAGTGAGTGAATTTCCCGGTCTCGGGATCGAACATGGTCAGCGGGAGGCCGCTGGACCAGACTCTTCCTTTCGCGTCGACGCGGAGCGTATGTTTTTGTCCCCCGGCTACGGTTCCCTCTTTCCCCGGAATGTAGCTGTCATGGTATTCGGTGATCTTCTGGGTTACGGGGTCCCATCTTCCGATGCTGTTGGTGGCTTGCTCGGTGATCCATACTGAGCCGTCCGGCGCTATCCCTGTGGAATGAATCGCAGCGGTGCCAACGGTGGGCGCAGAGAAATCCTGCATCTGTCCAGTCTTGGGATCGAGCTTGGTAATTTTGTTTGCGACGCCAAAATTCGGTATCCACATGTTGCCGTCTTTATCGGGGGCAGCGCTGAACGGCATGCGGCTGGGGCCGGGCATGTCGTACTCGACATATACAATGTTCATTGCTTCGCTGCTGTAGGGGCGAACGGTGTCCTTATATCCGGGTAAATCCGCTGGCGATTTCGGTAGCACGGATTCGGGGCCGTACAAGCTGGTCAGGTAGGTGGCGATGTCGTCGGCGTCCTGGTCCGTAAGGCTGACGTTGAAGTGCATGGCGGTACGCATGTACTCCACGCGATCTTTCCAGCCATCCTGATCCCTCGTCACGGAGGCGATGCGGGTTTCGAATCCGTGGCAGATGAAACATTCGCGTACCACCAGACTCTTGCCTTTCGCCTCAGGCCAGAGTTTTGTCGCCTGATACTGAGACATGTCATTCCAGTGAACCATTCCCTTTTGCAGAGCAAAATCGAAGGAAATATTCTGGTCGGCGGTAAGAGTTACGCCAGTGCGAGGCGTGGCGGTGAAGCCAACGGCCTTGATCTGCACGCGATATTCTCCGGCCGGGAGCTGCTCGACGCGATAGTGTCCCTTGCTATCAGAGAGGACGTTCACCGTAATTTTGGTCTTCGTATTCTGCGCCTGGACAAATGCGCCCTGAAACGGCGCTCCGTCCACGCCATTCACGGTCCCGGTAATCGTGGCGCTTTGGCAGACAACGCCGAGCAGAGAAATTGCGCCGATCAACGCGAAAAGCCTCACAGGTAGCTTCATAATCGCTCCTCACATTTAAGGATACTACGATGGTGATGCATCCAAATCCACGAACAGCCCGGTCGAAAACCGCGCCACTTGGGAGGACACTAGCATAGCACTCCGGGCAATACAATCCGGCCAAGGTTCGAATGAAGTTACGGCTGAGTCTCGCGCGGGTCTCGACGCGCCAAAATGCCCCGACCGTCCAACCGATTGCGGAGGAATACGAATATCAGCCAAATCAATCCCGCGACGATAACGATTACCATGAACCAATGCAACACAACCGCCAGCAGTGCAGCCGATAGCGCCGGCAACTGAAACCGATATTGGCTCAAGACGTTTGCGCGGTCGGCTGACCAATGCCATGCGGTATGCGCCACCATCGCGGAGAGAACGATTGTGCCGATCCGCTCGGCGACGACGTATCGAAACAACATCTCCAAAGCCGGAATGAACAGGGCAAGCATCAGGATTTGTCCAAGCTCGACGCCAACATTGAAGGACAGCAGCGATGTGAGCAGGTGCGATCCGGCGAACTGCATGGTCTGCCGCAGCGCGAAGGAAAAACCGAATCCGTGGACGAGTCCGAACCCGAACGCCACCATCCACCGGTGCTGCACGCTGGTGACTCCCACGATGTTTTCCAGCGCCATATATAGGATGGAAATCGCAATCAGGGTCTCGATCAGCGGCGGGAACCAAAAGGCATTCGGCGCAAGATTGTAAGCGGATGCGATCAGCGTGATCGAATGCGCTACCGTGAATGCGGTAACGACTGGAATCAACGCGCGAAAGCGCCGGAACGGGATCACCAGACAGAACAGGAATAACAAGTGGTCGGTCCCGTCCAGAATGTGGAAAAAGCCCAACTCGACAAATCGAAACGCAGCCTGCCGCCAAGTGGGATCGAGTCGGACCAGGCCGGGATCGCCGAGAAATTCAAAGGCGCGCACCGAGCCATTGGGCGGCAGAAACCGCAAGACGATGGCAACTCGCTCGCCCAACCGCCCAAGCCCTGGATGAATGGAAAAATGCGATTGGTCCGAGTGAATCGGGTAGGCGAATAAGACATCGAGCATCGCCTGGTTCCAGTACAGTTGCGTGCTGCTCGGAAGCCGAGGCCCGGTAACATGCGCCAGCGCGTCTTCATAGGAAGTGAAAGACCTGTCCGACTCGAGCGAAACGCGCGTTTCGACGACCTGAGGATCGGGGAGGCGGTCGTCGCCTTCATAAATTTCGACGTCCTTGCCGACCCATAGATTCGTAGCTTCGCGGAGCGATGTATCCATATGGTCGAGGTCCAGATACCCCGGAGCGCGCTCCGGAAATTCCACGTCGCGCATCGATTTCAGCGGGACGCGGATCAGCACATTCATGTGATCGCTCAGCGGCTTTACGATCACCTGCGCGGTCACGTCGATGGGGATGTCGTGCGCCGACGCGCCGACACCCATCAGCGTCATCGCCGCCAGAAGCACCGCACTCGGAAGCTTAAGCCTGTTTGGCACGACGCGAGGTTACTCGCAACTCCAAGCTGCTGACAAGCAAAAATCATTGGTTGCCCAAATGCAATTTGTGTATACTCCGCCAAGCTTCCGAAGACATTTCAGAAATTCGGCCCACATCGCCTATGAGGGGCGCACACTGCATGCGGTTCGCATTCGAAAATGGAGGACAAATGAGGAAACGCAATTTGTATGTCGGTGCGGGAATTTTGGCGCTGGTCATCGCGCTGGCCACCGGCTCCCACTTGATGGAGAAAAAGGCTGCCGTGCAGGCTGCCTCCGTGCAGGCGCCCATGTTTGAAGTGGACCCCATGTGGCCGAAGCCGCTGCCTAATCATTGGGTGATCGGAATGACTATCGGCGTCTCCGTGGATGCGCAGGACAACGTTTGGATCATTCATCGCGGCGGCGCGCTCGAACCGAAGGAAGTCTACTCTGACGCCAAGCCGCCCGCTGCGGACTGCTGCGTCACCGCGCCGCCCATCCTGGAGTTCAATAAAGCAGGAGATCTGATCGGACACTGGGGCGGACCCGGTAAAGGCTACGATTGGCCGAATTCGAATCACGGAATTACCGTCGATTACAAAGGCAATGTGTGGATCGGCGGAAACGGCCGCGCCGCGGACCCGAAAATTATGGAAACTGGCGCCAGCAATGTGCCGGAAGCGAGCCAGCCGGGCGCGTTTGCGGACAACCAGATTTTGAAATTCACCAAGGACGGAAAATTCCTGATGCAGATCGGGCATCCGTTCAAGAGCAAGGGAAGCAACGATATTGAAAACCTGAAAGGTCCGGCGGAGTTGTTCATCGATCCAAAAACGAATGAACTGTACGTCGCCGACGGATACGGCAACAAGCGCGTCATCGTTTTCGACGCCGATACAGGCAAATACAAGCGGCATTGGGGCGCGTATGGGCACAAGCCCGACGACACCGACCCCGGGCTATACAATCCGGATGCGCCCGTCGATCAGCAGTTCCGCAGCCCCGTGCACTGCGCGCAGCTCGCGAATGACGACCTGCTGTATGTCTGCGACCGCGTGAACGACCGCATCCAGGTCTTCAAGAAAGACGGCACGTTTGTCAAAGAGCAGTTCATTGAAAAACGGACCCTGGGCGACGGATCGGTGTGGGACATTGCGTTCTCCAAAGATCCAGAACAGAAGTACATCTATCTGGCGGACGGAGCGAACGAAAAGATTCACATCCTGTCTCGCGACACGCTTCAGGTTCTGACCAGCTTCGGCGACGGTGGGCGGCAACCCGGTGAATTCTACGCCGTGCACAGCATCGCTACCGATTCCAGGGGCAATATCTACACCACAGAAACCTACCACGGGCAGCGCTTGCAGAAGTTTGTTTACAAAGGGCTGGGGCCGGTCACGAAAGTCGATCAGGGTGTGGTCTGGCCAAAGAAGTAAACGAAAAATATTTAGAGCATCCGGTCTGGTGAATTTGCAGATGCCAGACCGGATGTGATTTTTTTACTGCTCCCCTTCTAATTTCCGCAGGCGAACTTCCACTCCGCTCGTGCCTTTTAAAGCGTCGCGGAATTCCTCCGGGTTCGCACCGCGATAGTGAATCGCATACACAATTTTGGGCTTAAACGCTTTCGCGCATTCCGCAGCTTCCACGGGCGTCCCGGTTCGTGGAGGATTCATCGAGAGAAACGCAACGTCGATGTTCTTCAGCGCCTTCATTTCCGGCGTGCATTCGGTGTCGCTGGAAAAATAGACGCGCGTATCGCCAAAGGTTATGACGTAGCCGCTGCCGATTCCCTTATGATGGAACGGCATTCCCGGCGCGGACCCATTCACAATGTTGTACATCGGGACGCCTTCAAACACGATGCCCATCACGGTCTTCTTCTCCGAATCGCTTACCGTTTGCATTACTCCGCAAGCGGGCGCGCAGTTGAGCGTATCGATGACAGCGGGCGGTCCCACGAAAATTGTTCCCGGCTTCCTGATTTTGTCGATCAACGGGTGATCCAGATGGTCGGCGTGCGTGTGGGTGATCACGATCATGTCGGCCGGCGGAATATCGGTGTAGTCCGCCTGGCTCCATGGATCGACTTCAATTATTTTGCCGCCGAATTCAAGCAGCACGCTGCCGTGAAATAGCGGCCGGACGCGAAGCTCCCCCTGCGACGTCTTGACGATGTCAACCTGCTTGTTGGAGCTTGCAGCGTACAGGGCCGCGGATACGCTCAGCACAATTGCGGCCAAGGCGACCGCAGCGCGGGGAATTGCAGCATGTTTGTGCATGAGACGATCTCCTGTATTCCGGGATACGCAGAGTATATATCGGTTTGAAGTGCCACGATGAGTGTCGGATTGTCTTAAATCCGACACCTATCGCGCGCAATGTCCATGCCCTACCGAACTCTCAGCCTGCGACTGCTTCCGCGGATGGCTCTGCTTGCCCTTCGGAGGCCGCCCCCGCGGACTTGGCCGTAATTTCGAGTCCATTTTTATTCATATCGAATCGCTGTTTTCGATCCAGGCTTTTTACAAAATCACGCGTTGCCTTGGCAACCGCTCCGGGCAGACTCGACGCATCCACCTTTACCAACGACTCTACTTTAGCTTCGCTTCGATCCCGGTAACTTAGCTGAATCTCGAATGTTTTCATTTGTTTGATCTCCTTTTCTGATTTTCAGATTTAATTTATGCCACATTTTCAGGCATAAGCGCGTTTCCAAGCTGCCGGGCCACTTGGCGATGATGTTTCTTCTTTGAACTTTTCTTTGCGGAGTGCTTCGCCGGCCGCTTCTTGCTTGCTTTCATTTCGGCCATCAACGCGCTGTTTTCCTTCATCAATGCATCGCGCGCGGCTGTGACTGTCTCCAGATTATTCCCCAATTGCCCATTCTGCCTCTGCAAGTCCGCCACCTGGGCTTTCAATTGCTCGTTCTCCTGCAAAGTCTTGGTATCCTTGCAAGCGGCCAACGACAGGCTCAACACAACGGCCGCAGCAAAGGTCCACCTTACATTCTTTCGTATCATCCGATATCCATCCTTCGGGAGTATTTGAACTGAATCTGGAACAAACGATAGCGGGCGAGGAGGGAAGACGCCGCAGACAACTGCAATAGCGTAGTGGAGTTTGTCAGAGGATGCAAGGGAGATCGACGAATTTCCGCATGCACTCTCCGCGTGAAATTGAGCGGCGAAGTCGAACAAGCGGATACCTGCCATCATAAGTTTTTAAATAATTCGCGACAGTTCATCCGCCATCACTACCATAGGGTCTATCCTTACAGGCTCCGTATAAGCCAAACGACCAGGCAAATAATCACTAACGTCCCAAGCAGTCCGTATCCGAACATTGTAGTCTCCAATCTCTGATGGGCTCCCGATGCGAGCTCATTGCAATGGTATGTCGACCTCTACGATAAGCTGATTCAATCGACTCCGTCTGTTCAGTTTCGAACAAAATCTGCCACGGATGCACACCCGACCTCGTATGCCGTCAATAATGCTTGCCGGACGTCTTGGATTTGCTGAGAAGGGATAAGGACCAAGATAAGAAGAGCAATACAGCTGGTAAGCGTTCAGCTTCGGTCAAAACCCGTGTCAACTGCCGAAAGGAAGCATCTATTTTTGCTTAGCGATTGGTCAAGCCGGTGACTCCCGAAACCGGGCCGAGATAAGCGAGCAGCCGGCCCGCTTCAATCGCTCCCAGCCAGCAAAAAATCGAAGCGAATGCCAGGACTCGCGCGCCTGCCGGCAGCAGCCCCTGCTCCAGTTGCGGAAAGCCGAAAATCTTTTTTCGAATCACGGTGAGCAAATAAACTCCGGTAAACACAAACACCATCTTGGTCCAAAACACAACGCTGGGAATTTTTGTCGTCGCATCGGCCAGCAGCAGGACGGTTCCGGTAACCAGATTGAGGCAGAACCCGGTCCACATCACCGGATAGAGCTTTTCGAGAGGCTTGATGGACGATTTTGGCCAGAAGCCCAGGAAGGCCAGGTCAATGACGGCGCTCACGCCCGCGATCATGCTCATGCCCAGCGTGTGGAAGAAAAGAAACATCGGCTCCCCAAACACTGAACTGGTCTCTCGGACCCACACGCAAAAACTCCAACTCTCGATCCAAGCCAGAAAACTCATCATCGTCACCCTAAATTAAGCGCTAAATTAAGATTGACCAGCGAAAATCAAAATCAGGAATGCTTCTCTTCGTGTTCCCCGCGATCGACTTGCCTGTCCATCAGGTAACCGAGCACTCCAATCAACAGCATCATGCCGAGCACCACCGCCAGGTCTGTCAGAGCCAACTCCATCGTTCACCTCGAACACAGAAATATTTCGTCGACACTTTGCATCGCTAACACGCGCAAGCAACCCGGTTCAGAATGCGCTTCCAAGGAAGGGCAGCATGATTCCGCAAAAGATCACGCCGATCCACAGAGCCACAACCGAAGCGGCAATCAATTTGCCCCGCAGCGGCGCTGCTTCTCCCGCTTGCACGGACCATGGCTCGTCAAAAAGTGTCAAATAGATCGCATTGACTCCAGCAGCCATGATGAACATGATTTTCCAGTAGAAGACCGGATTCAGCGTGTACTGGTAGGGAGCAGCGATCCAGTAGCACATGCCGGTGAGGACGTTGAGCGCAAATCCCATCACGCCCCACGGCAGCAGCCGGTGCACCGCCGAATAGGACGCGTTCCTCATAAGGCCCAGCAACCGCAAATCCACCATAAACACCACGCCCAGCAGCAGCGACAGCCCCATGAAGTGCAGCGTCTGCAGCGTCGGCCACACCCACTTGGTCCCCCGCACCCACACGCCGATCTTTACGGCGTCGAGGCCCAGCCCCTGCACGCCCGAAATTGGCGTCGATGTCATGTCCGGGTCATGCATAATCTCTTCATGCCGGATTTTGCCGCCCAGGCTTCCGGCGTTGCCCATCATGCCAATCGTAATCAGTGAAAGAATCAGCACGACGCCCAGAGTCACGCTCCCAAGCTTTGAATTCCGGCGATACTCCCACAGGCCGAACCACGCAACGGCTCCGGTAATTTCCATGAACACCAGCGCGAGCAGCGCGGCATTCTGATGCGCGGCAAGCAGTCCCGCCGACACGCCGGGAAGATACTTGATCGCGTCCTGCGCGGCGTTGCCGGTCATAAAGGTAGGCAGAGCAATCAGAGCCATCGCCAGGAAAATCACCAGGGCGGCTCGCTCCAGGTCTTCGCTTTTCCAAAGCAGGGCAATCAGGAACAGGCCCACGCCGATAATAGTGCCGATGATCGGAAAATGATTCAGCAGCAAATGAATGTGCACCAGGTCGAAGATCATCCCGGTTCCCTGGACCATGATTTCCTGGGGGCTGTCGGGCGCGTTGTCAGTGAACGACAGCGTGCCGTTGCGCACGCCATTCACAGTGGGCAAAAACGAAATGTCCACCTTGCAGCTCGCGGCCGCCGGAAGCGTCGTGGGGCAATCGCTCTTCTGCGAGAAATCCCCGGTCAGGCCGATCTTCGATATCTCCAGCGGGGCATTCCCTTTGTTCTTCAGCGTCACCGACTGGATCACCGGCCGGCTTCCGCCAGTCGTGCCGATCACCTGCGTCCCGAAATACACTCCGTCAGGAGTCGCCGAAACCGACGGTGCCTGCACCGCAGCCTGCGCGCGTAGATTCGACGAGGCATTCCAGTTTCCGGCCGCCAAAAGGAGCGCCAAAGCACCGATAACAAAAGCTGCGCGATTCATAATTCGCGCCAAACTCCGTTGTGACATACCCATCCCTGTCTCCTGCATACCCTATCGCCAGCATAGAGCAGACTTTATTCTTGTTCGCTCATTCTAAATCAATTGCGGCGCCTGCGATGGCGAGAAAAATGGAGCCGACCCTGCCCGGATTCCCCATGCTGGCTTCGGAAGCGCCGTTAATAATACACCGATCTGGATTGTTCGGGATATGGGAAAGCAAGTTTCATGGGGCCCGCGCCTGACGATCGAGGCGGGTGGGGCAGGATTTGGTGGTGAATTGAATTTTCGGGTGCCGCACCCTTCACTGCTCTTGTGAAGGGTGCGGGTTTTCTCCCACCCGGAACAAACTGCGCGCGATGAAGAGACGCTTGAGAATCGGCCAGCGGAAAACGTGAATCGAGGATCGGAAAACCCGCACCCTTAAAGACCGCAAGGGTGCGGCACCCGAAACCCAAAACCGATCAAAGGCTGGCGCTCCCGGCACCCGCAAATTCAAACCCTTTCAAAGGCGGAGCACCCCGCATCCACAACCAAATTGCACGCCAGGAAATCGCACATTTCTATTTGCAAGCAGCACTTTCCCGGAATGATAACATTCCGAAGGTGATCGAATTTTGACCGCATTGCATACTGAATGCTCTTTAACAGCCTTAATTTCCTTTTCGTTTTCCTCCCCGTCACTTACTTCGTATTTTGGAAGCTGAAATCGAAATACCAGCGTTACGTGTGGTTGACCGCGACCGGATACGTCTTTTATTCGTTCTGGAATTATAAGTTCTGCGCGCTAATGGCGTTTTCCACCGTGGTCAGTTACCTGGCGGGGCTGGGATTTCTGCGTTGGCAGAGCCAACAGGCCCGCCGGCTGTGTTTGATCTTGCCGGTGGCGGTGGATTTAACCCTGCTGGGCGTTTTCAAGTACGCGAACTTCGCGATGACCACGGCGAGCGATCTCGCCAATTGGCTGCACGTCCCGCTGGCGACGCCCTACCTGCAAATCATTTTGCCGGTGGGTATTTCGTTCTACACGTTTCATACGATCACGTACATCGTGGACAGCTACAGGGGCGTAATTACTCCAACGCGCAACTTCTTTGAGTTTGCGTGTTACGTCTCTTTTTTCCCTCAACTGGTGGCCGGGCCGATTGTGCGATTCCGCCAAGTGGAAGGCGATCTGGAGCGAATAGACCATCCCGATCTGCCGGAGGCGCTGGAAAGAGGAATGTCATTTTTCACGATCGGCATGATCAAGAAAGTCCTGATCGCGGATTCCATCGCCGTCGTGATCAATCCGATGCTCGAGCAATGGCATATCCTTTCGACCCCCGCCGCGTGGCTTTGCGCCCTGGGCTATACCTACCAGCTGTATTTCGATTTCTCCGGCTACAGCGATATGGCCGTTGGACTCGGACTTTTCTTTGGCATACGCCTGCCGCAAAATTTCAATTCGCCTTACAAGGCCCTCGATCTTTCGGATTTCTGGCACCGCTGGCACATTTCGCTCTCGACGATTCTGCGCGACTATGTGTATATCCCCATGGGCGGCGGACGAGGCGGAGAGTGGCTTACCTTCCGCAACGTGATGATCACCATGTTGCTGGGCGGATTGTGGCATGGCGCTGACTGGACGTTCGTCGCATGGGGCGGCTACCACGGAGCGCTTCTCATCGCCACGCGATATTGTTCCGGCCAGCTTCCACGCGTCACGCAATGGCTGCGCAAGGCGGTCACGTTCGCACTGGTCGTCATTGGCTGGGTCTTGTTCCGCTCGACCAGTTTTGCGATGGCCGCGTCGTGGCTCAATAGAATGTTTGTGTGGCACAGAGGCCCCGGTTTTGCAGGAACTGGGGTTCTGATTGCTCTACTTCTTGTCGCAGCGTACCTCGCGCATTTTTGTCCGAATACGTTCGAGCTTTCTCACAACTGGAGTTCGTCCGCCACCGTCGCGCTGGCGCTGCTGTTTTTGACGTGCCTGGTCATGATTCTTGGAGGCAAAGCCTCCCCGTTCTTGTATTTCCAATTCTGAGACGTATGGAAACACTTCTCCAACCCGGTGCACGGCCACCACGAAAGTGGACTGGGCTTCGCGTGCTTATTCCCTCGATTATTTTTTCATTCTTCCTTCTGAACGTTGCCATGCGAAGTATTCCCCCGCGCTGGATGGCGTTTCACGCCTGGGAGGCGGCTACGCTATACGCTACGGCGGAAGGCGATTTCGCCCCGAACTTCCACTACGCGAATGACCATGCGTTCGGAGACCTGGCAAACATGGGGAATCTCCGTTCGTTCCGCAAATATAGAAGGGAAGTGTTCACCACCGATGAATTCGGCTTTCGCAATCCGCCCGGCAGCGGGATCAGCAAGCCGCCGGAATTCATCGTGGTCGGCGATTCCTATGCCGCCGGATCGGGCGTGTCAGACCGAGAGACGCTCAGCGTGCAGTTAAGCGATCTGACGGGCAAGCCAGCTTACAACGGAGCCACGTACCGCGGCCATTGGGCCACGACCAAATTCCTGATCGACCGCCTGCGAATGCGCAACGGATTAATCGTGTGGGAATTCTCGGAGCGCTGGCTGGTGCCGGAATCGGTCCGGTCGGAGACCAGAATTCACTCCAGAAACGCGCGGTTGAATGCATCCGAGGATGGCGAGCTGTCCATCGTCCCAGGAAAGTACCGGCAGTGGGCGGACGATTTCCTCGCCTATTCGCCACTCGATATTCTTATCGATAGGGTGCTGCGAAGAGCGCAGAACGGTGTTTGGCTGCCAAATCCATCGAGCCGGGCCGTTGTCGTCGATCGTTTGACAAACGGTGACGCCATGCTGTTTCTGCCGGACGAGCTCGAAGGCTTCTACCATCCGCACTATGAAAACAGCGCGTACTTTTCCGAAGTGAACGCGCTCATCCGCGAAACCGGCAATGAACTGCTAGTCGTCCTGGTTCCGGACAAATACAATATCTATCACGCGCCGCTTCAGGGAGCGGCGCCTGCCCCCTCAAGTCAATCACACCTGGATCATCTCGAACAGGACTTGATTCGTTCCAATGTTCCGGTGCTGAATTTAACTTCAGCACTGAGATTGCAGGCGGCAAAAGGCTTGCAGAATAAAGAATACGACTACTTCATCGACGACACACACTGGAATCAGCTTGGCATTCAGGTCGCCGCAAACGAGATTCTGAGATACAAGAAGATCCAATAATTTATTCGAATGGCGGGACCTTGGTGGCGGCCCTCCATTTTGCAGGAATGTCGAGTCCCTACTCCTGGGGCAATGCGTGTTGATGTAACAGTTCGGTGCCTGCATCGCCAGCGTCCATGGAAGCGCCGGGCGAGGAGATGTAACGCCCGGGATCTTCCATGAGACGCTGCGCAGCGAGCAGGGAGTTCGCGCAATAGAGACCGTCGTTTACGCGCTCATCGATGCTCCAACCCACTTCCAAGACTTCATGCACATCTGCATGGCCACCGCGGTCCACAACGACTGTCTTTCTTATACTCCCGACGACGGCAAAAATGCTGCATGTCCCGGACTCATATAGGTGATGGTGCGCATTGCCGATTCCGACCGATCCATCGTTGGTGAGAAACAGGCTCGAGAATAGAGGGTCAGGCTCGATGAACACTGCGGGAAGAAGGTTGAAGCGATCCAGCCAGCGTCCGGCGGCGATGACGGCCCGGAGAATGGGTACCGGTAAACGGGTGAGCAGGCGCAGTTCTTTGTCGATCGGTGAATCGTGGCCGGAGCGCCCGTCGTTTACCGCGTCGGAAATTCTCTTCATGGTGCCATTAAAACTCTCGTTTGCCGGGAACTTAAGCTTGACCGTCATTAGCGGCGAATTGTCCACAAGCCGGTTCTTGGCCATGAACGAGATCCACACATCCTTACGCTGATAGATATGGCCGCCGGACACAAACCGATTCAAGCCCGGCCGTTCATTCAGGATTTTGGCCCACACGTAAATGAACAGGTAAAACAGACTGGAACGCTCATGCTTTCCGTGGGTGCGATTGTATTCACGAAGCCACGCGCGGGTTTTCGTAACCTTCAACTGCATTGTGTGGAAGACGATGGATTCGTTGCGCCCGCGCATGACCAGGGGCATGATGCGCCGGGAGTTGCTCAGGTCCTTCACCAAATCCCCATCGCTCCGGCGGAACAGCGGCATAGCCTACACTCCCATCGGCGACGCAGCCTTTAGGTGAGACTCAACCGAAGAGCGGAATGCCAGATGCTTCGGATCGATCCTTTTCAATTCTTCAGCAAGCGCATCTGTCGCTATCCGAATCTGCTGCTCGCTGTGGCGGGCCGTCAAGAAGAAGCGCAACCGGGTCATGTGCTCCTCGACCGCGGGGTGGAGAATGGGCTGCACGTTGATGCCGCGTGCCGACATCGCGCGGCTGAGTCGGACGCTTTCCACAGAGCTGCCAACGATGCATGGAGTGATGGGAGTTCCTTCGCTGGAGCCTGTGTTGATGCCGCGTTCCCGGCAAAGTTCCAGGAACAAGCGGCTGCGTTCGCGAAGAGTGGCCACCAGGTGCGGCGAGGTTTGAAGTTTGCGCAAAGCCGCCAGAGCCGCAGCGGCGTTGGCCGGAGACATGCCGACGCTATAAACAAATCCAGGATTGCTGTGCTTCAGAAAATTGACGAGTTCCTTCGATCCCGCGATGTAGCCTCCACAGGATGCAAGGGATTTGGAAAGGGTGCCCATCCAGAATTCCACGTCGCTGCGGTCGATGCCGCTGTGTTCGCCGATGCCTCGGCCGGTCTGGCCCAGCACTCCCAGCGAATGCGCTTCATCGACCAGCAACAGCGCGTTGTGCCGGCGCTTGATCTCGATGATGCGTTCGAGCGGAGCAATGTCGCCGTCCATGCTGTAAACCGCTTCCACTGCGATCAGGACGCGCCGCGCGGTATGGCGCGTTCGACGGAGAAGCTGTTCCAGCGAATCGGGATCGTTGTGCGCGAAGGCGTGCCGCTTGGCCCCGGACAGCTTAATGCCCGTAAGGATCGAGTCATGCGCCAGGCTGTCGTGGATCACCAGGTCCTGCGGGCCGAACATGTGGCCGATCACGCTCACGTTGGTCGCGTGGCCGCTGACAAAGACTACGGCGTCTTCGCATCCAAGAAATTGCGCGATTTCGCGCTCCAGCTCGCCGTGCAACGGTTTCTCCCCCGAAACCAACCGGCTCGCGCTTACGGAGGTCCCATAGCGGTTCATGGCAGCGACGGCGGCTGCTGTGACGTCGGCATCTCCGGAAAGCCCCAAGTAATTGTAAGAGGCAAAGTTCACGTACTCGCGCCCGTCAATGAGCGAAGTCTCGTTGGTTACGCGCTCGTGGACCGAGAAATATGGGCTTTCAATTCCGATCATGCGCGCCGTTTGGACCAGCCCTTGCAGAGCCCTCACTTCCGGGAATTCATTAATGTGCCAACTAGCTGAATCGATTGCCGTTACCGGCGCAGCAGTTTCCTGCTCGGTTTCTATCGGCTGGTCGCGGCGCTGAACCAGCCTGCACGTCAAACCGCGAATTTGTATGGCCGGGCGATTTTCGGCGTCGAGCAGATCTAGGTCGCACGACAAGGCGCCATCCGCAGTGGTCTTCAGCATCGCGACAACGCTAAGCTCCGACCCCGCTTGAGGCCGCGCCAGAACACGAATCTCGTCGGCCGACACCGGCAATCCGGTGACGCCAAGATTAACCAAGGCCCAGTAGGCGCAGATATGCATCATGCCGTCCAAAGACAGCACGTCCAGCGCCGAACCTCCCGGGCCGTCCGGGTTTCCAGGCACGCTGATCTTTCCAACAGCATGCGTCTGCCCAATTTCAGATACGGAGGAAAGGACGCGAAATTTTGGGCCGTGAAAGTTGAGGCGTTCATAGAACTCGGCTACCGGCATTTCCGCAGGGTTGCCACCTGACGGGGGGATTAGTGCAGCCAGGGGTTCGGAAGCAGTTGTAACTCTCAATGTAACAGCGGGACGGCGGTTTCCGCGATCGACGGAACTGATTCCGATTTCAGTTGCCTCGCGATTTCGCAGCGCGGAGATTTCAAGCCGGATGGAACCTGTCTCCGGCACCAGGAACGCTTCCGACGCCCGGACTTGCGACAGAGCGAAGCCCGGCCCCATTCCCAGGCGCGCCGCGGCTGCGGCAGCGTAGTCCAGAGACGCCGCGAGGGGCACGAGGATTCTTCCATCAAGCTGGTGATCGTCCAGCCAGGGCTGCTCCGCTCTGGAAACGGAAACCTGCGAACGGTCAGTTGCGAGTTTGTCTTCGAGTCCCGCGCCGACGACAACCTCGCCGGACGGTCCCTCGGCACCCAACTCTGCAAGGACGTGAGCGAGTCCGGTCTCATCGTTCAGGAAGCGGACTTTGCTGCTCATGGCGCGCCGGACAGCCTCAGGCAATTCGTTGATCATGCCGCTGTCTTCCCACGGCGGCAGGTCCATAGTGATTACGCGAACCGCGGGGCGGTCGGCTCCCAGCACCGATGCCAGTCTGCCGAGCAGATGATTCGCCGCGGAATAATCGGACTGATGAGCGTTACCGAAGCGTCCGGCCCAGGACCCGTAAACCAGGAATGTCCCCAGCGGATCGGTCTTAGCCGCCTCCCACAGAGCCAGACCGCCAGCGACCTTGGTATCGAACACAATCGCGGCGCGGTCCAAATCCTTGGAGCCAATCGGTTCGTCGGCCAGTACACCGGCAGCATGAACAACGTGCTGAATGGGACCGAATGTTTCCCGGCACTGCTGAAATGCCGCACTTACTTCCGAGGGATCCCGGACGTCGCACTTGACGTAAAGCGCCTGACCTCCGGCCGCAACTACCGCCTGGACAGTACTTTCGGACTCTGCCGACCGCCCGAGGAGAAGGAGCCGGGCCTTATGGCGTTGCGCAAGCTCAACAGCAAGCTTGGCACCGAGGCCGCGCCCGCCTCCGGAGATGGCCACAACCACGCCTTCGGGGAGCGGACGATACTCGACAGCCTGCTTTTCGAGAGCCAGCACCTGCCTGGAACCGGAGGCGTAGGTGACCTCAGTTGCCGATTCTTTGCCGGCCAGTTCTTCAAGGATTTGTTCGGCGATCGCTTCAGCAGCCGCATCGGCTCCTGCCTCGACGGACCTGACTAGCGCTTCGGGCCATTCGTGCGCTAGGGCCATGGCCACACCGGCCATACCGGCATTTCGAACGCCGGAGTGGACGGTCATAAAGGCAGTTGGAGGAGTCGCACCATCCGCCAGAGCGCGGGCTCGGCGAAGCGAGGCCATGACCGGCGCTCGCAGCGAAGCCGCGTCTTCCGGACCCTGCGATGTCGAATCCAGGCCAGAGAGGTCAATCAGGGCGTGTGCCCCGTTTCGAACGAAAAGGTCTTCCGGCAAAACCATGGTCACTTCACAGCCGACACTCTTGAGGCGATTCGCGAGAATTGGCGCGACACCGAGCGCGTCCGGGACCATCAGGACCGGGCCTGCAAATGGTAGTGGCCCGGGCGGCACAGGGGAAAGCGGACGGTCCACCGGGACGACTCTATATCGCTGAATTTCTTCCTTGGCCGAATCTCCCTGCGCCGCTCGCCGGCTGACCACTGCGGAAACCTCACGCATTAAGTCACCGACGGTGGTGTCCGCGCGAATCAGAGACTCGGGCAAATCTTTCGCCTCAGGGATTGCCGCCAGCAGGCTGTCGTATAAATCCATCCACATGAGCGAATCGAAACCGAGGTCCGCGCCAAACCGCATTTCCGGCTTCAGGCTCTCCATCGGGAACGCCGTTAGCTGAACGATCAGATTGAGCACTTTTTGGTCAGTGTCGCCTGCGGAGCCACCCGCGATGGCAGAGAGTATCGATTCGCCGGGAACGGGTTCGTCTTCCTCCAATTCCAGGTCCACTTCTGCTGCTTCATCGAGGACAGAGGAAGGTAGTGATAGAGGAATGTCCGCACGGCGCGATTTGGAAACAACCCAATACGACCGTGAAGGAAAAGGCGGACTCGGAACGCTGGCCATCTGTGCTTTGCCAAAAAGCGATGACAGATTCAAAGGAACGCCCAGAGTGACCATCTCTCCAAGTGCGACCAGGAGGCTCGCGCAGGGATCTTTCTCCAGAGATGAGAAACCGATGACGTGGTGCGATTCAGTTGCGCCAGAGTTGGAAACCGTTTGCGCCCCATTTTTTTTCTGAGCATCGGTCGCGCCGAACTGAATGACGATGCCGGCGCCTGCGCCTTTCAGATGGCGCATACCTGCCTCTGCGTCGATGCCTTTGGAGCAGGCCCTGGCAAGGACGCTCACGATACTGGAATCATCGTTGGGGTACGGATGGGTTGTGGCGCTGGAAATGACGGAAATACGCGGTTGCGATACTTGCAAACCGGAGGTCATCTTTCGAAGAACGCTGCCTGCGCCGTTCGAGCTTGCGGCGTGCGTTGGCGAGCTGATCGCAGTTACGAGGCGCAACGCTTCGTGCTCTTTCAGAATTCCACCCACCGCTGCCGCGATGAATTCGCCTGTCCCCCAGCCGGAGGCGGCGTGCGGTTTTAGACCAAGGTCCGCAAGAAAATCGGCCAGAGCGAGCTGCGCCGCCGCAGACGCAAAATCATTGTCTCCATGCTTTCCATTCCTGGAAGCGTGTTTGCCGTGGCCGTTGCTCCCGGCCTGGAGATGCCTGGACGACGCTGTTTCTTTACCGTCCATACTTGCGGTAATTGCGTCGAGTCGCGCCTTGAACGCGGGGAAGCGCCGGCAAAGTTTCGCGCCCCAATGCGTCCAATCCATGCCTTGCCCTGAAAAAAGGAAAGCGACTTTACGGTGCCGTTCGGCCAGCGGCTCGGGACCGTAAAATACGCCCTCGCGCTTCTCCTGGCCCACGGTAGCGATGGAATTCCTCAGCATTTCGAGAAGATGGGCCCGGCTATTTGCCATGAAAGCCACGCTGGCGGATTCACGGCGCCGGCCCACAGTCAGGGTATATGCCAAATCGGAAAGGGGTGTTGCCGTGGACTCGACCGTCTCAACCAGGTCGGTTAAGTGTTTCGCCAGATGCTCCGGCGTTGCTGCGGAAATTGCAAATAGCTGCGGTGGCACCGGCTTGGGAACTTTGGAACCGTTGAATGCCGACTTCGGCTTCGATGCAGTTGGAGATTCCTCAAGAACCACGTGGACATTTGTGCCGCCGAAGCCGAACGCGCTTACGCCGGCGCGACGCGGTAAACCTGGACGCGCGTCGAAAGCCTCAGGCGCGGCTGGGATGTAGTACCCCGATCCATTCAGCCCGAGCTCGGCGCGAACCTTCTGCAATCCAGCCTGGGGAGGGATAATCCGGCGGTCCAATGCCAAAACGGCTCTGATGAGACCGGCGATCCCGGATGCCGCCAGGGAGTGGCCGATATTTCCCTTTACCGAAGAGACGGCGCAACGGAAAGCACCTTCGCCATTTGTTGTGGCGTTCTTTTTGAGGCCAGCGATTTCGGTCAGGTCGCCCACCTGAGTTGCAGTGCCGTGCGCCTCGATGTAGCGCACAGTGTCGGGCGAAATGTCCGCATCCCGGTAGCCGCGCTCGAGTGCGTCCACCTGACCGCTAAGCCGCGGAGTCATCGGTCCTTCGCCGCGTCCATCGTTATTGAGTCCTATGCCTCGAATGACCGCCCAGATGTGATCCCGATCGCGCAAGGCGTCATCCAAGCGCTTAAGGATGACGAGTCCCGCGCCCTCTCCGACAACGAAGCCATCGGCGCTCTGGTCGAATGGCCTGCAAGCGTCGTTTCCAGACAACGCGCCGACGCGACTAAAACCGATCAGGGTATCGGGCGTGCAGATGGTGTACACGCCGCCGGTAATCGCGGCGTCGCACATCCCATTTCGCAGGTGAAGCACCGCTGTATGAACCGCCAGCAAAGCCGAGGAACATGCCGCGTCCATGACCATTGAAGGTCCCTGCAGATCGAATGCACCGCTCACATTGCACGCAATCATGTTCAACAGCAAACCTACCATCGTGTACTTCTGCGCGGGAGCAACGTTACGAACCAGTCCCGTCAAAGCGTCCGGCGGAAGCGGCGGAACCCGGCCCCATTCCCCGCCCAACAGTTGCCGTGTGCGGAGCCGGCTGAGCACAAGCCCGTTATATTCGGCAGTCGATGCGCCGATATATACGCCCGTCGATTTTGGCAGAGAACGGCCACGGTAGCCGGCATCATCTAGGACAGTGCGCGCCAGATTCAGGATCATTCGCTGCTGCGGATCCATGGGGTACGCGCGCCGCGGGGGCATCGCGAACTGCTCCGGGCCGAACGACCTGATGTCGTCGAGGCATGCAATCTTCCGGGCGTAAGTCGCCTCTGCATTGCGCCTGTCCGGGCTATAGAAGGCCGCATGGTTCCACCGGTCATTGGGAATATCCCGGGTGTGAACACGCGCTTGCTGCATGCTCTGCCAAAAGGTATCCAGGTTCGAGGAACCGGGGAATTGGCAACTCATGCCGACAATTGCAATCGGTTCGGACTTTGTCATGCGATGTGCCCCGCCCCCCTCAACCAGCCGATCGTCGGCGCAAGTGTGGAGTGCGCGTCGCGGAACTTTACTCCCAGGTCTCGTTGCGCCTTGGAACCGTCCACGAACCAGTAGCGAGTGGCATAAGGAATGACTCTCGGATTATAAGGCAACGGCAAATGGAACATCGAAGCGACCTTCGTTAGAAATCGGATGAAGCGATTCGGCAAAGTCACGACTTTAGTGGACCGTCCGGTCAATTGCAGGCAGAGACCGGCCAGTTGCCGAATCGTAAGATTTTCGCCACCCAGGATGTACCGTTCACCGGGATTGCCTTTTTCGATGGCCGCGACGATCCCCTCGGCCACATCGTCCACATAGGCCACGCTGGTCCCGCCCGAGCATACGAAAACAGGATTCGAGCAGGCAAATTGAATCAGGTTCCCCGCTGTGACCAAGGAAGTGTCGAATGGCCCGTAAACCTCTGCGGGGTTGACTACGACCACAGGAACGCCCCGGGAAAGCGCCTCGCGGCACTGTGTTTCGGCATTGTGCTTGGCATGCGCGTATTTGAGTTCAGGATCGCTCAGAGTGAACTCCGATGCCTCGTTGAAAACTTCCGGTTTATCGGACCCGTTTATCGCCGTCACGCTCGAAACAAAAATGACGCGGTGGGCCGGCAGAGCCATCGCGGCGTCCAGGATGTTCCGCGTGCCGATTTCCACTACGTCTCTCAGCGCAGGCGAATCGATTTGGTCCCACGAAGACAGGCCGGCAAGGTGGATGGTTGCCTGGCAACCCGCCATGCCTGCTCGAAGCGAACCGGCGTCGCGAACGTCTCCGAAGACGCGCTCCACAGGCATGCCATCGATGCGTTCAGTGCGGCTAGTCTGTCGAAGCAGGCATCGCACTTCGTAGCCTGCCTGGATAAGCTTGCGAACAACGACAGACCCGATAAAACCATTTCCTCCGGTTACGAAAACCTTCATACATGCACAACTCCACCCGTTGACCTCGATCCCGGCGTCAAGGGATTAGGACGAAACCTCTATATGGCTGCGCACATTCTACCGCCTCGGGCTTAGAACCCGCAAGCGCGATGCAGCTAACTAAGATCAATTTTTTTTATCCTAGAGTACCGGACCCAATCTGTCCGATGCTTCGAACCTTGCGTCAGTCCAGGATTTGGGGCGGCCTGGTGCGATTTTCAATGATTGAGGCCGTGTCCTGACAGGTCAGTTCCCCGGATTTGTCGCGCATAGCGAAAACAGCAGGATCGTCGGAAACTGCCGAGCTAACTGAGTAGATGGGCGTCTGCGACGCAACGGGTTGCTTACGCTTCCACCAGACCTGTCCCAACGACAGGATTCCCGTGTACAGGAAGCCCCAGACAAACAGAAGCAGGAACGGTATGGCCCTGTAATTCCTATTCAGGGCCAAATAAACAATCGTGAACGCGAAATAGAGACCGAAGGCGATTTCAAAGTACGGAAGCCAGCCGGCAGGGGTCCGGTATTTCTTGCCGTGCCAGGATTCGGAAGGGCCTGCAATATTCAATTTTGGAGTCCTCACAAAATCCGATTTCACGCCCCAAATGGCTTCGATTACGGCTTTGCTGAGGCGCAATGAGAGCGCGAAGCCCACCCCCAGCATGACGGGCAGGTAGAGCATGGCCCGTTTCCAGTTGCGGGGATAGAGCACGCGCTGAGAAGCAGAATAGAAGATATATACCGAAAAGGTTAACACAGCACTCGGTATATCAGCCAAATTGGAATGAACCCAATCCTGATTGAATCGCACAATCATGGAAGGCAATAACAGCGCGGTAAGGACCAGCATGAAGGGACATGTGATTGCACCGGTCAAATGCAGAAAAGCCTCGGCCTTGATGCGGAAGGATTGCTTCGACCGGAGCAGCCTGGGAAGAAGCTTTATCCCCACCTGCATCGAGCCCTTGGACCAGCGCGCTTGCTGCTCCTTGAATGCCGTCATTTCGACCGGGAGCTCCGAGGGGCACTCGATTTCCGGCATATATAGCAGCCGCCAGCCGCAAAGCTGGGCGCGATAGGAAAGGTCAATATCTTCGGTCAGGGTATCGTGCTCCCAGCCCCCGGCTTCGTCGATGGCGGCGCGGCGCCAGACGCCGGCCGTCCCGGTAAAATTAAAGAAGACTCCGCTGCGCGAGCGCGAAAGGTGCTCCATTCCGAAGAAACCGTCGAGCATCAATGCTTCCACTTTGGTCAGCACGGAATAGTCGCGATTCAAATACGTCCAGCGGGTCTGGATCATGCCGATCCGCGGATCGGTAAGGTACGGTACTGCGCGCCGCAGGAAATCGGGCGTGGGCAGGAAGTCTGCGTCGAAAATGGCGATCAATTCACCGGTTGCCGAATCGAGTCCCGCCGCCAAAGCTCCGGCCTTAAAGCCGGTGCGGTCGCTGCGATGAAGATAGTGAATAGGCAGGCCGAGCGCCTGGTAGCGCTCGACGCAGGCACGCGCAATTTCCTGCGTGTCGTCGGTGGAATCGTCGAGAACCTGAATCTCCAGGCGGTCCAGTGGGTAATCGAACAGCGCCACAGCATCCACAAGCCGTTCGATCACGTATCGCTCATTATAGATGGGGAGCTGCACAGTAACTCTGGGCCACTCGATGGGATCAGGGGGACAGACGGGTGCTTTGTGACGATTCAAGAAATAAACAAGAACCAACCAGGAGCGATGCATTCCGTACACTAAAAGAATCACCATCACAGCGAAGTACGGAATCATGACAATCTTGTAATACGAGGGCAGTTGGAAAAACCTGTGAATCGGTTCGGCGAGCCCGGTCGATACTTTCAGATTCAATTGAATGATAGCGGCGCACAGGATGGAAAGATATTTCGCAGAAATCAATTCGGTCATCGCCCCTCCGGAAACATTGTGCTGCGAAAGTTTAGTTCCATCTTGCCGTAAAACCCGAATCGAAGTATGCCGCCATTTCCACAATTGCACGGCCGCCGGATCGGTCGCCTGTGCTATTCATACCGCAGCGCTTCGTAAGGTTCGATTTTCGAAGCCCGGTTCGCCGGCAAGTAGCCGAAAAAAAGTCCGAACATACAAGAGACCGTCAGCGCCAACAAAGGCGAAGCCCATGAATATACGATCTGGAGAGAAAATCCACGCAACATCGGCTGAATTGCAATAGGAATCACCATTCCCACCAGAATCCCGGCCAACGCCCCGACCAGGCTAATGACCAGCGCCTCGAAAAGAAACTGCCGAAGAATCTGTACCCGCCGGGCACCAAAAGCCCTGCGAATTCCGATTTCCTGGGTCCGCTCGATCACCGACGTGAGCATGATGTTCATAATTCCAACGCCGCTGCTGACCATGGCGATTAAAGCGACGCCCAGCATTACCAGCCGCAGAGCCAAAGAAACATGGTCCGCCATTTTCAGCATCGGCTCCAGATTCTGAACGCGATAGATCGCCGGTCCCGGGTGGCGGCTCTTGAGAATCCGGCCCACGCCATCGGTAACTGCGCCTACGTCGCCCGGCGTGCGCGCTTGCACGTAAAGAAATCCCACCTTGTCTTCGCCAGTCATGTAGCGAATCTGCCCGTAAGGGATGAGGACCGTCTCGCGCTGAATTTCGGCCAATCCGAAGCTCGAAACACGCTCCGTGAACACGCCGATCACTTCAAACCGCAGTTCCCCCAAACGAATGTCTTTGCCGATCAGATCTCCACCCGGTGCGAGGTGCTCGGCAAGAGTCGCCGTGATCAGACATACTTTCCTGCGAGACTTGTCATCGGCGGGTTCGAAGTAGCGTCCCTGCACGATGACAAGTTTTCGAATCTCCTGGAATCCCTGGGTCACGCCAATGAGACTCGCGGGAACCTCGTTTCCATCCAACTCCGCCACTGTGGGCAGGCCGCGTGTGCCAGCAGCCTCGACAATTTCAGGAATCGCCGCCTTTACCGCCTGCACGTCGTCCAGGTGAATGTCCTCATTGCGTGCCGTGGGATGGCGCGGGTCCCAATCGTAATATGCGTAAACGAGATTGGAGCCGACCCCTTCGATTTGCTCCATGACGTAGCGCCGCTCCGTCAGGGAAACCGTCACGACTAAAATGATGCACGCGCTGCCGATCATCACACCGAAAATTGCGAGCCCGACCCGCAATTTATTGAGGCGGAGAGAATCGAATGCGACCGCTAGCGTTTCATTGGGAAGCATCGCCCTCTTTCGATCGATTCAGAATCAGGTCGCAGTGAAAAATTGTGGTCCGACGGCGAATCCGCCGCGGAATCAGGCACATTCACACTGCCCGGCGATTTCTTCCCGGAAACGCGGGTCTGGCGTTAGTTTCGAAACAGTTGTTGCTACGATGTCGACACGTAATAGAACCATTTAGAAAATGTGCTTTGCGCAGGACAGTTTGTCAAGACGTATCTCTTTTGTGACGGGAGACTGTGTTCACAATGCCGCAATGGAATTGAGCGCGAAGCCTACCAATCTAACGTGCTCCAAGCCGGAATACGGTATTCGGGCGCGCGGCCTGGACGGCCCATGTTAGCATGACGCCATGCTGTCCATCGTCATTCCGACATTATCCGAGGAGAAGATCATCGGATTAACCTTGTCCTCGCTATCGGCGCAACTTACCCTGCCGCATGAGATCATCGTTTCCGATGGCGGCAGCAAGGACAAAACCTTAGAAATCGCCGCAAAATATACGGACAAGATCGTTGTCTATACCGGAGCCAAGCGGCAAACTATCGCCCAGGGAAGAAATGAGGGCGCCCGGATCGCGCGGGGCGAGTTTCTGGTGTTTCTGGATGCGGATTGCGTGCTTCGCGATCCCGACGCGTTTTTCAAGACTGCCATTTCCAATTTCGAAAGTCACGGCAACCTGGCCGGACTCACGGCTTTGCTGCGTGTCTTGCCGGAAAATGAAACGTTCCCCGACAGAATCGTCACAAAAGTACTTAATTCGATTGTGCTGCTTAAGAACAACGTCCTGCATAAGCCGGAGGTCCCCGGCGGCGAGTTCCTGATGATTCCCCGACGGGCGTTCGAGAAAGTGGGCGGCTTTGACGAAAATCTGGTCACCCGCGAGGACCGGGACATATTTTTTCGCCTCTCAAAAATCGGCCGGACCCGGTGCGATCCACGCCTTACTGTCTTTCATACCGGAAGGCGGGCACATCACTATGGTTGGCCCCATATGATTTCGTTGCTGGTCGTAAACACCCTTTGGTTTCACTTCCGCGGGAAAATTCGTTCCAAAGAATGGACGCCCGTTCGGTAAGAAGCATCCAATGGAAAGTGCCGCGGAGATTTATTCTCACGACGCCTCTGGAATCGTGAATGTTACGACGCACTGAATCCGAATATATGTCCAATGTTGTCGCGTGTTTGCTAAACTTGCGCCCTTCCATGAACGCTTGGCCGATCGACATCACTACAATGCACGAGGGCAATGCCCGAGGGTAATGAATGACGAGCACTAAGTCGATGAACCGAACGAAGCTATGGGCGGTTGGGATTGCTGGAATCGTGCTGCTGGCGATGGCCTACGCGTTTTTTTCGAACCGAGACGCAATTCCAACGGTGCAAGTTGTCCGGCTGACGCGGACCTCGCTGATTGATTCCATCACGTCCAACGGGAAGATCGAGCCGATCGATCCCCAGGTCTTCCGGGCGCAAATTGAAACTTTTGTCACCAACGCGAGTGCGAAAGAGGGACGCCCCGTCCGTCGCGGCGAGACCATCCTGACGCTCGACGCCAACGGAATCCGCGCGGACTTGGCCCAGGCCAGGATTCAACTGCTCGCGGCCCAGGACAATCTCCACAACGCCCGCGCCGGCGGGCCCCCCGATGAAAAAGCGGAGTTGGCTGGCCAGCTTCGCCAGGCGCAGGTGGATGTGGATCGCCTGCAACACCGGCAGGAGGCGCTGGAGAAACTATTCCAGACTCACGCCTCCACACAGGACGAACTCAGCCAAAACGGCGCGGCGCTGGAACGGGCGCGGGCGCTGCTGGAAACGCTGCAAAAGAAAAAAGCCGATATTGCGGATCGCGCGACTGTAGAGGAGAAAAGCAGTTTACTGCGCACGCAGCAGGCGGAGGAACAAATTCAGTTACTGGAGAAAAAACTTCAGTCCGCGACAGTGACCTCTGCCATTGACGGAACCCTCTACTCATTCCCATTGCGAACCGGCGATTTCGTGCACGTGGGAGATGTGCTGGCGGAGATTGCCGACCTGCATAAGGTGCGCTTGCGCGCCTTCGTTGACGAATCCGACCTGGGCGGATTGAAACTGGACCAGGCCGTGAAGATCACCTGGGACGCCATTCCTGACCGAGAGTGGACTGGAAGAACCGAGCAAATTCCCAGACAGGTCCTGTCGCGCGGCTCACGAAGCATCGGTGAAGTGCTTTGTTCGGTGGATAACGAAAAGCTCGAGTTGCTTCCCAACGTCAACGTCGATGTGCGGATTCTGGTGCAGGAAAAGAACAGTGTGCTTGCGGTACCGCGAGCAACGGTGCGCACCGAGCACGGAAAGCACTACGTGCTTGTGCTGGATGGGGACAGCCTGCGGCGGCGTGAAGTTCAGCTGGGAATGGCCAACTCCACGACTTATGAGATCCTTTCCGGAGTCGCCGAAGGCGATCAAGTGGCGCTGTCCAGCAATCCCAACATTCACGAGGGTACGGTGGTTCACGCATCCGAAACGAAATGAGGTTCACGCTTTCGCCTCCCGGCGCTTGTCCTACAAAAGCGCTGCAACCTCTGTATCCGAACCTCGCATCTAGTTTTTTGACGAACGGACGTGTATTCGAATGAATTTCGCAAGAGCCAGTTTCACTGCGATCTTTCTGGCAGTAGCCTTATCCTGTTGCGCAATCCCCAGCCGCGCGCAAGGCTCTCCGGAGCTTTCGTTGGCACAGGCGGTGTCGCTGGCCGAAGCGAACAGCCGGGACCTCGCATTGGCGCGAATTCGCTACACTATGGCCCAGAACGAAGCGCGCGTTGCCCGGTCCCCCTTCCTTCCCGAAGTCGATGCGGGTTCGAACCTGGCCTACAGCACCGGCTTTCCAGTAGCGCTCAGCGCCCAACCGCCGTCCCTGATTCAGGTCACCTATACGCAGGTAGCTTTTGACGCGTCCCTATGGGGTCAATACCGCGCCCGGCAGGAACGCGCCAAAGGCATGGAAATCGACATCGCGCGGGCGCGCGACACCGTCATCGTCAGCACGGCGACAACATATCTGGAATTAGCGAAGGCACGCCATTCGGTGGAACTGCTTCGAAATGAAACCGCTAGCGCCCAGAAAATCGTTACCTATATGCGGGAACGCGCCTCCACCGGCATGGAACTTCCCATCGAAGTCACACGTAGCGAACTCGCCGCGGCCAGAATTGAACAGCACATCGTGCTATTGACCGGCCGGATTCAGATTCTCACGGATGAGCTTCACAATTTGACCGGGCTGGCACCGGAAAAATTCGAGGCGATCTCGACAGACGGTTTGCCGGAAATCGAACAGCCGGCGCAGGATCGCGTTCAGAATGCGGTTGATAATAACCAGCTTATTAAAGAAATGAAATTCGAACGGAACGCGCGCCAGGACGTTCTGAAGAGCGCGCGCGGAGGCTACTGGCCGACGGTGGATCTGGTCGGCCAGTACAATCTGTTCGCCAAATTTAACAACTATCAGCAGTACTACTCTTCCTTTCAGCAAAACAACTTCGGGATCGGAGTCTTGATTCGAATTCCATTGTTCAGTTCCAAGACTTCATCGAGCGTTGCGCTCGCCAGGAGCCAGTTAGCAGAAACGGACTTGACGCTGGGCAAGCTGCATGACGACGCTGAGGTCGAGGCAAAGCAAGGCGCGCTCAAGGTCGCAGACCAGGATGCCGCGCTCAAAGTCGCCCGGCTGGAACTCAAACTTGCGCAGGAGAGTCTTGCGCTGATCCAGTCGCGATTCGATCAGGGCCAAGCCACTTTGAAGGATCTCGAGCAGGCACGTTTGGATGAAGGGGAAAAATGGCTGGCATTCTTGGATTTTGATTTTGCCCACCAACAAGCCGAATTGGCCCTAATGCAGATTACCGGACGGTTGTCCCAGGTGTTCAAATAGCAAAACCACTCGAACGCACTTCTTCCATTTAAGTTAGGATAATAAAACGTGTGAATTACCGACGCTTCATTGCCGCAGGCTTGTTCTTTATTTTTCTGCAATCCACTTTTGCCATTTGCTGCTACGCTGCGGAGCTGAAACGAGGGACGATCGAAGCCTTCGAGCGCTACGTTCGCGTCGCCGATGCACAATTCGAGGCTGAAACCCGGCGTGGCGGTCCCTTTTTTTGGATGGACGCGCTGCTCGAACCCGGCCGGGGACAACTCCTGGCCCGCCTCAAACAAGGACAGATGGAAATCCGCCAGTTGAGGACCGAAGTAGACGGTCGGCCCATTCAGATTCCCGGTGGCCAGATTCATCACTGGAGTGGCATTGCGTTCCTGCCCGGCATTTCCCTGGAGCGGGCTCAGTCCTTGATATTTGACTATGAGCACTACTGGAATTCGTACAAGCCCGAAATCCGGCGCTCAAAGCTCCTCGAACATACGGATAACGCGTGCAAGATCTCTTTCCAATTTTACAAAGACAATCCGGTGCACATTGCGTTCAATGCCGAATTCGACGTGCAAAATATCCGGATCGATGCCACACACGCAATCAGCCGCGCCGCCTCGGTCCGGCTCGTAGAACTCGAACACGCGGACCTGCCCGATAGTACGGAAATCCCTGAGGGACGAGGCAACGGCTACGTCTGGCGGCTCAACTACGACTGGCGGCTGGAGGAAAGAGACGGCGGGGTTTACGTGGAACTGGATAGCATTGTTCTGAGCCGCGACGTACCGCCAGTATTAGGCTGGTTCATCAATCCGCTCGTCAACCGCGTTTCCCGTCAAACCGTTGCCAGCTTTCTGAATGCCACGCAACGTGGTTTTCCTACGGTTTCCCCGCAATAGATTTCGTTGTCGCGTTGTGGCGATCGTGAGTTTCTAGTGACGGCCGGGAGGGACAAGACCTCTAATCCGCAAATAAGCCACCATGGTTCCATACGTTTCGTTGTCGTGAGTATTGTTAAAAAACAGCACGCCAAGTTTGGTTCTATCGTTACCGAACAGCTTCACCATCTGCGCACCCGATGCGTCAGTCATCGAATCATAGACCGGGTCGCAATAATCGAAGGAAGTTTTGAGCGCGGCAACCAGGTCGGCTTTGGAGGTCTTCCCTTTCGCGTTGCCGCTCTTAGATTCGCCCTTCGCCACGGAGCAGATAGCGATTTGCGCGTCAGCGACGTGGGCGACTAGTTCCCCGAAAGTGCGAACCTGCGGCGTGGTGCGAAATGAGTAGTTTTCTGCAGGCATCATGTCCGCGGAAATTAAAATAACTTTCTTGACGCTCACGTAATCCGTTTTGGAATCCAAAGTAATCGGATTGGACTGGGCCGCTGCGACCAAACTTCCTGTAAACAGGGCTAACATGGCAACGATCAGCAGCAAACAGAGACGACTCATTGTGTTTCTCCTTTGGCCGGGAATGCTGACAACCTGATCGAGTTCTTGTACCATGGCGAGTGGGTGATTTTACATCACAGTTTCAGGCTTTGTGACCGAAAATGTCAAAGTTGGCGCGGTGGTCAGAAGGTTACAAAGTAGGCTAGAATAAAAACTTCAGTTCAGTCGGGGCGTAGCGCAGCCTGGTAGCGCGCCTGCCTTGGGCGCA
>CAZUNI010000042.1:0-38950 GCA_964622265.1 uncultured Acidobacteriaceae bacterium | reverse complement strand
AAATCTCCGCCCAGCGCTCGATCGTGTTTTCGCCCTTGATCGTCTGCAGCAGCACTACGCCCGGCTCCGACGTGCTGCGGAACTGGTACGCCGCGCCCTTCGGCAACAGCGCCATGTGCCCGCGGTGAATCTTCACCCAGCCCATCTTCTTTCCCTTCGGCTCCCCGCTCAATTTCACAGACCCTTCTTTGCCTTCCGGCACCAGCGGCTGATCCGGCTTCACCAGATGCACTTCCACTTCGCCATCCATCATCAACGCCGCTTCATCGTGCGCATTCGCAAACCACGGAGACACGCCCTCCGTCCTTAGCGCCTCCACCACGTACTTCAAATTCTGCGCCACTGCCACCTTCTCGTAAGGCTTCGACTTCGACGCCACTTCGAACACGTTCGAAAATACATAGTGCTTCGGGTCATCGTTGATCACTTCCACGCGACCCTTCTCGTAACTCTTCATCGATCCAAATTTCGTCTGAATCCCACTCATCGGCTTCGCTCCTGTTCGAAGTGTTTCGTTAACTTCCAAACTTGTAATGCGATCCCTGTTTCCGCCCAATCAGTCGTGCTTACAGTTTACTCCATGTCGCATTCTGAACGCCTGCCAAACGCAGCCTCGACCGGCAGATACGTGCAGAGACGACGAAAATTGCAGAACCTGATTATACAATCTCAGATTCCAGAAACACTAGAAAAGTAACGTCCATTGGCGCAAAATTTTCGACGGGGCGGTTGTCTGCTGGCAAAAAATGTTACAGGACTACTAGAACCGATGCCCAGCATTGAACGGAATTGGCGAATTTAAGGCGAACCTGTTGCCGACAACTTCAACACGCCAACCGTTTAGACGCTAATTTCTGCTGCAAGTTGCGCCCGATACCTATTGAAGGTAACCCGAGGTATTGCGCTTGGGCACGGAGCCCACGGGGATTACCGTCGTTTCCTTCATTGTGGCGATATCAACGACCGAAACGTCGTCGGTGACGGCATTGGCAACATAGGCCTGCTTGTTGTCGGGAGAGAGCGTCAGCCAGCCGGCACCCTTTCCAGTGAGGAACGCGGTTCCGATCGGTTTCAAGTCCGGCAGAGAGTAGGAGTACAGCGCACCGTTGATGCGGCTGTTGACCAGGAGTGTTTTCTGATCCTTGGTAACCGCAATGCCGTGTGAAGGTTCGTTACCTGGAGGAACGCCATCCCTCCCTGGAGGGAGGTCGGGGTTCTTGATGCGATTGATTTCCTTGTGCGTCGCAAAATCGATGACCGCGAAGCCGTTGAATCCGGTCAGTTGGGCGAAGATCCACTTGGTCGAGCCGTCCGGATTGACGGACATGGCCATCGGGCGGATGCCCAAATCCATGGGCATTGTCCAGGCAACTTCCTGCGTCCTGGTATCTATGACGGAAATATTCTTTCCCTGAATCGATCCGGCAAGGACATATTTTCCGTCCGGCGTAATATAGGGATTATGGCCGTTGGCGCCGGTCTGAATGTGCTTGATCACTTCCTGGGAGGCGGTGTCGATGATATCGAGGCCGGCCTTTTCGCCAGTTATAGCCACGTAGACCTTCCTGCCATCTTTTGCAATCGTGATGTTGTTGGGGTGCCCGGTCAGAGGAAGGCGCTTGGTGACCTGAAGTGTTTTGGCATCCACAAAGTCCAGCGACTCGGTATTTTCGTCGGTGATATAAATTTTGCTACCGTCCGGAGCGATTGCCGCGCCGTGGTTCAACTCGATGCCGGGAATTTCACCGATCACTTTATTGGTGTTCGGGTCGATGATGCTGATAAAGTCCGCCGCATAGTTGGTCTGAATGACGACCGGCCTGAGCTTCATCTTCGGCGCGGCCATCAAGGGCGTGATAAGCGCGCCCAGCGCGAGCGTTGCTAAAATTGAACGTGAAATGCGAATAGCCTGCTGTTTCGTGAGCATAATTGCGGTCCACCCCTCTAATGATATCGAGCTGCTTTAAAACTCGCCTTTAATTGACCTTCGCGCCCATGACAAAGGCCCAGAGCGTGAGCCATTCGGGATCGTCCTTCGACCGGAAATGCTTGCCGCCGGTGTGCGCGAAGTCGCCGCCTGCCGCCGTCAGAAGGGGATGGCGCAGAATCGGACTGTTCAGATTGCCGGGCATGGCAACGTTCTTTACCGCTTCGAAATTCTTCTTCGTCTGCTCTTCGTTCCACGCGGTGGCGCCGGGCAAAAGCGGCTGGAGCTTCATCGGCGACCTTATTTCCGAGTGGCACAGGAAACAGCGGGCGTGGCGCGGGCGCTTTCTGAGGAAAATCGGCTGGACGTAGTCTTTAAAGAATCCGTAATCGAGCGTGACCGGAGCGGCCGGAGTGAAGTTTGGAGAGGACGGATAGGAAATAGAGGAGGGTGAGGGAGTGGAGGAAGAAGCAGCACCTGCCTGAGTGTTTTCTTGTACTGCGGCCTTTAGAAATCCGGCAGCGGCCAGGAAAAGACATGCTGCGACAAGCAGATAGGACGGCTTCATCGGATGCACGCAAATCTCCTTCAGAATAGTAATGTTGGATTGAGAACGTGGATATTCTAAGCGCAGGTGGAATCATTTGCCAGTCAAAATCGGAGGGCTGCGTCGTGCTTGGTAGATTGTAGTTTCGTGCCAGTGAAAGCTCTTGCACGTAGGGGCGGCCAGCTATAAGTTATCCCTCGTATTGGGAGACCGGAAGTTCAAAACGACAATTTCGATCCAGGCTGAATCAAGAAGGCTGCTTCAAAAAGGAGAATCGATATGACATTGTTTAAGAACGTCGCACTGATTGTGCTCGCCGGCGTCGCGGGCTTGCTGATTGGCAGGAGCATCTACGGAAATAATCCGGCGCACGGCGTAGTTTCCGCCGCAGCCCCGCAGGCCGAAGCGCCGCTCCCCAAGGATATCGATCCCAAAACCAGGAACCGCTTCCCCGAGCTGAAGCCCGAAGATATGGACGCTGAAACCAGGAAGCTTGCCGAAGAGACCCATTCCGGCAAACATTTCACGCCGGGACTGCGCATGTACAGCCCTCGCCTCGCCGAGCCATTGAGCAAGGCCCATTACTACCTGAAATACGAAAGCGGATTGGGTGACCGGTACATCGAGATCGCCGTCCTGATGGCAGGACGCGGAATGAATAACCAGTTTGAATGGACGCAATGGGAAGGGCATGCGCGCAAAGAGACTGGCGATAGTCACCTGGACGACAACCTCATCGACATCATTAAGTACAGAAAGCCCGTGGTCGGCCTGGGCGAGAAGGAAACCGCGATCATTAAGATGGGACGCGGGATTTTCGACGATCGAAAAATTTCTCCCGAGGTCTTTGCTGACACAGTGAGATTGTTTGGGCGGCGCGGGACTGTGGATCTGGTCGAACTGATGGGCCTGTATTCACAGACGGCCGTGGAGCTGATTGCGTTCGATCAGCAGTTGAATCCGGGGCAGAAGCCGTTGCTGCCGGTGCGGTAGGGTTTCTATTGGCGGCAATCTTGGTAGCACAGCCAGGAGTGGCTGTGCTACCAAAGCCAAACCATCTCGCAGTGAGCATTATCATCAAGGCGCATCCCACCTGTAATCCCTGACGGGCACTCTCGCTCAAAGGGGCGATTCTGGTATCCTCCTGAACGTGCGTCGCAAACCTATTTCAATCTTCCTAGTCTTGATTGTTGCCGGCGTGGCGGCATTGCAGGCATCGCCGCAGACGCAGACACCGCAGCCGCCTGCGCCGCAGGGCGCGCCGCAAGCTTCTCCGCAGACTTTGCCGCAACCTGCCGCGCCTCGCAGCGCGTTGACTGCGGTCGTGCTCGATCCTGCGCACGGCGGCGCCGATCAGGGCGCGCGCGGGGCCTCGGGGATTGCGGAAAGCGATATTGTGCTGAGCTTCGCCCGGCTGTTGCGGATTTCTTTGGAGGCGCAGGGACTTCGCGTGATTCTGACGCGGCAGGCGAACGACGATCCTTCGTTCGACGATCGTTCGAAAATGGCGAATGCGCAGCGCGGAGCGATTTTTATCACGCTGCACGTTTCTTCGACGGGGCCGGCGGGAACGGTGCGCGTCTATTCCCTGCCGCAGCAGCCTGCCGGGGCATCAGCTTCAAGCACACCTCGGACCGGGCTGATTCGCTGGGACGCCGCGCAACAGGGATACCTCGATCAAAGCCGCAAGCTAGCCGAGCTGATTCAGATTCAGATGGCGCAAAGATTCCAGGGATCGCCGGAGACGCCTGCGGCAGTGGCCGTGCGGCAATTGCGAACGATTGCGGCTCCTGCGGTGGCCATCGAGGTGTCCAGCGTCAGCGTGCCAGACCGAACTCCGCTGGACCAGATGGCGCCGTTGATGGCCGACGGTGTGGCGCGCGCGGTGGGGGCGTTTCGAACCGTCTATGAAACAGGGGTAAAGTAGCGCCGTGTCACGAGGATTGAAAACCACGATTGCGATTCTCGCCGTGATGGTGGTGTTCGGCGTGATTACGCTGCCGAGCTTGCGGCAGGCGATCCAGCGGCTCTCCGGGCCTCCGAAAACAGAAGAGCAGGCGCGCCGCGACGTGATGCAGGTTCCCATCTCAACGCCGACCGACGTGAAAGTGAAGGCTCAGGTGTACTGGCTCTCGGCGTCTTCGATGGCATCACTTGAAGCTACAACCATCGAGCTACCGCTATCGGCGGACCCGGTCGAGCGGTCGAAGCAACTTCTTGTGGCGCTTATCACAAGCGCTCCCACGCCCGCTCAACACACCTTGCCGCCGGATACGAGTCTGCTGGCGTTTTATCTGCAACCGGACGGAACGGCCATCGCGGATTTTTCCGACGCACTGCCCGCGGGAACGCCCTCGGGAATTTTGAGCGAACAATTGGTGGTGGATTCGGTCGCGCAGACGCTTGCTGCAAATGTGGATGCAATCCGGCAGTTGAAAATATTGATTCACGGGCAGGAAGCTGAAACTCTCGCGGGACATTTGGATCTTTCCGGATTGTTTCCGGTTTCGTCGCCAGCGCCTGTGCCACCGCCAGCGGCCGCCCCAACACCAGCCGCAACGGCTCCGGGACAAGCTAAGCCGACGGTTCCTGTTGCCACACCCTCTGCACCGGCCACTCAGGTCCCACATTGATCTACAGCGGTCGAGCAATCGATTGACAGTGACGGTAGCGACGCTCAAACTTGAACCCATGTCTCGAGGAGGAAACTTGCGAAGCGACGGACGCGCGAACGACCAGATGCGCCCCATGAAATTGACGCCGGACTTTATCACCAGTGCCGAGGGGAGCGTCCTGATCGAGATTGGCAATACGCGCGTAATCTGCACGGCAACCGTCGATGACGGCGTGCCGTCTTTCCTGAAGGGGCAAGGCAAGGGGTGGGTGACGGGCGAATACGGGATGCTTCCGCGCGCCACTGAGCAGCGTACGGCGCGCGAATCCATGCGTGGACGGCCCTCCGGGCGCACACTGGAAATTCAGCGGCTGATCGGGCGTTCGTTGCGAGCCATCGTCAACCAGAAAAAACTGGGCGAGCGAACCGTGTGGGTCGATTGCGATGTAATCCAGGCCGACGGCGGGACGCGCACAGCTTCGATTACCGGCGCGTATGTTGCGATGACGCTGGCGTTCGAGCGCATGGTCGCGGCGGGGATTCTGAAATCGCTTCCGCTGATCGATTCCGTGGCTGCCACCAGCGTTGGCATTGTTGGCGGCGTGGCTATGCTCGATCTTGCGTACGAGGAAGACTCCCGCGCCGAAGTGGACATGAATGTGGTGATGACCGGAAGCGGAAAATTTGTGGAAGTGCAGGCGACCGCCGAGGGCGCGCCGTTTGCCGGGGCCGAATTGCAGGACCTGCTGGCTCTGGCCGCCACGGGAATTCGCCTGGTAACGGAAGGCCAATCCACGCTGGTAACGACCGATTTTCGTGCCCGCGCAAAGTAACCCGCTGCGATTGCTGGTGGCCTCTTCCAATCAGGGGAAGGTGCGCGAATATCGCGCGTTGGCCGAAGCAGCAGGCGCGCGCGTTGAGCTGGAATCCATTCCCAATTTCGATCGCATTCCTGCTTTCGAAGAAAATGCTCCCACCTTCGCGGAAAATGCTGCGGGAAAAGCGATCCATTCCAGCAGATATGCATCCGGGATTGTGATCGCGGATGACTCGGGGTTGGTGGTGCCTGCGCTAGGCGGCGCTCCGGGAGTGTTGTCGGCGCGGTATGCCGGACCGGATGCTTCGGACGCGGACCGCATCCGCAAATTGCTTCATGAGATGAGCGGTATGAAAGGCGACGATCGACGCGCGCGGTTTGTGTGCGTTTTGGCCATCGCCGAGTCCGGCAAAGTGTGCGGGTTATTTTCGGCCTGTGCGGAAGGAGAAATTCTTGAGGCGCCGAGAGGGGATCATGGATTTGGCTACGACCCCGTTTTCTACTTCCCTTCCCTGGGAAAGACGTACGCGGAAATCTCGCGCGAAGAAAAAAATCTGCACAGCCATCGCGGCAAGGCGTTTCGCAAGGCGCTGGAATTTCTCCTCACGCAACAGAGCCCATCTAAGGGAACCTAGCTGCGAGCTTGTGCTATATTGGCGCGGCCGTTCCCGATAAACGTCGCGATGAAAACCAAGACGATAAGAAACAAGAAGATTGTCTCGCCTGCCAGCAAGGCATCCAAATCCGGTTCCCGGGCAGGAACCGATCCGCGGCGCGTGCGTGCGATTCTGGCAAAGCTGGACGAAGCCTATCCCGACGTCAACTGCGCCCTCGAACACGAGAATCCATTTCAATTGCTGATATCCACGATTTTATCCGCGCAGTGTACCGACGTCCGCGTGAATCTGGTGACCAAGGCCTTGTACCAGCAATATCGAACGCCGGAGGATTTTGCATACGCGAATCCGTCTGAACTCGAGCAGGCGATCCGGCCCACAGGTTTTTTTCGCAGCAAGACGAAATCCATAATGGGCGCGAGCAAAATGATCGTCGAAGAATTCGGTGGTAATGTTCCCCGCACAATGGAGCAACTACTGACGCTGCCCGGCGTGGCACGGAAAACGGCAAACGTGGTTCTAGGAACGGCCTTTGGCATCGCTGTGGGAGTGGTGGTGGATACGCATGTCATTCGACTCTCGCAGCGCCTGGATCTTTCGCGCAATAGCGATCCGAAAAAAATCGAGCAGGACCTGATGAAAGCGATCCCCCCAGCGAAATGGGTTTTGTTTTCGCACCAACTGATATGGCATGGACGCAAAGTCTGCGCTGCGCGGAAACCGAAATGCGCGGAATGCAATCTTGAGCGTCTTTGTTACGCAAAAGACAAGACCATCTGAGAGCGTTTCATTTCGCGACACACGACGGCCACTCTTCTGGACCACGGGAACACCGTCGGATATAGTCGTTTCATGCAGCTTTTGTCCGGGACGGCAGCAGCCGCGCACATTTCAGGAATTCTCCATCCGCAATATCAAGTTCACGGATTTTCCGTTCAACTCACAGCGCGAAATATCTTCTCGGTGGACCCAACCGGACACGTTGACTTCGGCGGGGGCGAATACATCGCCGCAGGCCGCGTGAAAATTGCCCCGCAACCGCTGCGGCTCGAGGACAAGTATTTGTGGTGGGACTTGAGCCGCGGCAGCTACTTTGTCGAATGCAATGAAACTCTAAATCTCGCTGCGGATGAAATTGCCCTGATCGAACCTGAGGACCGATTGTTGCGTGCAGGCGCAAGTCATGTGCCGTTGACTTTGAGAGGACATGTGGAACCGGTGCAATTGTTATTGGAGGTCGGTGCGGCACGGGTTCTCGTGAAGGAAAATGCGCGCATTGCGCGCGTTCGACTGTTCCGCATCGAGACGACGGAGTCCGCTAAAGGCATTTCCCGCAAGAGCAGTTCCAAGAAATCTTCGCCCGCCAAGCGGAAAAAATAAATTCATTCTTATGGATGATTGTATGTCGGGCCTGTATTGGCCGGAGGAACATAGTCCTGCCCGTACTTGTTCTTGTGAACCAGGCTGAAATTCGGATTTTCGAGGATGCGAATCGTTTCGAGGGATCTTGACGCATCCGAAATGGTAACTTCGCGACTCAAAGCTTTCAGGTCGGCCGGCAAGCTGCGTTCGTACCACACATTCAACTGGTAGCGGCCGGCCGGGACATTCGATAAACTCACGCGGCCGGACCGGTCGGAAATTGCAAAGTAAGGCGTGTCCACGGTCACCACTGCCGCGCTCATTTCGGGATGAATGTTGCAAAACAGAAAACTCACTCCCGGCTTGTCAAAGTGTACGGTTTTGCTCGAGCCGGCCTCGTAAAAACCCAAGTCGAATCTTTTTCCATCGAAGAGCGAAAAAACGTTGTGAAGAAACGGGTCCTTGTTTGGGAATTGCACTTGCATACCAACCTGAACAACCGAAACGTGCGGAGCAAAGCTCTTATTGGTTTGCGCCACTTGAGGGGCAGGATGCGCAGGCGGCGCGATCGGGGCCGAACCCGTCGCGGCGTCAAGCGGAGTGAGCCAAATCACGGCATTAGACGCGTCCGTTTCACCATTCGCGGACACGGAAACCTTTCCCGTCTTTGGATTTACAATTTCCACCTTGATGGTGACGGGCAGAGGTGTCGATTGGGCGTGCAACGAGCAGGCGCACATGGCAATGAGGGCGATTCCAGCGAGTATTCGCATTTGCCGCGCCATTTTCATCGTTCCCATCAGAATATATACCCAATGCTCATATTAAAGTGATTCGCGCTGTTCGATCCGCTATCGAGCAGAGTTGTTTGCATGCGGCGGTATTCCAGCGAAAATAGAATATCCGAACGTAGCGTGTAGATGAAATTCGCGAGCGGACTCAGATTTCTGGTGTACGGCACGCCGTAGATGGAATTCGATTGATACTCTCGCAATTCGGACGCAAAGGGATTATCCAGACCGAGGGCGGCATTTATTTCCAGCTTTGTGGTCGGCTTGTATTTTAACTGCCCCCAACCTCCCATCGAATCCAGCCCTCTGAATATCGTCGTTGGAGCAATGAAGGAGCCGTTCAGCAGTACATCCTGGCCAATGCCGCCGCCAAGCCCCGCTAAGGCGCGACCTCGATAAAACGCCCCGGTAAACTCAAATAATTTACCGAGTGGGATCGTTGCGTCAATCATTGATGCCCATCCATCCACAATCCGGCTGAATCCCCAATCCTGACGGCCGTAGAAGCCTCCCCATCCGACGGAGAGATTCTGGCCAAATAAACGGCGGTTCAACGAAATTCGGGTCGCATAAGCGGGCTGACCCGACTCCTCTCCCCAGGATGGAAGACGATCGGTATTCGAACTGGGAGGGTCACCAGAGACGGAGTCGAGGATACCGGCTTGCAGCTCTATGTTCGAAGTGTCGGAAAGAGAAAATCGATGTTCAACGCGCACTTGCGGCGTCCATGCCCACAGGTTTCCCGAGTAGGAAAGGGCCGGAGCCGCCAGAGTTGCCAGCGAGGTGGGAGCGAGCGGCGAGAAAAACAAGCTGTCCTGGCCTGCAACGATGGAGGTATTGGCCCAATCCAGCCGCATGGTTCCGGTACGCAGGCGGACAATGCCCATCGTCGCACCGTTCCAAGTGTTGGCGAAGCCTCCGGCAAAATCAAAAGCCAGATTGGCGCTGGTCCGCGCGCCGAACAGATCCGGACCGAAAGCTTCAATTTTGATCTGCGATTGACGCAGCGATCCGCCGAACGATCCTGGTGAAACGAACAAAGGATCCTCTTGCGGGGGTTCGGCAGCCTGCGGGAAATCCTGGTTATCGACTAACCCGCGATTTTCATATAAGTTCAGCAGAACGATTCCAGAAAATCGCACGCGATATTTCGATCCGCTCTCAATCTTGGTCTGATTCTGCTCGTTGAGCCTGGAATCGGTGATTTCCTGATTCTCTTCCAGTTTGGCAAGCCGGTCCGCGACAGTCGCATCTTGCGGATCTGGCGAAGAAGATTGCGGAGCAGAGAAAATTCCGGTAGGCGTCGGATATTGAGTCGCGGATTGGCCTGAGACGGGAGTCCTCTGCCCCTTTGCCAGATCCAGTTCCCGGCGAAGCTCACGAGATTCTTCGCTGGTACGCTGCTGATCGGCGCGCAGCTCACCCAACTGTGAATTCAGCGCCTGCACCTGTGCTTGCAGATCGTGAATCAATTCTGAGAGGGCACGCACTTCCGCCGCCGTTTCCGAGGACGACGCGCTTACCGGCGTCACCTTGTACTCCTGTTGTGCGTGCACAATTGCCGAGCACATGCACACCGACCCCGTGGCCACGAAAAGCTTCGAAAGCATTTTCCAGTGGCGCTTCGGTTTCATACCAACCTCCTCGAACACGTTGGATCCAGTCCCGCCGAAAGGTCTATAGGTGTGAATTCCAAAACCTCTACGTAACGCGAGATTCCATCCGCTCATCAGATGGCGCTACCGAGCTCCGATTCAGAGCCTCGCGAACAAGTTCCACCAGGGAAGCCGGAGAAAATGGCTTTTGGAGAACAGGTGCATCCGGGAATTCCTTGCCCAGATCACCCCTCGAAAATTCTGAATATCCGGACATGAACGCAATGCGAATGTCAGGCCGGGTGGCCTTCAATTGGGCCGCCAACTCTCCTCCATTCAACTTCGGCATGACCATGTCGCTCAAGAGCAGGTGAATCCTGCCTGAGTACCGGCTGGCAATTTCGAGCGCATCATGACCGCCTTGCGCTTCCAACACCGTGTAGCCTTTGACCCGCAGGAACTGGCAGGCGAGTTCGCGGACACCCGCTTCATCCTCGACAACGAGGATCGTTTCAATGCCTTGTGGGACAGCAGACGGTTTTCCTTCCGACTCGGGCTTGGCCACGGTTCCTGCGGCTTGCGGGAGGTAAATTTCAAACGTGGCGCCATTCCTCGGCGAACTGATCAACCAGATAAACCCGCCGCTCTGCTTTACGACACCATACACCGTCGCTAGTCCCAACCCTGTACCCTTCCCGACTTCTTTGGTCGTAAAAAATGGCTCGAAAATGTGGGCTTTAGTCGCCTCGTCCATTCCGTGTCCCGAATCGGTGACGGAAAGCAAAACGTATGCACCCGGGATCATTGGCGGACGTTTTGCCGCTTCCTCACCATTCACCACAACATTTTTGGTTCTGACTTCAAGCTTGCCGCCGTTCGGCATGGCGTCGCGTGCGTTGACCGCAAGATTTAAAATAACCTGTTCGATTTGGCCGGGATCCGCTTTTACGGAGGCAAGATTGAGCTCCGGCGAAAACGAATATTCGATATGTTCGCCAATCAGCCTTGGTAGCATCTTGCTCATGTCTACGACGATTGCGTTCAAATCCAGAATGCGCGGCTGGAGCACCTGCATGCGGCTGAATGCCAGCAATTGACGCGTCATGGAGACTGCGCGACCGGCCGCTTTCTGAATCTGCTCCAGGCATTTCCGGTGGAAATCGTCAGCCCCTTCACGGTCGATCAATAGATCGCTATTGCCGCGAATCACCGTCAATAGATTATTGAAATCGTGCGCGACGCCGCCTGCCAGCCGCCCGACGGCTTCCATTTTGTGAGCCTGGCGAAGTCTTTCCTCGAGCTGATTGTGTTCCTTCTGCGTATTTTCCAAAGTGGCGCGCATGCGAAGAAACGCGTCCGTGACTTCCGTGACTTCATCGCTGCCGGTGCTTTCAATCGCGAAGTTGAAATCGCCGCGTTCCAGCGCGCGAACTCCGGAAACCAGGTTTTCCAACGGACGCGTGAACGTGTGGGAGATCAGGAAGACGAGTCCGCTTCCGGCCAGGACACTGAGCAGGCCCAACCCGATCAAAACGTGGTTTAGCCCACTTAGGAACGCCGTCGCCTGATCCAGCGATTTCAAAACAGTCAAGGACGCCGACTGGTCGCTCCCCGACGATAGACTTACAGTCGACGCAAGATATCGCTCGGAGCCAATCTGAATCTCTTGCGCGCCACCCAAGGGACCGATCGCACGTTCGCGCAACTGGCGAATCAAGTCTTTGTGCTGCGATGTGCTAAGCGTGCTGGCAACCGGGGTATCTGCAAATTTGAACGCCACTTCACCGGACGCGATCTTACTGAAATCTCTCGCGGCGCTCTCATCGACTTCGTGGCCCAGGGCCAACAAGCCGATCATGGTATTTTGGGAGGGCGCTCCGAAATAGATCGGCTGGATCCACACTTCATACAAATGGCGCCCATCGAACCACCAGTCGCGCGATTCTCCGTGATCCAACGACCGTCGCAACAACTCCTGAGCCCTGCCGAGTTCCAACCCCGCGTTCGCGGTGCGCAAGGCGGAAATATCGCCCGAGCGGTTGGCAAAGACCAGCAGTTCACTCCCACTCAATTTCCACAGATCCGCCGACGCATCCTGAATCGTTACGGGATCCTCAGTGGTCATCAGGGCGCGCACGTTTGGCAGATTTGCCAGCAGTTGCGCGGAGCGACTGAGGGAATCTTCGCGCTGTTTTTCGAAGCTCTGGTAAGTAATTACGGAATTGCGGAGTTCTTCACGGATATTTTCCCGAACCCGCTTGTCAACGCTGTAGCTGACGATTAAGAGCGTGGCTGCCGTCAATCCGGCCGATATCGCCAGAAGCGATAGAAGGAACTTCGTTCGCAAACGAAACTTTCCCACGCCGGAACACCGCCATTAAGAGATTTCGTCGGGCCGGGGCAGGAAAAGCCCTACTAATTCGAGAAGACAAACAAACCCACCCATCGCTAACTTAACATTGCCGTTATCGGAATTGGTCCGCTGTCTGGGGTCGTGTTGTCGAATCAAGCATGGAACTGTAGGAGTACCGGAAAGCAAAAAATCGAGGCTCAATTCAGCAAACGACCTGTAAGCGTGATGGTGGATTTCTAATGCCGGCCAGGGGGGCCAGACCTTTAATCCGCAAATACGCCACCAGGGTCCCGTATGTTTCGTTGTCGTGAGTATTATTGAAAAACAGCGTCCCAAGTTTGCTTCTATCGTTACCGACAGCTTCACCACCTGTGCCCCCGATTCGTCGGTCATGGAGCCATAAACCAGGTCACAATATTCAAATGAAATATTGAGCGCAGCGACAAGGTCTGCCTTGGAGGTCTTCCCTTTGGCGTTTCCGCTCTTCGATTCACCCTTCGCCACGGAGCAGTTGGCGATTTGCACGTCAGCTACATGGGCAACCAATTCCCCGAAATTGCGAACCAGTGGTGTAGTGCGAAATGAATAGTTCTCCGCAGGCATCATATCAATGGCGTAGCAACGTGAAAGTCTCCATAGGGTGACATTCTTATGGAGCTGAGACACACAGCTAATCACGGGTTGGCACGGCGATCGTTTCAGGACATAATCGAAGGCTCTAAAGTTTGACATGTCAAATACGCTGTAGTAGCCTCCGCCCAATACCGGATTGCTCAAGCTCAAGGAGGATGTGGATGGACCGCAAACGACGTGATTTTCTGTCTGCAACCGCGATGGCTGCCACGCTAAGCGCAGCCGGACCGCTCCTTGCGCAAAAGGTGCCCGGCATGCCGGAGGAAGAGGAGCCGCAGCAGTCGCCGGCTCCCGCAAAATCAGCGCCCGTTTACAATGCGCCCAACGAAATCAAGCGCCCCGAATTCTACAATCTTCGTGAACTCGAGGGGCTGGCCGAGAAAATCATCCCGGCCGGCGGATTCGGTTACATCGCCAGTGCCGCCGGGGACGAATGGACCAAGCGCGAAAACGAACTCGCCTACAAGCGCGTGACGGTCACTCCTCGCTACCTGAGCGGCTATGACGACGCCGATATGACGACGACGTTGCTGGGTGCGAAGCTGGCCATGCCCATCATCACCAGCGTCATGGGCAATCATGGGCTCGCGCACGTCACTGCCGAAGCCGGCACTGCGAAGGGTACCGATGCCGCAGGCACAATATTCACGTCTCCATCGGGGTCGAGCGTAGCGCTGGAAGAAATCGCAAAGGCCAGTCCGGGACCCAAGTGGTTTCAAATCTACCTGCCGGAAGATCGCGGCTGGGCCACGGAACTTTTGCAGCGCGCCAAGGCTGCTGGTTACCTCGCAGTTGTCCTCACCATCGATGGGGTCGTTTACAGCAACCGCGAAACCGATCGCCGCAATAAGTTCGTCTCCCCTCTCCGTCCCGGAAATAATCCCAAGGATAACAATACTGTGAACCGGCGCATGAAGCCGAACCTTGGCTGGGATGACGTCGCCTTCATTCAGAAAGTCACAGGGCTTCCCGTGGTTCTCAAAGGTGTCTTGGCCCCGGAGATGGCGGTCGAGGCGGTCGAACGCGGATGTGGCGCCGTCCAGGTTTCCAATCACGGCGGTCGCAACCTAGATGACGTGCCGGCATCTCTTACAGTCCTTCCGCGCATCGCCGATGCTGTTGGCGGGCGCATCCCAATTATCGTCGATGGCGGCATTCGCCGCGGACAGGACGTCTTCAAGGCGTTGGCGCTTGGCGCCAATGCAGTTGCCATCGGCCGGCCAGTCATGTACGGACTGGCACTGGGCGGCTGGATGGGCGTCCGAGCCGTTCACGAACACCTCCGGGAAGAACTCGAGATCACCATGCGGCTGGCAGGCGCAAGGACGATCCCTGAGATTACCCGCCGTTTCATCACTACTTGATCCAAACTTAAGTGGTTCAGCGAACGTGCGTTGGACTTGGCGCGCGTACCCAGCCTTGTATCGATGTTTCTTATAAATTCTATAACTTCAATTTCTGCAAGTACTTACAATCCAAACCTTCCTTCGGGATTGTGTCTAATCCGTATGCTGTAACTGATTCCCGAAAAAGGAAGAAATATCGCTCCCGAACCTTCCGCGCCCTCTCTAGACTGGGATTAGAAGGTTGTCCCGAATTGCCCTTATTTGGATTCCGATGGAGGTCCATGCATGCTCATTCCTCTTCGCCACGAAAACATGCAGGGTCGCCGATGGCCGGTCATCACGATAGGCATTATCGCCCTCAACGTGGTTGTATTCCTCGGCACCCACTGGACAATGCAGCAACAGGCTCCAGAGTTTAGTCAGGTAAGAGTACATCTCCTCCTCCTTTCGGCTTTGCACCCGGAACTGAAGGTCGATGGAAAAGCGGAAAAATTCGTGACCACCATCGAAACAACGAATCCTCGCCTGTGGAAAGAAGCCCAGAATCCGAATCGGGATGTGCAGGACGTCTGGGATGCGAAAATCCGCCTGCAGGATGATCCCGTTAAATTGCAGCAGGAAATGGATAGCTTATCGGCCCGCTTCGCGGAACTGGAATCCACTTCGCTCGTGAGCAAATACGCGTATATACCGGGACGTCCGACGGCGATGGGTTTGATTACCGCGAATTTTCTGCACGGCGGCTGGCTGCATTTGATCGGCAACATGTGGTTCCTATGGCTCGCAGGCGCCCTGCTCGAAGACACCTGGGGCAGACTGATTTATCCGGCTTTTTACATGATTGCAGGGATTCTCGCGTTGCAGGTGCATGCGATGGCCAATCCCGGTAGTCTGGTACCAACAATCGGAGCATCGGGAGCCATCGCTGGCCTCATGGGCGCGTTTTTGGTGCGATTCCCGACGACAAAGATCGAGATGGGCTGGCTGATGCTGTATCGTTTTTACAGATTCAAAATGGCCGCTTATTGGCTGCTTCCGCTCTGGCTCCTGACGGAAATTCTTTATGGGACTGTATCCGGTCAGGCGTCCGGTGTTGCGCACTGGGCCCACGTCGGCGGTTTTGTTTTCGGCGGATTGATCGCGTTGGGCGTCCGGAAATCAGGCCTGGAGCAAATGGCCGAGCAGGGGATTCAAGAAAAGATCGCCTGGGTCAGCCACCCCTTGCTCGCTGAAGCCAGTGAACAGGCGGAAAAGAATCAGTTGGACGCTGCCGAGTCCAGCCTGCGCAAACTGCTGCAGGAGAAACCGGATTCCATCGATGCATATCGAATGCTACAGAATATTTATTGGCGCAAGTCCGATGTTCCTGCGCAACGGGATGCGCTGGAAAAAATCATCGGTTTGGAATTGAAAGCGAATGATTCGGATGGGGCATGGCAAACCTTCCAGGACTTCCGCAGTTCCGGTGGTGAAAAACTCGCGGCGTCACTGTGGCTCGATCTTTGCCGTCAGATTGAAATCAAGCCGGATCAGGATCGCGCCGCCGAGGAGTACAAGCAACTGGCCAAAACCTACCCAGACGAGAAGCAGGGCTTGCTGGCGCAGATGGCTGCGGGACGCATATATCTGAAGAAACTGGGTCGACCTTCCGATGCTTTGAAATTCTATCAGGCAGCACAGGCCTCGCCCGTGCCCCATGCCGAATGGCAGGGCACAATTGAAAAGGGAATTGCGGAGGCGAACAAGGCACATAGCCAACTGACGATTCCAGTCGCGCCAACCATGTAAAGAGACCGCGTGCTTGCAGTCTCCATCCAAGACTACTGATTCGCTGGGGCAGACCCTGCGGGCGCCGCCTGGGTCTGGGGACCGAAATTCTTAACCAGGTATTTCACCAGAGTATCGACTTGATCCTGCGGAATGCGCGCACCACGATCCATCATCGTTTGCACGGTGTCTTGCCAGTCGTCCAGTGACTTGTGTGCGTGGGTCAAATTCGTCAGCCGGTGACAATCCTGGCAATATTCGGTGGCGATCGGTTTACCGTCTCCCTCAGGCAATTCCACTACCGGCTTTGCCGGCTGTGCCTGTGCCGTCATGGCGGGAGCGCTTGGCGAAGCAGTGGCAACAGGAGGGGCAGCGGGAGCTGGAGCAGCTGCAGGTTGAGAATCCTTCGCGGCCGAATCCGCATACTTGTCACCGAAATTTTTGGCCAGGTACTGAACGAGAGTATCCATCTGTTCCTGCGGAAGCCGGGCCCCGCGGTCCATCATTGTTTGCACAGTGTCTTTCCAGTCGTCCAGCGACTTGTGCGCTTTCGTGAGGTTCGTCAGCATGTGGCAATCCTGGCAGTATTCCACGGCGATTGCTTTTCCATCACCTTCGGGCATGACCACCGCAGGCTTTTTGGCTGGAGCAGCAGTCGTGTCACTCGAGCCCTGGCCTCTGCTTCCGGGCTGCGCAAAGGTCTTTGACGGTACTGCCGCGACACCAACGCATAGAATCAATGAAAGGAAAAGAATGGCGATTGGAAATCGAGAGGATTTATGGATTGCCTTGCGCATGATTCGGACTCCTTCAAGTTTTCTCATTCAGACGGACGATTCCCTCAGGATATCTCGAGCCGCCACGAGCCTAAATATATCAATTCTCAATTTTCGTATGGGGCCACCTAATAATCAAGTTGGAATTTCCCGGCGCCGCTGATCGACCGAATGCCCGTGCACGCTTCGTTGACATGCCCAATGCATGCGAATAACATTGCTGCAGGTCGATTCAACAAACACTATCCTGGGTGGTGAAAGATGAAAACGATACTCTCGGTCTTCGTACTTGCTGGCCTGTGCGCGCTTTCCACGCCGAGCTTTGCGCATCACGGCTACGCAGCCTACGATATGCTCACGACGAAGGTGGTCACCGGAACGATTACCACCTTCATCATGGCCAACCCGCATTCCCAGATCAATATGGATGTAAAAGACCCTGTCACGGGAGCCGTCGATCATTGGGTGGTCGAAGATGCGGCCACCGTGCGCGGTATGCGCGCGAGTGGTTTTACCGAGGATACATTGAAGGCCGGAGATGAAGTGACCGTGGACTATCATCCCGCAAAAGGTTCGGTGCACGCAGGGCTGCTGATCCACATCAAGTTGCCCGATGGCCGGGTGCTTCCGCGTGCCCAGCCGGCTGCCAACGAGCCCGCGAACTAAAGTGTCTTCAGCCTGTATGGGATTGGGTTTGAATCTGACTTAGGTTCCCATTTAATTCTACTTCGAATTGCAATTGCCACACACAGTAATCGAAAACCAAAGGCTGACAGCCGCCGCAGCCCCCGAAGGGCCAGCGGCGCCTCAGCCAATACCGACGTTTAGCTATGGGCGGAAATCCTGAGATACTCGGGTTCCCATGACTTATTTGCCGGGATTTCACTGGAAGGCTCGGCTCCTCGTCCAGGTGGTGATGCCAACGCGAACGTGTCCGGTCGTAAGATCACAGCCAAGACCATCGCGTGGGGAGACAAAGTTTGTCCCGCCACGAAAAATTCAAGCAAGCCCTTGAAATCGAGCCGAACTACACACTCGCGCGTCAAACTCTGGAAAATTTTCGCCGATTCGTGAATTGAATCTCTAACTGGGCTAGACGAAGATCGCTACAAAATTAAAACGGCCAGCAGTAAATACTGCTGGCCGTCGTGCTTTCTGATTCAAATCAACTTATCGTCGTCCGCCGCCGTGGCTGCCACCGCCCGCTCGGGACGCACCTCCGGAAAAGCTGCGGAACCCGCCTGCTTGGCTGCCGCCTCGGGAGCCACCTCCCGAGAAGCCACCACGGAATCCGTTAACAGCCGGTCCGCCGCGGAACCCCTGCCCTGCGAAGCCTCCGCGAGCGTAGCCTCCGCGGAATCCACCTCCGTAATAGCCGCGACCGTAGAAGCCGCCCCTAAATCCCGGCCCCCCATAATATCCACGGAACCACGGGCCAGCGCCTATGAATACACCACCAGCGAACCAGTTAGGACCGTAGTAGCCGTAAGGTGCGCAGGCGTACGGGGCATAATCGTAATATCCATACGCGCATGCGGGAGCTGGTCCATAGCCGTAACCAGGACCGGCACCGAAGCCAACCACAACTCGTTGGGCATTTGCGTATGATGCTGAAAATAATCCAATACCGAGAAGACCGAGAATCCTTAGGTACTTCATTTTGGACCCCCTTCCGAGAACCTTTAGCCTAGTCTCAAGCTACAGACGCCTCTAGTAATGCAATGGGTATGCCAAACTTTACCACGATTTCAAGAGGTCGTAAGTACATTCATTTCAGTAGATAGCTGTTTGAGCGGCGATTCTTTTGATTTTTTGGAATCATGATAAATGGTGATTTTGGAGCGGCATTGGTGGTTTTCAACCAGCCTGCAAAAATTGGTTTCACGTGAAACGACGCTCGCGCGGACACTGGCAGCGGGTGTACAGTATCCAGCGCATTTAGGGTGATCGCAAACCTATGAGCGCATTGAAAGATTCCCCCGTATCAAGTGCCGCAAAGCCCGCAGGTTTGCCTGCGCCACAGCAGACCGCTGCAATAGTTTGCGGGTGCATTGTCGCATTCGCTTATGCCGCCAACTACACCAATCATGCCCCGCTGGCTCCCGCCCTCATGCGTGAATTCGGGTTCAACCAAGCCCTCGCTGGATTTTTGACCACGGGCATCTTTGCCACTCATGCTGCCATGCAGATTCCGGGTGGGCACCTCGTTGACCGACTCGGGGCTAAACGTGTGCTTTTGTGCGCTCTTGCCTGGGTCGCGGTCGGCAACCTCGGGATGGCATTTGCGGGCGCTTACTGGCAGCTTCTGTTTTGCAAGATATTTACAGGCATCGGGACCGGAGTGTGCTTTGTTGGAGGTGCGCGTTACGTTCACGCAGCGGGAGCAGGGCCACGTCTAAATGTGGCGCAAGGATTTTTCGGCGGCTCGGTGCAGCTTGGCGCCGGGTTTGTGATTCTTGCTGTGCCAAGGCTATATCTAATGGCAGGATGGCGTGCGACGTTTCTAATATCCGCGGGAATGGCGATTATCGCCGCGATCATCTGGGTGACGGCAGCGCCAAATGTCTCATCGGGTGCTGCTCCGCCGGGACGGCTGACCGAAATGCTCCTGGCCCCTCAGCTCTGGCTTCTGGGAATTGTGCAAATGGCCACATTTGGCCTTTCCGTGGTGGTGGGTTCGTGGGTAGGCGTCATCCTGACGAAAGTAATGAAGGTTCCGGCGACACGGGCAGGACTTATCGGGTCGTTGGTGCTCCTATTGGGCATTGTTTCAAGACCCTTGGGAGGCATTCTGCGCCGACATCTGGGAATACGCCCGTTGATCGTCGGGAGTCTCCTGATGATCGCGCTGGGTTGTTTGGCGTTCGTGTCTTCCACGATTTCCTTGCCCATGGCATTGGCGGCGGTGGTGCTTATCGGAATCGGGGTCGGTCTTCCATATGCTGCGATGTTCTCGCGCGCGGGTGCACTGTTTCCCGGTCGGGCTGGAGCGGCCATGGGGCTGGTCAATATGCTGGGTATCGTTATGATCCTGGGCGGGGCCCCGCTGGTGGGACACCTGGCGGATTTGTCCGGGACATTCCGGACAAGCTTCGCCGTCCTTGGCGGATTTTCGCTAGCTGCCTGCGCAGCCGTTCCTCTGATTGACGGGCCTGAACCAACGACAGCAGATCATAATAAACAAGGATGATCCTCTCCCGGGAGAGGATCATCCTAAGACCACGTTGGGAGAGTCTAGTCTGCGCCTGCTTGCGCCTCCGATTTTCCGCGAGCCAGCTTCTGCGCCATAAAAAACAGCAGTTTGCGGTCGCTCTCATTGGTACGGCTCAGGAGTTGGCGGAATTTTTCAAGTAGTCGCGCTTCCTTGCCCGTGCTCCCCCATGCGATGTCTCCCGCGGACCTGCGTTTATAAATATTCGGTAGGGTGGGCGGCTCTTCGCCATCGTAGAAGAGTTGATAGAGAGGAACTTCGAGAGCGCGTGCAAACTTCTCAATCGTCTCAAAGGCTGGTACGGTATGGCCGTTTTCAACTCTCGAAACGTAGCACCGTAGCAAGCCGGTACGCTTTTCAATCTCTCCCTGCGAGAGATTTTTTTCTTCTCGAAGCGCTTTTAGCCGCTGGCCAATGATCATCTGTCTGTACGATCCTTTCGGGAGTGGGCTTTCAAGTTCGATATACTGATTCTATTCAATCTTCGGTATTGATCTTGGTACTCTTCCTAAGTTGATATTGTCGGCAAGTCAGTAGTAATAGGCTGTGTCCAGCATCACGTGGGCATGTGACGCGCGTCACATCCAATGGCGGTGGGATTCAGCGCAGTTCAGTGATTGCGGCGGAAGGGAGTCAATTTCCCCGAGGGCGAAGAAGGGCGAGTGGCCCGGTGCCGAGCGATGCGCGAGCGCGCAAATTCCGCCCAAGCTCCATTCGGTTCGTAACGCAGGTACAAAGAGAAGTGTCGGAATGAGCTGTCGATACTGCCACGCTTTTCATATGCCAGCGCAAGGTTTAAGTGAGCATCCGCGAGAGTTGGAGCGAGATCGATGGCCCGGTGCAGGTGCTCGATCGTTGCGCCAGAGTCACCCACCTGCTCAAAAACACAGCCCAGGTTGAATTCGGCGAGGGCATTCCGCGGATCAAGTTCCACGGCTTTGGCGAACTGGACCAGCGCGTCATCCATGCGTTTCAACTGATATAAGGCAGTGCCAAGATTGATCCGGGCTTCAACCCATTCCGGCGAAGCGTCCACGGCCCGTTGATAAGCTTCCGCGGCTTGTCCCAGAGATTCCGGTCTGGAATCGCATTCCATACCCAATTCAAACCATGCTTCAGCCGATCGGGAGGAGAGCGCATGAACTTTTTTCGCCAAAGCGGAGGTTTCAAAATTGAGTACGAATTGCCCGGTAAGAGGCTCATACGGCCGAGCCAAGGAAGTTGGCGCGTGGACCACAACCTGCTTCCCGTTGGTCGATATGCGCAATGACGATAGGGGAGTCTTTACTCCTCCCAATTCCGATTCCAGCGCCAGGATGGCTCGACGGATTTTTCTAGCGGGAACTCGATGCGCGGAGAGCCGTTTAATCGTCTCCAGCGCAACCAGGTCGGAAAAGCTGAAGAATCGTTCGCCCCATCGCGCTCGCGGAAGAACCAGACGCAGGCGAATCCAATACTCCAGATCGCGGCGGCTAATGCCGACCATGCGTTCGACTTCGCTCCGTGTGTAGCGATGGTCCAAGCCTGAACTCCGATTTAGGTTCCTAAGTATCCCGATTATCCTCCCAAAATCGAATGTTGGAACAAAAAAACATTGAACTAGCCACAAGGGAGGTTCTTATTGTAGGCGCGGTCGATCATATCTGGTTAAGTAGGGGCACAGCATTGCTGTGCCCCTACTTGGCAGCGGCGGTTCTATTTAACCGGGAGTTGCAAGGAAGGAACCCGCTGCTTGGGAAGCTGTATAGGGAGACCCGGCAGACTTGTTAGACTGAGTTTCGGTCGAACACCTTCTCAGCCATGCAACCCCACGCAGCCGAGCGGCGATACCTGGAGCGGCAGATTACTTATGCCCGCCCTATCTTCATGGTGCTTGCGCTGGTCGATTTGCTGGAACGGCCTCCCGCCGAACGCGGTTCGCATGCTGTTCTGTTTGTCACCGTTTATCTGGGAGTATCGCTGGTGCTGGCTCTGGTCCAAAGCCTCCCATGGACTAGAGCAGTAAGGATTCCTCTACCTCTGGATTTGGCTGCCCTCTCCGTATTCCTGCTCCTTACGCCGTCGGTAGTGGCTTTCTGGTTTGTTTTTCTATTTGTAGCCCTCACCGCGGGAATACGCTGGCGAATGCGAACCTCGATCATTCTGTCCGGCGTGGTCACCTTCGCGCTGCTAGTGCGAACCGCAATGCATGGGCCTCTCGCATGGGAAAAAATGCTTTCCTGGATTGCTCTTTCTGTCGGGACATTCGCGGCAGGGGCCGGCGTGGCATTCCTGGGCAACCGTCAACGGCGGCATGCCGCGCAGCAGGAGTTCCTCGCGCAGCTAACAGGATTGTTAAACGTGGATACCGGAATGGCGGAATCCTTGCGCTTAGTGCTTAACGAATTAGCGCACGCTTTCGATTGCGAGGAGGCGATTCTGGCATTCCGCGACTCCGAACTCGACCGGATTTTTGTCTGGAGGCTCCGCGTCGGGGACCAAACCCGCCTCTCCCCGGAAAATTTGCCAGTAACCAGAAGCGATGGTTTCCTGCTCGATCAGCCGGACGCCAGTGTATGTTGGAATCATATGGACGGGGCTGGCGACGGATTCGGTTGGAATCGCAAAGATGGCCGCCGCCTGAAGGACCTGCCCCGGTTACCAGGAATCATGCGGCAGGAATTGGGCTGGGATTCGGTCCTCGCGGTAACCCTTGACGTGGGGGGGCAGCCGGTGGGGCGATTCATACTTGGCAACGCCCGTCGGCATTTGCTGACACAGGATTTGCAGTGGCTGGAAAGCATTGTTCGGCATTTGGGTCCACCATTGCAGAACCTTTTCATTCTCCGCCATATCCGCGCGCGTGCCATCGAAGGGGAACGCAGCCGGATTTCCCGTGAAATTCACGACGGTATTCTCCAAACCCTGCTGAGTGTGGACATTCAGCTCGATGTGTTAAGACGCAAGGTTCCCTCCGCCCCGGAGCAGGCTGTGGAATCGCTGGCCTCATTGCAGCAGACGGTGCGCAGCGAAACTGAGGAACTTCGCCGAATGGTTACCGATATGCGTCCGCTCCGCGTGCAGAGCGCCGACCTGGTGGACCTGATGCGCGGATTCGCCGAGCGTTTTCGGAATGAGTCCAATATGGCTCTGGATTTGCTCATTGATTCCGCTGAACTTCAGCTCCCGGACCGCATTTGCCGTGATCTCTTTCAGCTATATAGAGAATCGTTACACAATGTGAAAAAGCATGCACATGCATCGCACGTTGTGGTTAAACTGTGGCAGAATGAAAGTCATGTTGTTCTCGTTGTGGACGATAATGGGCAAGGATTCAGTTTTGCAGGAAGATTTACAGGCGACGAATTGGACCGTTTGAGGCTTGGTCCCATTTCAATTAAGGAACGCGCGCGAAGCGTTGGTGGTCTACTGACAGTGGAATCGACTCCTGGACACGGCTCAAGGGTGATTGTAGAGGTCCCGCTCGGCTGATATGGCAAAAACTACCAAACCACAGATTCGTGTGCTGATGGCTGACGACCATGCCATTTTCCGTGAAGGTCTGCGCAAGCTGCTCGATGGTGACGATGAGATTACCATCGTCGGCGAGGCCTCCAACGGCAACGATTGCATCAAGATGCTGACCAAGCTCAAGCCGGATATTCTGTTGCTCGACCTGCGAATGCCCGATAAGGACGGCTTGGCCGTTCTGGAGGAAGTCAATTTCGACCAGCTCCCGACACGCGTTGTCGTTCTCACCGCCGCCGAGGATGACCGGGACGTGGTCCGTGCCATGAGGCTGGGCGCCCGCGGAGTAGTCCTAAAACAGTCCGCCACGGACCTGCTGGTGAGGAGCATTCATAAGGTCCACGGCGGTGAAATCTGGCTCGATAACCACATGACTGCGGAGGTCATGAAGGCCTTCTCGAAGTCCTCCGATGGCGGCCCGCGCCGTGAGAAGCCCCTGCTCAGCGACCGTGAAAAGGAGATCGTCCAGCTGGTCGCGCAGGGATTCCGCAACAAGGAAATCGGCGAAAAGCTCTTCATCAGCGAACAGACTGTGAAGAATCACCTCCACAATATCTTCGATAAGCTGGGTGTTTCCGACCGCCTTGAACTGGCCCTGTACGCCATTCACCATCGCCTGATCGATCAGTCGTAGTCCTCTTTCCTTCTTATTTCCTCGTTTTTTGAAGGGTTTTCGAGTATCTCCGCTTGTCCTCCTAGTACCCCCGTACCAAATTGAACAGGCAATAATCGGGACTACCGCGCTATTGAGACAAACAGCCCCCCACCGTATTCTCGTACGTATGAAACCAAGTTGTTTCACATTGGAGGGCGATACGGTGACAGCCGAAGAGCGACGCGCGGCACAGAGGTTCCAGATCAAGCTACCCATGATCGTTCGCTGGACAAGTGGGTCGGCCATTGGTGAGGCATCGACGGAGTCTCGTGACGTCAGTTCTCGCGGCGTTTACTTCTTCCTGCCCAAAGAGGTTACCAACGGCTCTCCCGTGGAAATCCTGCTGACGCTACCCCATGAAATTACCCTCGCGGGACCTGTGAAGGTCCGGTGCCTGGGCCGCATCAAGCGGGCCGAGGCCGACGAACCCGGCAAAATCGGGGTGGTAGCCCAGATCGAACGATACGAGTTTCTGCGCGGCGACGAACACGCTGCGTAGTAAAAGTCTTGCCCGCCACCTGCGGAGGCGGACAGGAAAGACCGGGCGCTCCGGCCCCTCAGCTGAGCGCCCGGTTAATTTTTTGGAGTGACTGGTGACTAGTGATTGGTGACTGGTGAAAATCAGGATTGGAAGTTTTATATTGCGAGAATGAGTCCGTTTTGAATTCCTAGCCCTGTTCTTACTTGAAATTCAGATAATGGGCCAGTTTCCGATAAGCCATGCCGATTCCCAGTCTCCGATAACGTTTCTCAGGACCTATCCGGTTTATGCAGGCAAAGGGCACCTATTGAGTCCAGCTCAGATTCTTATCAGCTAGCGCATCGACCGAGTCGCTGGGAAGGTCCACCCAGTCTAGAGTGGCCCATTGGCCAGTCAGTAGATCGAGAGTTTCAATTGCCACTGGGAGCGATTTCGGCGCTTGCAAAGAACTGGTTCCCAGAGTGATCGCAGCAATGGATTTTTCATCAGGTGCCCATTCCAATTCTGTTATCAGTCCTTGCAGAGGGAAAGTCCGTGAGGGCTTGTCCAAGGCGAGAATCTCTCCGCTACGAAGTTCGTAGACACGAAGTGTGCTTGAGCGCGGGTTTGCTCCTCCAGAAACTATGGCGAGATCTGCTCCCGATGGAGAAAGAACCATCGAGCCATAAATTATATTCGTTGCGGTGACTCCAAAGGTCTTGACCGCACTCTCGGGCAGGATCTCGATGGCGGCGCTTCGCCCCAGATCCTTGCGGTAAAAGCCCCCTAAACGCCATGCCTTGTCCTTTTCTGGGGTCAGGATCTCGAAATAGTAAACTCCATCGCTAGTCGGTGCCCACTCCGCAACAGATGGCTTCGTGGACACAACTTCGCTCTTACCCGTAGCTACGTCTATGACAACAGCATTCTCCCACGAGGCGAGGATCTTCCTCCCATCTGGCGACCAGCGGAAATTGTTTTGCGGAGTAAAATTAGATGGGAGATGGATCGTTTCTGCGGATATTGGGGCGTTTAACAGCGTCTTGCCTGTGGTGATGTCCAAAATCAAGAGAGAATTCCGATATGAGCCCGTTTCTTGAGGGGTCAGAAGGATCATTCCAATCTTCGTCGCGTCTGGAGACCAACTGACCCGACCGAGGATGCGTTGGCCGCTTTCCGCCCTGAATAAAGTCGTTACCTGTTTCTGGAGGTTCATTTTGTCAAGAATATCCCGGCCGACGGAATCCTTGCCAAGAAACGCACACAAGGTCCCATCAGGGGACCAAGACGGGGCCCAAATACCCGGGCCGAACACACCAAAGCGACGCAAGTCGGTGTAGTCGGCGGCAAAAACGATTTGCGGCTTGTCTCCCGCATTCAAAATTTCGAGGTGGAAGATGGGGCGTGACGTGGCAGTTGGATCAACTTGGCCCATCGGACGCGGACCATTGACTTGGGCTTGCAAAGTCCAGAATTGAGTGGTGATTGCAAACAATGTGGTTACGATTCTTGTCGGTCGGGCGTACACCATTGCATCCCTCCGATTACACTTGTACTGAAATCGGGTCACTGCTTGGAGGTAGCCTACTACACCCCCGTAGGGCGAGTTAGAACATTTTCTGCGATTGATCCTGTGAAGTCGGGATTATCGGAAGCTGGCCCACTACCCAAATCTGCCTACCAATGGCCCAAGATCAAGCATTTCACCAGGCACCAGTCACAAGTCACTGGTCACGCTACTCATAGCGCAATGCTTCAACTGGATCCAGCCGCGCCGCGCGTGACGCGGGATAAATTCCTGACGCCAGGCTGACCAGGACCGCGAATACGATCGCTCCCAGGACCAGCCACCACGGCACCGTCCAGATATTCGGTGAGTTCAGGCCTTGCCGCTTCAGGTAAATGGCGGTGCCGAACTGAATCACTCTGCCAATCGCCCAGCCGAGCGCCACGCCGAACACGCCTCCTGCGAAGCCCATCACTCCGGCTTCGGCGAAAAAAAGCTGCCGGACATCGCGATTTGCCGCGCCCAGCGCCTTCAATACGCCGATCTCGCGACGGCGTTCAAGAATCGCCATCACCAGAGTATTGACGATGCCCATCGACGCTACCGCCAGCGCCAGGCTTCCGAAGATTCCGAGGAACAGATCGAAGACGGCGAAGAATGTGCGTAGATTGCGCGTGACGTCGATCAACGAGAACGCGGCGAAGCCCATTTGTTTGACGCTGGTCTCGATCTGCGCGACTGCTGCGGGGCTTGCCGCGCGGATGTTTAGCGCTGAGTATCTTTGCCCCTCGCCCGACGACGTGCGCGCCACGTCCCGCAGGTCTGACCCTTGCACGACTTGCAGTTTTTCCGCCACGGACAGCGGCAGATACAATCCGCCCGAATTGAAGCCGATCTGGCCGCCGCCGGAATCCGACGCGGGAGTTACGCCGACGACAAGGAATTTTTTCTCGCTCGGCACAATCGAAAATCCCATGGCCTCTTCATCCGGGCCCACGGCCTGATTCGGCGCATCCGAGGCCGATTGCTGCGAAGGAGGAGGAAGCGCCTGCCGCTGCGCGAATCGCAGCACAATTTCCTGGCCGACCAGGGAAGCCGGCGCTTGTCCTTCCGGCAGAAGGCGCTTTGCCAGATCGCCCTGCACGATGGCCTCTTCCGCATCGGCAGTGGTAAAGAAATGTCCGATCAGCCCGTCGAGGGTTCCGCTGGATTGCGAGGATTGCGCCATGCCCGAGACGAGCACGAGTTGGCTGTTCGGTTCGCGACGCGCCTCTGCGGTGAACCGCACTTCTGGATTCACTTCCAGCACGTTGGGGAGCGCCGCGATTTCCCTGCGCGTCGCTTCATCGAGCGCGCGCGGCGGCTGAAGATCGGACGCATCGCGCGGCAAGCGGCCTCCGCCGCCGGGCTGGCCGAAGGGAACGCCCTGCCGTTGCCTCACCGAAACTGTATCGAATAATCCTGCGTGCGCCACGGAGCGATCGACAAGCTGTTGCAGCCCGACGCCAAGCGAGAGCAGCGCCACCAGCGAGGCAACTCCAACGGCGATGCCGAGCGTCGTCAGTGAATTTCGCAAAATGGCTTCACGCAGATTTCTCGCAGCCAGTTCGGTCAGGTCCCGGACTTTCATCGCAAGCGCTCCTCGCGCGAGAGTTGCCCATCGGAGAGCGTGACGATCCGGTCGGCGTAGCGCTCGGCCAACCCGCGCTCGTGCGTCACCATGACGATGGTCCGCCCCGGGCCCGAAGGGGGCCGGTGAATCTCCGCGATCAGGTTCATGATTCCTTCGCCGGTCTTGCTGTCGAGATTCCCGGTAGGCTCATCCGCCAGCAGAATCATGGGTTGGTTGACCAGCGCGCGGGCAATCACGGCGCGTTGCTGCTCGCCACCGGATAGCTCGGTGGGACGATGCTTCACGCGCGCTCCAAGACCGACGCGTTCAAGCGCCTCGCGCACGCGATTTGGGCGTTCCCCGCGCGGGACTTCCGCCAGGCGCAAGGGCAGTTCAACATTTTCCTCGAGCGTCATACGTGGCAATAGCTGAAAGGATTGGAAAACGATGCCGATTGTCTTGTTGCGATGCCTCGCCAGTTCTTCGCTGGACATCGTAGCCAGATCGTGCCCCTGCGCAAAAATCGCGCCTGAGGATGGACGGTCCAGCCCCGCGATCAAATTCAGCAGCGTGGATTTGCCCGATCCGCTCGCGCCCAGCAGCGCCAGGAACTCTCCTTGGCGGACGTTCAGCGAAATTTCGTCCACCGCGCGGATCAGCGCTTCGCCCATCTTGTAATGGCGCGAAACGCGGTCGGCGCGGATCGCAAGACCGTTCGAACTCCCCGGATTTTCGGGCGCATTCATACTATGAAGCGTAACACGCAAAGGATTCCTGTGGAATTTTGAAGACTTACATTAGGGATAAAGGGCCATCCCGAATTTTAGGATTTAGGCCGTGGGTGCCCCATCCTTGCGGTTTTTGCAAGGGTGGGAGTTTTAGTTTGGTGGTAATTCCGAGTCGCGCGTAATCTAAACCCACACCCTTTGAAAATCACAAAGGGTGGGGCACCCGCGGAACCTTTTCCCCCTTAAATATTTCCCTGCGACAAAATATGCTGCACTCGGCAGGAGATGCTTCTCGTAAACTGGACTGCATCCGACAGTGAATCTATACTCCTTGCGTGAGTTCCCCTTCCGTTAAACCTGAGTTCGACCTCCTTCCCCCGCTGCGCCGCTATTGGGGATATGACGCATTTCGTCCGTTGCAGGAGCGCATTGTGCGAAGCCTGCTCGGGGGGCGCGATACATGCGTCGTGATGCCGACTGGCGGAGGGAAATCGCTGTGCTATCAGTTGCCGGCGGCGATGATGGACCGGCAAACCGTCATCGTGGTTTCGCCATTGATTGCGCTGATGCAGGATCAGGTGGCGCAGCTCACACAGATGGGCATCCCTTCTGCGCTGCTCAACAGCTCTCTTTCGGCCGGTGAGCAGTCGCAGGTGATACGAAAAGCCCGCGCGGGCGAATACCGTCTGCTGTATCTTTCGCCGGAGCGGCTGGCGCGCGAGGACACTATCGACTGGCTGAACGGGATTCCAATTTCTTTGTTCGCCATTGACGAGGCGCATTGCATTTCTGAGTGGGGGCACGAGTTCCGTCCGGAATACCGGCAGTTGAGCCGACTGCGGGCGCATTTTCCGGATCGTCCCATCGCGGCGTTTACGGCCAGCGCCACGCAACGTGTGCGGCATGACATTATTCATCAACTGAAACTACGCGAGCCGCACAAATATATTGCGAGCTTTCACCGTCCCAATTTGCGTTATGTCGTGAGGCAATGCGACGGGCGCTCGCAGCCTGAACTTCTCGTCAATGCCCTGCGCAGCTATCCGGACGGAAACATCATTGTGTATGCGCCTACGATTGCAAAGGTCGAAGAGACTGCGGATTTTTTGCAGGGACAGGGAATTCCGGCAATTGCCTACCACGGCCAGATGGAGCAGGACGAGCGGCGGCGCAATCAGGAGAGATGGATGTCCGACGAGGTGCGGGTGCTGGTCGGCACGATTGCGTTCGGACTGGGCATTAACAAAGCCGCTGTGCGCGCTGTCATTCATCTGTCTTTGCCAAAATCCATCGAGCAGTATTACCAGGAAGCAGGTCGCAGCGGGCGCGACGGCCTGCCGGCCGATTGCGTTCTGCTGTGGCAAAAGCGCGACTCGGGGTTGCACGCGTACTTCATCGGCCAGATTAACGATTCGGCGGAGAGGGAACGCGCCTGGCAGCGTTATCACGAAATTCGCGGCTTCGTCGAATCGACAGATTGCCGCCACCTGCAAATTTGCGAACATTTTGGCGAGACTCCGAAATGGAAAACATGCAACGCGTGCGACGTTTGCGGGTCGGAGCCGGAGTGGCTTTCGGTGCAGGAAGAAGCTCCGGCGAAGAAATCCAAATCGCGCAAAGGGGAGCCGCAGCGGCAGCAGATCAATACTTCAACTCGCCTGCCAGTCATCGTGCAGCAGGATCAATCGCGCCGTTCAGGGGAGGGCGTTGCTTCGGACATCAACCCCGACCTGCGCGAATATCTTCGCGAGTGGCGTAGGGAGCTGGCGAAGCAGCAGAACACTCCCGCGTTCGTTGTCATGCATGACACGACGCTCGATGAGATTTGCCGTAGGCGTCCCCGTTCGGTCGCCGAGCTACTTCACATTTCCGGCATCGGGGAACGCAAGGCCGAGCTCTATGGCGCACAAGTCCTCGCCGCGCTAAAGCAATTCGAAAAAGGCGCGCGGGCTGCAGCCGCTTCCGAGAAAAAACAGAATCCGGTGGCGGAGACGATGCGATTTCTCGCCGAAGGCCGTACGCTCGATGAGATCGCCTCAATTCGTGGCCGCCAGCGATCCACGATCGTCAGCATGGTTTCGGACCTGGTGGAGCGCGGAGAACTGGAGTTCCAACCCGATTGGGTTCCTCTAGACAAGCAGGAAAAGATCGAAAGAGCCTGTGCGGAACTGGGACTTGAAAAGCTCAGCCCGCTCAAGCAAGCGCTTCCGCCCGACTACACGTATGAAGATATCCGGTTAGTGGTTGCACGTTTGCGTCGCCAAAGCGAATCTACCTGAGTCGATCCAGTAGGACAGGTTTCAACCTGTCCGGTTTTAGTTGATTTCCTGAGATCGCAAAACCAAAGGTGGACAGGTTGAAACCTGTCCTACTGATTGGCTCGCGGAATCCTAAGCTCTCGTTATAAGTCCAGCTCCGAGTGATATTCCACCCGCGTTGTCGTACAATCGCTGCCAAAAGGGTACCCATGAGTTGCTTTTGAGCGTAGTGCCCCGGCGACTTTATCTCGCGCGCATTCGAAGGGAGAAACGAAATGCCAAAAATATCTCTACGATGGCCGATGTTCCTAATCGTGAGCGCTCTGGTGATTGTTGCGGCGATGGTGCGAACCCAAGCGCGTCCACGGTCTGCCGCATCGCCCCAGGCGGGTGAGCCCACTCCGGCGGGTGCCGGAGAAATCAGCGGCGTGGTGACCAGTGCCAAGGGTCCCGAAGCGGGTGTGTGGGTCGTCGCGGAAACAAAAGACCTGGGAACGAAGTTCGTAAAGATAGTCGTCACCGACGAGCAGGGACGGTACATGCTCCCCGATCTGCCGAAGGCCAATTACAAGGTGTGGGTGCGCGGGTATGGGCTGGTGGATTCGCAGCCCGTCGATGCGATGTCGGGTAAGACCCTCCCATTGACCGCCATGGTCGCTCCCGATGCGCGGGCTGCGGCGCAATATTATCCTGCCGACTATTGGTACTCGCTGATGCAGTTGCCGCCCAAGAGTGCGTTTCCAATGACGATCGGTTCGTCTTCCAATAGCGAAGCCGGGCCAGCGCGCAAGCCGGAGACCGTGAGCGAAGAGGCCTGGATTTACAGCCTGAAACGAGGTTGCGCGGCTTGCCATCAGCTCGGCAATAAATTCACGCGCGAAGTTCCGGCGGCGCTCGGGCATTTCGATTCCGGCGCGGACGCCTGGGCGCGGCGCATTCAGTCCGGGCAAATCGGATTCTCGATGGTTGGCGGCGTGTCGCGGCTGGGATACGACAACGCCATCGCGATGTTCGGCGATTGGACCGATCGCGTTGCTGCCGGCGAATTGCCGCCTGTGCCTCCTCGACCGGAAGGAGTGGAACGCAACGTTGTCGTGACGCTGTGGGATGTCGGCACGCCCAAGTCATTCGTCCACGATGCAATCAGCGTGAGCAAGCACAACCCCACCTCCAATCCCTATGGTCCTGTGTATGCGACGGAGTGGTCCTCCGGCATGCTTGAGGGGATCGATCCGGTGGAGAATACCAAATTCGCCATCCAGGTTCCGATCCCGGAGGTTGCCGCGGAGTTCCGGCGCACACACCCACAGCAGTTTCTAAAGCCATCTCCAGTTTGGGGCCGCGAGGTTGTGTTCGACGATACGCTCGAAGAAGAAGCCGGACAGCGCGACAGCAAGGGCCGCGTGTGGTTCATCATGGAAGATCACAGGGAAGATGTCCCGGCGTTTTGCAATGGGAAATCGGACAATCTATTTGGCAAAACCTATTCACTGGGACCCAACGGAAGGCAAATCGAGGTTTACGATCCGAAAACCGCAAAGTTCGAAACCATCGACACCTGCTTCGGCGGTTCGCACGCGATCATGGATAACGACAAGGACGAAACCCTGTACGTCACTGGTGGCGACAACGGCGGGCCGTATTCGCGCTTCGGAATCGGCTGGGTGAAGACGCGCGTCTGGGACCAGACGCACGACGCGGAAAAGTCGCAAGGCTGGTGCGCGGCCATCATCGATTACAACGGCGACGGCAAGACCGGCCCGTTTACGCAGCCGAACCAGCCTCTGGACCCCAAGCTCGACCGCAGGGTTCCCGGCGGCGGCTACGGCATCAGCGTCAATCCAGTGGACCACAGCGTGTGGTATGCAGCGCAGGACCCGGTTCCTGGACGCATCGTTCGAATCACGCTGGGTTCGAATCCTCCCGCGACTTGCCTGACCGAAGCCTACGAGCCCCCTTTCAAGAATCCCAAGGCTCCCGGAATGGAGTCCTATTCTCCGGAGGGGATTGACGTCGATACTAATGGAGTAGTGTGGTCGGGACTTGCAGGCACGAACGAAATTGCTAGCTTCGACCGCCGGAAGTGCAAAGTGTTCAAAGGGCCTGAGGCCATTGGCCAGCAATGCCCCGAAGGCTGGACGATTTATCCAGTGCCGGGACCGAAGTTCAAGGGAAGCAATGTCCCCGCCGATTTCTTTTATTACAGCTGGGTGGACCGCTTCAATACGTTCGGGTTTGGGAACAACGTTTCAGTTGTGACGGGGACAAACTCGGATTCGCTAATTGCGTTCGATCCTGCGACCAAGAAGCTTCTCACTTTGCGGGTGCCGTATCCGCTCGGATTCTACACACGATATGTGGATGGCCGAATTGATGATCCCAAGGCCGGCTGGAAGGGACGCGGATTGTGGTCGTCCGACGATACTCGAGTCAGTTCACACAACGAGGGCGGCAAAGGCGCGACCAGTTATATCGCGCACTTTCAGCTACGTCCTAATCCTCTGGCGAAGTAGCTGGGGAGAACAGCTCTTAACACAGCGCGGCGGAGCCGCAGCCAAGCGTCAGATACGCTTGGGAAACCGGTCATTATCTTTGGGCCCGGCATTGTGTCGCACCTACGGTGCTTGAAGCTAGTTTTCTCCGTCTTCCCAGCCCTGTCGGGCTGGGCTACGATATGCCGCGCCTACTGCGCTTTCGACGTGGGATCCGGGGATGATCGCTCCAAGGTCCGCGGAGGCATATCTTACGTTCGGGTTGGTCATCGATTGTTTTGGGCCCAGCGCCGGAGGCGCGGCACAACGTAGCCCAGGGCGTTAGTCCTGGGTCCGGGGTGGAAAAATAACGAGCACCGTAGGTGCGGCACAAGGTTCCAACAGTACCGGCGGAGATGGACTTATGTCCGAGTTGGCAGGCGAAGGCAAATGACGGACCTTTGAGCAACCTGAAGATTTCGTCGAGCGCCACGAAAAAGCACTGCAGTAGTATGGAAAGCACAGAGGGCCACAGAGAAATGCTTGAGCAGAGCGTACGGGCGACATTTTCACGGAGTTTAATTGTTTTCGTGTTAAGCGGCTTGACCATCATGGCTGCATTCATCGGGATGGAAGCCCGGTTGCGCGCCGGGTCCACCGCGCAAGGTATGGCCGGCGGGGCGGGCGAAATTGGCGGCGTGGTGACCAGTGCCAAAGGCCCCGAAGCGGGCGTGTGGGTCATCGCGGAGACTGGCGATTTTCCGGTCAAATTTCGCAAGATTGTGGTCACCGACGATCTTGGACGCTATCTCATCCCCGAATTGCCGAGCGCGAATTACAAAGTCTGGGTGCGAGGCTACGGCCTAGTGGACAGTAAACCGGTAGAGACCAAGCCGGGGAGAACAATAGCTTTAACCGCAGTCATCGCCCCCAACGCCCGCGCCGCAGCGCAATATTATCCTGCCAACTATTGGTATTCACTGTTGCGCGTGCCGCCCAAAGAAGCTTTTCCGATGACGGTTACTGTTCCGGCCCCTGTCGGCGGCGGCTCTGCCGTCGGCCCGCAAGTGATTGACTCGCAGGATACCTGGATCGATGACCTGAAGGGCTGCGTGATTTGCCATCAAATGGGCGACAAGGCGACGCGCGAAATTCCACCTGGCCTCGGCGCGTTCGATTCCACTGCAGAAGCCTGGGACCAGGTCCTCAAGATCGGCGGCAACGCCGGCGGCGCGAATCTTGTGAATCAAATGGGCCACCAGCAGATGGTCGGGTTCTACGCCGACTGGACCGATCGTATTAACAAGGGCGAAGTGCCGCCCGCACCTCCGCGGCCCATGGGAATTGAACGCAATGTGGTGCTTTCGATTTGGGATGCGGGTTCGCCCACGACGTTCATGCACGATGTGATCAGCACTGACAAGCGCGATCCCAAATTGAACGCCAACGGCGCCATCTACGGCATTGACTATCACAACGGCACGGTTGTCATCATGGACCCGGTAAAGAACACGAATGAAATCATTCCTCTCCCAACGCTGGACGACAAAAAGAACATGCGTGCAAATGAGATCGGCCGCGTCGAACCGCCCAACGCGGTCAAGTCGCCGTACTGGACTCCGCAGGAATTCGATCCGATAGACGATCCAACCAACCCGAATTCGCTGACGATGGATGAACTCGGGCGCGTCTGGATGACTTCGAACGTGCGTGCGTCGGAAAATCCGGATGTGTGTAAGGAGGGGTCGGACAATAAATTCGCACAGGCATATCCCATTCCCCGCACCGACCGGCACTTGTCCATGTACGATCCGAAAACGAAGACGTTCAAGCTGGCCGGAACTTGCTTCCGCGCACACCACGTGAATTTCGGATACGACAAAGACCGAACTCTCTATTCCGACGGCGGTTCACCGAACGGCACGTACGGGGTCATCGGCTGGCTCAATACGAAAATGTTCGAAAAGACCGGTGACGCCATGGCCTCGCAGGGCTGGTGTTCCCCGTACATCGACATGAACGGCGATGGAAAGTTCGATCCGAAGGTCGATCAGCGGGTTTCCGGTAATCCCTATAGCGTTCAACCGAGCCCATCTGACGGCAGTGTCTGGGTTGCGTATGCGAGCTACCCCGGAAAGATCGTTCGAATGGAACGCGGCGACAATCCCCCTGCGACTTGCAAATTCGAAGTGTACGAGCCTCCATACGACAATCCCGCGAGACCCGGTGTAAGGGCTTACAGGCCGCGTGGCATCGACGTTGATCAGAACGGGATTGTGTGGACCGCGCTCGCCGGCAGCAGCCAGTTCGCCAGCTTTGACCGCACCAAGTGCAAGGTCCGCACAGGCCCGACGGCCACCGGACAGCATTGCCCTGAGGGCTGGACGCTTTATCCGATTCCCGGCCCAAATTTCAAAGGGGCAACCGTGCAGACGTCCGCGGAGTGGGCCTATTACAACTGGGTGGATAAATTCAACACCTTCGGCATGGGCTACAACATTCCCATAGCGAATGGCACCAATTCCGATTCGCTGCTGGTGCTCGATCCCAAGTCCGGAAAATGGACGACGCTGCGCGTGCCCTATCCCTTGTCTTTTTATCAACGCGGTCTCGATGGGCGCATCGACAACCCAAACACGGGATGGAAAGGGCGCGGCCTGTGGGCTGACAACGGCACGAGAACGCCTTGGCATCAGGAAGGTGGGAAGGGCGAATTAAGCACGATCGTCAAGTTTCAAATGCGGCCCGATCCGCTGGCGAAGTAAGGCTCGGACGCTAAACGAGACCTCATCGGTGAAGCATCCGACTGGATAGCGGACTTCTCCGCAGTGCTCTCTTTTTTTCATGGCTATTTGGCTGAAATAGCGGTAATTGAATCTCGCTATCGGGCCACCACTCGCGCGCCCTGCGCGAGGCCGGAATCCAAATTCGCAGAGCCATCGATCCGTTTCGGAGAAATGTCGTACCGCTCCTGAATCACCGCGATCAGCGAATCGGTGAGGTCTTGAACGTGACCGATGCGATGCCGCTGCTCCAGCTTGCGAATATCCGATGCGAGGAAGTGATCGCGGAAGACATCGCCAATCCATAGTGAGAAATCTCCCCGAAGAGCGTGCCCGCTTATGACCGATGGCGTGAAACTCGCAAGTCCGGAGACAAATTCATTCAGCGTACGAGCGGTTTTTCCGATAGCTTTGCCCTTTTCGGTGAAAACGAATCCCTGCTCTTTCATCAGTTGGACATCGAGATACTTGGCTTTGTGGCGGACGTGTGAGGTCAGGCGTGGATATAGCTTGAATTTCACGGATTTGCCCGCTGCTTCCTCAATCCCCGGCATGAGCACGGCCTCATCCAAATTGAGGGAGGCAAGAATGGACTCGTTGCAGGAAGTATCGCTTTTCGCTCCGGCTATTTCCATCAACGCCTGAAGTTCCCTGGGTTCGGTTGTGCGCTTGACGATCACACTTTCAATCGCTTTGCGAAGATGGGCACTCAAATCCGACATGCGATAGGTAACGAGCGTGTAGGCTCCGAGAGTGAGATCCAACAATTCTTCCGCATTCGGCTCATGGAGGAAATAGTGCGCTTCGTCAATCACGATCCGGTGCGGCAAGCCGGTTTTTCGCCGAATCGCAGCCAGCATCGGGAGCAGCGATTTCATATAGTCCATTTTTTCCTGGTACGGCGCATGGGACAGATCGATGACGACACTCATATCCGGGTGCCGCAGCACACGCGCCAGATCGGGAAGCTCCGGCGGAGGATCTTCTCCCCCAAATACAACCACTCCGGGCAAGGTTTCCAACGTGCGGTAGTCGCCCTCCGGATCGATCATGCACACCGAGTAGCCTTGAAGAATCAGCTGTTCGCAAGCTAATCCCGTGACCCACGATTTGCCCGACCGGGGATCTCCGACAATCAGGGCGTTGCGGCCACGAATGGCTAGTGCCAACTCACGGCCGTCCTCCCGTGTTCCCATCGACAGGCATCGCCGCCCGATTCGTTCTGGCGATAGCCTCATTTCCTGAGTCGTTCGCCGGATGTAACCAGCCACGGCAGTGGGACCATCGCCCCGCAGAACTTCGCCGGCAATTTGCTGGAGGACAGGACTTCCCCAGCTGACGGCTACGCCTAATTCACATGAGGTCAGTAGGTCGTGGTCATTTTCGGCGTCTCCGATTCCTATCGCGTTGTGAGGGGAGAGCCGAAGTGTGGCTAAGGCGTCACGCAAGCCCACGCCTTTGCTCACCGCTTGAGGAAGCACCATCAGGCGACCTCGGTTGAACATCAATACCAAAGGCAATTCAAGGTCGCGGATGATTTGCAGCACCTGGGGCGCCGCTCCCGCATCGAACTCCACTACGGATTGACCCGCTTTAAATTCGAGTTTCCGAGCGCTGAGTTCCTGAAGAAACCGTGGATAGACTGGCGCACCCAGCAGTCTCGTATGGCCGTTTAGTAACCAAAGGACCGCACCGTTTTCCGCGACCACCGCATCGACAAAATGGAGGTCGCCAGCGACCCGTTCCAGCTCGGAAAGGATACGCCCCGTTACGATTACAACATAAATTCCCCGCGCTCTCGCCTCGCCAATCGCAGTCCTGACTTGGAAATCCAAAACTCCGTCGCGAGCAATTGTTCCGTCGTAATCGAGCGCCAGCACGCCGAATTTCATAAGCGTCTTCTTATCCTAAAATAGGTTATGACAGTCTCGGGGAAACCTCTGTGCAGGGAGTCACTCAAAGATGTGACAGGTATCACATCAAAATATTGAAATCGGAGCACACTCGGGGCGTAAGGCGGCAGTAAGAAACGCAGGGAACATACTGGATGCTACCCGAGGAGCGAGCTATGAAAGTTCCGCTGCAAATTACCTTTCGAAACATGAAGTCGGACGAGATGTTGGAGGAGTGGATCCGCGCGGAAGCTGAAAAACTCGAGACTTTTTATCATTCGATTATTGCGTGCCGTGTCGCGGTTGAAATTCCTCATCGGCATCACAGGAAAGGGAAACAGTGCCACGTCCGCATCGATCTGACGTTGCCCGGCAAGGAAGTTGTGATTAAGCGGGAGCCGGCGGCGGGCAGCCGATCCAGAAAGACCAAGGCTGAATTGGCAGGAAAAGTTAAAAAGAGCGAACCGCACCACGATTTGCGATTGGTGCTGCACGATGCGTTCAAGGCTGCCGGACGGCGCGTTCAGGATTTTGCCCGGCTGCAGCGAGGAAACCTGAAGAACCACCAGTCGGCGATGGCGGCGGCAGGTTGAAAATTCCCGCCGCCATTTAGAGAGGTGTGGCGCTGAGATGAGACATGGTCGGGGCGCGCGGATTTGAACCGCGGGCCTCCTGCGCCCAAGGCAGTTGCAAAAAATCTATCTTGTTGGTCCGTCTAGCT
>CAZUNI010000041.1:0-40055 GCA_964622265.1 uncultured Acidobacteriaceae bacterium | reverse complement strand
ATTTCATCACTTCCCGCTGAGCTATCCACCGAAAACTAATTCTTAACGGCGGACGGTTTAGATTCAATCCCCAGCAAGACCCTACTCCAGCGGCTCAACTTTCATCATCCTCGCAGTCCGCGTGTTAACCATCCAAAGTATCGTGCGGCTGGCGGTGTTATCGAACTGAATCTTCTTCGAATCGAACTCAGTCGGTATCTGATACTCCACCATCTCACCCGTCTTCGGATCGAGGCGGACTAAACGCTCGGCCATGTTGCTGGTCGCATACACGTAGCCGTTCTTATCGGGAGCCGAGACGGCATACGGCGTCATGTATTCGCGCGGCATCGGCCATTCCTGAAACTTTTCCGTGCGCGTGTCGAACATGCCGATTTTGTTTCCGGTGTATTCGGCAAACCAGAAGCGGTCCTGCGCGTCCATGCGACTGCGGCGCGGCGATGCCCTGGGCGTTGGAACCTGCCAGAACTTGGCCTCGCCGGTTTTGGCGTTAATCCCAATGATGTAAGAAGCACCGATATCCGGCACCCACGGATTCCCTTTCGAATCGATCTGTATGAGGTCGACGTACTGGCGGTGCGGCCCCGGCGGAAGATTCGGCGATTTATCCCAGGTGTACGTCGCCTCCACTTTCATCGTATTCGGATCGATGCGCGACAAGCCCGCCCAGATCTTGCCGTCGGGGCCAATCGCCATGAATTGCGTGCCCACATTTGGGATTGTGCTCAATTCCTGCGTCTTCGGGTTGTACTTCGTCAGGACAATCGCAGCTCCGGCGATGCGCCGGGGAAACCAGAGATTGTCGTCGCGGTCCACCTGAATGTCTCTAGCGCCGGGCAAGTCTCCGGGCGGAACCGGCGGCAGCGGATATTCGGTGAACACGCCAGTCTTCGAATCCATCTTCCCGAAGTACATGCGGCTTTCGTCGGTGTACCAGATCGTGCCCTTGGAATCGAGGTCCAGATCGTGGGCCACGGTGTCCGGGCGCGGCATGTCGTATTGCGTGATGATGACGCGCGTGGCTTTGCCCTTGGGGCGCGGCAGCGTCTTCAACTCGTAGGGCCACGTTGTCCTGCCGCCGCTCAGGTTCACACTGGAGAGGTAGTCGGCCAGGTCTTTCTTCAGTATCCCCGTGGGCAAGCGGCCCCACATCGGGTTCTCCTGGGCAGCGGCAACCACATCGGGTGTGGCGATCTGTCCGCGTCCGCGTTTGTCCCTGCTGGATGCCGTGCCATCCGTGTAATACGCTTGCATTCGCGTGAATAGCGGTACGAACTCCTCCGCGTTATGCTTCGACTTCATGATGCGTTCCCAGGCGTGGCAGTAGGCGCAGCTTCCTGTTTGATATATGAGCTTGTCCTTTTGCTCGGTCGTGCCGGGAATGCTCATGGCCCACTCGATGGAACTCATCTGCCCGGCAGGATCCTTGGCCTTGTCGAGTTTCAAGTCCGCGGTAGTGGTATTGCCCGCAGTGATTTCCACGGACGCGGGACCGACGAGGTCGTACCCTGCGGCTCGAATCGTGAGGGCGTATTTACCGGCATCGAGGTGCGTTCGAGGAAAGCTGTATTTCCCCTGCGCATCGCTCACCACCGAGACGGTAAAGTTGGCGCCTTCACGGCGAGCATTTACGACGACACCCTCCATTCGGGCTTCCTGCGGAGAAGAGACAGCGCCCGTCAATGCCACGGGACCCAGCGACTGCGCTCCCAGGTCCTGGGCGACGCTGCCGGCTGTTATAAAGGAAAGGCTAACAAGCAAAATGGTGAGAAATGGTTTCGACATACGACCAGCTTCTAGCATGTGTGTTAATCGCCGTCAAGGAAGACAGTGGCACAAGCTTCAGCCCGTATGGATTTAGTTTCTCTTGAGGTAATCAGAATCGAGTGCTCCAACAATGGCACATAGGCTGAAGCTTAAGCCACCGTGGATCTAATTCGCACCTCTACCGCTTCTATTCAATTTGAAATTCTCGGACCGCGTCGTATACTTCCGGCATTCGAACACAATCAGGAGAAATCTGCACATGGATCAATTGAGCGATAAAAATAATACCGAGATGGAAGCACAGGTGGAGCGGCGCGATTTTCTGGGCGGCGCGGCTGTGCTGGCAGGAACATCCTTGCTTGGACTTGGTCTGCCCGGCACTGCCGCGGCAGCGGAGGTGACCATGGATCGCATGCCGCCGATTCCGGCGGATAAATGGACGGAGGAACAAAAAAAGGCAGCAGCGGAGCTGGTCGCGGGACCGCGCAAGAATCTAAGTGGACCCTTCGTTCCCCTGCTTCGCAGTCCAGAGCTGATGAGCCGCGTGCAGAAGGTGGGCGAATATCTTCGTTTCAATACCAAACTGTCGCCCGCCCTCAGCGAATTCATCATTTTGATCAACGCACGGCAATGGACCCAATCGGTGGAATGGGATGGGCATTCCGAAGGGGCTCTGAAAGCCGGCGTGAAACCGGAAATCATCGCCGCGATTGCCGAAGGCCGCCGCCCGACGGGAATGTCCGAAGATCAGGAGATGGCGCATGACTTCTGCATCGAATTGCACCACAACAAATGCGTCTGCGACATCACCTACACGCGAGTGCTGAATAGATTCGGCGAACAGGGCGTAATCGATATTGTCGGGTTTTGCGGCTACTACTCGCTGCTGGGGATGGTTCTGAATGCGGCGCGTACAGGTATGCCAGCGGGAAAAACGCCGCAGTTGATTCCCTTCCCTCACTAGCGGAATTTCAACGCGCGCGCGAAACGGTTGTGGCAGCTAATTCGCCTCTTCAGCGACGGCCTCCAAGGCATCGCCGATCAGGCAAGCGGGTTTCCACTCATCGAGAAATACCGCGCCGAGCTTGGTATAGAAATCGATCGCTTGCGTATTCCAGTCCAGCACTTCCCAGCGCATGCAGAAGTATTTTTCTTTCCACGCGACGCCCGCTACGTGCGCCAGCAAGGCCTTGCCGATGCCGTGCTTTCGGAAATCCGGGCGGACAAAAATGTCGTCCAGAAACAATCCCGCGCGTCCCTGAAACGAGGAATAAAACTCGAAAAACACCGCATATCCGGCCACCTGTCCATCCCACTCTGCAATGAGGGCACGGAATTTGGGATGGACGCCAAACCCGTCTCGCGCGACATCTTCCTCTGTGACGCTGGCTTCGTTGGCCAAGTGCTCGAACTCCGCCAATTCATGGATCAGTGCCGTTAGCAGTGACACATCGTTGGCAGTGGCAGGGCGAATCGAAAGCATCGGCACGCTCCGAAATAGATTTATCGAACTTTGGTGATTATAGGCCAGCGCACCGGACTCTGGCGAGCACATAGCGCAAGTTCGCAATGGGCAAGACACCCGCAATTGGGCCAATCCCCCCTCACCTGTCGCGAGTCAAGATTCTGCTCATCCATGTAAGTTTTATGCAAGACCCGATGCGCATGTCTCCAGTGTAAATCTCCCAAAAAGCTCGGGGGTTGGCACGTTTTCCCCATGCGGGGGGATGATGGAATAACAATCCTGTCTTTTGCGCTCCTCTGGCTTCCCCGTTCGCCAATGACGGAGTTGCGACCGGATACGGAAATTCCTCGATAGGAATTCTTCTCGGGCCGGGGCAATTCAACTGGGATATGTCCCTGACGAAGACGACCAAAGTCGGCGGCATACACGAAGATGCTACGCTGCAATTCCGAACCGAATTTTTCAATACTTTCAATCACCCGCAGTTCAGCAGCCCTGCCGTGGTGGATATTTCCAAGGGGACTTTCGGGCAGATCACGACCACGTCAGTGAATCCGCGACTGATCCAATTTGGATTAAAGTATGCGTTCTAGGATTGGCTGAGACTAGCTTTCTTTCCAGGCTCCGAGAAGGCGGCGGACGAGTACAACCTGGCCCAGGTGATACGAGTTGTGATCCGCGCACTGGAGCGCTTCCTGTAGAAGCGTTTGCCCGTTGCCGTTGGGAAGCGGCGCGAACAGATCGTTTTTCGGAGATGTCACCAGCTTTTTCATCGCTGCAAGGTCGCGTGCGAATAGTTTCAGGCTCTTCTCCCACGCGGTCGCCTTAACAGGGGCGGCAGTTTCAGGCCAGTATCCGGACGGCCAATCCGGCGAAACGTGCTTTGGATTTCGCGAGAATTCCAGCATGTCCCATTGCGCGATTCGCATGTGCTCAAGCAAATCCCAGGCGGAATGCGGCAGCCCAACGGGACGGACACCGCACAGTTTGGGGGGGATTCCCTCAAACGCAGTCTTCCAATCGAGATGTGCACCGCGGCCGGAGAGAAGATTCGCAAGGTGTTGTCTTAACTGTTTTTCTTTCACGGCTTCGCTCGATTTCTGGCAGACTCCCATTGAACCTTAAACGGGCGAATATCCCCTTCAACGGGAAATCCATCGGCCTCTGGATTCATTATCTCCGCGCAAGTGAAATCCAAGTAGTGGATAGGGTCGCTCGGTTGCGTTGGATCACCACTGCGCTCTACCGAGTTGGCAGCAGCGGTTTTTGTCCCTCCGGCAATTGCTGATCGAGTGCGGCCATCTCCGCGGCGTCTGCTGCATAAAGAGTCATCAACTCGACCAAATCCACGACGCCGCGTCGGCCGAATAGACGCTGAACTTCAGCGAATGTCTCGGGGGAAACATGCTCGTCGGCAAACATTCCGCGTCCAAGGTTGATAATGGCCGTTTCCTTCTCGCCGAGTCCCACGACCGGTTTGTCGTACTTGATGATGTCGATGATGGACGATTCTATATGGCGGGAATCGTTCGGGTCTCGCCCATGTGTTTCCCACTGCGTCCATTCAAACTGGCTGTCCCGTTCTCTCGCCGTGACCAAAACTGCGATTTCGAGCAACCGGTCGGGCAAGCCTGTTTGATACCTCACGTAGTGGTGGGCCTCGCCAAGTGGCTTGGCGAGTTTGGGGTCGTAAAGACGGACCCGGGATTGGTCCATCTCGAAAGGCAATCCTGCTTTAGGGCTCAGCTCGTCGAAAACCGCCTTGCCGAAATCATCCATGTCCTCGCGTTTCGGCAATGGGAGACGGTTCCTGGAATCGGGATACACATCCTTCGGGAGCGCGGCCGCTGCTGGCGCGACGGCGGAACTGCGCACCGGAATGAATGGGCGAAGCCTCCCGGGGGGAAGCATCGGCTTCTGGCCTACCATCAATTGCTGGTCGAAAGCCGTCATTTCCGTCCTGCATGCGGAATAACCGACCATCAGCTCGATTATGTCCACAGTGAGGCGAGGGCCGAATAAGCGCCGAACGTCAGCGAAGGTCGCGGAGGAAACTTTCTTCTCGCCAAGCATCTCGCGGCCGAGAGCAATGATGGCGGTTTCCTTCTCGCCGAGGCCGGTTATCGGCTTGTTGTACTTAATGAGGTCGACTGTGGACTGATCGAGATGGCGCGGATCATCAATATTATTGGCATCTTTCTCCCACTGGGTCCATTCAAATTGGCAATCCAGCTCGCGCGCCGTTACCAGGACGGCGATTTCTTGCAACTGGCTTGGCAACCCGGTTTGAAATTTCAAATAGTAAGCCGATTCGCTCATCGGCTTGGCCAGGAGTGGGTCAAAGAGGCGCGGCAAGGGGTGTTGCGATTTGACGGTCATTTGATCGAAGACATTCTTGCCGGCATCGTCCACGTCTTCGCGCTTCGGCAATGGGAGCCGGTTCCGGGATTCGGGATAAACGTCCTTGGGGAGCGGAGCCGCGGCAGAGTCTGCGCCACTCGCCCGATTCTGCGCATGACTCGTTCCGCTAAACGCCATTCCAATTATGACTGCGAGGCAAATAGCGCCAACGATTTTCACCAAGCTCATATCTGTAGCTCCTTTTTGAAAGGATCCAAAAACAATACCGCTTCGACTGAACGATATCTCAAGCGGAATTTCCGATTTGGCCTCTAGCTCGCGCATCTTAATTCTCTCTTTACCGCCAACGCAAGAAATCTGTGACCTGCGGCACCTGGACCTCCAGAGCGGTCTCCTCTGATCACACCGTATCAAAGACACAGATGACGGCGCGCTTCCGAAGGTTCGGGGGTAAAGTTCAAATTGGAAATGGGGGCTTAATTCCCTCCCGCACTCAAGGTCGTGCAGGCACTTAGCTGATCGATCCCGGCCCACCCGTGAATCAATTTTCCCGATTCAGCGTTGATTTCCTCGACGGTTCGGGGACGCCCGTTGCCGGATCCGGGGAAAACAATAAACAATACGCCTCTCCGCGTTCCGCCATTGCGCGCATCCGACCGGATTCCGAGGCTTTCAGCCAGCGCCATCGAACCTTCGCCGATCCTGTCAGAGGGGCCCACGTCCCCAAAAATGGCGTAGGAACTCTTGCCATTCCTGCGATTGAAAACAATTGCAAAATCGCCCGGTCGTGCGCCTATTTGGCGCGCCATCCCTCCCGGCAACACAATGAAAGGAATCTTGGACGCATCCACGTATCGTGCCGGATCGTTAACCGGCTTGGTCCGATCGACCAGCGCGGTTTCAGAAACGAAATATCCGGGGAATGGATCGTCCGGGCCCTGCACGAACGGCTGTCCATCGTTATCCTTCGCCAACCCCGGCCAATTCCCCGGCGAACCTGCATTGGCTAGATCGTCAAGCCCGGTATTGTCGGGATGGTAGGCGTTTGGCGCGCCGTCGGCATCGATGGTCATTCCGGATTCATAAAAAAATGCCGTGCTGCCCGGCAGGCGCCAGATCGGAACTTCCATGCCAGGCTCGCCGTCGTGCGTCATTTGAAAATTCAGAATCTGCTCGAAGGAACAATTGGTGCTGGGTGTTTGTGATTCACCCGGCTCCTGGTCCTGCGCAGCGCATCCGCCACGGTCCTGACCCATTCCATTTCCAGAAGCGTTCGAAACCAGAGCACTCCCGGAATCGCCATTCGGGGGTCCCGAACGGTTGGATAGCGAGCTGCAATCCTGCAAACGATTGAGAACTGCGGTGTTGTTCGACTCTGCCGGGAGGGAGTCGGGCTGTTGACTTCTGGCCGCGTTCGAAAACCAGAGAATAATGATTGCCAATAATATGCCGGAAGCTTGTCGCATGGCCCACCGCCTAGAAATAACCGGAGTGCGCGAAGGTCATCATGAATCGTCCCTCGCCTTCTCACCTATTGTAGACGATTCAGCGGGAGCCTGTGTTTCATGGATTTGCGAACCCAGTCGTAGAGGTTTCCGGAAGAGGGTCTTGCCAAAATGGCTACGCGCCCATTGGGACTCAGAGTTCAAATCCCACCGGGCGCGCGCCATGTGGTCTTACTTCGAATGCCGCTACTACTGCTCGTTTTTCGGGACGCCATTCTCACCGGCGCCCTTCCAGCCGTCCACCGCAGGACCGCCCTGGAAGAAATAAGAGTCTTTGCTGTAAGGACCGGTGGAGTAGTGAAAGTTTGCCTGACCGAAGATCTTGCCTGCTCGCAGAGTGTCGTCATGCACCTTCTGGATCAACTGGTGATAACGGTCGTCGGTCTGCGAAAAGCCGGAGAAGACGCTCATGTCATTGTTGCCGATGATGACCACATCGACACCCTTTACCGAGGCGATGTCGTAAGCGTTCGCCGCTCCAGTGGGAGTTTCGATCATGATGACCACAAGCATGTTGTCGTTGGCAGTCCTGGAATAGAACTCGCGGGGAGGCACACCGTACTCATTTGGACCCCACAGAGTAGCGGCCAGTCCAGCGCCGGTGCTGCGACGGGCGACCGGAGGATACCGCGACCACTTGGCCGCCTCGCGCGCACGATCCACATCGTCCACGGTCGGCACGATCACGCCGAGCACGCCGATATCGGTCGCATGTTGAATGCGCCATTCCTGGGCATCCGGCAACCGGATCATGGGAGTGGCCAGCACATGCGGGCACGCCGCGATCATTTGCTGGATGTCCTTGAATTCCAGCACGCTATGCTGCATTTCAAACCAGGTGTAATCGTAGTGCTTCGCCTTTTCGCAATAACCCGGGGGATCGAAGGTGTCCTGCGTGAAGCTGAAAATCTGCTTGCCGGAAAACAGCTTGGCCTTTGCAGTGTTATACATCTTTGCGTTCGCCGGTATTGGCACAGTAGCCTGCGCCTGAGGCACAGGAGGCTGCTTCGCAAACGCAAGGTAACTCATGACCCCTACCAGACACAGGGAAAGTACGATCACTTTCATTCCTGACAATCTCATGGACATGCCGCCTTTCAAATTTACGCCAGACTCTTCGATGTGGTCCTCGTTCGAATGCAGAAATATCAAAACCGTACAGGTGCCCGTTCCCTGCCAACTTAGACCAGGGCTCCCGGCTTTTTCAGGTACTTATCGATCACCGCATCGGCAGTTCTGGCCGTAACGGCTATCACCGTTGAAGTGGGATTGGCGGAACCCGTTTGTGGAAACGCGGATGCGCCCAGTACGAACAGATTCGAATAGTCCCAATGCTGAGAATAATGATTCAGCACGCCGGTTTCAGGCGAGGGAGACATAATCGTGCCGCCCTGCAGGTGTGTTGTTTGATAGCGCGTGGTCGTATAGTGGCCCACCGGCGCAGGCATGACGACTTCGGTGGCTCCCATGGCGCGAGCCAACTCCGCCGCCTTCGGAGCCATGAACGCCATCATGTGCCGCTCGTTGTCGTTCCAGTCCATGGTCATGCGCAGCAAAGGATCGCCGAATTGATCCCTATATACTGGATCCAGGTCCATGTAGTTCGTCTTGTAGCCGATATGTTCCCCGGTGGCGCCAACGCCGCCGATGTAGTCGTAACTTTCAATCGCGGATTTCTTCCACTCCGATCCCCAACGGGCCTTTACCTTGGGGAAAGTGGTTCCAAACACCGCGACCGGCTGGGCTCCGCCTGCTCCCGCCGAGAGCGTGCCGCCTCGAATGAAGGGAAGGTTGCTGTGGTCGAAAACGTCGCCTTCGAAATCGCCGATACGCATGCCTAGCGTGGGGCCACCAATGAACCGGTTTAAGGGCTTTGAGAAGAAAGCTGATACGCCGCCACCTTGAATCTGGTGGGTTAGGTTGCTCCCAATCCCGTCTTTTCCTGTTTTTGGATCGTAAGGTGTTCCGAGGCCTGAAAGAAGCAACATGCGCGTGTTGTTAAATGTAAATGTGGCCAGGAAAACCAAATCCGCGGGCTGGAAGACTTCCTCACCGGTGCTGTCGATGTAGGTGGCGCCGGTGACTTTTGCATTCTTCCCCGCGCCATCGTGAAGGAGGCGGCGAGCTGTCGCTCCTGTGCGTATCGAGACGGTGTTCTGCTTTCGAATGACGGGAATCAGAATATTGGAAGGATGAGACTTAGCTCCAGCCATGCAGCCGTAGAAACCGCAATAGCCGCAGTTGGTGCAAGTGCTGCGAACAATTCCGTCCACGTTCTTGAAAATTTGGGTGTTGATGGCCGCAGCAGCGGGATAGGGATGATATCCAAGGTCCTTTGCAGCCTTCTCAAACAAGGAACATACATAAGCCTTCTTGGAAGGAGGCATCGGATATTCGGTGCTGCGGGGGCCTTCGAAGATGTTTCCACCTTCGATCTTCCTGCCCATGATATTTCCCGCTTTACCGGAAACACCGACGAGCTTTTCGGTGCTGGCCAAGTAAGGCTCGATATCGGCCCATGTAAATCCAAAATCCTTGACGGCGTGGTTTTCCGGAAGCTTCTTTACGCCATACCTCGCAACTGTCTGCGTGTAGAGGTCGAATGTATCCGCCTGATAACGAGGATAGCTGCCGCCCCAGTGCTCGCCGCTGCCGCCGACACCCGTGCCCGGAAGGAAAGAGACCAACTGCCGAACGGGCCGGGCCTTATCCGCCGAAGTGTGGCGGACGGTGACGGTTTCCTGCGAACAATCCTGCATCATCTTCAGACGGGCGACGTAGTCGATCTCGTCCATCGTCTCCAGATATTCGCCCGTTGTGCGAGCCTTCCCGCCGCGCTCCAGAACCACCACGGACAGGTGCGTGCGCGCACCCAGTTCCTTGGCCATCAGCAGGCCGGTCCAGCCGCCGCCGACGATCAGTACGTCAACCTTAGGAAGACTTTTCATTATCTTCGTCCTCCATGAGCTTGAATTTATGGTTCGGCAACAGCTGCTGCAGCGTCACAGGCTTGGGACGGAACGCTACGCCGTCGTGAGTATCTATGTCATTGGCGTAGCTCATTTGCGGTCCGGGGAAGCCAATCAGCTGCCAGCCGATCAGATCGATGTTTCCGCCGTGGATGGGATCGCAGAACATGCCCTCGATGGTGTTCTTACGCATGAACGCAAAGAAATTGGTGTTTTCAATTTCCTTCAGCTTGGCGTCCTGCTCTTTTGGAGATAGGTTTTCCAGTCCCGCGAGCTTCTTCAGGCCGTCGCGATACATCTCGCGCGGAGTGGCCTTTCCCTGCCAGCCGAAGTCCGCCGGCGCGTCCTCCTCAAATGGTTCATGGGTGTAGCGATAACGATCGCGGCCCCACGGGCCCGCAAGCTGGCGGTCAATATAAATGACCACGCCCGCTTCCGGCGCGCCCGGACCGAAATCGTCGCTGGGAAAAATTCGCCCCACGGCAGCGCCAAGCGTCAGCGCTTCGGTTTCGGTAAGAAACCGCAATGGGACGCGGATGGTTTTGGGTTTTTCCTGATCCGCATTCAGGAAAAACTTGCGATCGAGCGAGTAAACGAGTTGGCCCCCAATACTCGCGCCAGTGAGCACTAAAAATTGTCGGCGTTTCATGGTTGTGGGAGTTTATTGCACGGTAGTTTTAATGTCAAACATCTTTGCGCGTTTGGGGTGTCCTAGTTGGGAACGGTGTTTCGATAGTGGATTCGAATGTTCGCCTTCCTGGTGCGCGACCACATACAAATATTAAGTTACTGCTCGACACAGCAGATTGTGGCGTAAGTAGAAATATCAGAAATCCAGTACAATGCGCCCGTAGCTCAACCGGATGGAGGTCGCCGCGGCGAATCTTCTAAGCACAGCCATCGGTTCTAAAGCCGCCATCCTTGTCAATTCAGTTTTCAATTTTTTCAGCAACTTGGGGAATCCGCTCTTTATGAGCGTTACATAAATTTCTTATGCATTGTTGACCTTTGAAAGCCTATTGTAGCTTGAAATATTTGGCCCCTCTGAATTTCTTGGCATGGGTGGGAGGAGGCAGATCATGAGCGAAGGCAGAATCCTGGTTGTCGATGATGAGTCGCAGATTCGCCGTGTCATGCGGACGACACTTTCCTCGAGTGGGTACGAAGTTTCTGAGGCGATGAATGGCGAAGAAGCACTTAGGCAAGTCCGTTCTTCGGATTATGATCTGGTCCTTCTTGATGTAAACATGCCCGGAATGTCTGGCCTTGAAACTTGCCGTGAAATTCGCGCGGCTGGTTCAAATCCGGCCATTATCATGGTTACGGTCCGAGATTCCGACGCGGACAAAGTGGTAGCCCTCGACGCGGGAGCCGATGGCTATATAACGAAACCATTTGGGATAGCCGAATTACTGGCCAGGGTTCGTGCGGTTCTTCGAAGAACAGTCGATTCTCCCCCCTATCCTGCTGCACATCTGCGGCTGGGGTTGGCGGACATCGATTTTGAGGGGCGGTATGTTCTCGTTGGCGATACACGAGTGCGACTTACTCCGAAAGAGTTGGATTTGCTCTCTTACCTAGCCACGCATTCGAATCGAACCATTACCCATCGCGAACTCCTGCAGGCGGTGTGGGGGCCTGAACACGGGCATGATCCGCAATATCTTCATGTATTCATGAACCGGTTGCGGAATAAGATCGAACGCGCACCGAAGCAACCGAGATTCCTCATCACCGAGCCCTGGGTGGGCTACCGCTTACAACTTGCTGATTAAAAGTCACTTGCAGTCAACCGTTCTTTTAGACTTATCGAACGATCCTCTCATGCCTCCTTTAGGGAAATTGGCGTAGATTGGTATAGATACTTGGCCCCAAGCCGCTTGCGTGATTTCACGGAAAGCGGCTCGGATGGGCTGAATGGGGAGGAAAGTGCGATGCCAAACGAAATTATACGAATTGAGAATGCCAGGCTCTACCCCTCAGCGATCGTGGACCGGCTTCAAACAGCATTGTTGAATGGCGCGGACCCCCACGCAGATGAGTCTCGAAGGAATTTTTTCGATTTGGACATCGAAGGGCATACCTATTTCATTTATATATCGCCCGCAAGCGGAAATGTCACGCTGATTGCTACCTGGGCGCAAAAATGCGCGTCTGCCAGTTCGAAAATGGACGAGCATGCTCCCTGGTGGCGGCGGATTACGGCGCACCTGCTCGCCGCCTAGTAGACTTTGCCCATGGCTGTTCCCATGGTTCCCCAGTTCACAGGAACACAGCACTGCACGTCCCTATAAATAGCATCTATCATCCGTTAGTGGTTCTCTTCGGCCTAAAGCTTGAAGAACATCTCCGATTTCCTGGCAGTGCGACAGCGTAATCGGCAAATCCCCCGCGAATTCGCAAGAATTTAGATCAAGTTTTGTCAAACGGATCAGGTCTCGCGCAGCCTGTTGAAATGAGATCGTGCCCCAATTTTCAATGATTTCCAGCGGCTGCGGCATTCTGTTTCCAGAATATCCGCGGAGAAATGGCACATAGCCCGAAGTGAAAACCAGCCCCAGCTTTTCGTCGAAGGGAATGGCCGTCCCTCGAAGGACTGGCTTGCGGCCGGGACGCATGAAGAAAATGCCACGCCGCCCGATTGTCGCAAGCCCGAATTGAGGGATGTCCCGGAGAGCATTTTCAAACCCTCGGCGTTCCGCGTCGCAATAGGCAGTGTTCTTGTGGACGACGACCTTTCCGGGCGAGGAGCCAACTATTTTCTTGAATGCGGCGATTGAATCGGAGAGTAGTTTATTCGCCTGGCCCTCCTCCAGGTGAGGCGCCTTGCTTGCTTCCTGGCACGGGTCGCATTCGAGGGTCGGGCCTTCCACGACACAGCCATCGCCAAGTTCCGTGACCATGTGCGCAAAGCTTGTTAGTGTATTGGAAGATCCCCCTTGCGTTCCGCGGCTAACGGAAATTCCAATGAAACAAGGTTTCCTGGAGGCATTTGCGAGCCGCCACGGAGCAAGGCCCGCTTTGTGCAACATCGACAAGGATAAGTTCCATGCCCGCGTCGCTCGATCTTCCATTCCCTTGATTGTCGAATCCTCCTGATGGCGGATTATTTCTATTGGAAGAGACCCAATACATTCCGCCTTCATGCCGGCCCAGAACTCGCGAAATTCTGCGGGAATAGCCTCTTCTCCGCTGCCAGAATCGATTTGTTCCTTCGCAACCGTTTGGAAATCATTGTTGGTGCTGTCAGGCTTGAGGAAATGCGTGATTTCATCCGATACCGCGCAGAGGATCACTTGAGGCGGATATTCAAGCTCACTGACCGCGTGCACTTCTCCGCCGAACATCTCCTGGAGCAACCAGCGCTTGGTATTGGCATCGCGGCACTCGTCGATCGAACGAAAATCCTTTTTGTGCAGCGGACGGTGCCATTGACGTTGCGTCACCAGGTGAACCCGAAACGGCTCTTGAGAATTCAGTCCGGGGAAGGATGGGTGCTGAATGCAATCGACGTTCGAACTTTGGTCTATAGGCCGGGAAATTTCATCCAGCAACTTTAAGGTCTTTTCGATTGCGTCCGTGGTCCCGACAATCCCCACACGAACCTGCCCTGTGTCCTCCTGGCGGGCCAGGCCATAAGGGCCGTAGGCCGCTAAGCCAGTTCGGGGATCGACGCAGAGGTGTCCCCCGCCAAAGATGAGCTCCGGTTCCTGAAGTTGCCGGCATTGAAATCGGATTGCAGAGCGTGCTAAATCAATCTCAAGCGGGACAGAGTTAAATACGCGCCGGGGGTTGTCCGCTCCGGGAATTCCTGAGGGTCTCGGAAGATAGGACTTCCTCATGGTTATGTAAGCTCTACAGCCCGAGGGGGCCCAGCGCCGGCATTAACAGATCATCTTCCATTTCGGCAAGCATGAGCCGGTCATAATCCATTTGGTCGCTCGGGATGCCAAATTGAGTAAGGCCTGAAAGCGGAGTGAGCTTGGCCCGAATGGGAGCCTGGCCTGTGTTGATGCGGATTTCATGATGGCCTTTAGCAAGGACGGCGGACCAAAATCTTAACGACCGCAATACCTGACCGTTTCTTTCGGGTTGGCGCGAGCCTGGAGATACCGGGCCAACCGGTTGCGTCGTCGCCGGCGTTTTTCCATCCAACTCGGTCAGCAGCCAGCCTGGTTCCATATGCAGGAAGAGATTGCCGGAAACCTGGACAAAACCTGCGCGAATGCTTTGATGTTTCCACCCGTATTGGACTTCCGCCCGCGATTCGCTTTCGAGTTCAACCCATCCCATGTGAGGAGCGGTGACTTCTCGCGATACCGTCCGCCCGCCAGTTTCCCACCATAAGCTCTTCGGCTTGGTACGCGGGAAATAGTATTGGTCGGTGGTCTTATCCCAACGCAGGCCGCGCTTCCAGGCGTGATGCCGGAACAAATTGTTCAGAAGTTCGATGGCCCACTCGGCACGATCGTTCCCAGAGAGCCATTTTGAGAAGTCTTCCTGTTCGCGCGTTTCCCAATTGCTTACTGTGGGCGCAAACACCGAATTTTGCGACAGCGGTTCAATTGTGTAGAGCCTTGCTCCCTTCAGCAAGAAAGGCAAAGGTCCAGATCCCGCACAAGCATCGGCCAATTCCGACTCAGTTCGAAACCGTGTTTCCGCTGAATAAACAATTTTAGGAAGTTCGACGATTGGAAAGAGGTTCGAGAGTATGCGTTCGCTTGAGGTGCTCACGCCTAACGAATACAAACTCTCCATGTTGTTCCGGGGATGAATCTCATTATCGGCCGCAAAGTTCCCTGCCAGAAAAGCGCCGAGGTCAGAAAGGCTTTCTTCAAGGTATTTCTCATTCCGAAAATCAAACCATTCACCCATCCTGAGAACCGGCGGGATAGTCACATTGTCCTTCAGAAGGGTTACGACACTTCGTTCGGCTGTGGCAAGTCCCCGCAAAGAGTGGATCGCATGTTGAGCTGCAGGCCAGTCTGCATGCAACATCTCATCTGAAACCACGATTCCCACAATGCAGAAGCTCCGCGATCCAATGACATTTTCAACTGACTGGTTCGCTCCCTTTGCCGGGCTCCAATCCGCGAGCGATAACCGAAGGTTGCAATTCCCATAGCGCGTCCCATCGAGGCGCTCTGCCAAATTCGCCGCCCAGGGACCGTCCGCGTTGTTGTGGAAAAGAATGAAATCGATGGCGTTGTGGGCGAAGGGTTCGCACTCACGAACCTGCACCGGGGATGTGCGGTGGAGTCCCTGAAAGGGAGTTTGAACTCGATTGATCTTGGCTTCCGTTGCCATGATGCAGTCTAAGTAAGAGGAAGTTAACAAGTCGTAATGGAAACATCATCTTTGTATTTATGTAGATGCATAACTTCCGGCCACAAAGCAACTTACATATCGAATTAACTGATGCTGTGTATGAATTTCATTCATGGCAGGGAAACGGAAATTATATAGTCTTTATAAGGTGTTTATGCTTTACTTGTGTCGTGGGCTGCTCTCGCAAGCCTAGGTTTTTCGGAGCGGCCGGCGGAAAGAAGGTCCCCCATGACCGAGACACGAGTCACAGCCCAGAAGGATCTGACCGAAACTCCGAAACTGGTTGTTCACTCCAGCCAGTTTGAATATCCGGTTGCTGCAACGCTGGCCCGGGAACAGATTTGCGCATGTATCGAGGACACTGGAGTTCTTCCGTCTTTAAACATCGTATCGATCGAAGATGCCCTTTTTGTAGCCGAGACGCTTGTTGAGGCCGGGATTCCTATCGTTGAAATTAGCGTGAACGAGCCCGAATCCCTGAATATCATTTCGCACCTGGTGGAGCACGCTCCGACAGTGATCGTCGGTGCCAGCAGCATCCGGAACGCGGAGACCGCCCGCAAATGCCTGGATGCGGGTGCAAAGTTCTTGTCAACGGATGGCCTTGTCACCGGAGTTGTGGATTTTGCCGTCAAGGAAAAGATCGCAACCGTCGCCGGGGCGCTGACATTGACAGAGGTCATTGCAGCGTGGGATTCAGGTTCAGACTTTGTGAAGGTGGTCCCTTGCTATGCGGTCGGCGGCCACAAATACATACAAACCTTGAAAAATGCCATACCGCAAGCACGACTCATTGCAGCAGGAGGCGTAAATCAACTGACTGCCCTGAATTATGCTTTGGCAGGTGTTGCCGCTCTGAGCGTAGGCAATGAGTTGGTGCCGACCGAAGCGATCTACTCGCGGCAAACTCGTCGGATTCAGGAATTGGCGCGGCGATTCCTCACTGCTGTGGACAAAGGCCGCGCTTAGACGGGAAACTCACTACCTAGCAAGGTCCGCATATTTTTGAAATTGTCCCACTAAACCCAATAAAGTCAGGCCAGGATTTCCGCGCCAATCCCCGAAACTTTGTCTCTGCTTATGCGGATCGCCTCGTGTACGCAGCCAAGTGCGCCTTGCCGCTTTTCACAAAATCCAGGAATCGACGGGCCAATTCGCCTATCCGAGCTGACTGGCGAAGCCGTATAGCCTCTTTGGGTATCAGTTCGCGGCCGACGCCGATCGCGATAGCCCCCGCAAGAATCAATTTGGACGCGCTTTGTTGATCGACTCCTCCCGAGGCAATCAATGGAATTTCAGGGAACATTGCATGCAAGGATGCGATATACGGTGGACCACCCAGCTGAGCGCAGGGAACAACTTTGATGTAATCCGCACACGTTTCCCAGGCACCGATGACTTCGGTAGGAGTCAGCGTTCCCGGAATCACGACCACATTGTGTTTCGCCGCGAACTCGTTTACCGCGGGATGGAATCCGTCGCTGGTGAGGAATTGCGCGCCTGCGTCAAGGGACTGCCCTGCTGCTTCCGGGTTGGCGACACTGCCTGCCCCCACAATGATTCCGGGAATCGTCTTCGCAAGATGCGAGATGACACTTGCGGCTTGGGGCATGGTGGTTGCAATTTCCACAACCGGAACCCCGCTCTGGGAAAGTACCTCCGCGGCAAAAACGGCATCTTCCTTCGAGCGCTCGCGAACCGCGGCGATAACTCCAGTTTCCTCGATCCAGGCGCGAACTTCTTGTTTAGTCATGAATCACGCTCCTTCGTGCACGCGTCGTATGAATCACCTCGTTCGATCCGCTTCAAAAGATTGAAAGTCAAATTAAGGCAGCGTTCTGGTACCCACTGCCTCGCGGAGTTGCTCGAGGGCAACAAGGTAGGAGGCCAGAGTCTGCCGATAGGCCAGCTGAGTCGCGCGGTAGTTGCGCTCGGCGTATAGGAAATCGAGGAGTGCAAGACCGCCCCGCCGGTATGCGTATTCGCTGATGCTCCGCGACTGCGTGGCTACGTCCAGATATTTCGAAAGATAGAGTTTCACGACCTTGTCGTTCGATTCCAGGCCTTCGTAGGCGTCTTTCACGTCGGTCAAGACCTGGCCGTTGGTAAACGACTGCTGCTCCTGGGCCTGGGTGATCGCGTAGCGTGACCGCGCTATTTCGCCCTGATTGCGATTGTTGATGGCCAGCGGGATACTCGCCAGGATCGTAGCCGCGTTGATCCCATTGACGTGCGAGTAGTTCGCCGAAACCGTAACATCCTGAACGCCGTTGGCCTTTTGCAATTTAAGCTGGCTATCGGCTGCGGTCACGCTTTGCTGCGCCGCGCGCAGGTCCGGGCGATTCTGCAAGGCCTTCATTTGCAAATCCTCGAGATTGACCTTGACCGGCAGGTATTCGAAGTCGCTGACCACATCGTATTCGGCCGAGACGGATTCATAACCTAACAATTGCCGCAGGTCCGACAGCGATTGGGCTCTCGATAGCTGCGCCTGCTCCAAGTCGCTTTCGAATTGCAACAACTGAAGCTTAATCATCAGGTAGTCGTTCTCACTGATGCCACCGACCTGGTATTGGTGTTCGCTGATATCCACGGTGCTCTGAAAGCTCTTTAAGTCTTGTGCGGCGAGATCGAGCGTGGATTCGGCAAGCTGGGCGTTATAAAAAAGCGTAGCCACCTGAAACGAAAGCCCTCGCTCGTTGTCGGATACCAGCGAACGCGTCTGCGCAGTGATGTCCTTCTGCGCCTGAAGACGGTCCAGGCGCTTCCCGCCGCGTTCGAACAGGTAGCTAAGGCCAATGTCGCCTTCCGTGTTGTTGTGCAGATAATCTCCCATGGACACGCCGGTATAGAGGTCGGGATTCTGACTAGCCGGCGAACCGAGCGGCAAATATTCCCAGTCGGCGAAGAGCGTCGGGTTGGGGCGAAGGCCTTGCGTGACCTCTTCGGCCTCACTCTGCTGAATGGTCGTTCGCATGGCGATCAAGAAGTGATTGTGCTTGATCGCCATCTGAATGGCTTCGTCCAATGTGATTCGGATGGGGCCTGACGAGGCCTGTCCGAATGCTGGGTTTACCCAAGCGCTGCAGGCGAACAGGGCACAGGCCAACAGCCCGATCCAAATATTCCAGGGATGAAAAAGCTTTCGATTAGCTTTCAAAGGAAGCCTCCGGTTCCGGCAACACATCGCTGTCCCTAGCCACCCAGACGTATAGAGTTGGCAACAAGAAGATGCTCAACAACAAGGCGCCAACCAAGCCGCCGACGATAACGATGGCGAAGGGCCGCTGAGAATCCGAGCCAATGGCATGGGACATTGCGGCGGGCAACAGTCCGAACGTGGCCACGAGCATTGTCATCATGATGGGACGAAGCCTAAGCACGGCGCCTTCCACGGCGGCATCCACCACGGCGTAACCTTTCGCGCGAAGTTGGTTAATGTATTCGAGCATGATGACGCCCGTCTGGACCGATACGCCGAAAAGCGCCAGGAAACCAACTCCGGAGGACACGCTGAAGTGCGTACCTGTCAGCAATAACGCGACCATTCCGCCAAATGGAGCCATTGCAACAACACACAAAATGAGCAGACCCCACTTGGGCGACCGAAACATACTGTAGAGAATAATGAAGATGACCAGGATGGTGATCGGAACGATGACCGCAAGGCGGGCCGAAGCTCTTTTTTCGCTTTCGTATTCTCCCGCCCAGACAATGTGATAACCCGGCGGCAACTGCACTTTGTCGCCGACCGCTTTGATGGCGTCCGCGACCGTACTTCCCAAATCCCGGCCTCGGACGTTGAACCTCACGGCGACATAACGGCTGTTCCCTTCGCGGTAGATGTCATAGGCGCCGTCCTTTACCTCAACTTTAGTTAGCTGCGCCAGAGAGACTCGCTCTCCCGAAGGCGCAAGCAACCGGACATTAGCGATAGCCTCCTGGGTATTGCGATAGGGCTCCTGATAACGAACCGCCACATCGTAGCGCGCCTCTCCCTGAAGGACCTGGCTCACAGCGTTTCCGCCAACGGCTGTCTGAACGGCATCCTGTATGTCCGTCACATTGATACCGAATCGGGCTGCCGCCTTGCGGTCGATGGTGAGATCGAGATTTGGCTGGCCAGTGTCGCGCTGTACCCCAAGATCATTGACGCCGGCGATGTGCTGCATCGCGTCCACCATTGCATCGCCCTTCTTTTCGAGGACGTACAAATCCGGGCCGTAAATTTTGACTGCCAGTTCACCTTTCGTGCCACTAATGGTTTCACTGACATTGTCTTCAATGGGCTGAGAGAAATTCCAGAATGCCCCCGGCAGTTTTTCGAGTTCCCGCCTCATGGCGGCGATCAGTTCCTCTTTATCTTGATGGAAGACAGGTCTCCATTGATCCTTGGGCTTCAGGTCAACGAAATACTCGGTATTGCCGAATCCTCCCGTGTCGGTGCCATCGTCTGGCCGACCGACCTCCGACACGACGGTCTTGACTTCCGGAAAGGAGGCAAAAATGATGCGGCACTGGTCCGTAAAGCGGCTGCCTTCGGTAAGACTTGTGCTGGACGCCAGCGTGCCGCGCGCCCAGATTGCGCCTTCGTCCAAGTGCGGCAAAAACTCCGCGCCAATAATTCCGCTGAAGGCGAGAAACAACGTTAATCCCAAAACGCCCAAACCCACGCCGACCGTAATCTTACGATGTTCGATCGCCCACCGAACTGCACCTCGATATCGTTCCGTGAGGAAGACCATTACGGGGTTGTGCCATTCCCGGACTCCGTGACGGAAAAACAATGCGCTCAGCACTGGCGCAACGAGGATCGAAAATGTCAATGCGCCAAGCAAAGCGAAGGCCACGGTCAAGGCCATGGGCCGGAACAGCCGGCCTTCCACCCGTTGCAGCGTAAAGATCGGCATATAAGCTGTAATAATGATGGCGATAGCATAGAAAACAGGCCGCTGCACTTCGTGACAGGCCTCGCGGATCATCACTGCAACCGGTTTCACATTCACGGTAATTTTCTGTTGCGGGGTGCTCCCCTCAGCGTCAGACGCAGCGCCGTTTGGGCGGTGACTTATGTGGCGCATGATGTTTTCGACCATGACTACCGCGCCGTCTACGACCATTCCAAAATCGAGAGCGCCGAGTGAGAGAAGATTCGCGGGGATTTTGCTTAAATCGAGCCAAATAGAGGCGAACAGCAGGGAGAACGGAATCGTGAGCGCAACGATGAAGGCCGCGCGGGCATTCCCGAGGAAAAGAAAAAGGATGATCGTGACCAGGATCATCCCTTCGGTCAGGTTATGCTCGACCGTGTGCAGGGTGTAGTGAAGTAGGTCGGACCGATCCAGCATCGGAACGACCTTCACGCCCGGAGGAAGAATGCCGTTGTTCAGGTCGTCAACTTTTTTATGAATTGCCTCCAGGGTAGGTCCGGCATCCGCGCCTTTACGCATCAGCACAATGCCCTGGATAACATCGGGTTCATCAATTATCTTTCCATTCTCTAAGTGATTGGCGCGCGCCATGTGTCCCAATCGAATCTTGGGACCTTGCTGGACCACTGCAATATCCTTAACCCGAAGGGCAGTCCCGGATTTCGTCGTCAGGACTGTTTGCTCGATGTCACGCGAATCCGTGAATAGGCCGATGGCGCGAACATTCATCTGCTGCAGGCCCGCTTCGACGAAGCTGCCTCCAGCATTGATGTTGTTGTTGGCGAGTTGCTGCTCGACTTGGCCGATGGTCAATCCGTAGGACACGAGTTTGTTCGGGTCGACTCGGACTTGATATTCCCGCACCGTGCCACCGAAATCGGAAACGTCCACCACGTTCGGAACGGACTTGAATTCCTTTTCAAGCGTCCAATCTTCGATGGACCTTAACTCCGTCAGATCATATTTCGGATTTGTGCTCCTCACTGTGTACCAATAAATCTGGCCGACCGTACTCCAGTCCGTGCCAATCTGAGGCTGAAGACCTTGTGGCACTTCAGCCTGGGTGAGTCTTTCGAGGACCTTTTGCCGATTCCAATCGTTGTCCGACTGGTCGTCGAAGATCATCAGTACAAAGGAGAGACCGAAAATGGATTCGGACCGGAGAGCGGTAAGATGGGGAAGACCGTTCATCACTATCTCGACCGGGATGGTTACCTGCTGCTCTACTTCTTCCGCCGACCGGCCGGGCCATTGGGTAATGACCGTTGCATAGTTGTCCGCGATATCGGGATAGGATTCGACGGGAAGGTTGTGAAAAGAGACTGCTCCCCAAAGGACCAACAAAACTACAAGGGCAATCACCACAAATTTATTATTGAGCGCAAAATCTACGAGAGTTCGAATCATTTCCTATTCGTCTCCTCTTTCTTCCTGAGAGCCTGTGCTCATTGATTTTCGAACGTATTCTCGAGCACGATTGCATTGGTCACGACCTGTTGGCCGGGCTGCAATCCGCTGGTAACTTCCTGCATCTGGTTCGGCAGCATGTCCCCGCCGTGGACTTCCACTCTGCGGAACTTACGGTCCGGAGTGGGCTCAAAAACCCAATCGCGGTCCTGGAGATGCATAATCGCGCTCGCGGGAACCTGAGCGTGAGTTTCCTGCTTCTGGCCGCGAAACGTAGCCGTCGCAAACATCCCGATACGCAACATTCCGGGATTCTTGACCTCGAGGCGCACTTTGGCGGTACGAATGGTGGGGTCCATAACCGCGCCAATGTTGCTAACCCTTCCTGAAATCTTCATTCCCGGATATGCGTTGAAAGTGATTTCCGCGGTATCGCCGAGATGCACGGTGGGCAGGTCGTTTTCATAAACATCACAGACCACCCAGATGGAGGAGAGGTCAGAGATCGTGAATGGATTTACGCCGTAGGCCTGAACTACGGCGGCATTTGTGACCTCTTGGTCCGTAATCACCCCGGAAACGGGAGCTTTAATGTCGACCATAAAATTCGGATGTTCCGGATCGTTGCCCAGCAGCCGGAGATGCTCGGCAGTGGTTTCCAATGTGACTTTGGCATCATCTTCGGCGTCTTGTGCGACCTCGAGGTCTTGCTGGGCCATGGCGCCGTGCTCGTACAGGTCCTTGGTTCTGTCAAACTGCTTTCTCGCTAGAAGCTCGTCGGCTACGGCCTTTCGGTAATCGGAAAAGCCGCCGGAGACGTCGTCGCTGCGAATGCTCAACAACACTTCGTCCTTTTGTACAGTGTCTCCAAGACGCGCATGAATCGCGACAACTTTGCCGGATGCCAACGAAACCACCGGGACGTTCCGAGAGATGTCCGGCGTAACCACTGCAGTCACCGCCAGCACTGAATAGCCTTGGTGCGCGATTGCCGTGGCGAGTGGATACTGATCGGGATGGTCCACGGTCACAAGGGCAGCGTCCGGCCCCGGTACCACGTTCGCCGGGGGCGGAGCCTCCTGCGCGGGATTCCCATGCGCTGTCCCACATCCTGCAAGGGGCAGCATGGAAAAGATTGCGATCCAGAGAGAATAGATTCCCAAATCTTTAATTTTCATGAGCCTAGAGTCCATTCTGCCGCGTTAAAGATGCTCATCGATTACCTGCAATGGGCACAGTCGTATCCTTCGCGGCCGCAGGATGACGCGCCGATTACCAACAGCAAACTAAAGTGATCCGGTGTTAAACAGAGAATGGAAGAGATGGTGGCGCTCTTCCAGAGCTGGAGCAGTGGCCCAATCTTATTACGGACAATTCGGCCGTGAGAATGCGGGGCTCGATCTTATTTTGAGGTACGAACGATTCTCCATGATTCGCCAGCGCGTGCGCCTTGAAGCTGGAGGACGTCAGCGCAACCGTTCCACGGCGATCGCTTTCACTCGGCGCAAGTTCCTGGGCGGATGAAAAGTAAGTTTCTGTCGCTCCAGGAATGACCACAGCAAAATGGTCATGTCCATCATTTACAAGGACCGTGGGAAGCCACTGCAGCAGGGCCGGTCTGAGAAGCAAGTCGTTGGGAACCTTGTCGCCGGTCATGTCATGCATTTCAATCTGGAGCCCACCCGGAGGGGCCGTCAAAACGATGGATTGTTCTGCGCCGGATGCAAGATGCAACTGGACCGTATATTTGGCGTAGCCCTGAAACTCCTGCTCGATTACTGTGGCGTCGTCAAGACTGTGATCTCCCGCCAGATCCATTAAATAATTTCTGATTTCTGGTCGCTCACCCAATGCGGCAGAGGCAGGAGTCGCGGCTGAGAAGAAATTTGTCCTGGCGTCTCCGCGATGCAATGTACGATTTGTTGTGTGTACCCGATCCTGGCCGCCAAAAGTAAAAGCCAGAGCCAGAATCAAGCCCATGACCCGAAGTGCGTTGCCCCATGTGAATCCTGAAGGAGTACTTAGCTGCATTGCGATTTGCCAACCAGCTAGAAACCTGCGCTCGCGAACATCCGATCGACCGGACCACCTGCTCATCGCGCAATTTGCCGCGCACAGCGCCCAGCGCATCAAGTTGAGGGATCCGATTAAAAGGACAAAATACATGGTTTCCTTTTTAGTTCACGCTCGATAAACGCGCCGTAAGCGATTCATAAAAACATTCATTTAACTTTTCTTTCGACCCAATTCAAAATTCAATTCGTCAAGCAAATCCATTTTCTGTCCGCCGTCTTTGTAACCGGCTGGAGTTGAGGCCGCATAGCGGCCCCAACTCCTTCGAGAATTCCCTGCCGAAAAACTGCTGCAGATTCCGAGTGCCGTACTTGCGTTGATCTTTGACCCCAAACACCGAATGCCAACTTCGCTTTCAGTGTCCAGGCGGGCTCCATTTAGAGCTCGCACCGGAGATGAGGCCGCGGTTAGGTTCACTTGCATTAGAACCTCGTCATGATCGCCAACGTGAAGACAGTTTGTTCACGCCGGAGATCGGGGAACCAAATGCTCTTGGTCCCGGCGTTGCCTGTCAATGGACCGCACACGTTTTCGATGGCTGTCAGGTCCGCCGCGATGCTGCCCGATGAAGTTACACCTGACGCTGCGCCGTTACTGCACGCGTATTGGTTTGGAAAGCCGTTGTTGCCACCCGGCGGAGTAATGCCCCCATGGCCGGAGAAATACGGCACATCCGAGTGACGGTAGCCAACTTCCCCTCGGAAAGTTAACCACTGGGAAGGCATGTAGTCGGCGGTTATCGTTGCATCATACATATGAGCTTTATCTCCAGGGTTCTCCGTGAAATAAGGCGAACCGGAAATTGCATCCGCTCCGTTGATCGGCTGCAGCAAGGTGAGATAGCGACCAGGGTTGTTCATGTAGCCGCCACCGAAAGTTAAACCGTAAGTGTCATGCTTAAACTGCAAGCGCTGGTAGGCCATCCATCCCAGGAAGGATGTCTTGAAGCCGCCGTTCTTGTCGTTGAAGCAATTTTGCCCTCCGCCGTATTGGCACCCAGCGTCGGCCGTGAATGACATGGCAGCCATATCGAGGAACTTATCCGGCTGGTTGTACTCCCGGAACTCCAAGCTGTCGTCGGTGTGGATGCGGGAGACTGCGGGATTTCCGAGAACATCCGTGCCCATACCGTAATTGTTGAACACAAGGGCAAAGTACGGCTTCGGACGCCACATGATCTGGCCGCCCAAGCCAGGTTTGCTATTGGTTCTGGCGTAGGATTGCCATCCGTTGATGATCCAAGGCTCGATCTTCAGCTTGGCGGTAGGGAAATACTGGATGCGCAAGCCGTTGAAGAACCATGGCGTGTTGGACGAAACGTAGGAGGGTTGGTAGGTCCAGTTGTCGAAGTTGTAGTAGCTGAACAGGCCGATGTACGACACGAAGATTCCCGCGTCGATGTTGAGCCCGTGGCCTACATTGTCAAAACTGTAGCCGCCCCATCCTTCTGAAATGTAGCGGTACATGGTGCGGAGATCCCATTGGCCACGCGCGGTGCTGCCGTCGTTGCGTGGCGTGGTGGTGGCGAACTCGCCGAACATAGTCAAAATCCTGCCGCGCACATGGCCGATGCGGATGTCGCCGCCGAGGCTCAACTGCTCCAACTGCCATTCGTTGGTTCGGAAACTCTCGGTGGAACCGCCCATTGTGTCATCGATCGGATGGTTGAGACTGTCCATGAAGTTGACGTCAGCCCGGAATTCAGGGGTGAAATATTTTGTAGACCATGGGCTGTCGTGATTGCGGCCGGCTGCGTTCATCCACGACCAATCCGCATACGAAAATGGAGCCCAGCCCGCTGGGTGATCCGGTATGTCTGTATCCCCCTTGAAATACGTAGCGGTGCCGCCGGTTGCAAGATATTGGCCGGGGGCTAGCTTGGGAGTTGCAGGAGCCTGGGCATCTTGCGGCCCGGCGACCACTGCGTGAGTCTCCGCCGCCGGTTCGGACGCAACACGAGCCTTTAACGCCGTTTCCAGCTCGTCGATGCGCTTTCTCATGGCATCCAGCTCTTCGGCAACTGCAGAGGGTATGGGTTCAACGGCGGCCGTCAAGGGTTTGGCTGATTCCACGACAGCTGAACTCGTCGCAGAAGCAGGCTCATCGGCTTCCGGCCGCGCAGGCGCCACACGCAGATTGACGGGCTGCAACCGGTACTGCGATGGGTTGGGATTTGCGGGAGATACAGCCAGACTTGGACCGAGATGCACATCCACGGTGGCAATCTTCCCGTATGCTAATTCAACTTTGCTTACCGGGGATAATGCGAACCCATCCTTGGTAGCCGTTACCTGATATTCGCCGGGTCTCAGATTCTTAAATACAAAGGTTCCGTCGCTCCCGCTGACGATCGTACGATCAACGTCAGCATCAGCATTGAGTATCAAGACCTTTGCTCCCGGCATTGCCAATCCATTGGGATAACGAGTCACGCCATGGATTTCGCCGGGAAAACTTGAAACAGCCGGCTTATTTGACGGATCTGTTTTGCCCCCAAATGTGGTTGGACCGTGACTGGTAACGCCGCCAAACGGACCATCCTTCTCGCCCATGCCTGGGGGAGCGTCATTGGTTCTTTGAGCGTGAGTCGGGACACCCAGCAGGAACGTCAAAGCGGGGAGCGCCACCCAAGCCATTAATAAATGTTTACAAATTAATTTCCTCTTCATGGACACCTTCCTTGGAATGTGAACTTCCGGACCGCAAATTAGGGGTGCCCGCGTCAACGGCGCATAAAGGATTCGATTGAAACTTTGATTCTTAGACATCAACAGTTTGTATATGCGGACAAAAACGCTGTTGCGAATCCTTTTCATGCACCATGGTTTGGAACACCTTGTTCGTAAAAAATGACCTTCCAAAAAGCGTTTCATTGCGAATCCTCTGGGCCGAAAAAGGAATCCATTTCGGCCGATTGTTCGTGAAATGGGCCAGCACCACTTCGATCTCCACACGGGAAGAAGTTGATTTTCGAATCCGATCTCTTCGCTTCAGCGACATCGATGAACATCACGTGGTGACCCAGACGGCTGAGCGCATGTTCCACTTTTTCTTCGCCACTGCGCCACCAACGCCTCCGTCCGCCGATTACAATCAGGCCTCGCCTGCGCAAAATATGCAGTAAACATTGGTCGCGATAGCGGCACAGACAAATCCGAATCGCAACGTCTTCGTCTCTCGCGCTCGAATCGAGCAACCAAGACCGCTGCTGTTTCACGATGAAATCAAGGACTACGGGAGGTTTGTTGACCGGAAATCGGGGAGGCACGACTTCCACTTTCAGCAGAACGATCTTTGCATCCAAATCCCTGGCAAGAGAACTAGCTGCATTCAGCGCAACGGTTGTCCCTTTCGGGGTCGTCGCAATTACAGTCACGCAAAGGCGTGGCCCCGAGGGTGAAACGCGAGAAGTTCCGTGCCCGCCAACGAATTCCATAAAGTCTAAGGTCGGCTTTTTGTTCTCGTTCATGTCTCCACGTTAAATCTCGATCTCTAAAAGAGGCATAAATAAACCGTACAAGCCGGATAAACAGAAATAAATGCAACCAATCATTTGCGTGGAATCCATTTAATGGAATCTGACATGCGTCGTGCCGGGCAAGAAGTCCAACGACTTTGCAAACCCAACTCGATCACCCATGCGAATGCTGCGCGATTCCAATTTGAGAATCTCAGGGGAAACAAGGTAGATGGTTCGGAAGAGGAAACGCTTACATCGTTGGAACAATCCCGGGCGGGATACAGCTAAGCCAAAAACTAATCAGCAACCCAGGCGTTTCAGTCGTGCGCTCTCATCACGGAGAACGCCTCGGCTGAAACACTTTTGTATGACCCACATCGCTTAGTCTTTGGTTGGGACGACTTCGGTGACCGCTACCGTGCCCATGAGCGCAACGGTGTTGGTATCGGTCGTTTCAGGGACAATACGCCCGGCGACTGTCACTGTTTGGCCAGCCATTTTTGCAAGTTGCTTCGCTTCTCCGGACAGTGCGTAAATCCGGTTTCCCGCGACGAGCGTGTACTGGCCACCCTGGAAGTTGGCGCAATACCAAATGGTCTGGGAGACGCTCATGCCTTTGCGTGGGGTTACCGAACCACGGCCGAATCGCGAACAACTCACGCGTCCGGTGACGTTAACGGTATCCGACCCGGCCTGTACGGAAGACTGGGCGGCCATCATCGGCGCAAACGCGAGAACGCCTGCCAACAGAATCAAAGGGACTCGGGCTTTCATTATATTCTTCATCGCTTTCTCCTTTGGGTTTTTAGACCCAATCTGTCAATGTCGCGAATTGTATTTCCTTTTCGACGTGCGCTCCGTCCTGCTGTAGCACCTTCGGACCGCCGCCATTCGCGAATCATTGAAATAATCGTAGACCCGTCAAGCTAAACGAGGCATAAACAATCCGTACAATCGGGGTCAACAGTTATAAACAAGAACGGACGTACTACTGGGGTGTTTGCAGGCGATATCCGACAAAAGGCTCGGTCATCAGGAACTTGGGTTCTCGTGGAGAGGATTCAATTTTATTGCGCAGCCGGTTAACAAAAACGCGGAGGTATTTCCTATCGTCGACATGTTCCGCACCCCATACCTCCCGCAACAATTCACGGTGAGTCACCGTTCTATTGGCGTTTGACGCGAGATACAGCAGCAAGTCGAATTCCTTCGCCGTAAGCCGTACCTGCTTGCCGGCAACAATCACTCGCCGAGCTTCAAAATCGATTTCCACGTCGTCAAGTTGAAGATGCATGATATGGGAATGTGCGGGCGAAGCTGTTCTTCGCAGGACCGACCGAATGCGCGCCAACATTTCTCCCATCGTGAACGGCTTAGTCACATAATCCTGGGCCCCGGCGTCCAGCGCCTCGATCTTGTCCTCCGAGGCATCGCGGACGGTCAGCATAATAATGGGCACACTCGAAGTCGTGCGAATTTCCCTGCACGTCTCGACTCCCGTCTTGCCCGGCAAATTGATGTCCAGCAGGATCAGGTCGTACTTCTCAGATTGCAGAAATTCAAAGGCTTTTTCGCCGCTTCCGGCTTCGTTGACCTCGTACCCTTGCGCATCGAGGGTAGTTCGCATCACACGGCGAATTTGGGAGTCGTCATCCACAACCAGGATGCGCGCTCGAATCTTAGTCATGCGTTCTCTCGAGATGAAGACGTACGCTTGCGATCCGGAAAACATATTCCCCTGTTCTGAGGCCAAATTTTCCTAATCGCCATGGTAAAGGGTCGGGGGTTAATGAAGCATAAACAATGTGTTTGGCTAGGCTAAACGGGGTGTTAATGACCGCAGAAGTCTATTGTATTCAACAATTAGAATACTGAATTCGTCGGATAACAAAGAAGGATGAGTAAACAACTGTTAATTGGATCTCTGATGGGACAAAAATACACATTCAAATTCTAATGAATTGGGTGAACCGTATCGAGATCCAGATTGAGCTCCAATACGTTGATGCGAGGCTCACCAAGAAATCCGAGTTGACGTCCTTCTGTGTGTTGCGACACAAGCCTGGCGACATCCGATTCACTCATGTTTCGCTCGCGCGCTACGCGTGGCGTTTGAAAAGCGGCCGCTTCCGGCGAGATGTGCGGATCGAGGCCTGAACCGGATGTGGTGACCAGATCCATGGGCACCGTCAAGTTGGGATTTTCGGCCTGCAACTTCTGCACGTCCCCGTTGACACGGTCAATCAGCATCTTGTTCGTCGGTCCCAGGTTCGAGCCGCCGGAATTTCCGGCGTCGTAGCCGTTTCCGGCTGCCGAAGGGCGCGAACGGAAGTAGCCGGGCGAAGAAAACGCCTGCCCTATCAATCGCGAACCGACCACCTTTCCATTCACTGTGATTAAGTCGCCGTTGGCCTGCCGAGGGAATATCAGCTGCGCGAGGCCTGTCACGACGGACGGGTAAACGACGCCAAGCAGAAGAGTCGTGACGATTGTCATCAGGATCGAGATTTTCAGATTCTTTATCATTTTATTTTCCTTAGGCCCAATGAAGCCCGGTAATGATCATGTCGATCAGTTTAATCCCAAAAAACGGAGCGATGATTCCTCCCACGCCATAGACAAGCAGATTCCATCGCAGGAGCGCCGAAGCCCCCATTGGGCGATATTGGACGCCCCGCAACGCCAACGGAACGAGGACTACGATGATCAACGCATTGAAGATCACCGCGGACAAAATCGCGGATTGCGGCGTCCTGAGCTGCATGATGTTTAGCGCCTGCAAAACGGGAAACGCGCCAGCGAACATTGCCGGGATAATCGCGAAGTACTTGGCCACGTCGTTGGCCACCGAAAATGTCGTCAGCGCCCCACGCGTGATCAACATTTGCTTTCCGATCTCCACGACTTCGATCAATTTAGTGGGGTTGGAATCCAGGTCCACCATATTGCCGGCTTCTTTCGCGGCCTGAGTTCCTGCATTCATAGCCAGGCCAACGTCCGCTTGAGCCAGTGCGGGGGCATCGTTGGTGCCGTCGCCGGTCATCGCCACAAGCTTGCCTTTGGCCTGTTCCTTTCGAATTAGCGCGAGCTTGTCCTCAGGCTTGGCTTCCGCGAGGAAGTCATCGACGCCTGCTTCCTGTGCAATGGCTGCCGCAGTCAGGCGGTTATCGCCAGTGATCATCACGGTACGAATGCCCATCGCCCTTAAGTGGTCGAATCGTTCCTTCATGCCGCCTTTTACAATATCCTTGAGTCGCACAGTGCCCAGCACGCCTCGATCCGTGCAAACCAGAAGAGGGGTCGCTCCGGAGTTTGCTACCAGTTGCACCGTCTCATCGACTTCTGCGGGCACCACGCCACCACGGTCAATTACATATTTCCGAATCGAGTCCGGAGCGCCTTTCCGTATGACGCGCCCGTCGAAATCCACGCCTGACATGCGCGTATTCGCTGAAAAAGGAATAAAGGTAGCGTCCAACGTGGAAAGTGGGCGTCCGCGCAGTCCATACTTTTCTTTCGCCAGAACCACGATGGAGCGTCCTTCCGGAGTTTCATCGGCGAGCGAGGCCAGTTGCGCCGCGTCGGCCAATTCCATGTCCGTAACACCTGGTGCAGGAATAAGTTCTGTGGCTTGCCGATTGCCAAGAGTGATCGTGCCCGTTTTGTCGAGAAGCAGCGTGTCCACGTCACCGGCAGCTTCGACAGCACGACCCGACATCGCCATAACGTTGCGTTGGATGACGCGATCAATCCCTGCAATTCCGATCGCGGAAAGCAGTCCGCCAATCGTCGTCGGAATCAGACAAACCAGCAAAGACCACAACACGAACGGACTTTGCGGCGCCCCGGAATAGATGGCCATCGGTTGCAGCGCCGCCACCGCGAGCAAAAATATAATCGTCAATCCGGCAAGCAGAATGTTGAGCGCGATTTCATTCGGGGTCTTTTGACGCGAGGCTCCTTCGACCATCTTGATCATGCGATCCAGGAACGTTTCGCCGGGATTCGAGGTAATCCGGACCCTGATTTGATCGGAAAGCACGCGGGTACCACCGGTGACTGCCGATCTATCTCCGCCTGACTCGCGAATGACGGGCGCGGATTCCCCCGTTATCGCCGATTCGTCCACGGACGCCACGCCTTCGATGACTTCCCCGTCACCGGGAAGGAATTCGCCGGCGGTAACAATGACCACGTCGCCAGCGCGCAGCTTGGCACCTGCTATTTCTTCGGTGCATCCGTCTGCTTTTACCATGCGAGCAACGGTTTCCGTTCGGGACTTGCGCAAAGTATCGGCTTGCGCTTTCCCGCGTCCCTCGGCCATGGCCTCGGCGAAATTAGCAAAAAGAACGGTAAACCAGAGCCAGACTGTGATCTGAAACTCGAATGCAAACGCATGGGTATGATTCAGGGCGTTGCGGACCAATTGAATGGTCAGCAGGGCGGCGCCGATTTCCACAACGAACATCACCGGATTCTTCATCAGGGTGATCGGATTCAGTTTGGCAAATGAATCCCAAAGCGCGCGGGTCGCAATTGCGGCATCCCAGATGGATTTGCTTTTTCTAGTGTGTGCAGTCATGTTCCCCATTCCTCAAAAGGTCTTGCCCGCATGCATCAGCAAGTGCTCCAGAATGGGGCCCAGGCTGAGCGCGGGGAAAAAGGTCAATGCGCCAACAATTATGATCACGGAAATGAGCAGGCCCGTGAACAGCGGCGTGGTTACTGGAAACGTTCCCGCTGTTTGTGGCACGTGTTTCTTGCGTGCCAGGCTGCCAGCAATGGCCAATACCGGAATCACCATGAAGAAACGGCCAAACAGCATGGTCGCGGCGATTGTAGTGTTGTACCAGAGCGTGTTGGCATTGAGTCCGGCGAAGGCGGAACCATTGTTCGCGCCGGCTTCCGCGTAGGCATAAAAAATTTCGGACAATCCGTGAGGTCCGGCATTGGCGAGACTGGACGTCCCGAATTTCGGCGACACCAGGGAAATGGCCGTGAATCCCAGCACAAATACCGGATAAACCAGTACTGTGAGCATGGCCATCTTCACATCGAACGCCTCCACTTTCTTACCCAGGTATTCCGGCGTGCGTCCCACCATTAGTCCGGCAATGAAGACCGAAAGGATAATGAACACAATGATTCCGTATAGTCCCGAACCCGCTCCGCCAAAGATAACTTCTCCCAGCAACATATTGATGAGCGGAATCATCCCGCCCAGCGGAGTAAATGAATCGTGCATCGAGTTGACCGCGCCGCAGCTGGTGTCGGTGGTTACTACAGCCCACAAAGCGGAGTTTGCGATACCGAAGCGAACTTCTTTACCTTCCATGTTCCCAACGCTCTGCACATGGTTCGTCGGACTCACAAGCAGCGGATTTCCGCGCGCCTCGGCCGTATATGCAGCCGTAATTCCTATAAGGAACAAGATGGCCATAGCGCACCACACCGCCCACCCGTGGCGCGGCGAACCTGTCATTTGCCCCAATGTGTAGGTCAGGCCTGCACCAATCGAGAAAATTAAAAACATCTCGAAAAAGTTCGTGAGCGGGGTCGGATTCTCAAATGGATGCGCGCTGTTGGCATTGAAAAAACCACCACCATTGGTGCCCAGCTCCTTGATTAGTTCCTGCGAGGCGGTCGGTCCCTGTGCGATGGTTTGTTCTTTTATTACCTGCGTCGTGGTCTTCCCATCTGAACCGGTGGTCTGCACGGTCTGAGGGTCGATCAACTGCGCGGTCGTGTAAGGCTTGAAGTTCTGCGGGACTCCCTGCGAAACCAGGAAGAGAGCGCCCACCAGACACGCCGGCAGTAGCACCCACAACGTCGCGCGGGTCATGTCCACCCAGAAATTGCCGATGGTGTCCTTCTCGCGCCGCGCGATTCCGCGCACGACGGCAATTGCCAACGCGATGCCGACCGCTGCGGAGACGAAGTTATGATAGGCCAGCGTCGTCATCTGCGTCAGATAGGACATCGTCGTTTCCGGGACGTAGGCCTGCCAATTAGTGTTTGTCGTAAAGGAAACGGCTGTGTTGAAAGCGAGGTCGGGCGCCACCGCCGGAAGTTTCTGAGGATTGAGTGGCAAATAATTTTGAACGCGCTCGATCAGATAGGTGAGCGCCAAAGTCACACCGCTGAAGATGAGCATCGCCCCAGCGTATTCTTTCCAACCCATCTCAGTTTCTTCATCGACGCCCGTCAATTTATAGAGCAACTTCTCAATCGGTCTCAGCAGCGGATCGAGAAACGTCTTCTCCCGGTTGAAAACGCGCGTCATGAACGCACCCAGCGGCTTGGTCAGCGCCAACACCACCAGAAGAAAAAACAGTATTTGAAACCATCCGTTGTTTGTCATGGTCAGAACTTTTCCGGACGCAGCATCGCGTACACAAGATAGACAAGCAAAGCCAAACACACCGCCAGAGAAATAATCGTATCGAGCATGTCCTCTACCTCAATCCATCGCAGAACTTCACATATAGAACCGAAGCGACAAAGAATACCAGCGTTGAAGCAATAAAGACCGTGTCTATCATGGCGTTCCACCGCCTCCCATGACTTTCTGTAAACCGAACCAGTACGGCTGCATCCTACTAGCCTTCTTCTTTAAATGCACACTTATCCTGTCGAATACCTTTTCTGCGTCGCCTTACCGCCCGGAGTTGCTCCAGTTTGCCCTTCTGAACCCACTCTGGGCGTCGGGAAGGGGACAACTGAACTCTTCCCCGCTCGCCTGGCATCCGCCTCCAGTGGCCGGGCAACTACAAACACCGGTGGCCGGCTCGCATACACAGATTCCCGCTTGAACTGTCGCAAGCCACCGCGAGAAGTCCGCAAACCTTCTTTGCAGAAGTTCACGAGCACGTAAATCATGAAACCCAGAGCCATCCCGTTCAGGACCAAGAAAACTTTCATGTTCCCTGCCCCCTTTCCTCGTTGCTGCTACCCGGGGAGCCTGGCCGCCTGCATACGATCCAGCCTGCCCTCACTCACAACCAATTCCTGGACGGATGCCTTTCATCGCTCATTACCCTTGTATCGCATCCATCGATAAACCGCCGTGCGCCTCATCACCGATCCTTGAGCCCCGCATCACCCTTTGATCATGCTTCGCACAGACATCCTGCCTTTTTGCTGATAAAGAAGTCGTGGACGCACCGTAAGAAAGTTCTAAAGAAATGGGAAGGTCGTCAATAACGAAAAATGAGGTCTTGGTGAGGAAATTGGAAGAACGAGCAAAGCGAGGAACCTCTCAGCCAAGCGCATCACCAAGAGATTCCTCATGACTTCGCTTCTCGGCATTACATGACGTGCACCCGGAGAATGTCCAGAAGGTGGTCAACGAGGCATAAACAAACCGTAGAAGCTTAATAAACAAGAAATTATGCAGCGGTCGTAACCTATCCCGCACGAACCGCCGAAAGCTGCGTTAGAATTCTTTGGTGCGGAAACTTCTAATTTCACTTGGCCGGTATGCAATAGCCCTGGCGACTATTATTTTCATTACTGAACTCTTTCGCTACGACACTGCCTTCGCGGTAACTACCGTCGTCCTGGCTTATCTGCTTTCCATCCTTATCGCTTCCGCTCAATGGGGTCTCGGCGTGTCGGTTTTCATGTCCATCGCAGCCACTTTGGCTCTGGACTACAACTTCTTCCCTCCCGTTGGCCGTTTTACGATTTCCGATCCCCAGGATTGGGTGAGTCTTTTTGCTTTTCTTGGTACTTCCGTGATCGGAAGCAATCTTCACGCGCGATTGCGGCGGCAGACGGAAGAAGTCAATCGCCATAGATTTGAAGTGGAGAAACTCTATCAGTTCAGTCGCCTCCTGATGAATGTTCGCGATCCAATTGTCTTGCTTCATGAAATTCCTAAACAAATTGTGAAAGCCTTCAAGACGGCATCCGCGGCGCTCTTCCTTCTGGATAAACAAGAAACCTATCGCTCGGGCGGTGAAGCATCGCAATTAGATGACGTTCGTCTGAAATCCACGGTGGACCAGAAATCTATTCATGTAGATTCTCTGCAGCACGTTTCCTACGCCCCTGTGCGTCTGGGGTCGCAGGTCATTGGCAGCTTCGCAATCCAGGAAGCAACAATTTCCAGTCACACGCTGGAAGGCATCGGAACGCTGATCGCATCCGCCATCGATCGCGCGCAGGCCATTGAATTGTTGGGAAAGGCTGAGGCGGTGCGCGAGAGTGAACGGCTGAAATCGGTCCTATTAGATGCCGTTACACATGATTTCAAGACTCCACTCACCTCCATTAAAGCTTCGGCGACAAGCCTGCTCGAGGACCTTGAGTTCAACAAGAAGCAACGGAAGGAACTTCTGGTCATCATCGATGAAGAATGCGATCGGATCAACCGGCTAATCGGTGAAACCGGGGATATGGCCCGACTGGAGGCTGGTGACGTCCAACTTCAATTCGCCCCGCATGCAGTGGGTGAATTGGTCTCCGAGGCACTTTTAGATTGCGGAGATGTGCAAATTGCCAGACCGATAAAAGTCGAAGTCAAGGATCCAGATTGCCGTGTATATGCAGACTCCAACTGGGCAAGAAAGGTTTTTACCAATATCATTCGAAATGCCGATCTTTATTCTACTCCCGGAGCCCCTGTTACGATTGAGGTCGAGAGAAAAAATAGTTTCGTGGCCTTTCATATTGCGGACAAAGGACCAGGAATCGAGGAATCGGAGATCAAACATATCTTTGACCGCTTCTATCGAGGCAAGGGTTTGCGGCATCGAATTCCCGGAACGGGCATGGGCTTGTCTATCGCAAAAGCCATCGTGGAAGCTCACGGGGGAATGATCGAAGTGGCTAGCCAAAAGGGACAAGGATCGGTGTTCACTTTTAGTTTGCCGGTAGACCCGGAAACAAATGAAGGTCGCGCAATCGACTCAACAGGACCGAAAACAGCACAATGATATTGCCGCAGGAAGTCACTCTCACCTTTCTTTTCGCGGCTTCTCAGCCTTATGAGTCCACTTTGAATCTGGCCGAAATCGGATGAAAAGCGCTACTCCCATCGGGTGTGAGCCATAAATTGGTTTCAGGAGGTCGGCCACTCCATACGTGGTAAATTGCGCTCCGATGGCAGAAGCAAGATGCGGGATTACGTCGAAGTCGTGGTCATAACCGAAAGTGTAAGCCTGAATGCGCCCGATCGGCTCTTCGGTAAAACCAGAGGGTAGTGAATTCTCACCGACGATCAGTTCATTGGATCGCTCAGCGCTTTCCATGCGGGTCCAAGCGTAATTCCGTTTACGAAAGCGGATCGTAGACTCAAGAAGGTAGCTGTTGAAAATCGAATTGTCCTGGAGGGATCGCGTCCTTCCCCAGAGCGCAGTGGTCGCCCAGTTCCCGTCCTGAAGCGGACGGTTGCACATGATGGATGCAGTCATGCGCTCCTGATCCTCCGTTGGGAAGAGCGACTCTGGGCTTTTTATGCGTGCGTAGGAATATTGCCCACTCCAATTCTGACGGGGTTGAACCGTCAATCGAGTGCTCCAGGAATCGATCTTCCCTTGGTCGACATCCCAGCGAAACTCGTCCGGCTCTCTACCGTGAAAACCGGAAGCTTCTATTCGAGCAATACTATATGTGAGGCCAACCGTTAAAACGTCATCGGCGACGTGTGTGGAGTCCTCTTGATGGTGGCCAAGCGTAGCTACTGGATTTTCGAAGGCGGAAGCGCGATGTGGATAGGCCGTTGGCCCAATGGCGGGGTCGCCCACCGGGGCAAAGTAGAAAGAGAGCAGGCCATTCTCACCCAGTTTCAGATCATAGATCGCAGCCAATTCCATGAAGAAATTATGAGGGTGTTGGCCGTCAGCTATGGGAACACCATACGCCGTCTCACCCTGCTGGAACAATAATGGATACCGCCTGTTTGAAATGGTCGCCGGTTCCAGGCTTAGCATCGCGCGGATGGTGAAAATTCCATTCCCCAACTCACGCTGCGCCATGGGCATTAGCCAGTTGGTCGAGAAAAACTTGTCTCCACCGCGCGGGCTGGATTGCTGCTCATCGAGCACGAATACGTTAGCGTGGAACATCAGCATCCACGCCCCTTTATTCTTCATCAGCATAGGCACCGGCGTTGAGTTTGGTTCCGCGCTCGTCCCGGAATTTGCGTGGTGGGCAATCGTTTGAAGGAAGGTTTGCGGTTCCATGCCCTGCATGCTCATCAGGCCTGTCTTGTCCATTTTCATCTCTGCGGGTCTTGTGTCAGTGCCGCCCTGTTGCGTCTGCGGCCCACTGCTCGGTTGACGATCGCCGGGTTGGCCGGAAGATTCGGGACATCCCGGCATTTGCATGCCGGGCATGCATTGCGGTTCCTGCTGCTTATCGCCTTGTCGCGCAGTGGAAATCGCGGGGAAAAATAGAACCGACAAAACGATGTAGGGAAATAGTTTCATGACAATCTCTCCATAATTGTATTCCTGCGTGGAAAAGCCCTTCTCCCCACGTTCAAGGACAAATCGAGTCAAGAAAGCGAGCCATTCAGATTGTCCGTCTGGAGAAAAAGTGCCTTAGATCCGGAGGGTGGTAATCACGCGATTAGCGGTGAGAAGTTTAGGCGGAGAAATTCCTGGCCCCATCAACGGAGAACCGTCCGACAGTTTTGCAAAAGTTCGAAGAGTTATTGTCAACCAGTGCTGGGAATAAAACTGAGAGCAGTCTCCTCCCGGAGGAGACTGCGAAGCTGAAATTTTGCTGCACGCCCCATTGGTGCAAGGAGGCATGCTGTTCGAACGGTCGTGCTCTGTGTTTGCTGTTCCGTCAGTCTTCGACAATTGTTCGAAGCGCTGCGAAGCCATTTCCTGCTTTGGGAACATGGGCATGGAAGGACCTGGCATGGCATTCATGTCGAGATCGTTTCCCATCACGGTTTCGACATCACCGGTCCTCATGTCCATACCCGGAGGCATGGACATCGCCACGTCATCCTTGATTGTCGGGGTAGGAGTGTTGCAACCGGAGTGTACTTGGCTCAACTGACAAGCCAGATCACAAGTTGAAGAGGAAACCGAGGTCGCAACAATTAGAAGCGACAGGAGCGCGGCCAATGAGCATGTTACCCAGCGCATGGCTCGATTCTACTCCGGTCTTGGATTTACTCAATGAAGATTGTGAACTCTCCGAGACTGATGCACAGGATCCGCGCCCCCGAAAGTATTTTGTGCCGCCGCCAAGAAGTGCGTCGCGGCATAGGCGCGCCAAGGCTTAAACGTCCCGACCATGTCGAGAAATCACGCTGGCAAGGCCACCCTCCGGTGAATCGCCGCTGATTGGAGCAGCCATCGATCTGTGAGTGGAGAAGCGTCCGGCACTCCGAAGCTTCGTATCGCAATTTAAGATGCTGCCTCCTAACCCAATCCGGGATGGGACCGCAACCATAAGAGCATGCTATGCAAGCCATTACGCGAATTAAAATCGAGTTTCCCCGCCAACACGGCTTGCGCCAGCCTTCGATTCGTTCCGGCATGGTCGGCGGGAATGCCAATGATTTCAAGATTCGCCTCGGCAAGGTTTTCGACCTGCGGGAAGACGTAACGAAGGCCCGCAAAGGAGGGGTGAACGGGACGGCCGAAAACGCCCGCCAAACGTTTGGCAAGGACTGGTGCATCGAAGACTGTAAACTGCTGCCCGAGCACAGCCCCCGCCGCCAACTCAAACCCGTCCAATGCGCCTGAAACTCTGAGCCCCGGACGCGCGGCCACAATCTTTGCGAGCCTGGCATCCTGCGACAAGTGCCGCTCGATATATATTGTGTGAGCATTGATGCCGAACATTCGCCACGCGCGCTACACGACCTACATCGGACCATCGCGACTCGGAAGGAGGACTCGCATAGCCAGCAGGGGGTGCGACGGATGAGTCGCTCACACAGATGCTTGGACAAGGTGATTCCCAGGCCTTCAAGAGGTATTCACAAATGAAGTTGCAAATTAAATAGGAATCGCTGAAAAAACTCAACCATCAGGTCAACGATATGACGGGCACGTTGTGCCAGAATTTGAACGTCAACGAGGGTTTTGGCACAGTTCTGGCACGGTAGTCGCAGAAAAAGGAGGATTTAATTTTTGGAACGGCGGCAAATGCATTAGAATCAGACTGATTTCTACTGCGCGCCCGTAGCTCAGCCGGATAGAGCATCTGCCTTCTAAGCAGAATGTCGGGGGTTCGATTCCCTCCGGGCGCGCCATCCAAAACCACCCCAATACTAGCTACTGCTGCTCTCTCGGAACCGGACTCGTAACGTAAATAACGGACATAGCGATAGGGCGTCATGGAAACGGAATTTTCGAAATATGGCCCAAGTCAGAATAGAGCGAAAGCAACTTTCCGGCAAGACGACTTGGTCTATCCGCACCGCGGCATTTCACTTGCAATACAGGAACTTCCCAAGAAAATTCTGACTGACTAGCCTGGAAATCTAGTCCGAGGATTGCTTGCGGGTTGCCGACAACACAGGAGATGGCTGGGTTTCCAAGAACGCATCGAGATTTTGCCTCTAAGTCTCCCGTGGTTGCGGGGGTTGGATTTCAACAAGAGACCATCGGTTATCAGAACGTACGAAAATATGCTGCCCATTCACTCTGTACAATTTGGCAACGGTTTCAGTGCCTACAGTTCTTTCCCTAATGTTTCCTATGCGAAAGACTAACGTTCATATCGGGTAAATTTCTAGGAGCTTACTTTGGTTGGACCTGGGGACCAGCAGCGGAAAATCCTATGCGTAACCGATTGCCGGTGGGAGTCGATTCATAG
>CAZUNI010000040.1:0-43395 GCA_964622265.1 uncultured Acidobacteriaceae bacterium | reverse complement strand
AATCAATACAAATCACAACAAAAAAGCGAGTTTATTTAATTTTTAACGGAGGACGAGGTAACTTCCGCTCTGACGCCGGATGCGTCGAGAATCGTCCCGACAGCGGAATGTTCGCGCCGCACATAGCCTAATCCAATCGATTTTCCCAGCAAAGGCGAGAACCCAATGCTCGTGACATATCTTACTTCACTCGCGGGCTGGCTCTCCGGCATCAGCAGCTTTGTTCCTTCCGCGGGCGCTTTGTCGTCCAGGAACTTTAAGGCGGTAAGGCGGCGGTTTACGTGTCCGCGAGAGCGGACTCGCTCGACGATCTCCTGCCCTGTGTAGCAGCCCTTTTCGTAACTGATGTGGGAGTTTTCCAGGCTCGCTTCGTGGGGAATATTCCTGTCATCGTAGTCTTGCCCAAACCACGCGATTCCAGATTCCAAGCGAACCGAATTGAGCGCTTCCATACCCGCTGGGACGCCCCCATGCGAGCGAACACGCGCTTCGAGTTCCTTCCAAAGTGGAATGAGTTGTTCGCGCGCGACAACCAACATTGCCGCCGGATGTTCCGTGAAAGTGTGTCGAACGATGCGACAGGGAATTGCTCCCAGCTTTGCCTCGACATGGGCGAACTCCGGCATCGCCGAAATATCCACTCGAGCAAATTTAGAAATGAGTTCGTCGGCGCGTGGACCCACAAGATCGAGTGTTCCCATCGAGGCAGTCACGTCTTCCAGCGTCACGTCATCCATGATTATGAACTTGTCGAGAGTGGCGAAAGTGCGCTCGCGGACCATTGCATGGGAAACCGCCAGAATTTTATCTTCGCCGGCCAGGGTTTCGATTTCAGCTAGAATGTGTCCCTGAGGAGTTAGCAACAGGCCGATCGTTCCTTGCCCCGTTTTCAGGTCGCGAACATTCGAGGTGAGAATCGCGTTCAGATAACGCTGCCGGTCGGGCCCGGCAAGAGAAAAGATGGCGCGAAAGTTTGTGTCCACGACGGCCACGGTGTGGCGAACAGCCTCATATTCGGCTTTAAAATCGCTGAACCTAGCGGGCAGCAGCGTGCCAAAATATTCGCCGATCTCTGCGCCCGAGGATTTGTGCAGATCCAGAAGTGGACTTTCGAGCGGCATGGGCAGCGCCATAATCTCCGTAAACTCAAATTCATCTTATCAGAACGCCCGATTTCGCGTAGTTCCACTCCGGCAACACCTTGCCTTCGAAACCTATAAAATCGGTGTATATTGTCGGGAAGTGAGTCTGTGCATGGCGCAACTCTGGTCTTTCCTATCGGAGATTACGTCGCACCGTCGCGGTCCTGCAGCCGGAGGGAATTGTGGAATTAACTTCAACCTTGCGGATGGCCATGCGCGCCCTCGGACGCAACAAGATGAGGACTGCGCTGACCATGCTCGGTGTGGTCATCGGAGTTGCTGCGGTCATCTGCACAGTGGCCATCGGGGAAGGGGCAACGCAGAAAATCGAAACTGCAATTGAGAATATGGGCGCCAATATGGTCTGGATTGAAGCCGGCGGCCGAAACGTGAGTGGCGTTCGCACCGGAAACGGGGCCACAAAATCACTCACGCTGGAGGATGTCAAAGCGATTGACGAACAGGTTCCGATGGTTTCGCATGTTACGCCAAACGTCGATGGCCGCGCGCAAGTGGTTTTCGGTAACCAGAACTGGTACACGCAAATGAGGGGCATTTCACCGGACTATCTTTTTGTGAAGAAATTGGCTGTCGAGCGGGGAACGTTTTTCGGGCAGGAAGAAATCGATCGCTCTGACAATGTATGCGTTCTGGGCCTGACCGTTTCCAACATCCTGTTCCTCAACGATGATCCCATTGGACAGACCATCCGCGTTTCCAATCAGCCCTGCAAAGTGATCGGTATCCTGGAGCCCAAAGGGCAGTCCGCGGTGGGCCAGGATCAGGACGACATGATTTTGATGCCGTACACTACCGTACAGAAGAAAATCAAAGGCATCAGCTGGCTCGACGATATATGGGCCTCCGCATCCACACCTGATGCGATTCCCGCGGCTGAAAAACAGATCGGGGAGTTGCTGCGCGAACGCCATCACATTGCTCCTGGGCAGGACGATGACTTCAATATTCGCCACCCGGTGGAAATTGCCAATACCATGGCCGATTCCGCGCGGATGATGGAGCTCCTGCTGGCCAGCATCGCGTCCATTGCGCTGGTGGTGGGCGGCATCGGAATCATGAATATCATGTTGGTATCAGTCACCGAGCGCACCCGGGAAATCGGTGTGCGCATGGCTGTAGGAGCCAGCGAGCAGGACGTGAGGATGCAGTTTTTAAGCGAGGCGGTCGTGATGAGCATGCTGGGCGGGGCTTTCGGGCTGGTTTTTGGGCTGCTCGGTTCCGTTCTGATTTCCCGGATTCTCGAATGGCCCACGGCAATCCCCGTTTCCGCGATTTTTATTGCCTTCGGGTTTTCCGCCTGTGTCGGCGTTTTCTTCGGATATTACCCGGCAAGGAAAGCCGCCAGCCTCGATCCGATCGAAGCGCTGCGATATGAATAGTCCGGAGCCATATTGAGCCCCATGCCAAAGACGGCAAATTTCATTCACGAAATTCTTCCCGTCGGGATGTTGCAGTGCAATTGCCACATCATCGGCGACCCGAAAACACTCGATGCTGTGGTCATCGATCCGGGCGCCGATGCCGAGCAGATTCTGAGCATCATTCAACGTTACAAGTTGCGAGTTTCCGCGATCATCATCACGCATACGCACATCGATCACGTCGGGGGGTTGCGCCGCCTGCATGATGCGACCGGTGCGCCGGTGCGCATCCATCCTGACGATCTTGAACTTTACCGGGCACTCGATATTCAGGCTGCCTGGCTGGGGATAAAGGCTCCAGAAAAGGTTGAAGTCGATGAACTGCTGCGCGAGGGCGATTCCATCCGATGGGGACGCTTTCAGGCGCATGTGTTGCACACACCGGGTCATACGCAAGGAAGCGTCTGTCTCTATATGCCCTCGGCTATTCCCCAGGACCGCGCTATTGCTTTGGCCGCAAAATCGACCGAACGAGAACCAGGCAGGTTATTTGCCGGAGACACTTTGTTTGCCGGAAGCATCGGGCGCACCGACCTGTGGGGAGGTTCGTTCGATGCGATCATCCATTCCTTGAAGGGGAAGGTGCTCGCGCTACCTGACGATACGATTGTATTCCCGGGTCACGGTCCCTCGACAACGATTGGCGAGGCGCGAGATTCGAACCCATTTTTGGTAGGGAAGTAATGAGTTTAACTCATCTCATTCTGTTCCCATCTGTGCCTCAGTGAACACCGTAGCCATCCTTCGCGGTTGACCCGTTAATTAGCCCGCAGCCGGTTCTCGCGTTCCTCGCGCAGATTTTCCATGACGCTCTGAATCAGCTCTTTGGCTTTGCGGAGTTCTTCGGTAATGATTTGAATGTCCATGGTCGGTTTCGCGGGATCGCGGAGGCTGTGGCAATAGACGCCGTGCTGTCCTACCAGCACCATGGCGTTGGTAACGCGGTCGAGCGTCACTGCGAGGCGGCCGCGGTGGGTGCCCAGCATCTGTTCGTAGTGTTCGATCTCATCCTTGTGATCTTCAAAAGCGGACATTAGAAGGCTCCTGCCTGCGGCAATATGTGATACACATTCATCCAAAGTACGCGCATATCGTATCCTGTGCAAACCCGGATCGCCGCACACTGGTTGCCGGTACGGTAAAATCGTGTTGCGCGTCTGGAACCTTAACGGTTCGGAAATCTTTACTCCTCGGAGGCTGAGTCCGATAATCCATGATGACTTCAGAGCCACAGTACGAGAGGTTCGAGGTGGCGGGGCCCGATGGTATCCGAAAGCAAGTTGAATTTGTCCGGTCGGGTTTTTTAGCACAGGGGGATCGGCCTGAACTGTTCTTCTTTCGAATCAATGGAGAAGAGGCCGTGGTTGGAATTTCAGGCGCGAGCCTGGCGCGTTTTGAAGATGGTCGGCGCCGCTTGTCGCGCGAGCAAAAGATAGACATATCCGGACGATGGCTAAAGCGGCAGATGGAAGCCGGTGTGCCACTCGATTCAAGGGGTCTCTACATCCAAGACGATGAGCTGGCATATCTGGGAAGCGAACTCCATTTTACTGAGTGAGGTAGCGATGAGACGTTCCGATCTGGTGCAGACGGAGACCAAGGGCTCGACGCCGCGCACCACGCAAATCGTTTTTGGGGAACGGCAGCACCTGCTGCGCGTGCTGGATTCGCTGGAAACTACGCAGGTCCCGCAAGTGCGCTTGAACCAAGAGCGCCGGGTAATCGAAGAGTTGATCCACGAACGCACCAAGGAACTGAACCACATTAACCCTTCGTGGGACGAGAAGGTCGGACTCGTCCTGAACGCCGATTCAAAGGCCGAAATGCTGGACAAGCTGGAGCGCGAGGCGCCGCAATCGGATTTCTACTTACTGCGCCTGATCAGCGAGCACCCCAAAGTGACTTCGAAAACGCTGGGCCGCCTGGCCAAGCACCCCTACGCCGCGATACGCGAGAATGTCGCGCGGCATCCGAATGCCGACGCCGCCACCCTGGCCGCGCTTTCCCGCGATCGTAGCCAGCCGTTGTGGTATCTCGTTGCATTCAACCCCAATACGCCTGCCGTGCTGCGTCGCAAGCTGCAGGAACGCTTGCGCAAGCTGGGGCAGAGCGCGTCCAGCAAGTAAGATACAAAGATTTTAGCCCGGGATTCTAACCTCGAACTTCCATGAATAGCAGTTCCGTGGGACTTAATTGGTTGACCTCCGAGTTCTGGGACAATTGTCCCACAATGGCTACTGATTTTGAGTTAGTCCGTAGCACCTTCCAGCAGGCCGAAAGTCGACCAATAATTGTCACCAGCCTCCCAGGCCTATCGAAATATAGCGAAAACGCACTTCCCGTTTACTATCCCTAAAGAGGCGTACCCGCACCTGTCTTCTTATTGAGTTACATTGATATTAACGGATAGGGGTATGAAGCGTATTCCATATTTATTTGTATGACATACTGCTGGTATGAAGGGTTCTTTTCGCGACCTCTTGGAGGCAGCCCCCGACGCGATAATCGTGGTCAACTCCCGCGGTCAAATTATTCTGGTAAATTCGCAGACTGAGAAACTGTTCGGCTATCGCCGGGAGGAGTTGATCGATCATCCGGTTGAGGTGTTGCTTCCCAAAAGATTTCGAGGCCAACATCAGGGGCAGAGGGAGAAGTTCTTTGCCGGTCCTAAGGTCCGCCCGATGGGGCATGGCATCGAACTATTTGGCCTAAAGAAAGACGGCAGCGAATTTCCTGCGGACATTTCCCTCAGCCCAATCGAAACCGAGGATGGAATTGTGGTTTACGGAGCGGTGCGGGATCTTACTGAGCGGAAACAAGCGGAAGAAACCAGGCGGCTAAATGCAGAATTGGAACGTCAGGTGGCAGAACGAAATGCCCAGCTCGAGGTGGCAAATAAGGAATTAGAGGTGATGAATGAGCGGGAGCGAGCGGCGGAAGCTCTGCGAAAAACCAAAGAGCAACTACTCCATGCACAGAAGATGGAAGCTGTAGGACGGCTCTCTAGCGGCGTCGCGCATGATTTCAATAATTTACTCTCAGTAATTATAGGCAATAGTGAGCTTCTTCTTGACGGCGTCAGTTCGGATGATCGAATGCGCCACCAATGCGAGCAAATCAAGAATGCCGCCGGCCGTGCAGCTTCACTGACCCGTCAGCTCCTCGCCTATAGTCGTCAGCAAGTCCTCGAGCCTAGTGTGTTTAATCTAAACGAATTGGTGTCTGAAACGGAAAAGATGCTCAGGCGACTCATCGGCGAGGATATCGTTCTGCGAACTTCACTGGATCCCGCATTGGGCTTGTTGAAAGCCGACCCAGGACAGATCCAGCAAATAATTATGAATCTTGCGGTGAACGCGAGGGACGCAATGCCTGACGGGGGGGCAATACTAATCGAAACGAAGAACGCCGAATTAGGAGATGAATATGCTCTTCGCCATCCGATAGCTATCGAGAAAGGCTCCTACGTTGTTCTGACGGTGACTGATACCGGTACCGGGATGGACGAGGCGACCAAGGCGCACATTTTTGAACCTTTCTATACTACGAAAGAGTCCGGTAAGGGCACGGGCCTGGGACTTTCTACCGTTTATGGGATTGTGAAACAGAGCGGCGGGTACATTTGGGTTTACAGTGAGGCGGGACAGGGTGCGGTTTTCAAGATTTATCTGCCGCGCGTGGGTGAGCGCCAACCGATTCGGATGTCTCATGATGATCCGGCTCCCAAGCGGGGGACGGAGACCATTCTGTTAGTTGAAGATGATCCAATTCTCCGGGCGCTAACTCGGGAATTCCTCGAGCATGGGGGGTACACGGTGATCGAGGCCGGAAGCGGTGCGCAAGCCCTCGACCTGGCGGGGCAGCATAAGGGGCCTATTCACCTTCTACTCGCTGATGTGGTGCTGCCAGGAATAAATGGACCAACATTAGCAGGTAGATTATCCTCAATTCGACCGGACCTTCGGATTCTGTATGTATCAGGGTACGGTGGCAGTTTTGGTATTCGAAACGGGATTCTTCCTGCAGGTGCCACCTTGCTACAAAAACCTGTCGCGCGCGCAAAACTGCTGCAGCACGTCCGTGAAATCCTTGAGCCGAGTCTTACACATTAGCGATGCTCCCACGATATGCAGTTGCATTTGCAGAAGTTAGGGGAGAGTGCGGGTTAGCAGCAGATCATTTGAGACTAAATGCTTAGAGGCTAATTCAGTGGTTTCCGTGCGCCGCACCCAGATATTTTTCCATTGCCTTCTTGTAAGTGTCATTTTCCGGCGCCCTTTGCAGCGCCTTTCCCTCTGTTTCAATCGCCTTGTCGGTCTGTCCCGCCGCGAAATACGCCGCGGCCAGCGTGTCGAGATAGTCTGGATTGTTTCCTGCGGCGACAGCTCTGGTCGCCAGGGCGATGGCCTCTTCGGGGTTGCGGAGAGTTGAGCTTCTGGCGGTAGCGAGCAGCAAGGCGAGATCGTTCATGGCGTCCGGGTAATTCTGCTCGACGGCTTTTCGATACCATCGGGCTGCTTCAGCGGGATCTTCCGGGACGCCTTCGCCATTTTCATAAAAAATTCCAAGGCCTAACTGCGCGGCCGCCAAGCCCTGATCGGCAGATTTGCGCATCCAATTTGCGGCTTCTTTCTGGTTCCGGGGTACGCCTTCGCCTTGCGTGTAGAGCGCAGCGAGGTTGTGCTGGCTTTGCGCGTCGCCCTGTTCCGCCGCCATACGCAGCCATCTAGCGGCCTCCGTGGTACTTGCCTCGACGCCTCGGCCCTTAAAATACATCTCGGCCAGGTACCGCTCGGCGATCATGTTGTCCTGATCGGCGGCTTTGCGCAGCCATTTCACGCCTTCGGTATCGTCTTTGTGAACCCCGTCGCCAGTGACGTAGGCCAGGCCCAATTGGACCTGTGATTTCGAATCGCCGGCTTCTGCCATCATTTTCAAATCGGCGATGGCTTTCTGTTTTATAGCAGCGTCTGTAGAGGTCTGGGCGCGTATCGGACCGCCTGCCAGCAGTTCGAACGCGACCAACATAGCCATTGTGCGCAATCTGATCATGTTCCACCCGTTCGATAGGGGAGCTTACCATGGACATTCGGGCAGAGTGTCTATCCAGAGTGAAAAATCATTTTTTGATAGTGGGTCAGCTTCCGGTAATCTAGTTTCTGAGGCGGAATCCAATTCCCGGTCCTAATAATAAATAGCAGCCCATAGGCCAACCAGCATAAGTGCATTCACTAACAAGTTGAGAATTATTGTAGCCCATGTCAGCAATCTGGTGAGTCTAGCAATGCCATCCTGTCGTCTCCGTTTCATAAACACCACGAATGCAATTACAGTAGTGATTGGTGTGACAAAAAGAAACCACAGGAAGAAAATCTCGACGATTGTCGGGTGAGGCCAGAATGGAATCTGGCGGCCTATCGGAAATGAAAAAAGGAAGAGGAGGAAACCCAGCAAACAAGGCAAACACCAGAAAAGGACAGCCCTGCCCTTGTTTCGAAGGAGAGGCAATTCTTGCGAAGTTGGAAGCACACGGAACCTCAAATGACCGTCGAGTGGGTATTGTACCGAAAGAGATGTCTTAGCGGAGGGTGTTTAGCTATTGAATCGCAGGTTTCGATAATCTCGTTTCTCATTCCATCTGTGAAGTAGGCTTATCAGAAGCTGGACAACGACCCTGTTTTCAGAGCATGCCAACTTTTGACAAACGGTGCGTTACAATAAGGGTTCCTCATGGCGGGGTGTTTCGCCGGGATTGATGTTTGGAATTCGGGATGTGGGAATCTCTATAATAAGAAGGTCCGCAGCCGAATTTACAAAAGGAAAGTGAATCAGGAGAGGCGTATGACAGCAACGCAGGGAAGCAGCAACGGAGATTATTCGAACGACCAGTGGCGGGTAAAGGTTGGCCTGGCCGAGATGCTCAAGGGCGGCGTCATTATGGACGTCACCAATGCGGAGCAGGCGCGCATTGCCGAAGATGCCGGAGCATGCGCGGTGATGGCGCTGGAGCGTGTGCCGTCTGACATTCGCAAGGAAGGCGGAGTGGCGCGCATGGCGTCGCCGAAAATCATCCGCGAAATTATGAATACGGTTAGTATCCCGGTGATGGCCAAGGTGCGCATCGGGCATTTCGCGGAAGCTGCTGTGCTCGAAGCTCTGGAGGTTGACTTCATTGATGAGAGTGAAGTCCTGACGCCGGCCGACGAGGAAAATCACGTCTGGAAGCACGACTTTAAGGTGCCGTTCGTCTGTGGCGCGCGCAATCTAGGCGAAGCACTGCGGCGGATTGCCGAAGGTGCGGCGATGATTCGAACCAAGGGGGAAGCCGGTTCGGGCAATGTTGTCGAAGCTGTGCGTCATATGCGAACGATTGTTGGCGAAATGAAACGGCTGACAACGCTGCGTGGAGACGAACTGATGCGTGCGGCGAAGGACCTGGGCGCGCCACTGGATTTGGTCCACGAGATCGCGCACAGCGGCAAACTTCCTGTGCCGAACTTTTCCGCCGGAGGAATCGCCACGCCTGCCGACGCCGCGCTCGTTCGTTTCCTCGGGGCGGAATCGGTTTTTGTCGGGTCAGGAATTTTCAAATCCAGTGATCCGGAAAAACGCGCGAAAGCTATTGTGAAGGCGACAACCCACTATCAGGACGCAAAAGTTGTGCTCGAGGCCTCCGAGGAATTGGGTGAAGCGATGAAGGGCCTCGACATCCGCCAAATTGAGGAGAAGGACTTGCTGCAGACGCGTGGATGGTAGCTGAATTTGCAGCGGGAATAGTATATGAAAGTTGGCATACTCGCGGTGCAGGGTGATTTTGAAGCGCACGCCGCGACGCTTGCACGAATGGGCGTCGAGTACGCGTTTGTGCGCACGCCGCGCGACATGGATGGAGTCGATGGCGTAATCCTGCCGGGCGGGGAAAGCACCACGCAATGGAACTTTCTTGTCGAAGAAGGGCTCGACAAGACCTTGAACGAGCACGCTGCCGGTGGCGGCGCAATCTTCGGCACCTGCGCCGGGGCCATCCTGCTGGCGCGGGAAGTTCGCAATCCCGCGCAACCGTCGCTGGGCCTTGCCGATATCACAGTAATGCGCAACGGTTACGGAAGGCAGCTTGCCAGCGAAGTTCGCCACGAAATTACCAGCCTTTCCGAGTCGCCCATCGAGATGGTGTTCATTCGCGCCCCGATCATTGAACGCTCCGGGCCGGGAGTGCAAGTCCTCGCTGTGTCTGAGGGCAAGCCTGTGCTGCTTCGCCAAGATCGCATTCTAATTTCAACTTTTCATCCGGAGCTTACTAGCGATTCGACCGTGCATAGATATTTTGTGCGCTTGGCATCAGGAGCCGCGGGAACTGCTTCGGAAAATGATCCAATGTTGAAGCTTGCAGGTTCCGGCAGGAAACTGTGAGCCGATTAGCCTGCGGATGATTATGCTCGTCGTTTAAGGGAGAACTAGAAGGGGAGCACTGTGGCCCGCACCAAAGTTCTTTTCCTGTGTGTCGGCAATGCCTGCCGGAGTCAGATCGCTGAGGCGATTGCTAAACAGGTTGCGGCGGACGTAATCGAAGCATCCAGCGCGGGGTTGGTTCCTTTCGGAGAAATTCCATCCACGACCATAAAAGTCCTCGCCGAGCGCGGTATTTCGACAGACGGGCAGCATTCCAAGCCGCTGCGTTCGGAGGATATGGCCGCTGCGGACCTGGTCATCAACATGACGGGAAGGTCCGATGAGGTGGTTTTCGGCAAGCCATCGACGCCGGTGGAAGATTGGACTGTGGGCGATCCCTACGGATATAACCTGGTTGTCTATCGCGCGATTCGCGATCAGATTGAGCAGCGTGTCGAAGACCTGGCGGAGCGTTTGCGTGATAGAGTGAAGGCTCGCTGATCGATATTATTTGCCAGGATAAGGAGATTCATGCCGCGCGAAAAAACCAGTGCTTCGCGTGAAGATTACCTGAAGGCCATTTGGGAGATGCTTCAGGAGGATCAGGAACCCATTAGCGCCAGATTGGCTGAGGAATTACACGTCACTCCTCCTGCCGTAACCGCTGCGCTAAAACGCATGACGCGTGACGGATATCTCCATGTGGGTCGCGACGGGCGGATTGCCCTCACGCGCAAAGGCAGCAGCGTCGCGGATCGCCTGGCGATGCGGCACCAGCTTGCGGAAAAACTCCTCACAGAAGTGATCGGCCTCGATTGGACGCGTGCCCACGATGAAGCCGAGCGTCTGGAGCACGGCATTTCGCCGGAAGTGGAAAAATTGTTACTAGCGAGATTCGGCGCCGAAGGCTTTTGCCCGCATGGAGTTCCGCTCCAAGGGGGCCTGGCAAAACTACGACGCAAACATGGTGCTGTGTCGCTATCGGATGTATCGGCTGGGCAGACTGTAGAAGTCCTTTGCGTTTACGAAAAAGATCCTGAGTTCCTCAAATTTCTTTCCGGGCTGGAGATTCATCCCGGAGCGCGCGCACGAATCCGCAACCGCGAATATGACGAAACGATGACGCTAGCGATCGGGAAACGCATAATTCACCTCGGGAAGCCGGCGACTAGTCGTATCTGGGTTCGCCCCCTGCCCCAATAAGCGCTCAACAGCCTGTCAGATACAAAATTCATGCGGCGTTTTATTTGCCCTCCTATTCCCGCACGGTTAGCACCGGGCAGATCGCTTGAGTAATAACTTTGTAAGCTGTTGCCACCGGAAGATGCGCCGCGGCTTCAAAAATTACCGGCGTGCGCCTCACCCCCAAGACGATCAAATCGATAGCCAATTCCTCAGCGACGGCAAGTATGCGGTCGGCAGGATGCCCATAATCCACAAAGACTTTGGGTTGGCTGATGAGGTTGGCATCATCGGGAACGATTTTGCCTAGCTGTACCTTTAACGCATCCTCCTCTTCCGGCGTTGCCGGGCTTTCCAGGGTATGCAGGATGTAAAGGCGCGCATGATTTTCCTGGGCTAACGAAACCGCATGCGGAAGGGCGGCCATCGAGGCGTCACTGAGATCGGTCGCGAAAAGAATCTCGTGCAGATCGACAATGCTGTCCGTTTCCCCGGAAACCGCAGGGCCTACCGTGAGAACCGGGCAGGGGGCTCGCCGGAAGATCTTCTCAGCGACCGATCCCAGAAGTAGCTTGCCGACGCCGCTGCGGCCATGCGTTCCTGCGACGATTAAATCGATGTGTTCCTTTTCAACGATTGCGGACAATTCGGACCAAACATCTCCTTTCTGAGTTCGCATTTCGTGCGGGATGCCAGACAAGTCCTTCTCTAATTTTTCAAATTCATCGTGGAACTCGGCTTTCGGTTTATAACCCAGCGCGCGGAGGCCTTCGCGCGCGGATTCCGGCAAACCCACGATTTCAGGAGCGATGTGCGCTGCGAAGACTTTTGAATTGTACTTGCGCGCAATCGGGAGCGCGTATCGCAAGGCCAGGTTAGATTGGCGGGAAAAATCGGTGGCGAACAGGATGTTACGCGGGAATACGGTAGCAGCAGTGGAATGAACAGAAGCCGACATTGCAGGATTATTCTCTCTTCTAATGGGTGCAGTGCTCATGGCCGCCTCGCTTCGGTTGAAGCTCTTGCTTTGCAATCCAATCTCTTCTGTCCAATCTAGCTGGCCGTGGCAACCTTCTGCGCGACCTCGCTTTCCAGCTTCGCGACTGTATTTTTCAGCCACACGAGAACCGATTGCTGAAGCTTATAAGGATCGTCGGCGGTCTTGAGCGACTCGATCGTCACGCCCTTATCATTCAGGGAAATCTGATGGCAGGCATTTCCCTTCGTATCGCGCAACTCGGGCGGAAGAAAGGCGCTTAAGTAGCACGAGGAACAAGGAAACTCCTTGGTTTCGAGTCCTTCATTGGGACAAGAAATGCTGTCCCGAAAGATTTCGGGCTCGTGTTGCCGATCTCTAACGGACGGGTAGTATCGCCCTTTTTCAATCAGCTCGATTTCGAACTTCAGCTTGTTGATCATTTCCTCTTTGTTGAATTCCATTGGCGCTCCTTTTGAGGAAGATCGGCACTGGGTTGTAAATCATGAAGCCGTGTCAGATTTGCTGTCCATCGGTCCATCCTCAACAAGAGGCATTCTGCCTCGGCACAGGAAATGCCTCAGTGTCGTCTGGCACATGTCGGTGTGACGGAGATCACGATTACGTGGGAGCCTAAGACTAGGCTGGGAATAGGGAAGAAACCGTTCCAACTAAGAAGACGTCGGACGAATCATCCAGACTTAACCATTACCATTTGATTGGATAAATTCATTGAGATTGGCCTTGGGGCAATCGTGCCCCTGGCGGGCCCAACTCCGATTTGCTCATCACGATCTTGCAGGACAGCAAACCTTGGGTGAGCTTAAGCATGCGGATTCCCTCAGGCTTCTCCTAGCGGTTCCCCGACGGGCCTATCTATGGCCTCAAAGTAGGTTGGAGGGGTGTGGGCGACCAACGAGCCCAGGGGTTCGTAAGTGACGGACAGCGCGGTAGATATGCCCAGTCTGCAGATACCCTTCCAAATCCGCCCCGATCCAATGGCGAAGTGACGTCTGTTCCGTAGGAAACGACGAGGGGGCCAGCCGAAAGACTGGCCCACTATCTTTTGGGCGATAGTTATGTTACAAGCAGGCAACTTTTCGGTTTGTTTTGGGTTAGATCAGGCGAAACGAGGAGGTCTCATGCTCTCGAAGCCAGCCCAGTCGTCCTTTGCTATCCAATACGACATCGAGTTCGAATGCTTGCTCTTCTTGGCAGAAGCGCACCAAGCCCGTTTAGAAGAGATTGCAAAGTCGGACCCTCAAGCTCAACAGCAACCGCGGCCGACAACTCCGGACAAATTTCATATGTTGCTGAGAGGATTGCGCAAATCTGAAAGAGTTCGCGTGGCGTAGAAGAGCAATAAGTGGCTGATGGATTCAGCACAATCTTCATATGCTTCCCCTGTGTTTTCCCTCTCATTGGAGCCTAGAGCTGGCTCATACCGTATGTTGATTTTCTTGTATTTTGTGCGTAAGGGGAGTAATTTGAACCTCGCCCCATCACCCCCTGGTCATTTGTGGTTACAGCGGCGCTTCGCAGGAACGCGCCGCTGAATCGAAACGCTCAGAAGGAGAACACATCATGGCAACTACAGCATCCGCGCCGCTGCTCGACCAGAATGTTTCCAGCTTTATTGCGATGACACAAAAAATTCTAATAAACGGCAAGTGGGTGGAAGCGGCATCCGGCAAGACTTTTCCCACTTACAATCCCGCCACAGGCGACGTCCTGTCCCGGGTTGCGGAAGGTGACAAAGAGGACGTCGATCGCGCCGTAAAGGCGGCCCGCGAAGCATTTGACAATGGGCCGTGGTCCAAGATTACGCCATCCGAGCGCGGCCGCATGATCTGGAAGCTCGGCGATTTGATCGAAAAGCACCTCGAGGAATTTGCACAACTCGAATCGCTCGATAACGGGAAACCGCTGACGATCGCCCGCGTTGCGGATGTACCCCTGGCTGCCGATCTGTTCCGCTACATGGCCGGATGGGCAACCAAGATCGAAGGAAATACTATTCCGATTTCATCCGGTGGGCGGCAAACGCAATTTCTGGCCTATACGGTTCGTGAGCCGATCGGAGTGGTTGCCCAGATTATTCCCTGGAATTTCCCGCTGTTAATGGCCGCTTGGAAGCTTGGGCCTGCGCTGGCCACGGGCTGCACCGTGGTGCTGAAGCCGGCGGAGCAAACCCCGCTGACCGCTCTGCTGCTTGGTCAACTGATCCAGGAAGCGGGCATTCCCGACGGCGTGGTGAATATCGTCCCGGGTTACGGGGAAACAGCGGGAGCCGCGCTGGCGGCGCATCCCGATGTCGATAAAGTCGCATTCACGGGATCGACCGAGGTCGGCAAGCTTATCGTGCAAGCCGCGGCGGGGAATCTGAAGAAAGTTTCACTCGAACTGGGCGGAAAATCCCCGAATGTGGTGCTCGGGGACTCTGAAGTGGACACCGCCATCGGTGGAGCAGCCGACGCTATTTTCTTCAATCACGGGCAATGCTGCTGCGCCGGGTCGCGGCTCTACGTCGAGCACGACATTTTCGACAAAGTGGTGGAAGGCGTCGCAAAAATCGCCAGCGACATTCGCGTGGGGCCCGGGATGGACCCAACAAGCGAAATGGGCCCGCTGGTCTCCGAAGAACAACTGAAGCGCGTTTGCGGCTATCTCGAGTCGGGAATTTCGGAGGGTGCAAAAGCCGTCACGGGGGGATCGCGTGAGGGGACGAAAGGCTACTTCGTGAAGCCCACTGTGCTGGTCAACACCAACGAAAAAATGAAAGTGGTGCGAGAAGAAATCTTCGGCCCCGTGGTCACGGCAATTCCATTCCGCAATGTTGAGGAAATCGCCGCAAAGGCAAATAATTCGGTTTACGGACTGGCGGCCGGCGTGTGGACTCGCGACATCAAGAAAGCCCACAGAATCGCCGGCCTGCTCCGCGCGGGAACGGTCTGGATCAATTGCTACAACGTGTTCGACGCCGCGCTGCCGTTCGGGGGATACAAACAGTCCGGCTGGGGCCGCGAAATGGGGCACGAAGTCCTCGAGCAGTACACCGAGGTCAAAGCGGTTTGCTCTGCGATTTCGTAAGGCGACAGCAAGCAAACGAATCACTGGAAGATGGAAAAAGGGCCGAAGAGTTTCTTCGGCCCTTTTCTTAATGTAAAATGCCTTTCGACCGATAGCGGGTGTCATCAATCGGGGTGCTGTACGAGCAATTTGCAGCCGCAGCCCTCCCCCTCGGCTCTTCTTTCTTATTTGAAATCTCAGATTTGAAATTGGCTCCTGCGAAAGGCGGACGAGATGGACCTAAGTTACCCGATCAGCAAATACGAGCGCAAAGACTCGCTTTCCCCTGCGGAGCGGGAAACAGCCATCGATCAAATTGCGGCCACACCCAGGCATTTGCGCGATGCTGTCTCGGGCCTCTCGCAACAGCAGTTGGACACGCCTTATCGTCCCAGAGGCTGGACCGTCCGCCAGGTAGTCCATCACGTTCCAGACAGCCACATGAACTCTTACATCCGGTTCAAGCTTGCGCTCACAGAAAACGAACCGACCATCAAGCCCTATGAAGAGGCGCTTTGGGCGAATCTTCAGGATTCGCGCGATACGCCGGTGGACGTTTCTCTCACGCTGATCGAGACCCTGCACCACCGTTGGGATATATTGCTGCGCTCGTTGCAGCCTGCAGATTTCTCGCGTCGCCTGCGGCATCCGGAATTGGGGACGATGACGCTGGATAACATGCTTGGGCTTTATTCCTGGCATGGGCGCCACCACGTCGCGCACATCACATCGCTTCGGCGGCGCGAAGGTTGGAAGTAAGCGCCGTGCTCCTCACGGGATTGCGTTATTACTGGATCACGGCCAAGGGCTATCGCCTTCGCCCGTGGGCCAGCCCTTATCTTCGCTGGCGCCTCGAAACATTTTTTGGCGGGGACATGCACGCGTTGGGTCCTGGGGAATTCTTCCGCCTGATTTGGCGGGAACGGGCGCGGTTTGCGCGCTTCCTCTCGTGGACGGCGGAACGGTGGCGCGTGCAGCGCGGCGAACGTTCCTAAAAGCCCTTCCCATCGGCTGGGTGTATACTGTGAGAGGAGTGAATCAGGCTTAAGAAGAAGAGATTTCCCCTTCGGCACACCGTTATGCAGGAACTAAAAATATTTCAGAAAACGGAATCGCTCTATGAGGGGCGTTGGTGGGAGCCCATGTCCGGTGGCCGTGTGCACTGCTATCTCTGCCCGCGGCATTGCCACATCGGTGAAAGCCAATCGGGTTTCTGCTTCATACGCGTGAATCAGGGCGGAAAGCTTTACAGCCTGGGATATGCTTCGCCAGCCGCATTGCAAATCGATCCGATCGAGAAGAAGCCGCTCAATCATTTTCTTCCGGGCACGCGTGTATTTTCGCTCGGCACGGCGGGCTGCAATATGGGCTGCTTTTTTTGCCAGAACTGGGACATCTCGAAATCGAAGTCCGACCAGGTTCATTCGACGCACATTCCCCCGGAAGACATCGTTGCGCTGGCGATTCGGAATAGCTGTCCCTCTATCGCGTTTACGTATAACGAACCAACGATCTGGGCCGAGTATGTGATCGACATCTGCCACGCGGCGCGAGAGGCGGGAATCCGCACGGTGATGGTCACCAACGGGTACGTTACTCGCGAGGCTTTCCACGATATTTATGACAATGTAGACGCCGCCAACGTGGACCTGAAGGCTTTCACGGAGGGATTCTACGGCCGCGTCACACTCACGCACTTGCAGTCTGTGCTCGACACGCTGATGTGGCTGAAGCAGGAAACGAATGTCTGGTTTGAGATCACAAATCTTATTATTCCGACCTTAAACGACGATTCGAACGAAATCCGCCATCTTGCCGATTGGATTCTGGAGCATCTTGGCCCCGACGTTCCGCTTCACTTCACGGCATTCCATCCGGATTTCAAGTTACGCGACATTCCGAAGACCCCGCCCGAAACGTTGCACGAAGCGCGAAGGATTGCGCTCGACGCAGGGCTTCATTACGTTTACGAGGGCAATATTCTTAGCGGTGTGGCTGACACGTTTTGTCCGGGGTGCGGCCAGGTTTTGATTCGCCGCTCCTGGCACGACGTGCTGCAGATTGCGCTGCGCGACGGAGCGTGCCCTTCCTGCGGACTGAAAATCCCGGGCCGCTGGAATGCTTCCCGGATCGATCCCCCTGCAATCGTAAAAGCGGAAGAGAAACTTGGGGGTGAGTACGACGCGCTTAATTTGTAATTGATTTGGCGTCAGTGGGGGGCACGGCAAGCAGAGACGTGCTATTTGGATGTTTCCATTTTCATATCCATAGGCATTGTCATTGCGCGATCTGCCGGGGGCATGCCGGCGAGGTAGGCGTAAATCCACATTTGCCACTTGCGTTCCACTTCTGTCGAACTTGTGGCCAAAGCCTTTGCTGCATCGGTCATTTCGGGCCGGTCCATTTGTTCGGAGTAGAGTTTTTGAACTTCGGCGGGTCCGCTGAGTTCCGCAATTTCGTTGATCCAGGCCGCTCCCAGCGCCGCCATGTCCCGGGAGGAAACTCCGCGATCAGTCGATTCGTTCAGGAAGTCCGCAACTTTCTTGTGCCCCAGCCTTTGCTCTACCTGAGCAGCTGCCATGCCCAGATCGTCTTCTGTGGATGCACCTACCAACCACAGCGCCGTCCAATGTGCGATCATGCGATTGCCCGCCTTGCCCCATGCGATATTCAACAAAGCTTCAGCGTCAGCCGACGGGTCCAGAATCGGCATGCGCCCATCGAGGTCCGTTCGAACGGTCGTTCCCGTTACCAGATAGGGATCGCTCCCTGCCTCTGGCGTCAACACTTTAAAATTCGGATCAAAGATTAATGTGAGTTCCGCGTTTGAGGCCGCATCGTTGAGTTTCCGGTCGAGCCCCACGAATAGCGATTCGCGCTCGGCTACAAATGTCGTCATTACTTCCTGTGTCAGTTCGCCATGCGGGCATTGAATTTGATAATGGGCTGACGTCACTCTCTGCATGAGCGATTCGCGAATCCATCGCTTAATGGGGCGGTGAAATAAAATGAGTGGTACAGCAAGGGTCGCGAAGATGAGGGTAATGCTTACCCCCACGGTTCCGAACCCGCGATCCGACGAGCCTCTTAAGCACATGATTTAGTTTCCCCGTCCATCGCTACTAATCACATCGGTGCGTTGTTGGTTGTGACGGTTCAATCGGTCAGCTAGTTGCAATACAGTTCCGATATTCGCATGTCCAGCCGCAACATATTTTTCCAGGTCCACGTCTGGAAAACCGCGATTATTAAGATGAACGGCAAGCTGCTCCTCGGAAAATCCGCCACGTGGAAGCAAGGAACGAATAGATTCGAAGATGACTCGATGCTCCGGTTCGACAAAAACATGTCGGTCCAGTGTTCGGACAAGTTCAGCTCGCTGGCCGATTGTCCCGGTCTGTTTGACCAGCGTGCCGAGGATCTCGATTTCCACGATCGACAATGCCGTGCGCTCCATAAGGAGTTAACCGCGCAGAAAAACTTCTCCTCTTGCCAAACCATCTTGCGAAAATATTCCGAAGTGCTTGCGGGTATCTTATTCCAGTTGTATTAATCTGTCTGGAAAATCTTCAGCGGGGAATTGCGGGGTCTGGAGAATTGCCCTTCAGCCGGACCAGCGCCATCTTGGCGGCAGCGTCATTCGGATCTGTCTGCAGTCCGCTCTCGATTTCGCGCAGCGCATCGCCGGGACGCCCATCCTCTTCCAGCAGTTGACCGAGGGCGAAATGCGCGTGACTATCAAAAGTGTTCATGCCGAGAGCGCCACGGTAAGCCTGTTCAGCCTTCCTGCGATCCCGCATCGTCAGATAGATATCGCCCAGACGGTCGTAGGCGTCCAGAGTCGGGTCGACGGCAACTGAGTGTTCAAATTCGGCGCGCGCCTCGTCAAGCCGTTCTGAGTTGTAGAGAAACTCTCCGTACTCGTTATGCGCCCGCGTGGACAGTGGGGAAATTGTTGTCGCAATACGATATTGCCAGTCGGCCTCGGCACTACGGTCCATCAGTTCCAGCGTTTGCGCAAGATTCAGATGCCCCATCATGTACGATGGGCGCGATCGCAGGGCGCGGTAGGAATAATCGAGCGATTCAACAAACCTGGATTGGCGCTGTCGCAGGAGTGCGAGATTGTCCAAAGCAAACGCATTGTCGGGTCCGGCAGCAAGCGATTCCAGCCATTCGTGCTCTGCGGCGGTGAAGTCTCCGTTGTTGAAATATAACGCCCCGAGATTTGTCCGGATCAGGCTGGCGTCGCCTTGTTCGAGAGTCCTGAGGAACAGGGCCTCTTCATTTCGCCAATCTCGATTTCGCCTGACCGTTTTCACCGCAGACGCAAGGCCAATTACAATCAGCAGCACTGGCACGGCGCGGGAAAATGGGCGGACGAAGATCGACGAGTCCGCGCTCCAAAGTTTGACGGCGCCGCAGGCTGCGAGCCAGCAGAATCCGATGGACGGCAAATACAGGTAGCGCTCGGCAAAAACGCTGGCTGGCATCCATTGCGCGTTTAACACCGGGCCGAGCGGCAAAAATATCATTACAAAGGCAAAAGAAAGAAGATGCGCAGTCCGCCACAATATCACAAACAGAATCGCGCAGAACGTAAGGCCTGCGAGCCCTAGCAGAACGTTCCTGTCCATAATGTGGCTGCTTTTATGAAACACGTAGTACGCGGAAAGATGGCCGGGCCAGGCCAGCTTCCAGAGATATTTCCCAGTGAGAGAAATTGCGGACAGAACCACCTCATACCGGGACAGTCCGGGCCGCGAAACGATGCTGGCAAGGCCGCCAAGCATGATGCCACGCGCAACCAGATAGACCGCTGCGATTCCCCAGAGCGGCCCGCATCGCGACAACTTCTCACGCAGAGACGTGATTGCACGGTCCTCGCGATAAAAATACTCATATAACGTCAGAAGCACGGGCAACGTCATAGCCTGTTCTTTGGAGAGTAAAGCGAGGACAAAGCTGACGCACATCGCAGCGCGCCAACGATTTTCTTTTCCCTCTTCCGGAAGGCGCAGATAGAAAATAAATGTCAGTAGATAAAATACCGCGAGTTCAAGATCGGTGACTCCCGCAACCCATGCTACGGATTCGGTATGAAGCGGGTGGAGGGCGAATAATCCTGCTGAGACTAGCGCGATTCGTTCGCCGCTCAATCTGCGCACAAGGCTGAACACCAGCAGTACGACCACGACATTCAGGACGATGCTAGCGAGATGAAAGCTGAAGGAAATTGGCCCAGCAATCTGATATGTCAGCAGATATCCGAACGTCATCAGTGGTCGGTAATAATTGGTAACACCTTGCGCGCCCTGGAAGGACCAGACGGTGGTTGTGAACATTTCGGGAAGATAGTGGAACGAATGGACGTAGGGATTCTCGACGACCTGGAAATAGTCGTCATATACAAAACCGCCGCGCAACGTATTGGCATAGGGAATGAAAGCGAGCAGCGAAAGCGCTAGATAAATGAGCGTTTCACGGCGGCTTTCAGGAGTTTCCCTGGCACGAAGTCTTGCCCGCAAATTCATTATTTCATGCTACTGGAGCAGGGCGGCGGAATCTATCACAGTCGCAAATCGGCGTGACAGAAGAGTCAGCCTTTCACCAGCGCAATTGTAAAAAATGGGTTTACAGGTCTGCCCGCGTAATTGCCCCCAGGGAAGCGGAACTCACCAGCGCGGCATACTTGGCAAACACTCCAGTTTTGTAATTTGGCGCGGGAGCCTTCCATTTTGCCAGGCGCGCCTTGATCTCCTCGTCGCTCAACTCGACCTGGAGTTTTCGCGCGTCGAGATCGAAAACGATGAAGTCTCCCTCAGCGATAATCGCAATCGCTCCGCCGCGCGCGGCTTCGGGCGCGACATGCCCCGCCATCAGGCCGCGAGTCGCTCCGCTGAAGCGACCGTCGGTCAGTAGCGCTACGTCTTCGCCAAGGCCTTGTCCGACGAGCGCAGCGGTCAGCCCGAGCATTTCGCGCATGCCGGGGCCACCGCGTGGGCCTTCATAGCGCACGACCACAACGTCGCCTTTCTTGATTTGCGCTTTCACCGCCGCGTCCATTGCATCTTCTTCCCGATTGAATACGCGCGCGGGCCCGCGATGATAGGGTTTCTCATGACCGGATGTTTTCAGCACGCAACCTTCGGGCGCGAGATTTCCTTTCAGGATCATGAGTCCGCCGGTGGTCTTGATGGGGTCGGAAAGCGGTCTGACAACCTCTTGTCCTGGTTTTTCTATTGCGACGGCTGCTTCTTCCTCAAGTGTTTTCAACCCAGTCGTAACCTGATTTTGGTGAAGCAATCCCGCTTCAAGTAATCGCTTAACAAGTAATGCCATCCCGCCTGCCTTGTACAAATCCACGGCAGTAAACCTGCCCCATGGTTTCATGTCCGCCAGCAAAGGAGTTCGCTGGCTGATATGATCGAAGTCTTCGATGTGAAGTTCAATTTCTGCTTCTTTGGCCATTGCCAGCAAATGCAGCACGGCATTGGTCGAGCCGCCCGTTGCTGCTACCGATGCAATCGCATTTTCGAACGCTTTGCGCGTCAGAATCTGTCGCGGCGTTACGCCTTTCTGAAGCAGTTCCATGACGAGGGTGCCGCAACGATATGCCGCTTCGTCCTTTTTCGGATCTGTGGCAGGTACGTTCCCCAAGCCCAGTGGCGTAAGCCCGATGAATTCGAGCGCCATCGCCATCGTGTTCGCTGTGAATTGTCCCCCGCATGCGCCCGCTCCGGGGCACGCCACGCTCTCGATTTCTTTCAGGTCCGCGTCAGACATTTTTCCAGCGGAGTGCGCCCCGACCGCTTCGAACACATCCTGGATCGTCACATCGCGGCCCTGGAAGCGGCCCGGCTGAATCGATCCGCCATAGAGCACCAGGCTTGGCACGTTCAACCGAATCAGGCCCATGGCGGTTCCCGGAATCGTTTTGTCGCATCCGGCCAGCGCGACGACCGCATCGAACATGTATCCGCGCCCGACCAGCTCGATCGAGTCGGCGATCACTTCACGGCTGACCAGCGAGGCCTTCATTCCCTCGGTGCCCATGGACTCGCCGTCGCTGATGGCGATTGTGTTGAATTCCATTGGCGTGCCGCCCGCCGCGCGGATTCCTTCCTTTACTTTTTCCGCAAGGCGGCGCAAGTGGGAGTTGCACGGCATCGTTTCGATCCAGGTATTTGCAATCCCGACCATGGGCTTTTTCAGGTCGTCGTCGGACAATCCCACGGCTCGAAAATAGGAGCGCGCAGGAGCGCGCGAAGGTCCGTCGATAATGATGCGGCTATGTTCCCTGAGACGCGAATCCATGATTCCTCCAAAAAATATGTGCGTGTGCGTATTTCAGAAGGGAAGTGCGATTTGAATTCCGATCGGAAGAGCAAATTCAGAGGCGGAGCCTGCACTGGCGCTCCGCCCCTAAATCGTGGATTTTCACTTACGCCCCTTCGGCAATGACGCGATTCTTCTTCATCCACGGCATCATGGCGCGCAATTTTCCGCCGACCACTTCGATGGGATGCTTCTTTCCCGCTTCCACTAGTGCGTTGAATTTCGGCTTCCCAGCCGCGGCTTCCTTCATCCACTCCCTGGCGAAATCGCCGGATTGAATGTCTTTCAGAATGCCCTTCATGCGTTCTTTTGTGGCCGCATCGACGACGACCGGCCCACGCGTCAAGTCGCCATATTCCGCGGTATTGGAAATCGAGTAGCGCATTTCCGAAATGCCGCCTTCGTAAATCAGGTCCACGATCAGCTTCATCTCGTGGCAGCATTCGAAATAGGCCATCTCCGGCGCATACCCGGCCTCGACCAGTGTTTCGTATCCGGCCTTAATCAACGAGGTGAGACCGCCGCACAGAACCGACTGCTCGCCGAACAGGTCCGTCTCGGTTTCCTCGCGGAAATTTGTCTCGATCACTCCCGCGCACGCGCCGCCAATGGCGCTGGCGTAGGCCAAGCCGATCTTCTTGGTGTCGCCGCTGGGGTCCTGATGAATCGCCAGCAGGCATGGAACTCCCGCGCCTTGCGAGAACTGGTGGCGCACCAGATGGCCGGGGCCCTTGGGCGCGACCATGAATACATTCACATCTGCCGGAGGTTTGATAAATCCGAAATGAATCGAAAATCCGTGCGCGACGGCAAGATATTTCCCCGCGCGCATCGCCGGCGCGATTTCGCTTTCGTAAATGCCCGGCGTCAGTTCGTCCGGAGCCAGGATCATGATAATGTCCGACTCTTCAGCAGCCTGCCGCACAGGCAATACCTTCAGCCCCGCTTTTTGTGCCTTGGCAACCGATGCGCTGGTAGGTTTCAGTCCAACGACGACGTCGCAGCCCGAATCCGCCAGATTCATGGCGTGGGCGTGTCCCTGCGAGCCAAAACCGATTACCGCAATCTTCTTATTCTGAATATTTTTTAAATCCGCATCCTTGTCGTAATAAACCTGCACGTTTCCTCCTGAGATTTCTGCGCATTTCCAGCTTTAACGGATATCCCGCCCGGACGGTCGCAACGAAAACAGCCGGGACATTATGCCCCGTTGCGACCTCTGCTTCCAGTGCCCGCAATCGATTTTCGGGATTGGCTTTGCCGCAGTAGAAATAATAACCCTAAACCCTGGCTTGTGGATAGCAGCCAAGAATTTTCACCGAGTCGGTGAATTGCTTAAGCTCTTCAAGCGCAGCGACCGTGTCTGAATCCTTCAGCGATGCCTGCAAATCCAGGTAGAAACAGTAGCTCCATGGAGTTCCCGCAATCGGTCGGCTCTCGATTTTCAGCAAATTCAAATTGCGCTGCGCGAACGCATTTAGAACTTTGCAAAGCGATCCCGGCTTGTGCGCCAGGTACAAGACCAGAGAGAGTTTATCGGCATTCGGCGCCACTTCATCCGATGGCTTGAGTAGCAGAAAACGCGTGTAATTTTCCAGATGATCTTCAAGATGTTCTTTCAGTATCGTTGCTCCATAAACCGCTGCGGCGCGCCTGCCTGCAATCGTAGCTTTAGTTGGGTCGCCGACCTTCATCATGTCATTGACGCTTCCTGCCGTATCGTCCGCAGCTACGCGCTTTATTGCAGGGTGGCTCGCGAAAAATCGTTCGCACTGCGCCAGCGCGACCGGATGCGACGACACCTGTGTAATGTCCTCGAACTTCGCTCCGGGAACAGCGATCAGGTTGTGTGCTATGGGAATTACAACTTCCGCCTGGATATGCAGGCCGCTGGCGATCAGCAAATCGTAGGATCGGATGACCGATCCGGCCAGGCTGTTCTCTATAGGCGCGAGAATGTTATCGGCAAGCCCATCGTGGATGCTCGAATAGAGAGATTCGAAGGTCGGGCGGGGAACAAGCTGGATATCCTCGCCCAGCAGCTTGACGGCGGCTTCCTCGCTGAAAGCCCCGCGTTCACCCTGAAAGGCAATTCTCGGCAATGATTGTTGTTTGTCCATACCCGGCGCCCTAAGACTTTACCAGAGGCGACCCTATAAATCGCGCCCAGGAATAACTTTGTAAACGCTTCTTTCGCGGAATCGTGCGAGAATGCCTCGCCACAAAAAGGAGAAGGTATTTAAATGAACCGACGGTTTGGAATCTGTACGGTGATTGTGCTATTTGCGTTTATCTCAGGATGTAAGAAGCCGGTAAACGATCAGGATGCGATCCGCGCGAGCATTGAACGCCACCTAAGCGCCGTAAGCGGACTAAATCTTTCCGCCATGAACCGCGTCGTGAAGCAGGTTTCTATCAATGGAGACAATGCAACTGCGGTTGTCGAATTCCAACTGAAAGACGGCAGCACCGGAATGCAGGTCGGGTACACGCTCGAGCGTAAAGGCGCGGATTGGAATGTGGTGCAAAGCAAGCCGTTGGGAATGCCGGATATGCCCGGTATGGGCATGCCTCCTGGCGGGGCTCAGGATGGCGGAGGAAGTTCGCTGCCGCAAGGTCACCCGCCGGTAAATTGATCATGTATTTTGAAACCCAAGTGTAGCCGTTATCCCTCTAACGGAGTAGAGAAGAAATAACTGATCGCAGGCAACAGCCGTATAAGCCAAGATGCATATTTCGGCGCCATTTATTAGACGACCGGTAGCAACCACACTTTTGAGCCTGGCCATTCTCATGGCGGGAGCAATCGCCTTTTATTTTCTGCCGGTTGGGGCGCTTCCTCAGGTGGATTTCCCCACAATTTTTGTTCGCGGAGCCTTGCCAGGGGCAAGTCCGGAAACCATGGCATCGTCCGTGGCCACCCCGCTCGAACGTCAATTCGGCCGAATCGCCGGAGTTACGGAGATGACGTCCAGCAGCCAACTCGGTGGCACGGGCATTACTCTGCAATTCGACCTGGATCGAGACATCAACGCGGCTTCGCGCGACGTGCAAGCCGGGATCAATGCCGCAGCAGGGCAGTTGCCCGCCGGGCTGCCATACTTGCCGACGTATCGCAGAATTAATCCTGCCGAATCGGACATTTTGGATATCGCGATCTCGTCGGACACCATCCCTAGAAGTCACCTCTATGATTTGTGCGATTCCATACTTGCGCAAAAACTGGCGCAAGTGGATGGAGTGGGACAAGTCGGAATTTCCGGCGGCGCAAAACCAGCCGTTCGAATCGACGTAAATCCAAACGCACTGGCGCACTACGGTATCGGCCTGGAAGATGTCCGGATAGCGCTTCGGTCGGCAAATGCAAACACTCCCAAGGGAAATTTGGAAGACCTCGGTAACCGCTGGATCTTATTCGCAACCGATCAATTGCTTCAGCCGGAGCAATATGCCCCTCTCATCGTAGCGTATCGGAACGGGGCCCCCGTTCGTGTCAGCGACATTGCCAAGGTGACCGAGGGAATCGAAGACGTTCGAAATTCGGGCTACGCCAATGGTAAGCCTGCCGTCGTCCTGGGAATTAACCGGCAGCCCGGCGCAAATATCATCAAGACCGTCGATAACATCAAAGCGATTCTGCCGGAATTGCGGGCGTCGATTCCTCCCACAGTTAATCTCCAGATTACATCCGATCGCACGGTTACGATTCGAGCCTCCGTCCGAGATATTGAATTTACATTAATGCTGACTGTCGCCCTTGTTGTGATGGTGATTTTTCTTTTCCTGCGCAATGCCTGGGCGACGGTAATTCCCAGCATTGCTGTGCCGCTATCGATCATCGGAACATTCGGCGTGATGTACCTATGGCACTACAGCATCGACAATCTTTCGCTGATGGCCCTAGCGATCTGCACGGGCTTCGTGGTGGACGATGCGATTGTTGTCATAGAAAACATCACACGGTATCTGGAAGCGGGCGATTCACCGATGGACGCTGCCTTAAAGGGATCGCGGGAGATTGGTTTTACCGTTTTGTCCATGAGTCTTTCTCTGATTGCGGTATTCATTCCCATCCTTCTGATGGGCGGCATCGTGGGCCGATTGTTTCGGGAATTTGCGGTCACCTTGAGCGTCTCGATTGCGGTGTCCTTATGTGTGTCGCTGACCACGACGCCTATGATGTGCGCGCATTTTCTCAAATCGGAGCATGGCAAAAAGCGCGGGAAACTGTACAACGCCAGCGAACGAGTGTTTCAAGCAAGCGTGGATTTCTACGCGGCGGGATTGCGTTGGGTGTTACGCCACCAGCCTCTAATGTTGATTCTTACCGGTGCGACGATTTGCTTGAGCGTGTACCTCTATGTGGTTGTTCCCAAGGGATTTTTCCCGCAGCAGGATACGGGCCGGTTGGGCGGCTCGATCCTGGGCTCACAGGACCTTTCGTTTCCAGCCATGCAGGATAAGTTAAAGCAATATACAGATATCGTCATGGCTGACCCTGCGATTGCCAGCATGTCCGGCGGTACCGGCGGCGGCGCGGAAAACACCGGACGCGTGAATGTGGACCTGAAACCCCTCAGCGAACGAAAGATTTCCGCAGATCAAGTGATTGCGCGCCTCAGGCGAAAACTCTCCGTTGTCCCCGGCGCGACTCTGTTTTTTAAGGCCAATCAGGACATCCAGGTGGGTGGCCGATTTACCAACGCTCAATATCAATACACTCTCGAAAGCGAAAATCTGTCCGATTTGCAGGAATGGGCGCCGCGAGTCGAGGCCAGACTTCGTCAATTGCCGGGATTACGCGACGTTAACTCCGATCAGCAGACGCGCGGGCTCCAGGCCTCCCTCGTTATCGACCGCGACACTGCGTCCCGCCTCGGGATTGCACCCCAGACGATCGATAACACTTTGTACGATGCGTTCGGCCAGCGTCAGGTGTCCACGATTTTTACGCAACTGAATCAATATCACGTTGTGATGGAGGTCGATCCGCGCTTTCAGCAGAGCACGGATGCCATCCAGCAGCTTTACGTTCGCTCGGCAAATGGAACGCAAGTCCCAGTGAGCGCATTCACGCATTTCGAAATGAAGACCACGTCGCTCTCGGTAAATCATCAAGGCCAATTTCCCGCCGTTACCATTTCCTTTAACCTCAGACCCGATTTGGCCCTGGGCGATGCAGTGAAGGACATCGAAGCTGCGGTCCTCCAACTGGGTATTCCATCCGACATTCGTCCGACGTTCCAGGGGACTGCGCTGGCGTTCCAGTCTTCTTTGGCGAGCCAGCCCTGGTTAATTCTGGCAGCGCTGATTATCGTTTACATCGTGCTGGGAATGCTTTACGAAAGTTTTGTTCATCCGGTGACCATTCTTTCCACCTTGCCATCGGCGGGCGTGGGCGCGCTTCTTGCCTTGCTGCTGTTCCACACGGAATTGAGCGTGATTGCCCTGATTGGAATCGTTCTTCTAATTGGCATTGTGAAAAAGAACGCGATCATGATGATTGATTTCGCAGTGGAAGCCGAACGATCCGGGAAATCGCCTGAGGAATCCATTTACGAGGCATGTTTACTGCGGTTCCGGCCCATCATGATGACGACCATGGCAGCGCTGCTGGGAGGGTTGCCTCTCGCGCTGGCGACCGGAACCGGCTCCGAAATGCGCCGGCCGCTGGGAATCAGTATCGTTGGCGGGTTGATGGTCAGCCAGATGCTCACTCTTTATACGACTCCGGTGATCTACCTCTACATGGATCGTTTCCGGCTGATGTTGCTCAGACGTAAACGAATCTCCTACAAGACTGCTGAATTGCCTTCACATTCAACTCCCATCAAAGGTACGTCTTCGCTCTAACCTTCCGTTCATTCATGAGATGATGGGAACTGCGGTTGATTCCTACGATGAAACTGCTTCGGTCCATCCTGCTCGCGGGCCTTCTTTCAGGGGTAGGCTGCACCTTGCTTGCGTTTCAAGGGCGGGTGGAAGAAGACGACGAGGTAGCGCCAACGCTTCCCCCGCATGCAGGAGACAGAACCGAGTGGGCCTTCGCCCGCCTTCACTACAGATTGGGGAATGGTCCCGCCGGCTACGGATACCGGGGATTCCAGCGCTGGGCGGCAGACTATCCGAAAGCAGACCGCCAGTTCGTGATGGGAGTCCGCCGCCTCACCCGCCTGAATGCCCGCCCCATGGAACAAGTCGTCGACGCCGACAGCGAAGAGATGTTCAACTGGCCGTGGATTTACGTGGAAGACCCCGGCTGGTGGGACATTAGCGAAGCGCAGGCCGCGCGGATGCGAAATTATCTGCTAAGAGGCGGCTTCCTTATGATCGACGATTCCCATGGCGACAGCGAATGGGAGATTTTCCTGCGCGGGATACGCATGATTTTGCCGGATCGCCCGATCGAAGAGTTGAGCGACGGCGATGAGATTTTTCACGTCATGTACGATTTGAACGAGCGATTTCAGATTCCCGGAACCAGGTATATCTGGGGACGCCGCGTTTACAATCCCGATAGCAAAGATCCCAAATGGCGGGCGATTCGTGACAACGACGGACGCATCATGGTGGCCATCTGCCATAACTCGGACGTGGGAGACGCCTGGGAATGGGCCGACAGCCCGAAATATCCCGAGCGGGATGCCTCCCTGGCCTATCGCATAGGGATCAATTTCATCCTCTACAGCATGACGCACTGAAAACAATGGGACTACCTGCATTCCGAGTGGGTCCCAAGAATTGTCCTAGGACGGTTTGCCAACTGCACTGGTTTCCCGAAGCGGCAAAAGAGGAGTGCCCGGCGGTTCGGGTGTCGATTGATTCGAGCATAACGCAACTGCTTCCGCGATACGTTCTGCTTCCTGCTGTTTCATAGCCTGCCACCTTTCGAACTCGCCCTTCTCGGCAGCGATCTCATCCAGATTCCGTTTAATTCGCTCCAGCGATTGTGCCGTAACCCGGTCCAATTCCGCCTGAATCAGGACGTTGCCCTCGGTTTTTCGTGCCCAGTGCTCTTCAAATTGCTTCCGCTGACTGGACTCGTAGACCTCAAGTGCTTCCTGACGCTTCCGTGCATCGCGGACAATTTCGTCAACCGTAATTCCGGCGGCATCCAGCGCCATGAGGACTGCAGCACTCTTTGCGTCGTCCGGTAAGCCGCGAATGTGATCGTTGTTCAGCATTTCCACTACCTTCCGAATGCTATATCCCATTCGCGGGTTCATGATCCCGGCGGAGCGGTAAACATCTTCCAGAGGTAGTAGATCACCGAGAAGTTTGATCGGTTCCTTTGCTTCCTTGGTCGATGGAAGTTTTTGTGCCGGCGCAACCTCCGTTGTCGCACGTTCGACAGGGAGTCGAGTGCCATTCGTTTTTCCATTGGGCGATTCGTGCTTTTGGCGATTCAGCGCCATATCGAGCCATTTAGTTGGCATACTTTTCCTTCCTTTGACTGCCGACGAATGCGGTGTCTGAAGATCGGCTTTCCTGGTTGCGTCACCTTCGGCCCCGGCAATTGCCGTGCGAATGTTGAGATCCCTTATTTGGCCGGTCCTGGCAATGGGCATTTGCGGTGCGACGAATGCCATTGCCAGCGAAATTGTTTCCGTTTTGCCAACGATGCCGGAACCCTTTGCCGGTTCGAGTTCGTGTTGCACTGGTTCAGGTGCCGCCGGCTTGCTCACCGACATCTCCTGTGCTGGAGCTGCCCCAACGGCTTTGGCCTTGTCTTGCACCTTGACGTTCCGATGAATCCCCAAGACGTAGTCGCCGCCTTCTCGCCTGCAATATCGGGTAGTGCCGGAAAATTCCTCCCGATGAGATTTAATCTTTACGATTGCTCCTACGCCGATTGGCATTTTCAATCGAATGCAGGCACCGGAGGGAGACGTGTCTTCCATCCTCGCCCGAACCTCCTGATGAGGGCCATCCTGTTCTTCCCAATACACTTGGACCTGTGCAATAAGGGCCGTTCTCGGTTCTGCCCTGATTCCGCCCATGGTCTAGACATCGGCAAGAAATCAAAGGACTTCACCGTATTGAACCAGTTTCTGCGCATTCGTCCCGGGGTGGATGCAACCTTGTGTTGTCCGTTGCGTCCGATCATAATTGAGGTTCCCGGCACCGGTTATGGCGCTATGAAGAAAATCCTAATACTGATTGCGGCGGTGGCTGCCGTTTTGGCAGGCGTTGTGGGAATTCGCGCCTGGCGGGCGAAGGTTCGAAGCGGTCCCATCTATACGTCGCACCAGGCCCCGGCTGGAATGGTTAAAAACTCATCGGCCGTCATACGCCTGGTAAAGAATCCGGAAGCGGCGCCTCCGTTTCAGGCGCGCGATCTTTCCGGCAAGTTGGTATCCAACGCCAATTGGGGCGGGAAGGTTGTGCTCGTAAATTTCTGGGCCACCTGGTGCCCTCCGTGCCGCGAGGAAATCCCTGAGCTGATTGCGCTGCAAAAGCAGTATGGGGATCGGTTGCAGATCATCGGAATTTCGGAAGATGACGATCCACCTGAGAAGGTTCTGAAGTTCACCAGGCAGCAGGGAATCAACTACCCGATTGTCATGTCCACGCCGGAATTGATTGCGGCGTATGGCGGTGTGCCCGCGCTGCCGACTTCGTACGTGGTCGATACCCAGGGACGCGTGGTGCAAAAACACGCCGGCTTGTATCCAATGGATTCTTACAACCGCGACCTGCGCGCGCTGCTGGGAATTGCGGTCGATGGACGCATCGAGACTTTCGAAGATACCGGCCAGGTGTTCCTGAAAAATGCCGCGAACGCCACCGAGTTGCCCGGAGTCGATCTATCGGGGCTGACGCCGGAGCAGAAGAAGGCGGCGCTGCATCGTCTGAACGCCGAGAGTTGCACCTGCGGATGCGGGCTTACGCTTTCTCAATGCAGGGTGAACGATACGGAATGCCCGGTCAGCGGCGATCTTGCCGCGAAGGTGGTAAAGGAAGTGGTCCATGGCGTGACACCGGCGCCTGCGCCCGGCGTGAAAAGTATTAATTCGAAATCATAAAGGCTGGAAGCCGGAAGGCTGCGCGAAAGGGGAAAATATGTTTGGACGCGGATCGAGTTGCAGCACGGGCGGCCCGGGAGTTTCGCTCCCGAGTCCGTCAGGGGACGACGCTCTTGCAACGACAAAGGGACAGCAGACTGCGGTGTTTGCCGGCGGCTGCTTCTGGGGCATCCAGGCGGTGTTCGCGCACCTGAAGGGCGTGATCCGGTCCACCTCAGGATATTCCGGCGGCACAGCGGCAACGGCGACGTACGAAAAAGTTTGCAGCGGCAGGACGGGCCACGCTGAAGCCGTTGAGGTGATCTACGATCCTTCGCAAATTACGTACGGCAAGCTTTTGCAGGTGCTTTTTTCGGTGGCGCACGATCCGACAGAGCTCAACCGGCAGGGACCCGATGTGGGGACGCAATACCGTTCCGCCATTTTTTATACGTCGGAAGACCAGAAGCGAATCGCGCTGGCCTATGTGGATCAGCTAAATCAAGACAAGGCGTTCCCACGCCCAATCGTTACTCAAATTTCCGCGCTAGACGCGTTTTATCCGGCGGAGGATTATCATCAGGACTACGTTGAGAATAATCCCAACAACATGTACATCGTGATCAACGACATGCCGAAGGTTGCGCAGTTGCGCAAACAATTTCCGGAGCTTTACAAGTAGCACAGACTTCAGTCTGTGCGGGGTTGGTTTAGATGCCTGGACCAAAACCAAAAGCGCACAGACTGAAGTCTGTGCTACTTACTTCCACTTAATCCCGCATCCCACACCTGGTTTCTGATCCTCTGCGACTGGCCGTCCAGACAATACCGCGTCCAGCGCCGAGCGCAAATTCGCTCCAGTGACAGGAAGATTGTTCTTCGGACGGCTGTCGTCGTATTGTCCTCGATATACCAGCCGCTGCTCGTGATCGAAAAGAAAAAAGTCTGGCGTACACGCGGCGAGATATGCCTTGGCCACTTCCTGGCTCTCGTCGTAAAGGTACGGGAACGTGTAACCCGCCGTCACAATCTCTTCGGCCATTTTCTCGGGCGAGTCGTCGGGATAATTTGCCACATCGTTGGAATTGATTCCGACGATGGCCACGCCGCGCGCCTGATATTCCTTGGCGAATGCCGCGAAAGACGTGCGAATGTGCTTCACGTATGGACAGTGGTTGCACATGAATACGACTAGCAGGGCGGGCGCGCCGGTGAGATCATCGGATGAAACAAACTTGCCGTACGGATCGGGAAGACGAAATTGCGGAGCTTTCGTGCCTATGGGAAGCATTGTCGATGTAACAGCCATGTCACCGATTACTCGCTTTTCTATTTGATTTACGACCAGACGGAATACGCACTTTCTTGACGAATGCAATTACCGTGGTGCGCGTTCGTCTTACGAATCGCACCCTTACGAATAGCGCAAGGGTGCGGCACCCGTAAGTTCAAAATCCATTGGCATTAGTCTGCTAACGGATCGGGGCGTAGTTGGAATTTCACTGCTTTACTTGTCGTGCCCTTACCGCCTTCCATATGCCACGGGGCGCGCGTCGCGTAGGTGGACCACAGGCCCTTGCCCTTCCATCCGGCTTTGGGATCGTCGATGCGCCCGTCGAGGCTTTTGGCGAAGAAGCCCATCGGATAGGGGACTCGCAATACCACGAATTTTCCAGTGGCTGGATCGAGGGCTTCCAGCGCGTCGTTGCCGTTGCCTGTCGCGATGGGAATATTCTTGCCCATGCCGAAGGTATCGAACTGATCGACCCAGTCGTAGTAGTTCGAATCGGCGCTGCCCATGGATTCGACGCCTGCAAAGCTTGGGCCTGGCGTGCGATATAGCGTCCAGCCCTCGGGGCACTGCTGGCCGGTGGCTTTGGGTCCGTTGAGCGGGCCGGCGCACTTGCGGCGGTCGAAGCTGGCTAGGTGTCCGCTGGCGAGGACGGTCCAGATCACGCCGTTGCGATCGACGTCCATCCCGCGCGGGGAGTAGCCTTGCACCGGTGCTTTTGGATTATTCCAGGGGAGTTCGTAAACTTCCGCCAAGGCGGTCTTGACCGGATCGGAACCGGGGTTTAGACGCACGATCTTACCGGGGAACCCTGTGACCGTACCCCAGATGGACCCGTCCACCGGATTTGGGCTGACCGCATAAAAGCCCGCCTTGATGCGCGTGTCTTTCGTGGGGTCGGTTGGTTGGTCGGGCTCGGTGTACGCGTCGCGCTTGCCGTTTCCGTTGGTGTCGAGGACCAGAGTTGTCCAGCCCTGCGATTTTTGCACGTCATGCGTTTCGTCGTACATTTTCGTGTTGAGCCAGCCCACCACGTCGCCGCCGGGATTGCTGAACCAGAGCGTGCTGCTCGCGTCTTCGGCGAACATCAAGTGCTGCGTGCCGAAGCACAAGTCGAACAGCGTCCATTGCTTGATTTTCGGATCGTACACGTTGGCTTGGCGTGAGCTTCTGGTCAGAGGGAAGGCGTTGGCCGATGCGTTGCCTTGCTTGCAGAAGTCCGAATCGGCCTGCGGGCGGGTCGCTGCGGCGGTCCAGATGCGTCCCTGCGCGTCCATCATCAGGCTGTGCGATGTAGCCTTGGCTGTGGAGATCGGTTCGCTGCCCCAGTAGGCTGATGGCTGCAGAACTTCCGCGGGTTCGGCTTGCGGCGTGCCGGGATTCACCGGAATCGGAATTTGGGACATCTTGTTGTGAACCGGATCGAGGACGGTCATCAGGTCCGTGCTGTTTTCGTGGACTCCGTACACGAAGCCATTTGCGTTCGAATTGGGATTTCTTCGATCTGTCGCGATTTCGTCGTGGAAATAGTCCTTCGCCTCCGCCCAATCCCATTCGGTGACTACGACGTTGCGCTCGACGCCTTGCGGACGCGGCGGCACTGGAGGCAGTTCACCGGCTTTGACGCGATCGGTCCAATCTGCGAAGAGTTCCAAAGCGCGTTTGCTTCCTAGGCGCGAGATCGTTGCGACCATCGCGGTGCCAACTTGTCCCGATTGAATGCGCCGATTCCACGCTGCCACCGACGAATCGAACGCGCCGAGATTCGCGGGAATTTCGCGCGTCGCCTTGTCTCCCAATTGGTGGCAGGACTGGCAGCCGTCGGTCTTTACCAGCTCAACCCAATTGGCCTGGTCCTTGATGCGATCCGAAATACCGTTTCCGTTGTCGCCAGTGCCGGGGAAATCGCTCTTCGGCGGGATGTGCAGCATGGAATACCAGTAGGCCGCCGGATAATATTGCGCCGCCGCAGCTGCGTTGGGCGCTACCACCGCTGCCAGATTCAGCAGCTTTCCGGGCGCGCCCTGCACCTTTGACGAATCCACCAGGCCATAGCCGCGCACCCACACCTGATAATTCGCTTTCGGTAGATCGGGGATGAGGTAGCGCCCCTGATCGTCGGTTACCACGATTTTGCGGAACCCTGTGGGCAGGTTCTTCGTTTCAGCGATTACCCAGACGCCCGCTTCCGGCCCGTTCGCGCTGGTGACCACACCGCCGATGTCAGCGCCTTTGATCGCAACCGCCGCGGCAGCCTTGCCGGCGCTATGTCCGGGGCGCGAGTCTGCCAGTAAAGCAACGGCGCCAATCATGAATGTCGCCACGTAAAATAGTTTTTTGTTCATGGGACCGATCTCCTTCAGTTGCCGGGTAAGCGTTTGAAACTGAAGGGAATCGTATGCTTGTGAAATTGTGTTGTCAATTCAGGGTTTTCGAGAGGTAACACGGAGAACTTTTTGGGTGCCGGGTGCCCCACCCTTGCGATTTATGCAAGGGTGGGGATTTTCGGGCGTGCATTCCTGCCTATCTCAACGCTTCAGGGGAGTTCATGAATCTAAACCCCCACCCTTTGAAACCCACAAAGGGTGGGGCACCCGGCCTCGCTGCCCGCCATGCAAAAAGAACTTTCTCCGAAGTGGAGCTTCACACGGTTTGAGCTACGGATTCGGAATCCGGTTTACGTTCCGAGTCAGGCGGAGATTCACCTGGTCCTTGAATTCGCCAAAGATATTGTGGCTACGGTGGTCCTGACGATTCAGGCATTGAAGCTTCTCAAAAAGCGTTTGCCGTGGATCAAGAAACCAAAAGCAAGAGCACGAACGAGAAAAAAAGCACGGCGACGGTGAGATAGCCGGGCCGTGCGTGGTAGAATCCGGCGCACCGAGGAAACCCGCGCATGAGATTTCTCGTTTTGTCAATCGACCACAACTGGCAGCTCGCACCCATTCCACAGATCACCGTAACTCCCAAAATGGCGGAGAACACGACGCGCCTCGAAGCGGTTTTGCGTAGGGTGATAGCTGATCGAGGAGTGGACCTCATCTGTGAAGAGAGCAACCCTTGCTACGCTTCGGTGGCACAAATGCTCGCTTACCAGTACAGTCCGCGTATTCCTTGGCGGAATATCGTAATGACAGCCCAGGAACGCTTGGAAGCGGGAATCTACGAAGCGTCTCTCGACCGTCCGTTTGACGAAGTAGAAATCCCACCCGATTCTGGCAACGTTCAAACGATCCACCATCGCATTCCCTCCGACGATGTGCGCGAGCGATTTTTCGCCAATCAATCCGTTCAAGGTGGGAGTGAAATGGGCGTTAAGAGTATTCTTGTAATATGCGGGGACATGCATGCGGATTTTGTAAAGCACATTCTCGAAGAATCCCAGTTTGAAGCCGAAGTGAACCACGAGCTTATCTCTCGCAAGGATTGGGTTGCGTAGCCTCACCGGAAACTAAGCGGGTCGCAAGAGAAATGACTGTTGACCTTACTGCCGTGCGAAATCAAATAGAAGAACTTCTTCGCAGCCGGGGTGTCTTCGATGTTGACGCATTTGGCTGGCTTAACGAGAACGACGAAGACCCTGAGTTTCTCGGGTATGCCATGTGGGCACTCGATTCTCCGTACGACCATGACGTCATTGCTTGGCAGAATGAAACCCCCGCCAGACCGAGCACCCACCGAAGTAGAGCAACAATTGATGGAACTAGGCCACGACTTCTTTGGCCTGATGAAAGCAACACGCCACTTCATTGGCCATGCATTGCTCCATCAACCGGCGGTTCAACCACTCCGTATCAGCCCGACTGAGTTTGACTTCAACGAGTTTGCCGCTCTCACCGCGCTGGTCTCCGCTGCCGACCGACTAACAGATTTTATCAACGTGAGTGCACTTGGAAAGAAGATCAAAGAGAAGTGCCCTAATAAAACGGCATTCAAAAAACTTCGTGGATCAGGCTTGGGAGCTGAGGCAGATGCGCTGCAAAACGGATTCGAAGCTATTCTGAAAGCGCGAATCGCTCGAAACGAGTTGGTACACAAGCTCGCGACCCATCCCGCGCGAGTACAAAGGCTTTTGATTGAGAGAGACCGTGAAGCATTCGAAAAGCAGCGATGGCCGCCCCGCAATAATCCAGAAATTCCGCATGAAGATTTTCTTCGCGACCAAAATCTCCGCGATGCAAAGGAACTGGCTGACGTGGAGGAGCGGTCGAAGTTTCTATGCAACTGTTACGTCAAGCTCGTCAAAATGGGTGACCTCAGTTTTCGGAGTGAACATAGTTTGCGTCATGCGAAATAGCAGGCCGCCTTTACGCCGAGCGAGTCAGAGCGGTAGTCTGTATTGCGCCGCCCTGTATTCGCAGATGGCCGCGAGAATGTACGGGTTCGCCCGGTGCCCCATCCTTGCGGTTTATGCAAGGGTGGGGAGTTTCGGGCCTGAATTTCTGCTTATCTCATCGCTTCATGGGAGTTCATGAATCTAAACCCCCACCTTTGAAAACCACAAAGGGTGGGGAACCCGCCACTGAACTACAATATTTTATTTGGGAGAAATGGTGCCGGGGGGGAGAGTTGAACTCCCTACGCCGGCCTTTTCAGGGCCGCGCTCTACCGGTGAGCTACCCCGGCACCGGGGCGTAAAAGATTCTACGGGCGCGTTGCGGGAGTGTCAAACTGTTCTGGTCATAAAAGACAAAAGTCCAAATATAAAAAAGAGGCCGAGCAAAAAATATCTTTATTCGGCCTCTGCGATTTTCCACGCCCAAACAGTTAACTTTAACGCAACGAGTGATCGACCTCGCGCACCCAGTCTTTTCCTTTTAAGACTTCACGCGGCTTGGTTCCATCCGGCGGGCCGACGATGCCGTCTTTTTCCATGATGTCGATAAGTCTTGCGGCGCGGCCGTAGCCTACACGCAAACGGCGTTGCAAAGTTGACGTGGAAGCTCGCCCAGCTTCGCACACGATGCGTACGGCATCCTGATATAGGAGGTCATCGACTTCCTCGCCTCCAGCTTCTCCATCCGGGCCTGCTGGGTTCTCGTCCTTAGGGGCTTCGAGCAGACGTTCGTTGTAGACGGCCTTGGCCTGTGAGCGCCAGTGGTCGCATACGGCGATGATTTCGTCCTCGGTGACGAACGGACCGTGCATACGGTTCAGGCGGGACGAGCCTGCGGGTAGATAGAGCATGTCTCCGCGTCCGAGTAGCGATTCCGAGCCATTGGCGTCTAGAATCGTTCGCGAGTCGACCTTGCTGGCCACGCGGAACGAAATGCGGGCAGGGAAGTTGGCCTTGATCAAGCCGGTGATTACGTCCACCGATGGGCGCTGCGTTGCCAGAATCAAGTGGATGCCGACTGCACGCGCCATTTGCGCGAGGCGTGTGACCGATTCCTCGACGTTGCTGGTGTCCACCATCATCAGGTCGGCCAATTCGTCGATGATGATGACGATGTAGGGCAGCGGCTTGTGTTCGGAGTTTTCAGCGTCGTCGAATAGGGAGAGCGACTGATTCTTCTGGAACGTCTTGTTGTATTGGTCGATGTTTCGAACGCCGCGCTCGGCCAGTAGTTTCAGGCGCGATTCCATTTCGCGGGTGGCGTTGCGCAACACGTTCGAAGCAACCTTCGCATCGGTGACTACCGGCGCTAGCAGGTGAGGGATGTCTTCGTACAGACCCAACTCCAGCCGCTTGGGATCGATCATGATCATTTTTAATTCGTCAGGTGTGGCTTTGTAGAGCAGGGACAGAATCAGTGAGTTGAGGAAGACGCTCTTACCTGTTCCTGTGGAACCGGCGATCAGCAGGTGCGGCATCTGCGCCAGGTCGGAAACGCGATTGCGTCCGATAAGGTCCTTGCCCAAAGCGAGCGTCATCTTTGACGGCGAGTTGATGAACTCCGCCGATTCGATTTGCTCGCGGAGAGCGATGGTCTGGCGATTGGCGTTCGGGACTTCGATGCCAACTGTGGATTTGCCCGGAATGCGCTCGATCAGGATGGACTCGGCTTTCAAAGCAAGACAGAGATCATCCGCGAGGCCGGTAATGCGGCTGTACTTAATGCCCGCTTCCGGCTTTAATTCGTAGGTCGTGACGACAGGGCCGGGATTGATCTGCGTGATGCGACCGCCGATGTCGAACTCCTGGCACTTCTGTTCGATGGCGCGCGCGCATTCCTTTAACTCGTCCTCTTCGATTCTCTCGTTGCGCTCGGCCATGCGAAGCAGTTCGGAAGAGGGAAGACGGAAGTTCGTGGCTCCCTTGAAGATTTTTGGCGCTGCGATGGCCTTAGGCGGTTTCTTCTCTTCATGGAAAACAATGGTGTGCGGGCCTTTGGCTTCCCTGGGCTCGACTTCCCGCCGGTCGCGTTCGATGGCGGCGCTGCGGTCCACTTCCTCCACGTCCTGTTCCGGAATCGGCGGACGGCCCTCGGTCTTGATTTGCTCCAGGCGCTTGCGCATGCGCGCATCTTCGCGTTCATCGCGCCAGAGGGCGTAACGTTCCTTTAGCGAGCCGATCACGTTCAATTTGCTCAAGGGGCCGCGAATCGTTTCATGCGTTTCGATGAACGAAAATTTGGTCGTCAGGAAGAGCGCGACGAAGAAGAAAGCCAGCGCGACTACATTCGCGCCGACGGTATTAAATGCCGCACGCAATCCGGCCGATCCCAGGTGACCGAGCATCCCGCCCGGCGGTATCGCGCCACGGACCTCCGGCATGTGCCACAGCGTGAGCAGCGTCGGCGCCATCAACACCAGCATCGTGTACCCGACCATTTTAATGACGGGCGAGTCGAGCGCCTCGCTGCGGAACCATCGCCATCCAATGGCAAAGATTCCCACCGGCAACAAGAAGGCGGCGTAGCCGAAGCCCTGAAACAGCAGGTCCGCGCCATACGCGCCGACCGGGCCAATCCAGTTGCGCGCTGCGTGCATGTCGGGCGCGTCGGCGGACACGTTGAACGATGGATCGTGAGGGCTGTAAGAAAGCAGCGCCAGCGCGATCAGAATGGCAATCGTAATACCTAGAAAGCCGATCAATTCATTTAAACGGTTGTTTTCCGTTGGGGTTAAAACGCGCACAATGTCTCCTCAATAGGGGAAGGTGCTCGTCGCAGGGAGGGGGCGCGGGCGCTGTCGCGCGAAACCCATCTGTAATACCGAGAGCAACGAAATGACTATACCAAAGGCAATACGGTAGGCAAGAAAGATATGCAGCGAGTGTGTTGGCAAGTGCAGCGCCCAAGTGGCACATGCTTTAGCATGTGTGGGGTTAGCTTAGAGTTGGATTAGGCAGTTGTGAAAGTGGGAGCGGGATCGAAGCTAAAGACCAAATCAAAACCAAAAGCACACACACTAAGATGTGTGCCACTTATCCTCCCAGTTTTGCTACCCACGCCAGGACTCCTATTCCTACGATGATTCTATAAATTGCGAAGGGGACGAAGCCGTGCTTTCGCACCCAGGCCATAAACCACGCCACCGCGCCGTAGGCCACAACAAAAGAGACCACGAAGCCGATCGCCAAAACGATCCAACCATGAGTATCCATGTGTGTGACGCCGACCGGGTTCTCTGACTTTCCCACTAGAGTCTTCAATAGATCATACCCAGTGGCCGCGACCATCGTTGGCATCGAAAGGAAGAAGGAAAATTCCAGAGCCGAGGCGCGCGACATTCCGGCTAACTGTCCCGCTCCGATTGTGGACATCGACCGCGAAGTTCCCGGGAATACGGCAGACAATGTCTGGCAAGCGCCGATCCATACCGCCTGGCCGAAACTCATCTCTTCCACATGCCAAGTGTGAATTCGGCTGCCTGGAGCGCCCTCACCGGCGGTTTCCGATTTGGCGTTTCTTGCGTCGATCAGCCACATTACGATTCCGCCGATCAGCAGGGAAGCGCCGATGATGGTCAAGCTCTCCAGATGCTTGCCAATGATTTTCGTTAAAAGGAACGCGGGAACTGCCGTGGCCACAAACGCAATCGCCGTGAGGCTCAGAGGATGTGTCAGGACTGTCCGGTCGCCGCGCTCGCCCTGCGGAAACGTGGATAGAAATTTCGCGATGCGGTCACGAAAATAAATCGGGAGAACCAGGATCGCTCCCAGTTGAATCACGATGGAATACATCTTCCAGTAGGGGTCTGAAAGGTCCAGGTGCATGAGTGCTTCAGCGATGCGCAAATGCGCCGTGGAACTGACGGGCAGGAATTCGGTCAGTCCTTCCACGATTCCCAGGATCACGGACAAGAGATAATCGTTCAACGTTCCTCCGGCGCTGGGCTAAGAGCCTTCGCCATTCCGAAAGCATCGAGTCCCGGACCATAGTAATTATCAATTGTTACAAATTGACGATAGCCGTGGTTTTTCCAGAAGGCAATCGCAGCTTTGTTGGTTGTTGCGGTTTCTAGAACCACGCGCTTGCCTCCCCGTGAGGCTGCTTCCCGCTCGGCGTCTTCGAGGAGCATCGAGCCGGCCCCCTGTCGCCGGTATTGTTCGAGAACGTCCAGCGTGATGATGTGACCCTCGTCTGGAGCGAGCTCCGAGAGAATGAATCCTGCGATTTCGCCGCCCGATTCCGCAATCATGCAATAGGAGCCACGCACGCGAAGATAAACTTTCATTTCGAATCGACCGTAGGCGATCCCTTTCGGGAAGCAAATCTGGTCGATTCGATAAAGGGTCTCGAAATCGGAAGGCAGATAAGAGCGAAGTTTAACTGTGGAAGACGCCACGCCAATGGCTCACAGTTCGAGAATAACGGGAAGGATCAGCGGCCGTTTGGACGTTTGTTTCTTGAGGTAGCGCCGTAGATCGACACGAATTTTTTCCTTAATGACGCTCCAGTCAGTCTTTTCCTCGGGGTTGGATTGATCGACGGTGCGGAGAATGACTTCGCGCGCGCCATCGAGCAATTCGCGGCCGTCTTCGGTTGGCAGGAATCCGCGCGTCACAATTTCCGGCTGCGATTCGATCCGGCCCGTATGTTTATTGATGGCGATGATCGGCACGACGACGCCGTCTTCGGAAAGATGCTGACGATCGCGGATCACGAATTGTTCGATCTCTTCGAGCGAGCCGGAATCGACGCAGATGCGACCCGCCGTCACAGGGTCGCGGCGATAGGCAGCGTCGTCGGTGAATTCAATCGGCTGGCCGTCCTCGATCAGCAGGATTTCTCCGGAGACGGTCCCCACGGTATGCGCCAGCGCGGCATGGCGGAAGAGTTGGCGGAATTCGCCGTGTATGGGGATGAAGTAGCGCGGGCGCACCAGGTTCAGCAGGAGTTTCTGCTCTTCCTGGCTGGCATGGCCGGAAACGTGAATCGTGCCGCCGTCATTGTCGTAATAGACCAGCGCGCGCTTGCGGAGCATGTGGTCCAGCATCCGGAAAATGGCCTTTTCGTTTCCGGGAATGATGCGCGCGGAGAGGATTACCGTGTCGCGCTCGTTGAGCGTGAGCAGCCGATGAGTGTCCACAGCGACGCGCGAAAGGGAAGACATCGGCTCGGCCTGGCTGCCGCTTACCATTACCACCAGCTTGTCCGCGGGAAAGGACGCAATATCCTGCGTGCGAACGACCAGGCCGTCGGGAATCCTCAGCCGGTTCATGCCGTGCGCGATTTCCACGTTGTCCACCATGCTGCGGCCGATGAAGCCGACCTTACGCCCCGCCGCTGCCGCAATATCCAGGATTTGCTGGATGCGTGGGATGGACGAGGCGAAGCAGGAGACAATTACCTTGCGCGTCGCGGCGCGCATTAATTCTTCGATACGCGGGCGAATGGTGCGCTCCGAGGGAGTGTAGCCGGGCCGCTCGACGTTTGTGCTATCGCTGAACAGCGCCAGCACGCCTTCCTCGCCGTAGCGCGCAAACGCGTGGAAGTCGAATGGCTGGCCATCGATGGGGGACTGGTCCATCTTGAAATCGCCGGTGTGAATCACGATACCCACCGGAGTGCGAATCGCCAGCGCCACGCAATCGATAGTGCTGTGCGTTACGCTGATGAACTCGACTTCGAAGGGGCCAACTTCCAGCTTGCGACCGGGAATCACTTCGCGCAGGTCGGCCTTTTCGAGCAGGCCGTGCTCCTCAAGCCGCTTATGCGCCAGGGCCAGCGTGAACCGCGTGCCGTAAATCGGCGCGTTCAAATCGCGCAGGATATAAGGCAGGGCTCCGATATGGTCCTCATGCCCGTGCGTCAGCAGGATGGCCCGGAGATGCTCCTTGTTTTGTTTCAGGTAGGTGATGTCCGGAATCACGATGTCCACGCCCAGAAGTTCGGCTTCCGGGAACATCATTCCGGCATCGATCAGAATCATGTCGTCCCCAAACCGGAGGACCATCATGTTCATGCCGAACTCGCCTAGTCCGCCCAGGGGGATTGCTAAAAGTGAAGGTTTACTCAATGCGGTTAATATCCTCTTTTCAGACCTATCATCGTATCACAGAGGCTTGGGGGATTTCGAAAACGGGCGATTTCAGATGGTGAGTCACATTCCGTGAAGCCCGTTCTATAAAAGGGGATGTCAAGACAAATAGCTCTCCAAGGGCGGTAAGACG
>CAZUNI010000039.1:0-43593 GCA_964622265.1 uncultured Acidobacteriaceae bacterium | reverse complement strand
TCATATCGCTTGCTTCATGATCGTCTTGCGGAGGGTTGTGCAATAGCTTCTAAGCGTCAGCGATGTGTTTCAGCGTCGAGCGGTTTTGGATCATGAGCCTGGAACCCTGCAACGCCAGGATCTTCCGGCTCTTGAAGTTCCCCAGAGCGCGGGTGACCGTTTCGCGTGTAGTGCCAATTGCATGTCCGATTTCCTCATGCGTAAATTCAAAATGGAGCTCGTCGCCATCTTCAGGCTGGTGGATGGACCAATCGAGGACAAATCTGGCCAGTTTCTGCGCGGTAGATTGGCGAACCAGCAGATGTTTATGTTCCTCTTGCGCCACATGGTAAAGGTCGGCCAAAACCTGCGCAACTCTCACCGCTGCATCGCCATGCGTCTCGATGAACTCCAGGAACGAATTCTGGTGAACCAGAACGGCCTGCGTCAATTCCATGGTGGTGGCAGTGGCTACATGGGGCCTGCCGGAAACCGTCGCCGACAAGCCGATGGCTTCCCCCTCATTGGCAATCGTCAGCAAATCCACCGACCCGCCAGCCGTTACCGAAGTAAGTTTGACGCGCCCGGCATTAAGAATAAAAAGTCCGTAACTCGGTTGGCCTTGAACGAAAAGATTTGCGCCCTTTGTGAAGAGAATCGGTTGAATGATGTTATCCAAAGCTCTCAAGGAATCAGGCGACAGCGCGCAAAACAGTGAGCATCCTTGAAGACATTCCATGGAAGAAGTTCTGGACAGTTTCGGACCGATAGAAGAAGCCACGGAACCTCCGATGACTGGGCCGTTCCCATCGATAATGGTGCTTGATTGGATGCTGGTTAAACTGCTCAATATTGAACAGTTGCTCTTACTGCAATTTCTTCCGGGCAAAGAAAAACAGCGACGACGCGAGCAGCAAAAACATTGCAACACCCAACCACCCACTTGTCACGAGGCTGCCAATCCATTTTTCGCCGACGTTAAATTTGTCGGGCGCGACCCATCCGCGAATTTCCATCAGCTTGATGATGATTGCCAGCAGGCCCACGACGCCGCCCGCCGCGATCAATCCGCTGGAATAGAGCGAGCCGGGGCTGACTTCGCTTTCGCCTTCGGCGGTCTTCGGCTTGTTGCGCTCGACCAGCCAGCGCACTGCGCCGCCGGCAAAGATCGCAGCCGTAGTGGCGATGGAAAGGTACGAGCCGACTGCAAAGGACAGCGAGCGGACCCCCAGTAACTCAATGGCGATCACCAGAAATACGCCGAGCAGCACCAGCCGCCACGGCAGACGCCGCGTAAGGATGCCGTTGATGACCGTGGCCATCAGGCGCGCCTGTGGAGCGGGTGCCGCATCGCTCCCAATGCCTTGCACCCACTGAATTTCGATCCGACTCGTCGCGGGATCGTAGAGATATTTTCCGTCGGGCACTTCCGTCGAGCCTAGCGCGTTGACGAGCACAAACGTCTTGCCCGCGTGCTCGTAATTTTGCGACTCGACCTGTACGCCCTCGGGAAGCTGCGCCAGATTGATGGGAATTACGTTTGGCGTATATTTTTCAAGGCCCTTGTTCATGCCTATCAGCGTTAGGCCGATGAAAAACGCCGCTACCGATACGCCGACAATCAATCCGATCTGCTGCCGCTGCGGCGTGGCTCCCACCAGGTAGCCCGTCTTTAAGTCCTGCGAAGTCCCTCCAGCGTTGGCCGCGGCGATGGCTACAACGCCGCCGATGGTGATCGCCAGCGCTGCGTACGCGCCGCCAGTCCAGCCCGTCACCAGGAACATGGCGCAGGTGGCCATCAACGTCGCAATCGTCATGCCGCTCACCGGATTCGAAGACGTCCCGATCAGCCCGCAGATGCGGCAGGAGACCGTCACGAACAAGAATCCGAAGACCATCACCAGCAGCGCTGCCGCAAGATTCGAAAGTAGTCCGGTGCCCGCTCCGGGAATCGGCTTGAACGTCAGCAGCGCCCAGATCATCGCGACGAGAACGGCGGACCCGATCAGAACGAACTTCATTGGCAGGTCGCGTTCGAGCCGTCCCGCTTGCGGCGCGTTTGCACCCAGATCGCGCTGCGCGCGGACATCCTTCAGTCCCGCCGTGAGCGCGTTCACAATCGTCGGCAGCGTTCGAAGCAGTGTAATCAGTCCCGCCGCAGCCACCGCGCCCGCTCCAATCGGGCGAATGTAGCTGGCCCAAATCTGATCGGGCGACATCTGCGCAATAGGAATCGTCGAGGGATAAAGCGCGCCGGGCATGTTTTGCCCAAAGAACTTGATGGCCGGCATCAGCACAAGCCACGAAAACACGCCGCCCGCAAAAATTGTGCCCGCTGTTTTCGGACCGATGATGTAGCCCACGCCGAGATACTCTGATGTGATCGCTGCACGAAACGACGAACCCGGCAGCCACTTCGGCTGATACTCCGGCTGCACCGGCCACATCTGCATCGAGTTCATCAGCCAGGTGTACACCCCGCCGATGCCCAGTCCCCAGAACACGCTGCTCGCAAACGATCCGCCGCGCTCCCCCGCCACCAACACGTCGGCGCAAGCAGTGCCCTCCGGAAACGTCAAGTTCCCATGTTCTTTCACAATCAATTGCCGACGCAGCGGAATCATGAACAGCACGCCGAGCCATCCGCCGATCAACGCGAGAAAAAATACGCGCCAGTATTCCGTGTTCAGCGAAAAACCCATGAAGATCAGCGCGGGCAAAGTAAAAATCACGCCCGCCGCCACCGATTCGCCCGCCGAGCCGGTGGTCTGCACCATATTATTTTCAAGGATCGTGGATTTGCCGAACGCGCGAAGGATGGAAATCGACAGCACGGAAATCGGAATCGAAGCGGAAACCGTCAGCCCGGCGCGAAGCCCAACGTACACAGAGACCGCCCCGAACAGCGCGCCGAAAATTGCGCCCAGAATCACCGCGCGCCAGCTGAACTCCGTCATCACCGAGGACTCGTCCACGTAGGGACGAAATTCCGCCGGCGGTGCAGTCGAGCTCCACGATTTGTTGGCCAAACGTCACCTCCGCGATTGTCGGGCGAACTGATTCTACAGCGAATCGAGCACATCTCGGCAAGTGAGGCGGAACTGTACGAATCGTCAGGTTCAGCGTACTATTCTGTTGGCCTGACTGCAGCTAGTTAGTGCTCCAAGATTGGAACGATATGGTAAAAATTCTCGTCCACTGGTTACTGAGCGCGCTTTGCCTGCTGCTGGTCGCGCACTTCGTTCCAGGAATCTTTGTAAGAGGACTGGGAACGGCCCTATTCGCGGCGGTAGTTATCGGGCTCGTGAACGGCACGGTTGGCGCGTTGCTGAAGATTGTGACATTTCCCCTTACCATCCTCACCTTCGGGCTTTTCTGGCTGCTCATCAATGCGGTGATGCTGAAGCTGGCCGCAGTCTTCGTGCCCGGCTTCGAAGTCCACGGACTGCGGCCTGCGTTCTGGGGAGGCTTAATTCTGAGCGTTCTCAACATGATCGTGCGCCAGGTGTTAAACAGCGCGTCCGAGTAACATTCCTTAACGCGGACAGACAAATAAAAGACTCGAAGTTCCAGACAGCACGTGAATCACCGGGCGCAAACTGCGCGGGGCCACGCGTTTCGCGGCCCTGATAATCAACTCCGTATTCTCCCCATCGAGATCCAGGCGATAGATGTCCGCGCGGCGCCCGTAGGAGTAGCCGTGGTACCACAATTTTTCATGGACAGAAATTTCAAGCAGGACCTCCCAGAAACTTTGTCCCCAAAGCAATCGGCGCTTCGATCCTGCTGCGCGGGGCAGTTCCATTAAATGCCGTGGATTTAGTCCGCCAGATTCGAACAGCACCAATGTGCATTGCGCAGGAGGAAAGGGACGCGACGGATCGGCATCCGGGAATTGCGCCAAGGCCGCAATGAGTTCCGCTTCATCCGCGTCGATCCCATCCCATGAATAGCGGTAAAAGTGATAAACGACCGTCCCGGAATGAAGAAGCTGCCGCACGCGCGCTGTATCCTTGCCCGTGACGCTCAGGAGCATATCCAGAAGTTCATCCAACCGAAACGTCTGTCGCACAACCGGACGCACAGTTACGTACCCGGCTTCTTCATCCGTATAGCGAACAGGAATCGTTTCAGGCAGCGGCATCAAGGGAGGATACGCGGAGAGCGGGGGAAAAGTCGATAAGAGAAGAAAAGATCGGCAAACAAAGGTGGTCGGGCGATTGACTTTGAACTTTTAACTTTCATCTTCTTCTACCCTCACCCCATCTTCGCAAGCCGCTCTTTGACCCGCTCCGAAAGCATCTTGCCGTCCACCGTCTTTCCTTCGAGGCGCGCCTTGGCAGCCTTAATTACCGCGCCCATGAATTTCGGGGAGTTCGCTCCGGTTTCGACGATGGCAGCTTCAATAGCAGCGCTCATATCAGCGTCGGAGGCAGAAGCAGGCAGATAAGCTTCGAGAATGGCGATTTCCTTCGTCTCTTTATCGGCCAGGTCCTGGCGGCCACCCTTCGTAAACTGCTCGACCGATTCGCGCCGCTGCTTGACCAGCGTTTGCAGCACCTGCATCGATTCCGCATCGTCCAGGGGGCGGACTTTCTCGATCTCCTTGTACTTGAGCGCGGACTTCACCATCCGCAGCACGCTCAGGCGCAATTCGTCCTTGGACATCATCGCTTCGGTCAAGTCTTTCTGAATGCGCTCGATCAATGCCATCGCGTTGTCCACGAACCAGCCGTTCGTGATCCTCCCCTGAATTTATCGATCGTGTGCTGGAAACGGAAGATTTATTTCGGGTCCACTATAACACAGCGGCTGCCCCTCCCTTTCGATCGGCGGCGTTGGGTAGTGTCCTAACTTGAAAATTGTCGGGAAGTTCCTGAATTTTAGGAGGTCCGAGCTTTAGCTCGGACATAGATTTTGGTCTAACTGGGCTTTAGCCCCTGAAGCTTCAGGGGCTAAAGCCCAGTGCTAAACGACTTCAATGTCCGACCTAAAGGTCGGACCTCCGAAGGCTCAGACTCGATGCGGCGCTTTTGAAATTAGGACAACACCCTGCATTGACGCAGCCTCTAGGTGGAGACATCGAGCTATGTTATTCTGGTTGTCCCGTTCGGAGTGATTTTTCGCCTCCGATTGCCCGCCGTCGGGGCGTAGCGCAGCCTGGTAGCGCGCCTGGTTCGGGACCAGGAGGCCGTAGGTTCAAATCCTATCGCCCCGACCATTTTCCTCCATTCGCCGCTGACGATCTTGAAAGTTGGATCATTCAGAGAATGGCCGCCAATCTAAATCCAGCCCCTTCGAACTACACGAAGGACCTGCCACCCTAAAAACCCAGAACATTTACTCATATTCATTTACTCGAGTGTTACACTTCAAGAGTTAGTGCTCGTCACCCCAAAAAGAACGAAAGGGCCTGCCACCCGTCGAAGTGGTCGACCCTCCCAATTTGTCCAACTGCTGACGCACTTCGCGGGCCTTGTCTGATCTTCCGATCTTCAAATACATGCTTAGTGCGTTATTTAGTAAATCCAAGGCATCTTTTCTTTGTCCAACTTTGACCGGAAGCAAGCCTTCCGAGTAATCGACGTTGGCTTCGCCTATCTGGCTCTGCTGCTTCTGGTACAGCCCGCGAGCCTCACCATAATCTAGGCGCGCCTCGTTGCTATTTCCCAACTCCCGTTCCAGGTCGCCGAGGCCAAGTAAGACTTGTGCCTCGCCTACATGCCCTTCCACCTTTGTATATATTTCACGGGCCATCATATAGTCTGAGCGGGACCCGTCATTCTTCTTGAGTTTGCGTTCCAGCTCTGCTTTGGCAAACAGAACGTCGGCTTCGCCATATGAGATGCCTTCGTTTCCAAAGAGCTTGCCCGACTCTTCAAAATCTTGGTTGGCTATGCTGGTGTGTCCTAACTTACTCTCTAACTTGCCCAAACCGAGCAGACAATTCGCCTCATCTGCATGATCCATGTGAGATTGGTAAAAATCGCGAGCATCCCCATAATACTTGCGCGCCAGATCGTAATTCCCTAGTTCGCTTTCGAGGTCGGCCATAGCTTCCCAACTGCTTGCCTCACCCGATTGGTCACCCGATTCATGAGAAAGTCCGCGAGCAGTTGTCAAATCTTCACGGGCTTCTTTATAGTTCCCTACAGTGAATTCCAAAACTCCCCGGCTCACCAAAACATTAGCTTTGTCCAGCTTGTCATCCCCGTACAGGTCAAGGGCTTTCTCGTAATCCTGTCGCGCCTCGCTGCTGTTTCCTAACCTACGCTCAAGCTCACCCACGCCAAACCAAACGTTAGCCTCTCCATGCGGATCCTGGTAGGCTCCTAACGCCGCCCCGTAGTTCTTGCGAGCTTCGTTGTTGTAACCCAACTCGCGTTCCAAGTCCGCTAAACCTACAAGCGCATGGGCTTCGCCCTCACGGTTGGATATCTCATGATAAAGGTTAGCGGCCTGTGTATAGTTCTTTCGGGCTTCATCCTTGCTCCCCGCGCCAGAATTTAGGTCGCCTAAACCGAGGAGGGCGTCTGCTTCCCCTTGCCGGTTGTGAATCTTGTCGTACATCTCGAGAGCAGTCTGGTAATCTTTTCTCGCTTCGTCATCATGTTCCCGATTCTTGGCTAGATCGCCAAAAGCGCGCATGGCAGTACCCTCGATAAGGGAGTCGTCCTGCAATTTTTTATTATTGAGGTCTAGAGCATCCTGCAAATACTGGTAGGCACGATCAACGTTACCGTTCGTGGTCTCGAACTGCCCTAAACGAATATCAGCTCCAGCTTGCTCGCGGACATTTCCGAGTTCAGCGGCTAAAGAGAGACACGACGCAAGAGATTTTTGGGTATCCGCGACTTGCCCCAACAATCCTTGATATTCACCCAACTGACAAACGCTCTGTAGTTCTTCCTTTTTGTCCGCAGCCTTGTTAGCGATAGACAATGCTTCCGCGACTGCTTTAGCTGCGTCGTCATAATTTCCATTCTTTTCAAACTGCTGGCTAAGGGCCATCTTTTGAACAAATTTACTGTGCGACAAAGTCAAGAGGCGCTCTAACCCAGCCCCCCAAGCCACCGAAGTCAATATTGCAAGTGCCAGAAATAAATGACTTTGGATGGTTTTGAATCTTCTTAGATAAAATGCCCAGACGTACCAAATCCCTGCACATATCACAAATGATGCTACGATAAGAGCTGTATACTTAATTTCATGAATCACGAGATCATACGATACAAGTATCAGTAATAGAAAAACTGAAAGTTCGATGAATTTGCGTGACCCCAGTTTTTTCTCCAAGGTATCCAGGAATTTTTCGATTAATCTTTCGAGCATGCCTCCTCCTATTACCTCAATACTGTCGTTGCTTGTCGAATGCCGCTCGTTTGCATATGGACTTGAGAGCGGAGGTACTGTCTTATAATAACGTGGATGTTACTCTATCGGTACCCAAAAGGAAATAAATGCAAGGATTTTAGAAGATATCGCGCAGCGGGTCGAGTCTTTCGCCCAATATTGCTCCCAGTGACCGATAACGCCAGCGGACTCAAAGGGGCGCGGTTTATCCGCCGAAAAAATTCCGCGATGTGGCCCGTGGACGAGCCATTGCCGTGGGTTTGTAGTTCCGGGTGCAGCGCGGCGCCGCAGAGCGCGAATGTGACGGCACAGAACCGTATGCAGTAGCCGCTCTTAGCGGCATCTAGTGGCGTACACTTTAGTGTGCGTGGGGTTGTTTTTCTGGTTTAGATCTGCGTACAAACAAAAAACCAAAAGCACACACACTAAAGTGTGTGCCACTTTGATGCAGTGGTTTGGTAGCAGACGCTCTTGGCTATTTGGTTTTTGTGCGCTTCGCGCACTAGGGATGCGTCAGGGTGGAAAACCCGCACAGCCAGGAGTGGCTGTGCTACTTTTTCCGCAAGCTGTGTTGTCATCGGATTATCGTCAGCCAGAAGATCGAACGGAAAGGATAATGCCAATGAAACGTCAAAGGCTCTTGTTGGGAATGCTGGCTGCGATGGCGGCTGTCCCTGCAATCGTTTGGGCGCTGGGGCAGGCACCGCAGACATCGGTACCGGGGCGCTCGTTTGCGCAATGGGACAAGATTCAGATTTCGGTGACGGACAAGCTCGCGCCTAACCTTTACATCCTGCAGGGGTCGCCCGAGCTTGACGCGAACCACCCTGATGCGTCCGGCGGGAGGGTCGCCGTGCTCTTTGGCCCGGACGGCATCCTGATGGTTGACTCCCAGAATGAGGAGGTACACGACAAGGTTCTGAAGACGATTCGAACATTCAGCTCCGCTCCCATTCGAATCGTGGTCAACTCGCACATCCATTCTGACCACACCGGCGGGGATGCCTTCTTCGCGAAGCAAGGCGCGCTGATCTTCTCGCGCGAGGAACTGCGCGATGAATTGCTGCACCCTCCACGCCAGGCCAACGGAACCCCTGCTCCCGAGCCCGATCCGACCGGTGTTCCTGTGGTGACCTATCCGCTGGGCACGCCGGGCGCGCCCGCGGTAACGATTCATATGGACGGAGAAGTCGTCGATTTTATTCCCGTTCCGGCGTCGCATACCGGCGGCGACACGGTCATTCGGTTCCGGCAGGCGAACGCGATGTATATCGGCGATTTCTACCGCAATTTCGGATATCCCTATGCCGATCAGGCCAATGGGGGGTCGATCCGGGGCATGGTCACAGCGATCGACATGATCGCGAAGATGGCCGGCCCCGACACGACGCTGATCACCGGTCACGGCACGCTGGTCAGGAAGGCCGATCTGCTTCCCTATCGCGCGATGGTCGTGGATATCCTGGCAAAGGCGAAGAAGCTGGTTCATCAGGGAAAATCGTTGGACGATGTTCTGGCTGAGAACCTGACCGCTCCGTACGACGCGACGACCAAGGGTGACACACCCCAGAGCAAGACCCGATTCATCACCGAAGTGTATAGCGAGGTGAAGGGCAAGTAGATAATCGTTTCCAGCCGGGTAGCCCATCCCTCCCGGACTTGGAGGGGTGGGCGGCTTTGATCTTGCTTGCTGTAGTTCGCAATCTTCAAAAGGGTTCAACAGGGCTCAACAAGCCAGCCGCAAACGATCTGACTTGCGACCAGACCTTCCGGTTTTAGGCCAGATAACAGAACACCGATACGCAAAGAAATACCAGGTTTCGGCGATCGAATCCCCGGCTTAGTTGTCAGGAGAACATACGAACTTGAGTCGCGCTTCGGATTGGAACATCGGTGTCGCATCTCATAGAAAACAAAGCCTAATTGAACTTTGGTGAAGTACAAGAATCGACACCTCAGGGGAAAAATTTTGTATTCCTTGAGACAGCAGGAGGGTATACTTATCTTCCCTAATCTCCGAATCGAAAATTGCGGAGAAATCTCTCCCAATTTCAAAATGTGAGGAATACCCATGCGAACTCTTTCTCGCGTCTCGATGTTGATTGCCACTGGAATCATGGCGGCTATTACTGTGCTGCCTCTGGCTGCTCAGGAGGAGGGTCGGCATGGGGAACCTTCAGTCAAGGATCGCCCGGTGGAGGTGCCCGAGTCCACGAATGAGGCTCCCGGAGACTTGGGCCGCAGAGTGCACAGCAACCACCTGATCCTGGTGCGCCCCGAGAAGACGCAGCAATCCGGCTCGACCATCCCTGTGGGAGAGACGCCAGGCTCGCTGGCTTGCGTGTATCAAATTTCCGGCGCCAGTCTGAGCACGGGGTGCCCAATCACGGGAAAGCTTTCCAGTGGCAATAACGGATTGCCGAACCCCATCGGAGGATCGCAAACTATAGCCATAGTGGACGCCTACGACTACCCCACTGCTTACCAGGACCTGACTGTTTTCTCCAATCAATTTGGATTGCCTGCCCTGGTTCAGTGTTCGGGTTCAGTGACATCCAATTGTTTCGCGCAAGCTTATGCTGCGGGAACCAAGCCGGCTGCCAACGGCAGTTGGGCGCTGGAAGCCGCGCTGGATATTGAATGGGCGCACGCCATGGCGCCCGGGGCAAAAATCGTACTGGTAGAGGCAGCCTCGGCCAATTATTCCGATCTGTTTCAAGCCGTGTCCGTGGCCAGCGGGATCGTCACCCAACATGGCGGTTCAGGCGAAGTTTCCATGAGCTGGGGCGGCAGCGAATTCTCCGGCGAATCTTCGTATGACTCTTACTTTAAGACTACCGGCGTAGTTTATTTCGCCGCGGCAGGCGACACTGGCGGCAGAACCCTCTATCCCAGCGTTTCGCCTTACGTGGTTTCCGCGGGCGGCACCACAGTCAATCGCAATTCTTCCGGCGATTTCGTCAGCGAGACGGCGTGGAGCAGCGGCGGCGGCGGACCCAGCGCCTATGAGCCAGTGCCTGCGTATCAAAACCCAGTTGCGAATCTCACTGGGAAAAAGCGCGGCACGCCCGACTTCTCTTTCGACGCGAATCCCAATACCGGAGTCTTCATTTATGACTCCACACCTTACCAGGGTTCTGCAGGCTGGTGGATTATCGGCGGAACCAGTGTGGCCACTCCAGCCCTGTCAGGCATCGCAAATCTGGCGCACTCCTTCAATCAAAGCAGCGCGGCGGAGCTCTCCGCAATTTACAGCATTTGCGGCTCAGGCCCCTCCACCAAATGTTCCAACGCGGACTTCCGTGACATTACTTCCGGCAGTGCGGGGAGGTACAATTCCGCAATAGGCTGGGATTTTACAACGGGCGTCGGCAGCAGCCTGACGGTGGGTAGAAAATAGAAATCGATTTTCCTGCAAAATTCGAACTTTTCGTTACCTTCGCTGCGGATGCCTTGGCATGTGGACGAGCCTTTGCCGTAGGTTTGTAGTTCCGGATGGCCCATCCCTCCCGGATTTGGAAGGGTGGGAGGCTTTGATCTTGCTTGCTGTAGTTCGGCAATCCTCAAAACGGGTGAGATTACTTGCCAGGAAGAGTGATCGATTTTGTGCCCGCGTTAAGTCTCTATCATTTCTTGGTCTTGAGGTCTTGATAGACGCCCTCGATAAAGACGTCCTTCGTGGCACCATAATTGCCGATGCCATCGTAGTCCAGTGTCGGCCTTGCAGCCTTCACCTGCTCTAGCGTCATTCCTTTTTTCACCAGCGAGGCAATCCGGGCGCGCAGGATGGTCACCATGTCGCGATAGTTCACGACGTCATTCCTGTCAGAGATCGGACCATGCCCCGGAATCACATAGGTCCCGCCTTCTTCATCTTCTTTTGCAACCATCAGTTCGACGATCTGATTTAGCCCATCCACGATCCCGTCGAGGCTCCCGCCCTTTTTCGTATCGACAATTGGATAGCTGATCAGAGGATTGTAAAGATCTCCCGTGCTGATGACATCCGAACCGCGAAACAGGACGATGCTGTCGCCGTCGGTATGACCTGTAGCGTGAAAGAGATAGATCGATTCGCCGTTGTAGAACCTCCAGCTGTCGGTCTCGTAAGTGTCCGTGGGCAGCGCTTCCTCCTTCTGGCCGGCCGCGCTCATCCGCCCCAGCACATTGAACTGGGCAAAAATCGGCGCGCCCGATGTCATCTTCACGCCGGCGGCTACGATGCTTGGATCGGTTGCAAACGCGTTAGGCAAGGCCGATCCCGCATTGGCGATGCTCGCGTTGCCTCCCGTGTTATCTTCATCCGGACTGGTTGAGGCGATGAAAAGAATTGGCTTGTTCGTCAGAGCGCGGATGGCTGTGAGTACCTTGTCGCTGGCCTGACCGTTTCCAGTATCCACGAGCAACACGGACTTATCCCCGATTTGCACCGAGATGTTCGCCCCTGCCCCTGCGATCATGTACACATTCCCTTGCACATGCATCAGTTCGATCTTGCCGTTGTCCAGCTGAAGACAGGAGCTGCTCACAGGCGACACACTACAAGTCGGCTCCAGCCGCAATGGGCTGCTTTCAGCGTAGCCTGCATTTTGCTGTGCGGAAATACGGCCGGCTGACGCGAACAAGGCGATCGCAGAAACAATCTGAACTGCTCTGGCATTGCGCCGCATTGGGGGTTTCATTGTTTTTTATCGCCAGGAAGTGGGGGTGGAGGCGGAAGGTTCGCCAACTTGCGTACGTACTCGGGGTACATTGTCTCGGCTCCGCCGCGGGCGGCCTCGACGGGCACATTATGCCTCGACGCAAACTCAGTAAGATACGGATTTTCGCCGGGCAAATGGAAAGCAACAAATCCGTTAGGACGAGGAACCGAGGCATTCGGAATACATTGATCGTGTCTTGGGCTGAATTGGAAGTTTTCGTCAAGCACCCAACTTGTCGTTCGAATCAGTGGTTCCGTCAGGTATGCCGGATCGTCGGTATGTGCCACAAGTGTAAGGATGTTATGGTGCCTTATATAGTATTCGGTGAGCGTGGCGTTCGGACTGCGAGGGATTCCGTTTCTCCGGATTCTTCCTTCTTTCAGATGGGTTGTGATCACCTTCAGCTTGTCACCCTCCCACTCACCGGTCGAAAACCCCTGCGACGTATGCAAGGTATTCGCCGAGGGATGAGGCCGGCCGTCCATGTAAATCGTGCGCTGGGGAAGCATGTATGTCATTTCCGTACGCCACGCTGTGACGGTCCTGCTGAACGGATCCATTTCGGGCCACATCCGCAGGTTCGATGGTCCACGGGGAGCGTAATCCGCGGGATGCTTTTGACACAAGTGCTCGAGCGTCTCAATTTCTTCAGCGTCCCATGCGTCCGCTCTCATACGCGCGGCATCGTTGATTGGCAGGCCCGTATAATCGCCGATCTCTGGGCCATCGCTGCGTTCAATCGCATCCTCGTGGGCTTTTGTAATCCATCCCCCTGAAAGGTCGGCTTGGGCAAACGCGGGGACAGCCGTAGATGCGGCTGCAAAAAGTGCGAACACAACGAGCACATGAACTCGATAAATGTTGAGCATCAATGCCTCTCACAAGAAGGATCCCAAAGATACTTCCGAGCGAAACATACTCTTCTCCGGCACACGTGCCGACTGTCCTGCGCTTTGCCCTCCCGAAAACCCGCTATCTCAAAACAGTGGCGGCCACGACACGACGCCACGGCAGCCACCCCGCAATTCGCGCCGCCTCTCCCAGGCACAAGCTTCAAGAACACAATGGGTTTGAGCCAACTTACAAGAATGAGCGCCGATTACTTATCCTGGTCTTGCTGAGGCAGGCCAAGACCCTTCTCGAAGTCCACATGAACAGCAGGCGACTTCGGCGGCCGGGGCCACAGCGGACGGCAGGCTACCGGATTCCACTTAGCACCATCCGGCTCACGCTTGAACTGCCCACTGGTGATAAATCGGTCTCTGAGATAGATGGGATCGTCCACGACGCTGGTTACGATCAGGTATGCCACGCCGTTGATATCGACACGGTCGTAGTACTCCGTCAAAGTCGCGTTCTCACTGTAGGGCACGCCGTTGGTGCGCAAGTAGCCAGCGCGCATGTGTTTAGTAACCACGGCCAGATTCCCGCGTTTCCCGGGGAACGATCCGCCGAAACTTCCCCTGACTTCGGTTTCCCTTTCCCATTGGGCGACCGAGTCCCCCTGCAAATCCGGGGTCGCGCCCTGCTGCCATTTCGAACCGTCAAAGTGGAACAGCCGGGTCTGCATACCCTCATCGGTGTCCATTCGCAAAGTGGTGTCATTTTCCCACGTGATGTGCAGGCGTTCCGGAATGCGCATGATGTTGCCGGCACCGTACGCCTTGCATTGATTCCCGGCAGCCTCGTCCTTTGCCGGGTCCCATGTATCGGCGACCTTGGTGCCGTTTGCATTGAGGGGAACGCTGGCATAATCGCCTTTGGCCGGGGTGAGCATGCGCCAGCGCCAGTCTTCGTTCACGATGGACACCCAGTAGCCGGTCATTTCGAACGGCGCATTGTCCTTGGCGGTTCGAGGCGCGGCAGCGCCCGCTGGACGGGCCTGGGCCATTGCAGTGGTCGCCGTGCCGGCGGCGAGAGAGCACATCACTACCGCGGCGGCGGATTGCCATACCGATCGTTTTCCTGAAATTTTCCCGAGCATCTTCATCTCCCCGCTCCAGTTGCAGTTTTCCCCTGCTTCGTGCGCGCCTTGCTCAAATCACGATAGACAGCTTCGATAAACTGGTCCCTCGTGGCGGCATAGCCGCCCAAGCCATCGTAGCCCGCGGTGGGCTTTGCGGCTTTCACCTGTTCCAGTGTCATCCCCGATTTGACCAAGGCTTCGATGCGTCCGCGAACGATGGTCACCATGTCGCGGTAATTTACGATATCGTTTCGATCGGATATCCGCCCGTGCCCTGGAATCACGTAGGTGCCACCCTCTTCGTTTTCCTCCGGCACAATCATGTCGATGATTTGGTTCAGTCCGTTGATGAAGCCGTCGATACTTCCGCCCTTGTCCGGCTGGATGACCGGGTAGGTGTTCATGGACGTGAATAGATCGCCCGTGCTTATGACGCCGGACCTGCGGAAAAGAACAAAGGTATCGCCATCGGTGTGAGCGGAGGGTGCATGGAATAGAATTACTTCCTCACCGTTAAAGAATTTCCAGCTCTCGTCTTCGTAGACGTCCGTGGGCGACACAATTCCTTCCGCAACCGGGGATTTCTGTCCGGTGGGCGCACTCATCCTGTTCAGTACATTGATGTGCGCGAGAATTGCCGCGCCCGGCGGGAAGGTGAGGCCTGTCAGGTCGCTGACATCGTGTCCGAACGGGAGATTCGATCCAACCGGGATGGCCCATCCCGCATTCGACAGGCTCGCGTTGCCTCCGGTGTGGTCTTCATCCATGCTGGTATCGACGATGTAGAAAATAGGCTTGTCCGTCAGCGCCCGGATCGCGGTAAGGACTTTGTCGCTCATGTGCAGCAGTCCGGTATCGATCACCATCACGTCGCTGTCCCCGATTTGCACAGTGATGTTTGCGCCCAACCCGGAGATCATGTACACCCGGCCCTGCACGTGTAGCAGCTCAACTTTCCCGTTGTCGAAGGTAAGGCATATTCCACCGGGTGGCAGGTCGTTGCAAACCTTCTCCTGACGCCGCAACTCGACCCCGCTACGGGTGACCTTCTGGTCCGACCGGTTATGCTGGCCGGATGCTGTGTCCTGCTGCGCAAGCAGAGGGGCCGCCGTCACGAAGAACAGGGCGGCGAGAGGCACTCCCAAGGTTATCGAATAATTCCTCAATTTAAAGTCCATGGTTATTTTTTCACCGGAAGTGGCGGTGGATCGGGCATGGTAGCCAATTTATTTCGATATTCTGGATACATCGTTTCAGCTCCGCCGCGAACTGCCTCGATGGGGACGTTCCGCCTCGATGCAAACTCATACAGAAATTCGTTCTTCCCCGGCAAGTGGTAGGCAACATAGCTTTTCGGACGCGAAACTTCATTGCTGGGGATGCAGACTGATGGATATTGCTGAAAACCCGGCGCGGCAACCCAGTCACTGGTTCGAATCAGCGGCTCGGTGAGGTAAACCGGATCCTCGACATAGGCGACCAGCGTTAGGAGGTCATGGTGCCGAATATAGAATTCGATTAGCGTAGACTGCTCGCTACGCGGAATGCCATTCCTTCTGGTCCACCCTTCCTTCAGGTGCGTCGTCGTCACCTTCAACATGTCACCCACCCATTCACCGGTTGAAAACCCCTGCCAGGTGTGCGGCGCGTTCTCCGAGGGATGGGGCCGGCCATCCATGTAGATGGTTCGAAGGGGCAACAGGTACGCCACCTGGTAGTGCCAGGCCGTAACTCCCTTGGTGAATGGGTCGGTATCGCCCCACCAGCGCATGTTCGAAGGTCCTCGCGGTCCGTAGTCGGCAGGGTGCGGCTCGCACTCGTGCTCGACCATCTCGAGCATGCTCGCATCCCAGGTATCCCCGCGCACGCGTGCGTCATTATTGATCGGCAAACCCGTGTAGTCGCCAATATCGGGACCGGGACCTCGTTCCGGTGCGTCTTCATGGTTCTTGGTGACCCATCCGCCGGAGAAATCTACCTGGGCAGAGGCTGGGAGTCCCACCAACAGTGTGGCGATGAGCGCGAAAAAAGCGAACCCGAAAATTCGAGAAATCTTAACCATAATCCCTCTCCTAATAGCCTATTGCTTCGATTACAGATCCCTATTCGAACGAAATGCCCCTTACGGTTTGCGCGAAGACACGTACGCAACCAGCGCGATCAGGTCTTCCTGACTCAAATTCTTGACGACCGGCTTCATCAATTCCGCTCCCTTGCCGTTGCGCGTGCCCTTCTGGTAGTCGTAAAGCTGCCGGATTGTGTAAGTTGCTATAGATCCCGCGATTCCCGGCACGTTCCCAAGCCCTTTCAGGTCGGTGCCATGGCAGATACCGCACTGAATTGTTTTGCCCTGGACAATCTTGCCGCCGACTACCTTCGCTCCGCCGGTGGTGGCCAGGATTTCGCCTTTCTTAATGCTGCCGGGTGGAACGTAAGCTACAAAGCCGGATTCGGAGTCATGAAACGCGGTGTGCTGTACGCTCTCGGGAACCTCAATGATACGGTTGCCGATCGGTTCCATCACCTGCGGTTCCAGTGGGATCAGGATGCCTCCCGCAAGGCGGGTCTTCGGCGCGGTGGCCGATTCGACGACACGGACCCAGGGCTTATAAGAGAAGCTGGCAAAATACTTTACGGCAGCGTCGATCTCCTCGTCCGTCACGTTCTTGGCGATCGCCTGCATGAGCGTCGGAGGCACCAGCCGCGGCTCGGCGCTTAAACGCGCGCCGTTTTTGAAGTCGGCGAATTGCTCCTTCATATAAGCGACTGGAAGGCCGGCAAGCGGAGAACTCTCGACGCGGCCCCGACCGTTGGGCACGTGGCAGAAACTACAGCCCAACACGGCCGGCCTCCGGCCTTTTGCGACAATATCGGGCATCGGGGGATGGTCGCTCGGATTCCAGTCCATGCCTTGCCGGACCTGATTCAGGCTCAGCTTGACTTCCACGCCAGGCATTTGGATCGGAGCGTCTTTGTCAGTGATGGTCTGGTGCGAATCCGCCAGATACGCATCGAGCATCGGCACAAATTTCTCGCCGGGAGGATCGGTGGGATAGGCCCAGAATGGAGTCGTCTGCGGGGGCACTGCCGCGTGTTCGCCGGCGGGGGTTTCTTGGGCCACGGCAGACGCCGGCATCATGCACTTAGCAATCAAGATGGCCAAGATCGCTGCAACATAGCGAAGACGAATCATATGTATGCCTGAGTACCGTCTCTTCTTTCGGATTGACTTTATCCCGTGCGACGCAGCCGCCGCAAGATCGGCTCGATCTTCCGACAAACTTACTTCAGCGAACACGACACGCCGCCCGGGAGTGCCAGCCAAAGTTTTGCTTGTCTTAAACTTATGGCCGACATCTTATATCTATTTCTTTCAGTTGGCGCAATGAATTTGCTGCATCCCTAAGACGTTAAACTGCTTGACAAGGGTTTCGTGAAAAGTTACAAGCCGTGTCAGGAAAACTCATGATCGATGCTGTGATTTTGCTGCGCTCTGTGATTAATCCAGAGAGTGACGTGCTATTCATTCGAACGAATTTGGCGCCATGATGGTGACAGGAGGAGTTATGCGGATGGGCTGGGTGCGCGGGACGATCTCGTTGTTGATAGTTTGCTGTGCGGTCACGGCGTGCTGGATTGTTCGAATCGAAGCTGCGCCACGGTCAAGCGCGGCGGCACAAGCAGAATCAAGTCCTGTTTCTGCAGGCGCTGACAATATCGGCGGCGTCGTGACTAGTTCGAAAGGTCCGGAAGCCGGCGTGTGGGTGATCGCGGAAACCACCGAGTTGCCGACCAAGTTTCGAAAGATTGTCGTCACCGACGATGCCGGTCGCTATCTGCTGCCCGAACTGCCGAATGCCACTTACAAGATTTGGGTACGGGGATATGGCCTGGTGGATTCGAAGCCTGTCATCTCGAAACCGGGCGTCACACTGGCGCTGACGGCTATTGTCGCACCTGACGCGCGCGCCGCGGCACAGTATTATCCGGGCGACTACTGGTATTCCCTTCTGAATATTCCCGCCAAGAGCACGTTTCCGCTGCCGAATTCAGGAATGAAGTCGCAGGCGGATTTTGTCTATACGCTCAAACGGGGCTGCGGCGTCTGCCATCAGATGGGCAACAAGGCGACGCGGGAAATTGAGCCGGGGCTGGGCGCGTTCGATACCTCGACGCAGGCCTGGGAACGGCGGATGCAGTCGGGACAAGTCGGCGCGCAAATGATCGAACTGCTCGGCAAATTCGGGCATACGCGCGGGCTGGCGTTGTTCGCGGACTGGACCGACCGAATCAAGGCCGGTGAAGTGCCGGCCGCGCCGCCGCGTCCGGAGGGAGTCGAGCGCAACGCCGTCGTCACGCTGTGGGAAGTCGATACGGACAAGTCGTTCATTCATGACGTGGTGAGCACCAACGAGCGCAACATTACGCAGAACGCGTACGGTCCGGTGTACGTCACCGATTACGAAGCGGCCACGATCTGGGCGCTCGATCCGAAGACGAACAAGAAATCCGTCGTTCAGGTTCCCCTGCGCCCGGGAACTGAAAAACTCATGAAGAATTTCACTCCCCAGTCGGTGACGGCGCCGTCTCCCTATTGGGGAAACGATATTGTGTGGACCGATCCGAATTACATCGCGATGCCGCATATGGACAACGCGGGCCGCATCTGGTTTCAAGCGGAGACGCGCCCGGACCTGCCGGCCTTTTGCAAGAAAGGTTCCGACAATCCCTTCGCGAAAGCTTTCCCGATGTCCCTGCCCGAGCCGAGCCAAAATGATGAAGCGGCACGCGACATGCCCAGAGGCGCCGATAACTACGATCCGAAGACCGGGAAGATCGAACTGGTCGACGTGTGCATGTCCACGGGCCATATGGCGTTCGGATACGATAAAGACGAAACGATTTACCACGTGTCACGGCCCATTCCTCCGGGAGCTATGGGAGGAGTCGGCTGGATCAAAACGCACGTGTGGAACCAGACGCACGACTCGGAGAAATCGATTGGCTGGTGCGGAGCAGTGGTCGATTACAACGGCGACGGAAAGACCGGCGCGTTCACCACACCAGATCAGCCCGCCGATCCGAAACTGGACCGCGCGGTCAGTCCGGGCTTCGGCTATGGAATCGCGGTCAATCCGGTGGACGGCAGCGTGTGGTATGCAGGGCTGGGTAACGACATACCCGGCAGAATCGTCCGCATGGAGATCGGCGACAATCCTCCCGCGACGTGCAAGACCGAAGTGTACGAGCCGCCGTTCGACAATCCGAAGCGCCCGGGCGTAGAAGCCTATGGAACTTTGGGTATCGCGATCGATACCGAGGGAAGGGTGTGGGCCGCACTGAGCGGCAGCGGCGAGCTTGCCAACTTCGACCGCAGCAAATGCAAAGAACCTCTGAATGGTCCCAAGGCGATGGGGCAGCAATGTCCCGAAGGCTGGACTCTCTATCCGGTGCCGAGCCCCAAGTTCAAAGGAACCGATATTTCGGCCGACCACTTCTATCACAATTGGGTGGACCGCTATGACGCGCTTGGCCTCGGAAAAAACATTCCCATCGTGAACGGGACCGGAGCCGATTCGCTGATCGCCTACATGCCGGATACGAAGAAGTTCGTGACGATTCGCGTGCCCTATCCGCTGGATTTTTACACCCGCAATATGGACGGTCGCATCGACGATCCCAAAGCCGGTTGGAAGGGCCGGGGAATATGGACCGGCAATCAGGAACGCGTGATCTGGCACCTCGAAGACGGCAAGGGCAACACAACCTCCATCGCACATATTCAGATGCGACCCGATCCGCTGGCGAAGTGAGCCTTCGCGCCAACGTCATTATGTACATTCAAATGTCCAATGGAAATTCCAGAATTCAGAAAGAGGCGATTATGAACGCAGTGAAGAAACTGGCTCTGGTGCTGGCGGCATTGATTTCATTTGTCACAGTGGCCGTAGCGCAACAGACACCGCAGGTCACCCCGCTTAAAGTGACCAAGATCAAGGATAATATTTACTGGGTGCAGGGCGGGGCGGGTTCGAATGATGGCGTCATCGTGGGCACCACCGGCGTCATCGTCGTGGATACTAAAACCACACCGGATTCGGAAAAGGAAGTGATCGCTGAAATCGCGAAGATCACTCCCAAAGCTGTGAATACGGCCATTATTACCCACAGCGACAGCGACCACGTCAACGGGCTTGCGGCTTTTCCGGCGGGCTTAACCATTATTGCGCAGGAGAATTGCAAAAAGGAAATGGAAGCCTCTGTCGGCGGGCGCAATCCTGCGCCGCAGGATCGCCTGCCTACGAAGACCTACAGCAAGACGGAAAATCTGACGATCGATGGCGTTCGAATTCGCCTGTATCACTGGGCCGCGGGGCACACCAGCGGCGACACGGTCGTATATCTCCCCGATCAGAAAATCGTCTTCGGCGGCGACCTGCTGGTCACCAACCGCCCCGATGCGCTGGTCCACGTGGAAAAGAACGGCTCCGCTGCCGGATGGATCGAAAATGCCAAGGGCATCCTCGGTCTGGATGCCGATACGTACCTGACCGGTCATGGCGAGATGCTGACCAGAGACGGCGTGCAGAAAAAACTCGATCTGATTCAGGATAAGTACACCAGGATCAAGGCAATGGTCGCGCAGGGCAAGTCGCTCGACGAGATCAAGACTTCGTTTGGCGAGTCCACTGCCGCAACGCCGCCAAATCCGAATGGCGCTCCGCCTCCGGCGACCTTGACGGAAGCCATCTACATGGAAGTTTCGAAGAAGATTTGATTAGTTAATGATGGGTGAAAAAGCCGGGCGCCTGCATCGTTCTGGGCGCCCGTTTTATTTTCGCAGCCTTGACACCTTACAGGTTGAATTTGATTGCTGCCACGTCATTTACAGTCAGATTGCTGACCCAACAACGGAAAGTCAGCAAGTGGGAACTACTCCCTCCCGCCTACTTAGCAAGCGGGTCAGGACGGATTTGGAAGTGCACGACGAACGGGATTTGCTCGTGGCGCGGGTCCTTCATGAATTTGTCGTGCTCGGCCAGGTATTGAACGCGAGCCTCGTTTGCTCCCCACAGTCCACGGCCCTTCCATCCGGCATTGGGGTCGTCGATGCGTCCTTCGAGGCTGCGTGTAAACAGGCCCATGGGATAAGGGACACGCAACGTGACCCACTTTTTCGTTTCCGGAATAAACGCCTGGTAGGAATCGGAGCCTGTCCCGCAAACAATCGCGACGTCCTTGCCTAAGCCGAAGGTATTCTCCCTATCGACCCAGCTGTTATAGGAGAAGTCCGAGATTACACCAGTCCCTTCGAATTGCGGGCCGGGGATCTGATACATGGTCCATCCTTCGGGGCAATGCTGGCCGGTGGCCGTGGGACCGTTGATTACCTTGCACTTGCTGCGGTCAAAGCTGGCCAGTTGGCCGCTTTCCGACAGCGCAGTCCAGACAACGCCCTTGGAGTCAAAGTCGATGCCTCTCGGAGCAAAATATTGCTGCTTGTTGGGGTCCTTGAAGTCGAACGGCGGTTCATAGACTTCGGTCATGCACGTCGCCGGAGGATTGTCGCCCTTCACATACCGGAAAATCCGTCCTGGGAAACCGCCGCCCAAGCCATACCAGACGCTGCCATCGACCGGGTTGAACGAAATGATGTAGCCGGTGCCGCCGCCAATGTAGCGGTCAAGTTTCGGATCGGGCGGAGCAGGCGGCTTCGTGTAGGCGCCGAGTTTGCCGTCTCCGTTGTAATCGATGACCGCAGGGCACCAGCCTTGAGCCTTCTCGGCGTCATGCGTTTCGTCCCAGATTCGCGTGTTGATCCAGCCAAGTCCATTCACCCCGCGCGGGGTGCCGTACAGGGTTTCGTCTTTGTCGTTGCCAAATGCCGTGTGGCCGCCGCCGAAGCAGGTATCGACGCTGGTGAACTTCCCTGTTTTCGGATCGTAATAGTCGAACCCGGCAATTTGGTGCCGCACCTCGGAGATGTCCTTAATATCCGGGATGGGGTAATACTGAGCGAACTTATTGCTGGATCCCGCCTTGCAATAACCGGGAAGGTCGATTCGAGTAATGATGTTGAACCAAATCCGGCCCTTGCTGTCCATCATGGACGGCCCGGCGTTCATAGGATCGTTGCGGTAACCTTCACCCTTGGTTTCATCGCCCCAGAACAGCGAATCGAAGTACACCTCCGGTTCCGAGAACATCTTCAGCTTCTTGCGGTCCTCTTCATTGGGCAGGGGAACATTGAGCATGTACTTTTCGTTGGTGTATGGATCGAGAACGGCGAGCGCGCCGGCAGCCCAATCGGGCGAATAGATCGGGCCATACGCGTTCGTTGAAGGCTTGTACTTGTTCGTCGTAGTGGTGTCGTGCGGGAAGCCGGTTGGAATCGAGTAGTCCCATACGGTCAGGACCACGTTGCGCTCCACGCCCTGGGGCCGCGCCGGCACAGGTGGCAGTGCCCCAGCGGCGATGCGGTCCATCCAGTCGGCGATCATGCCCATGCCGCGCTCGTTGCGGAGCGCGCCCAACATCCTAAAATGCTCATCGCCCACCTGACCGAGCACCAATTCGTGCTCCAGAGCGTCAACGGTGTTATCGAATTTCCCGGCTTCCGGCCAGGTCTGACGGGTCATTTTGCTTCCCATCTGGTGGCAACCGGTCTCGGCGCATCCTTTTGTGGCGGTCACCCATTGCGCCTGAGTCTGGATCACGGTGTCCTTCGGGGCGGGAGCCTTTGGCCCGAATGCCCTGCCGGCAGGGATCGTCATGGGAAACTCGCTCTTGGGCGGAATCTTCATGATCGAGAACCAGTAATCCGGGGGATAGTATTCCGCTGCAGCCTTTGGCGAGGGGGCGACCACGGCTGTCAGTGCGACAGTGGCGCCGGGCGCGGCTTCCACCGGATCGGAGTCAACTAGGCCATATCCACGGACCCACACCTTATATTTTGCCTTCGGGAGATCGGGCACCAGGTAGCGGCCACGGTCGTCGGTGACGACGAGCTTGCGATACTTGGTTCCCAGGTCGAGGGTCTCGGCAATCACCCAGACGCCCGCCTCAGGTCCCGCTGAGCTGGTGACCACACCACTGATTACACCGGCGGAGGGCGGAGGCGTCATACGCACCACAGTCTTGGGCTCTGCCGGCTTGGGCAGCGCAGCCGCTTTGCTGCCCGCGATGGCGACCAAGGCAGCGACAAAGCTGCAAGCCAGGGTCACTGTGATTACTTTGCGTCGAAACGTCAAATTTCGCATGCTACTCTCCTCTGGAGTGCGCCACCGGGGCGCGCGGTACAGTTACTTCTTGTCGATAGCTTTTAGCGATTCGGCTTCCGGAGCGATTACGCCCTTCTCATAAATCTGATATTCCCGGGGACTGCAGATGAACTCCCGGAATTCTTCTTTGCGTGCCAAGTGATAGTATTTCTTGAATCCCGTCCAAACTTTGTCCCCCCAGGCTAACGGGTCGGCATAGGTCATCTCAATCTCGAGGTTGTCGTGATCCACGCGACGAAAACGCTCGATCAGATGAAATTTGGTGCTTTTCGAATGGCCGATGCTTTGGGAGATCATGGTCTTCCCGTTGAATCCGACCGTATCCACTACAAGGGCGTCGCCCTCCCAGTGGGCAATCGAATCGCCCAGGAACGTCAGGTCCTCATAGACATCCTTGGGGTGGTCGCGATTCAGCCAGAAGGTGCGCCATTCGTGGTGATATTCGAACAACATATACATGCGGCTACCATCGGCAGTGGGAACGAACTCGACTTCACCCAGCTGAGGATAATCGTAAATCGCAGGCACGGAAAGAGGTTCGCAATCCCGAGCGGGATATTCGCCTTCCAACACATTTACGGGGACGCCATTTTGATCCTCGGAATAGCAGGGGTCCTGAATGCTGGGGCAGAAATGTCCGGGGCGATCCCAGCCGGGCATGTGCTTGCCGTCCAGCGAGTCGTGCGAGATCGATTTATAAAGCAGATTCTTCTTCGCCCAGTCGGTAAGAGGCGGTTCCGGAATCCGTTGGTCAAAGCTGGCGTAATCCTGAAGCCCACCCGGACCTCTGCCGGGGCCGACCTGCACGTGCCAGAAGTTTCCGATCCAGGGGCCAGCCAAATCATGCGGATTATACGGCTGAGCGGCGCTGGCCTTGGCTTTGGCATCCGCGGAGTCGCTCTGCCCCTGGCCGTACAGCAGAGGCGAGAAAGTGAGAACAAGGGCTAACGTGAAAATGAAACCAAAAAATCGAACTCTCATCCCCTGCTTCCTCCGTACCGTAAAGATGCTCCCTTATATAACGAAAAGGCCGAACTCTGGGAAGATACTTCTCTCCTAATCGCACACTGCCAAAAATCGCTGCGCCTAATTCCCGCCGCTGGTATTGGCACGAGGCTTGGGCAACACGCGGCCGTCGGGCAGCACGCACTTCATCATTATTCCGGCATGACCCGGGCCCTTGGCCGGATGATAGGTGATGGTAACCACATCTCCCGGCTTGAGAGTATCGAATTCCCACCCGCCCTCTCTCATGGCGCGCACAGTGCCGGCATCCTCAATCACCCAAGGGACGACGGCGCCACTTTCGTCCTTTACTTCCAAGCCGATTTGCGTGTGCGGGTTGGCCATCATAAAGTTTGTAATCGTCCCGGTCAGCGTTCGGGTTATCTGCATGTCGTACGCCGCATACCCGTGATGCGCGAGTACCGGCATTGAAAACGCCAGCAGCCCAGCGACCGCAACCAATAAGGCGATTGATTTGGTTTTCATATTCTTCACCATCCGTTGGAAGATTCGTTCCCTGAAATTACCACATTTTGCTTCGCGTACGTAATAAGACGCATCGTCGTTTCATCCGGTTGCGCGGACTTTGCGCCGGAAACCGGCTACTGCCCTTGCAGCGCCTTGCTCCGAGGGTCGATTACGTTGTTATCGAATGTCCTGTTTTCCCTCGGGCTGCAGATGTATTCCCGGAACCTTTCATTCGACCCCCGGTAGTAATATTTCTTAAATCCGGGCCAGGATTTGTCTCCCCACGCTTTCGGGTCGTAAAGGGTCATCTGGATTTCCAGTTTATTTTTGTCCATCAAGTGGAAGCGCTCCACCAGACGGAAAGTGTCGCTCTTGCGATGCGCCACATTTTCGGAAATCATAGTCTTGTCATTGTAGCCGGTCGTATCGACCACCAGATCGCTTCCCTCCCAATGCGCGATCGAATCGCCCTCGTAGGTCAGATCGAGGTCCTTGGGATGCTCGCGATTCAGCCAGAACGTGCGCCATTCGCGATGGTATTCGACAAACTCGAGGATGCGCGTGCCGTCCGGCGTGGGTAGAAATTCTAATTCCCCCTGGAAGGGCAACTCATAAATCGCGGGCGAAGATAACGGTTCGCAATCTCTGCCGGCATACTCTCCGTTAATGTCGTTCACCGGCACGCCATTCTGATCTTCCGAAAAGCAGGGATAATCTTCGCTCGGGCAGACGCGCCCCGGCTGGTCCCATCCGGGCACACGCTTGCCGTCGAGCGGATCGTGCGAGATGGATTTGTAAAGTAAATGCTGCTTGGCCCACTCAGTCAAAGGCGGCTCGGGAATTTTCTGGTCGACGGCAGCATAATTCTGGATCCCTCCAGGCCCTTTCCCGGGTCCCAGCGAGCTGCGCCAGTTGTAGCCCATCCATGCGTCGAACAAATCTTTGGGGGCAATCTGAGCGCCAGCCGGCGTATCGGTTTTCGAAGCGGCGGATCCCTGGCCGCGCACTAGCGGTGCGAAAACAAATATAGCAATCCATGTGACTATCGAACCGACGGCGATCATTCCCAGGAAGCGAAGTTTAATTGCCCGTTTACACCATGCTTCCATTTTGGATCTCCGACGAACCCTGTTGCAGATCAGCTTTGCTCTAAGCACATCGCAATTTCAAACCGTCCCGGCTAGTTACCCGGGTCGGCGGCAGCCTTGGGCCTGTTGGGCAGCACACGGCCATCCGGGAACAGGACTTTCACAAACAGGCCCACATGAGGGTTGCCCTTTGCCGGATGATAAGTAATCGTGACTTCATCGCCGGGCTTGAGCGAATCGGGTGCCCATCCGTTATCCCTCATTCCCCGCGGCGAAGGACCGCCTTCCAGCGCCCAATGCTCCACATTTCCGCTGTCATCTTTTACGTCTAGCCCGATTTGACCGTGAGGATTTACGACCATGAAATAAGTGATCGTCCCTTTCAGAGTCATCGAAGTCTGCATGTCATATCCTGCATATCCGTGATGCGCGGATACCGGCATTGAAAACAGGACAAGAGCAATTAGCGCCACGAAACAAGCCGCCACTTTCAACATGCTTCACCATCCGTCGGAAGGTTCATTAAAGATATTTGCTTTAATGTTATTCGCGCATTTAGCCCCTGTCAATGATTGGCCTATGTTTTTACACTTGCTTAACATGGAGAAACTCCATTCTCAATCTGCCAAGGAAAGGGTCGCCTTGAAGAGCAATTACTATTTCGAAGCGAAGAATCCATCTAAAAACAGTGCTTCCCGTGTACGCTTTAAAGGCACGCTTAGGGGGTCGCGGGGACAGAAGCGGACTAGGATCAGCCAGTTAACAGGGCGTCAGTTCTACTCGGAGCGAGATTTGGAATGGTCGGCAAGACCCTGGAAGATTTCTAGAAGCAGACCCCACCTCTGGGAGAATAAGTCCTGCCACACCCATTGTTGCCAGCCCGGCCCATTGGTTTGGTGGTCGCCATCCAATTCTGTGATTGCTCATCGTGATTCTCACCGCAGAATATAAGTTCGATACACTGCCGATAGTTTCCGACTTGGCCCTTCGGCCTGCAACCCAGGCTTTTGATTTTCTGAAAACAAAGTAGTTACATTGGCGTTTGTGAAAGAAAAAGGAATATATGAAACCTCCGGACAAGAGATCGCGTCAGGACAGATGGGACGGATTGATCTTGACCTGCGGGTAGTCGGACGAGTACATTACGGCGTTTTGCGCTCTTATCGATATTGTTACGCTATTTTTTCAATCTTGCTGGCTGCTTGCCAGAAACTTGAGCACAAAACAGGAGTGCACGATGAACCGGTCACGCATTTCGTCCATGGCATTTTCAGCAGCTGGGGGCATTTTTCTCGCTTTCTGCGCATTTGTAAGTCCTGCCTCTGCCGGCACGACACCAAAATTTGCCTACATCGCCGATTACTATGCCAATGATATCGCGGTGTACTCCGTGAATAGCTCCACAGGACAGCTGACCCCGGTGGACGGAATGCCCTTTACTTCCACGGGGATGGACCCTTTCTCGATTACCGTGGATCCCTCGGGGAAATTTGTTTACGCGACCAATTATGTTTCGAACGATATTTCGGCGTTCACGATCAACAGCTCGACCGGTGCGTTGACTCCGGTGAGCGGTGGGCCTTTTAAGGCCGGAACCAATCCCATGTCGCTGGCGATCGATCCATCGGGCAAATACGCGTATGTGGCGAACTATCATTCGGATAACGTTTGGGCGTATTCAATCGACAAGGCCACCGGCGCATTGACGCCGGTCAAGGGTTCGCCGTTTGCGGCGGGGTCGTATCCTTCGTCCGTAGCCGTATCGCCGTCGGGCAAGTTCGTGTACGTGGGGAATTACAATGGCGCCAGCGTTTCGGTGTACTCCGTAAATGGCGCCACGGGAGCGTTGACGCCCCTGCCAGGTTCACCGTTCGCAACCGGGCAGAACCCGCTTTCAATTGTGCTGGATCCCGCAGGCAAACTCGTCTATGTGGCGAATTACGGGTCGAGCGACGTCTGGGTCTATGACGTCAATAAGAAATCGGGCGCGTTGACGCCGATCACCGCTTCTCCGTTCAAGACCGGAGCGAATCCGTTCTGCATCGCGCTGGACCCAGCTGGGAAACTGGCCTACGTGGCGAACTATGGGGGCGCAAACCTCTCCGCATTCACCGTCGCCGCGACCGGCGCGTTGACGCCGGTGAGCGGGTCGCCCTACCGGCTCGGACAGGCTCCCATGTCTGTGGCTGTGGATCCCTCGGGCAAATTCGTGTACGCGGCCAATGCCGGCTCCAACAACATCATGGCGTTCACCATCAACAGCTCGACAGGCGGATTGACGCCGATTAAGGGTTCACCCTACTCGCATGATGCCACGCCGTTCGCGGTGGCCATCGCCGGGCAGTAATTGGGGCGAGGCTATGCACGTCAATGATTGAGAAGATTGCGGAATAAGACGTGTAGCACAGTCATGCTGAGTATGCGAAGGGCAGTCTGTGCGTTTTTAGGTTTGAATTTGGGCTTCGTTTCAATTAAACCAAGACCGCACAGGTTGAAACCTGTGCCACTAGCACCGCACTCACAAGTCGCTGTTGAGAGGTACTTCATCAATCGCTTTGCGGGTTGGCTTGCAGTTCTCGCTTCGCGGCTTCGCCCTAAGATTTCAGGAATTCCAGAGTTCTGGTCCAGGCCAGGTCAGCGGCGGCGGCGTTATAGCGCGGGCCGGCATCGCTGAACAGGAAGTTTCCGTTTACGTCGGGGTAATAGTGGTACGTGAATTTTTTCCCCAATTGCTTCATTTCCTTTTCCGTGTAAATGGCATTTCCAGCGGTCCTGAAGTCATACTGGACATAATGGGCGAGAACCGGGGCGTGGATATTTTCCAGTCCGTTGATCGGCGTGACCCCGTAGAAAACGACGCTGCGATACAGGGTGGGAATGGCGGTCGCCAACATGAAGCTGCGCCAGCCTCCCCAGCCGAAGCCAACGGAAGAGATTTTGGCGGGATCGACGTCCGGGTATTTTTCGAGAAATGCGTACCCCGCTTTCAGATCGTCCACGCTCGCGGAAGGTTGAATCTGGCTGATGGCTGCGGTAGCGGCTTCGGCGCTCGTCATATTCGTTGTGTCCGCTACACGAGAAGCCAGATTGGGGGCCAACACCACAAAGCCCTCGGCAGCAAATTTTCGGGCGGCGGTCTTGAACGAATCCGTCAGGCCGCGGAGGTCGTGGATCAGGATGATAGCGGGATGCTTTGCCTCGCCTTTGGGCTTGGCCAGGTACGCCTGAATCGTGTAAACACCTGAAGGGTAAGTTACGTTCTCCGTGTCGACGTTGTCGGTTTGCGCCGTCTGGCTGAACATGGAAGGCGCACCTAGGGCATTCGATTCGAACAGCAAGTGCGCCGCCATAACTCCGCCGGCGACGCCTGCGATAGATTTCAAAAGCTCACGCCTGCCGATACCCAGGCCACACACCAAATCCATCTTGCCAAAAATTTCATCCTGCATTTTTGTGTTGCCTCCGAATCGATCCGTTCAGGCTGAGATTCAATCGTTACCGTGCGCTTGCCTGTTGCTGCTGTTGTACCTGCTTCTGAAGCGCCTGCATATCTTCCGGCGAGCGCAACGTCATCAGGGCGACCTTTCTTGCTCTGGAATACGGCAGGACCACTTTCATCACGCCACTGTGTTCGTCGATGGACATGTATCGCGTTTCCGCGCCCAGCGTGGGCAGTTGATACGCAGTCCACTGGGACGTTTTCACATCGTATTTCATCACTTGATCGGCGTTCATCAGGTTGGTCCAGGCGTTGTGATTGCTGTCGACGGCGGCCTGATAGGGCTGCTGCGTTTCCGGGTTAGGCAAAGGCACGAGCGTTGACTTCAGCGTGCGAATGTCAATCCTGGCGAGATTGCCGCCCCAGAAGTCGCACACCCATACGTAGTCGCCGTTCTTGTCCGCAGCCATTCGGCGCGGGCCCTGCACCCACGGAAGCGCGTTGTGGTACTCATTTCCGGTCATGGCGAACATTTGCATCTGCTCGGGAGTAAAGAGCTCTTTGATCCCCGGCACGGGCGGAATGACCACCTCGCTTGCTTTGCTAGTTTCTGTGTCGCCGTGGCCTACGATATCGAGGGCCATTTCCGACCACCAGCCGTTGCCCTGGCTGTCTCCGGCAACGCCGTAGGGCCTTCCGTTGCCGATGGGAGTGTCAAAATGAATGGAATTGAATTGCGTGTATTTGCCGGTATCCGGATCGAGGCGCAGCGCTCCGGGAACCGCCGTTACCCAAACCTTGCCCTTGCCATCGACATCGACGCTGGTGCCGTTCATTGTCTTCGGCGCGGGATACATCTGGAACTTTTCGGTCTTGGGATCCAGGCTGGCGAGGCTGCTCTGCCCGTTCGGCCCGGTGTTGTTCATGTTCATCCACAGGATTCCCTTTTGATCCTTGACGATCGCGTGTCCAACCGCCGCATTGCCATGCAGACCCGGCACCGTGAGGTAACGAACCTCGCCCGTTTTGGAATCGATCCGGCCCACACTGATCACTTTGCTGGACACACTGTTGGAGAACCAGATATTTCCGTCGAAGTCGAGCTGAGCATCGTGGACGCCGTGGTTTCCATTGAGCGTGGACGTCGTTCCCAGGGACCAGTCGCTTCCATCGTTGGTGGTGTAAACCGTATGCGGGTCGTGGCTCGGATCGAGCGGGACATCATATTCGGTAAAGACGACGCGCGCGGCTTCGCCCGTGGGGCGCGGACGGACTTTGAATTTCATCGCGCTGGGGCCGGGGCCACGGACTTTGGCAAGATAGGCCGCCAAATCTTCCTTGAAATATTCGATCATCGGCTCGGCCGGGGCATCTTCGCCATTGTAGTTTCCGCTGATGGCCAGGTCACGCATCAGGTTCATGATGGAAACCCAGCCATCCTTGTCGAATCGGTTCTGCAGAATGTAATTCGGCTGGTGGCAGGCTGTGCAGTTGTTTCGAAACACATGCTTGAGGCGGCGATCTTCAGCAGTATCTTCAGGGAGCGCCGCGAGGAGCTGGTCGCCGGTCAACTGGCGTTCGAAATCCTTCAGCGGCTTCATCGAGAAATCCTGATGCCGCGTCGCCATTAATTCGACTGTGCCTCGCGCGGTTTCGAACGTGTCGGCCTGTGCCCAGACTTTGTATGATCCCGGTTCCATCGGCGGGAAGTAGTAGTTGCCCTGCTCGTCGGTGAAGACTGACGTCGTGATGGTCTGTCCTTCCCTCTTGGCGGAGACGGTTACGCCTCCCATTTTTGCGCCTGCTGCTGATTTAATTGTGCCTGTTAACAGAGCGCTTTCAGGCGCGGCATGCATCGCCACTGGAGCCAAAACGACGATCAGTGCAAAGGCTATGAAGGTCACTATGGACGTACGCGCAGTTCTCATTACGCCTCCTGCCAAAACCGTTCTCAATTCTGCACCAATTTGTACCTTAATCGACCGAAGCTTCCGCGGCCGGGCCGCTTCGCACAACCGGGCGCGGCACGGTCTTCAAATATTCGACAATCGCGCCGATCTCCGCCGGCTCCAGCCCGTATTTGAATCCCGGCATCTTCCCCTTGGAGCCATTGCCGATGAAGGTCCGGATAGTGTCCTCATTGCCGTTGATTAATTCCTTGTACAAGACAGGACCATACCTCCGCGCACCGGGCACCGCTTCGGTGTGGCAGACTGCGCAACGCTGCTGGAACAAGCGGCGGCCGAGGACCTGCGTATCGTTCAACGCGACGGGCGATGGAGCAGGCGCAGTAGAACCGGCCTGCCCGGCGCAAACCCCTGCAGGAATTGCACATAAAACAATAAACCTGAGCGCCCATTTTCTCATCATGCGTGCCCTCTCGGATGCGAGTATAAACTGCAAATCAATTGCTGCGGAACTTTTGCCTACCGCTCACTTTGCCAATGGGTCAGGACGAAGTTGGAAGTGGACGACGAACGGTGTCTTGTCGTGCACATAATCATGATCCAGCTTGTCGCCTTCAGCTTGCCACTGGGCGCGGCTTTCGTTGGCGCCCCATAACCCACGGCCTTTCCAACCTGCATTCGGGTCATCGATACGGCCTTCCAGGCTGCGTGTGTAGAAGCCCATTGGGTACGGCACGCGCAACGTCACCCACTTCTTAGTCTCCGGAATAAACGCTTTGTAGGAATCGGAGCCAGTGCCGCTAACAATCGATACGTTGTTGCCCAGACCGAACGTGTTATACCGGTCCACCCAGCTATTATAGGAGAAATCCGAGATCACGTCAGTCCCCTTAAATTTCGGGCCGGGCACAGGATACATGGTCCAGCCTTCGGGGCAGTGTTGTCCGGTGGCTGTGGGACCGTTCAGGACCTTGCACTTGCTGCGATCGAAGCTGGCCAGCTGGCCGCTTCCGGAAAGGGCAATCCACACAATGCCGTTCGAATCGATGTCGATGCCTTCGGGCGCAAAGTACTGCTGTTTCGAAATATCCTTGTAATCGAAGGTCGCCTGATAGACCTCGGTCTTGCAGGTGGCGGGGGGATTATCACCGGTGACCATTCGAATGACTTTGCCGGGAACGCCCAGCGAGGTGTACCAGATGCTGTTGTCGACGGGATTGACTGCGATGATGTAGCCGGTGGGCCCGTCGAGGAGGCGATCGAGTTTGGGATCGGGCGGCTCGGTGGGCTTGGTGAAAGCGCCGGTCTTGCCGTCGCCGTTGTAGTCAATGACGGCCGGGCACCAGCCTTGCGATTTCTCCGCGTCGTGCGTTTCATCCCAGACGCGCGTGTTGATCCAGCCAAGTCCCTGAACACCTCTGGCGGTGACGTAGAGGGTGTTGTCCTTGTCGTAGCCGAAGGCCGTATGGCCGCCACCGAAGCAGGTATCGACACTGGTGAATTTCCCCGCTTTCGGATCGTAATAGTCCACACCGGCGATTTCGTGGCGCACCTGAGAGATATTGGTAATGTCCGGAATGGGATAATTTTTTGCAAACGGATTGCTGGAACCCGCTTTGCAGTACTCTGGAAGAGTGACTCGGGTGGGAATGTTGAACCAGACGCGGCCCTTGTTATCCATCATCGATGGTCCCGGATTCATGGGATCGTTGCGGTAACCGAGGCCGCTGGTTTCTTCGCCCCAGTAGGGCGAGGGGTATTCCACTTTCGCATCGGAGAACATCTTGAGCTTTTTCCGGTCCTCTTCGTTGGGCAGAGGAATGTTGAGCATGTATTTTTCGTTGGTCGATGGATCAAGAGCAGCGAGCGCTCCGGACGCCCAATCGGGCGAGTAGATGGGTCCGTACGAATTGGTGGACGGTTTGTTGCGAACCGTGGTGGTGGTATCGTGCGGGAAGCCTGTTGGGATCGAGAAATCCCATACCGTCAGGACCACATTGCGCTCGACGCCCTGAGGGCGGTCCGGCGCAGCGGGCACTTCGCCTGCCGCGATGCGATCGGTCCAGCTGCTGAACGCAGCCAAGCCACTGTCGTGGCCCAGCTTGTCCATGGTCTTCATGGGGTCAGCGCCTACCTGGCCTGAATGCAGCACCCGTATCCACGCTTCCTTGCTCGAAGAGAATGTGCCGAGGCTGGCGGGAATCTCGCGCGTGGCCTTATTGCCCAACTGATGGCAGACCTCACAATTGCGCTTAATCGTCCAGACCCAATCGGCCTGCGATTTGATTGTGTATCCGCCCTGCTCGGCAATGGTCTGGGGAAATTCGTTCCTGGCGGGAATCTGCAACATGGAGAGCCAGTAATCGGGCGGGTAATACTCTGCCGCTTCCCGCGCCGTTCCAGCCACCACCGCAGATAATGCGACTGTGTCGCCCGGCGACGCCAGCACTGCGTCCGAATCGACCAGGCCGTATCCTCTGACCCATACCTTGTATTTCGCTTTGGGAAGTTCCGGCAACAGGTAGCGGCCCTGGTCGTCGGTGACCACGATCTTGCGATACTTGGTTCCCAAATCGAGCGTCTCGGCGATCACCCAGACGCCAGCTTCCGGGCCTTTCTCGCTGGTTACCGTGCCGCTGATATATCCGGCAGCGGGTGGCATTCGTCCCACCGTAGATTTCTCGCCCACGGGTTTGGTCGGCGCGTTGGTCCCGGCAATCGCAACGACAGCCAAAGAGAGGCTACAGACCAAAATTGTCACAAGCGTCCTGTAGCGGATCGTCAAGTTTCCCACGGTACTCTCCTTTTTGAATGCCAGGGCCAGCGCCATAAATTCTAGTGACCAGTAGGGTTAGGAGTAACATAGTTCTGTCACCTGTCGCAATGCGAAAATGCCATCCTCATGGAGAAATCTATGGTGAGTATGCCAGGACGATTTCGGTGTAGAAGAGTGCCGATCCAGAACGGCCAAATTGGAAATCCCAGCAATTCCCAGCACAGCACCCAGACGCTTCGACACAAACCACAAGCTCATGGCGATTTTTCCGGTAGGGGTCTGCGACTGGAGAAAACCCGGAGTCGGCGAAACAAAGGCCAACCGGAACATGGTTTTCTTACTCATGGAATTTAAGATTGACACCCGAAGGCACTCGGCATAACTTCGACCATAGGCAACTAGTTGGGCACGAATTCCCTCGATCACCCAGATAGGTAGTGAGCAGCGCTGGTCGATTGACTCTGAAAAACTGGCACGTAAGAATTGAGAATGGAGACCTACGATGCGGATGAGAAGCTCAGTTTACCTCGCGATTGGAGCGGTGATATTTCTGTGCGGGACACTTGCTGCTGCGCCCACAACAATAAAAGGGATGGTGACCGATAGCGCAGGCAAACCCGTCCGCGGAGCGCTGATTTCCGCCGCGTCCGGCATGAAGACTATCAGCCGGTACAGCCAGAAAGACGGCAAATATGAAATTGCCGTCGCTGGCGGAATCTACGATGTGAGCGTCAACGCCTACGGATTCGGCGTAAAAAGAATATCGGTGGACACCACGAAGAGCGGAGACGCCGATTTCAAGTTGTCTCCTGCGGCTATGACCCTGGAACGGCTCAACGGCGCGGAACTCGAAAGCTTGTTGCCCGATACTGCCGAGACAAGATTGATCAAGGCGCGATGCGTCGAGTGTCATAGCTTCCCAACGATCATCCACCGCCGCGGGGAAACGGCCGAGGAGTGGCGGGCATTCCTTCCGAATATGGTCCGGGGCAAGATGGCCGAGCGATTTGCCGGCGCGTCGTCGGAAGAGTTGGATGGCCTGAGCGCGGCGCTGGCGAAATACTTCGGTCCCGATTCGCCGTATTTCGGTGCGGACGCGGACACATCACAGATCATGAAGAACGTGAAGCACCTCGAGCCTTCCGATGAGGCGCTGGCGTCCACGATTATTCAATATGACGTGCCGACCAAGGATGTCCTTGCACACAGCATCGAAGTGGACACGAAAACAAATGTGGCCTGGTTTGGCGAGGAATCGTTTTTGGGGAACAAGGCAACGCGCTTCAACATGAACACGGAATCGTTTCAGGAATTTCCGCTGCTGACGGCAAACGCCCGTCCGCACACAGGCGGCATTGCGCCCGATGGCACTTACTACGTGGCTCTTGCCGATGGAGCGCTGCCGCCCAAGCTAGCGTCGGTGGACCCTGAAACCGGAAAAGTTACGCAATACAACTGGCCGGAAATGAAAATCGGCGGCTCTCATACTTTGACGATCGATCATGCAGGCAAAATGGTCTGGATATCCGGAGGCAGCTCCGGCGATCTGTGGAGCTTCGACATCGCGAAGCAGCAGTTCGCCTCGCACCGCTACCCCGTTCCGGCAGCCGCCGCAAACGGTACAGCTCAGCTATGGAACGACGTCCCGGGAACGAAGCCGCTGCCGTTGCAGGCGACTTCCTACGACGTCGCCGTGGATAGCCAGGGAATGGTTTGGTTCAGCCAGGTGGCGCTAGCCACGCTCGTCAAGCTGAATCCGGTCACCGGCGAATCCAAGGCGATGCATCCTGAAGGGGCGGTCAGCATTCGCGGAATTGCTATCGATCCGCAGGATAACCTCTGGTTCGGCGACTTCCTCGGGCATCGGTTCGGCAAGTTGAACACAAAAACCGGTGAAATGAAGTTTTACAAGCCGCCCACGCCGAACACCACCCCTTACGGCGTTGCTTACAACGCCGTGGATGGCAACGTTTGGTACGGGGACATGAGCGGGAGCAACATTACCCGTTTTAACCCCAAGACCGAAAAATTCACCGAATATACGATTCCGCAGCGCCCCGATCATACGTATGCGCGGTTCATCGGAGCAGACTCCAAAGGCAGGGTGTGGTTCACGGAATATTTCGGCGATCGGATTGGCTTCGTGGACCCAACAGGCGAGAGCACGGGGTCGCAAGTTATGACAACCAGGGCTTCCAACTAGAGGCCAAATTGCAACTTGCTCAGCCGAGCGGAAGTAATGGCATTTATCGCTCGATCATTCCAATCAGGAACAAAATCACGAGCTCCCGGCGCTGAAAGCGCCGGAGGGCACCAGCCCAGGGCAACGCCCTGGGTTCCGGTATCAATTTCATCGCGGTGCGCCCTGAAAGGGCGCAGCACTCCTCCGCCCCTTCAGGGCGGACCATGAAACTTGGTCACGATTCCCGGGGCGTTGCCCCGGGCTGGAATCCTTCGCGCCGTTGGCGCGACAAGTGCGCCTTGGTCTCGGAGAGAACAAACCGTCACGAAGTAATTTCTGGGACAACTTCTTCTTACAATTCAAAGCAACGCTAAATGCAAAGACGGCGGAGATGATCCGCCGTCTTCGTTTCATTCCACGATATGCGCTTCCCTTAAATCACCGAAACTACTTGTTCGAGTTGACCGTATAGCGGACAAGTCCCCCGCGATCGATCCCCGCGGAGAAAATATCTCCGCCGTGATTCACGGCGAGCCCATGATTCACGAGTCCGGGCGTTGAGACATAGTCGCGCACTTTGCCGGTTTTGGCGTCCGCAACATAGATCATGTCGCTGGCGGTGGCATAGAGCGTATCGGTCTTTGGGATGTAATACAGCGTTGCGGGGCTGGACATCGGGAAGCGATCATCGCCGCCCATGGTCGGCCATTGATCGAGGTAATTGCCCTCGACATCGAAGATCTCGATGCGCGCGCCCTTGCAGTGGGTCGTGCTGATCCCACAGCGATCGCCGACGAGCAGACGCCCGCGATTGTCCTGGATGATCGAATGCGGCAGCCGGAATTGTCCGGGGCCAGTGCCCTTGGTGCCCCAGGTCTTGATGAACTTGCCGTTCTTGTCGAACTTCACCACGCGCTGATTGCCGTAGCCGTCGGTGATGAAAGTATCGCCGTTCGCCAGGACAAACACGTCGGTCGGTTGGTTAAATGTGTCTTCGGTCTCGCCGGGCACGCCGTACTTGCCCAAAGTCAGAACCACCTTGCCATCGCTGGGACGATACTTTTTCACCTGATGTCCCATCGTATCGGTGACCCAGATAAACCCGAAGCGATCGATGCGGATGGAGTGGCCTTCCTTAGCAATGGCGCCCTCGCCCCATTCACCCAGGAACTTGCCGTCGCTGTCAAACTTCCAAATGACGCTCGGGGGATCGCCGTCTTTGGGATGCTGTCCGCAAGTGACGCACCGTTGAAGAACGAACTGGTTGCCCTGGGCATCGAAATCCAGTGAGGTAATCGATCCAAGCGGCTTGCCGGGGGGCAATTTAAGCCCGTTGTCGATCCTGTGGTACGAGGAAGGCGGCAAAGGTTTTGCCGCATCCTGCGCCCAGGAAATGGAAATTGCGGGAAGCAAAATCAGCACTGCGGCCAGCAGAATACGCTTCATGATTCTTGTCATTTGAATCCTCCGTCGTGGGAGCGGCCATCATTGGCGGCTTTCAATTATTTGTCAATAACTTTATCTCTTTCCCCGGCACTTTTCCGACCGTGAAAAAAAGGCATTCGCGAAAATCCAAATTGAGCTAGCTTCGTAAACAAGTTGGCTTAAAGCAGCATTTAACGCGGGGGGACAGTTCATTTATTCTGTTAGAATATTTTTGTCTGTTGCGAATTTCGATTCCAATCCCTAAGTAATTAGATTAGAAATGTCCACGCGGGTGGGCCAAGTTCACGATCGACTAGATGAATAAAGCGCTGTAAAAATGGATAAGGTCGAATTTAGTCGGATTTACGAAAAATCGGGGTTATGCTCAATGGAATCTAGCTTCTGCAATCCAGATTAACGGAATTTTAGACTGAAGGACATTTGGCAGACGTGCATCAATATAAAGAGTAAATGATGCTCCTTATGATTGGCTGATGGAATTTTGTGAGAGATGGCATTAGTGCGCAAACGAAACGAGAGCAGTTAGAATTGCCCGTTGCTAACTCAGAAGGAGACCGCCATGCACGATGTGACGATTTGGAGCAAGAGGATCGTAATGATTCTTAGGTGCAGTTTCGTGGCCGTTCTGATCGTGCTTGCTGGAACGGAAGTTCGCTCCCAGACCCAATCCGCAGCGCAGAAAACGCCGGCATCCCGAATGCCGCCGAGCGCCGGTTTCATCAGCGGCACTGTGCTCAGCGCGCGAGGACCTGAAGCTGGCGTGTGGGTCATAGCAGAAACAGGGGATTTGGGAACCAAGTACCGCAAAATCGTGGTTACCGACGATCAGGGAAAATATCTGATCCCCGATCTCCCGAAGGCGAATTACAAAGTGTGGGTGCGGGGATACGGTCTGGTCGATTCCAGTCCGGTTGCGGGCGCGCCCGGCGACACGGTGGCGCTTGCTGCGGTTGTAGCGCCCACCGCTCGCGCTGCGGCCCAAGTTTACCCGCCCGACTATTGGTATTCGCTGATGAAAGTCCCGGCAAAAAGCGAATTTCCCCTGACCGGCACCAATCCTCCGCCGGGAACGGGCGAGTCCTCGCTCGATGCCAGTGGGCATCCTCAAACTGCGAGTTCCGGAGGCAGCACGTTCACGATCAAGTCCCAGGCCGATTACATCTGGGGACTGAAGCGCGGATGCGAAGTCTGCCACCAGATGGGCGAAAAAATGACGCGTGAGATTCCCGCGAGTATCGGAAAATTTGACTCCACCCGGGACGCATGGACCCGGCTGCTGCGGTCAGGCCAGATAGGATACGAGCATTTCGACGCGCTGAAAAGTTTCGGTTTCGACCGCGGCCTGGACATGCTCAGCGACTGGAGCGATCGCATTGCCAAGGGCGAACTCCCGCCGACTCCTCCGCGTCCGCAGGGCGTCGAGCGCAACATCGTGCTGACCGTCTGGGATTTCTCCGTTCCCACGGGATTCCCCCACGATACGACCACCACGATGCGGCAGAAGCCCACGGAGAATGCGTACGGCCCGATTTACTCTCCCGATTGGGCGGCCGGCGCGCTGGCCGTTCTCGATCCCGCTACGAACGAGAAATATATGCTCAACGTTCCCTTGCCCAACGAAGCGGATCGCCCCAAATTCCCCACGTTCTCCAATACCCAGGTGGACTATCCGTCGCCCTACTGGGGCAACGAAGTCGTCCGAAGGGACAATATCAATGCCGGCCCCACTATGATGGACAGCAAGGGCCGCATTTGGTTCAACGTGCAGACCCGGCTCGATATTCCCTCGTTCTGCAAGGCGGGTTCGAATAATCCATTCGCCAAAAATTTCCCCACGAAAGATCAGGAAAGCCTGGCGCAAGTGCGCAATCAGGCTGCGGGAATCAATTTCTACGATCCAAAGGCGGGAAAGTTCACCGCGATCGACACCTGCTTCGGCGGATCTCACGTGGCGTTCGGCTATGACAAAGACGAGACTCTCTACGTCACGGCCCGGCGCCTTCAGGGCATCGGCTGGGTGAAGGCTCGCGTGTGGGATGAGACTCACGACATGGAAAAATCGCAGGGTTGGTGCCCCGCCGTGATCGACTACAACGGCGACGGCAAGACCGGCGCGTTTACCATGCCGAACGAACCGCCCAATCCGAAACTGGACCGTTACATTGGCGGATCGACGGGTTACATCGACATGGTCAATCCGGTCGATGGCAGCGTGTGGTACACGTCGCTGGACGTTCCGGGAATGATCGTTCGAATGACGATCGGCGATAATCCTCCGTCAACGTGCATGACCGAAGTTTATCAAGCGCCGTTCGACGTCAAGGATAAGGGCAAGCAGGAATATTACTCGCCGGAAGGAATCGATATCGATTCGAAAGGAGTCGTATGGGCCGCGCTTGCCGGCAGCGGACAGTTGGCCAGCTTCGACCGCAGCAAGTGCAAAGTGCTCAACGGACCGACGGCAACCGGTCAGCATTGCCCGGAAGGCTGGACGATGTATCAGATTCCCGGCCCGAAATTCAAAGGTACGGACCTGATCGCGGATTTTTCCTACAATAGCTGGGTCGATCGCTACGACACGTTCGGCATGGGCAAAGACGTGTCGGTCGTCAGCGGAACCGGCTCCGATTCTCTGGAGGTATTCTTGCCGCAAACCAAAAAATGGGTGATGTTGCGCGTGCCGTATCCGATGGGCTTCTACACGCGCAGCTTGGAAGGCCGCATCGACGATCCTAAGATTGGGTGGAAAGGCCGCGGTTTGTGGGGAGCCAACGAAACTCGCGTCCCTTGGCAGGAAGAGGGCGAAAAGGGCAAGACGCCGTTCGTCGTGCACTTTCAAATTCGCCCCGATCCGCTTGCCAGGTAAACATTTAGATTCGGGAGGACGAATATGATCGGCAGGTCTCGACGCTTCATAATGGTGGTCTATTTACTGTTTTCCTTCGGGCTAATAAGCCGTTCAGCGTTTGCCCAAGTCGATTTGTCGGGACAATGGAGCACGAAGCAATACGAGGATGAACCGGAGCGCGGTCCCGGTCCCGAGATTGGGGATTACACGGCGATGCCCGTCAATGACGCAGCGCGTGTGAGGGCCGATTCGTGGGACGCCCAGAAGTGGGAAATGGTCGAGCGGGAATGCCAGCCGCATCCGGCGGATTACGCGCCGCGCGGGCCGTCGGACATGCGCATCATGAGGGAGATCGATCCGTACACCCAGGGAACTCTGGCGTGGCATGTGACGCTGCGGTTCATGCTTCCGAAAAGAGTCTTCTATATGGATGGGCGGGAGCATCCTTCGGAGACCGCGGCTCACACTTGGCAGGGGTTCTCCACCGGCTCGTGGGTCGGCGATATGCTGCGGGTAAAGACCACCCACCTGAAAGAAGGGTGGGTACGCAGGAATGGGCTCCCACGCAGCGAGCGGGCCACCTTGATCGAGTATTACATTCGCCATGGAGACTATTTCACAGTGGTTAGTTACGTAACGGACCCCGTTTACCTGACCGAACCGTTCGTTCGAACCTCGAATTGGGTCCAGGACCTCGGCGGCCAGCTCCCTCCCAATTACTGCCTGCCCAGCGTTGAAGTCCCTCATCCGAAAGGCTGGGTTGCATACCACTTGCCGGGTAAGAACCCCTGGCTGAACGAGTTCGCATCACGGTGGGGCATCCCGGCAGAGGCAGTTCGGGGAGGTGGGGAGACAATGTATCCAGAGTATCAGGAGAAGTTGGCGAAGATGCCTGCGCCGCCCAAACTTCCGGACACCGAGAAAAAACCATGACCGGAAAAACGTGGGATTTCGCGAAAACTTTGCGGCTGGCATTTCTGCTAATGCCGTTTGTTTGTCTGGGAACCGTCCGCGGCGTTCGTGCGCAGCAGGATATGGGCAAAGGGAAAGTTGAGATGTTGCATGTTCAGGGGAACGTGTACGTGATCTCCGGCGCGGGCGCGAACATCACCGTGCAGGTGGGAGAGCAAGTCGTCACCGTTGTGGACGCCGGAATCGCGCAGAAGAGTGAAGAAGTTCTGTCGTTAATTCGAGGTCTGACGAACAAGCACATCATTTTCGTCATCGACACCAGCGACGATGCAGATCATACAGGAGGCAACGAAAACCTGTCGCAAGCCGGATGGGCTCTGCCGAATGCCAGCATGAATCCTCTGGTCAAAGAAAATCCCACCGGATTAAACCTTGCGCCGGGAGCGGCAATCCTTGCGCACATCAATGTGCTGAATCGGATGAGCGCGACAGCCGGGACCGCCAAAGCTATTCGGCCTGGAGCGTGGCCCACGGACACCTACGATACCGACCTCTGGAAGATCTATAACAGCGAAGGGGTATTTTTGTATCACCCGCTGCACGCGCACACCGACGGCGACACCTATGTTTATTTCCGTAAGTCCGACGTCGTCAGCACAGGAGATATTTTCACCCTGGCCAGCTACCCGGTGATCGACGCGCAGCGAGGCGGCAATTTTAACGGCCTCATCGATACGCTGAACCAGATTCTGGACATTCTCGAAGCCGAAGAAAACGAAGAGGGCGGCACCTACGTGATTCCGGGGCATGGACATATTTGCGACAGAAACGACGTTGTGAATTACCGTGACATGTTGACCATTATTCGCGGTCGCGTCCAGGACCTGATCGACCAGGGGAAAACGCTGGAGCAGGTGAAAGCGGCGAAACCGACCGTGGATTATGACGGCCTGTACGGCGCTACGACTGGCCCGTGGACCACAGACATGTTTATCGAAGCGGTGTATCGGGATTTATCGAAGGGCTCCAAACAGGATATGAAAATGGACGGAGGCAAGCGATGAGCCGGCGGACTTTCCAAAGGTGCTTCACCTGGCAGTTTGCCGCTGCCTTATTCGTGGCCTTCGGCGCGCTGGGGAATCATGCCGCTGCCCAAACTCCCGCAGCCGGCGGAACTGCGCCGACGCCAACAGCGAAGTCCGGAGCATTCATCGATCTCACCGGCTACTGGGTTTCCATCGTGGATGAAGACTGGCGCTGGAGAATGATGACTCCGGGCAAGGGTGACTATGCGAGTTTGCCTCTAAACAAGGAAGGCCGCCGCATCGCTGACATGTGGGATCCGGCCAAGGATGAGCGCGAGGGCAACAATTGCAAGGCCTACGGCGCGGCCAACATTTTGCGCATCCCCGAGCGGCTGCACATTACCTGGGAAAACGACAATACGTTGCGCATGGACACCGACGCGGGTATGCAGACGCGCCTATTCCATTTTGACGGCTCCAAGTGGAAGGGCGGACCGCCGCAGTGGCAGGGCGATTCCGTCGCCAAATGGGAAAAACAGATTCAACGGGACGAATATGCCGCCGAAGGCTTCGAGGAGCAGAAATTCAGTCAAGGGACTCTGCACGTTGAGACGACGCACATGCGGCCCGGATACCTGCGCAAGAATGGCGTGCCCTACAGCGCGAATGCCACGCTCACGGAGTATTTCGACCGGTTCGAGGAAAATGGCGAGGCATACCTGATTGTGACGTCGGTGGTAACAGATCCAACGTACCTTAGAGACAAATTTATTATCAGCGGACAATTTAGACTTGAGCCGAACGGCGCGAAATGGAATCCCACGCCGTGCCGTCCCCTATGGCCGAAAATGACCGAACCGCCAAAAGGCGGATATTAATCTAAGGATAAACAATCCTGTAACAGAGTTTTGCTTCTCATCGACTTTTTAATAATTTTCACAATATATTCGATTGTAGCGTAGTTAGTGTGCGCCACCTGTTTCTTAACTGCGCCCAATGCCTATTCCTACGGCCTGACTAGCTGATATAAGCTGTGAGAGCGGGGCGATCAAGGATAGCTACTCGATACAGGTTTTGGCCAATCACCCGTCGGGCCAATTAAGATGTACACATAGGCATCGGCGGCAGCCTGGGGGTTTGGCGGAAAATAAACCTTTTAGCCTAAATTCCGAAATTGAATAGCACTGTTTTGCCCGAACTCGGTTAAGTTTCAGT
>CAZUNI010000038.1:0-45552 GCA_964622265.1 uncultured Acidobacteriaceae bacterium | reverse complement strand
TCAACTACCTTCTTTTCAAGACCCTGTATTAGGTTATGCAACAGCTTCTAGTCATTCACGGCGATTCCGATCGGATTCTGCCCATCGCTGTTACCGGCGCTCGCACGCAGAAAGCCGTGAGCGGGGCGCGCCTGGTGACGGTCGAAGGCGGCCCGCACGGCTTAATCTGGACGCACGCTGAAATCGTCAATCGCGAGTTGCTGGATTTCATCGGCCAAAGACGATCCGCCGGTGCGGATGCTTAATCCGCAATCTCCATTGGGCGCTCGATTCGGCTTTCGGCCCGGTCACAAGGTACACTGGGACGGATGAGGAGTCGAAAGAGCAGCAGCGTCGTTTTAATCGTCATCGTAGTTGCGATTGTTTTGATCTGGCTGGTCCACGAAGGATCGCAATCGCACAAGCCGTCTGGAAGCGCGGATTCCAGTCAGGCGCATCTCGGTCCCGCGGAGATTTATCCCGATCCTTCGCGTACTCCCGGCGCGACCAATCCCGACATCACGCAGGACAATATCCGCGAAACCATCTGCAATCCTCGATGGAGCACGAAGTCCATTCGCCCAGCAGAGGATTACACAAGGCGCTTGAAATTCGACCAAATCCGCGAGTACGCCTATTCCGATTCCTCCATGAGGGATTACGAAGAGGACCATTTCATCCCACTCGAGCTCGGCGGCAATCCCACCGATCCGCGAAACCTCTGGCCGGAACCGTTCGAAACGTCCGTCCTCGATGGCGGCGCGCACGCCAAGGACAAAGTGGAAAATTATCTGCACGCGGAAGTCTGCGCAGGAAGCCTTACGCTCGAACAGGCGCAGAGAGAGATTACGGAAGATTGGTATCGGGTCTATTCCACGTCAGTGCCGCATTGAGGCTGCCAATCTACAGCTTCGTCCACGTAGTCAGATCAAGGGCCCCATCCAACATTTCCGGGGCTATTTTCAAAACCGCTTGCAAGTGCGGCGTCGCGAAGTGCGCATCCACGTCCGCCTGGCTCCTCCAGGTTTCATAGAACACAAACAGTGCGGGATCGGTTTGCGATTGGTGCAAATCGTAACTGATGCAGCCCGCTTCGGCGCGTGTGGGAGCAAGTAATTTCAGCAACTCCTGCTTAAGGCGCGATTCCTGACCCACTTTTGCACGCATCCGGGCAATAATTGTGAGTGGTTGACTCATTTCAGCTCCTTTGAATCACACTGGAATTTACAAATCGAGCGTGGGATGCGGAATTTCCTGCGAGGCGACAATCAGTTCGCCGGAAAATGCCGTGCTGCCACTCCGGCGGTTCAGCGCTTCCTCGGCGGAGATGCGTGCCACGTCTGGATTGTTATTATTTTCGGAAAGATGCGCGAGCACCACATAGCGCGCGCGGCCGTCGAAACCCTCCGGATCGGCGAAAAATTCGCTGACTGTGTGATTGGAGAGGTGCCCGGTGCGGCTCATCACGCGCTGCTTGATATGCCAGGGATACGGCCCGACTTTCAGCATATCCAGATCGTGATTCGATTCCAGCATCAGGAAATCCGAATCGCGCAAGTGAAATTTCACCAATTCGGGCATATAGCCGAGGTCGGTGACGATGGCGACCTTCATTCCATCGGCGCGGAAAGTGAATCCCAGCGGGTCGGCGGCATCGTGCGGAATGGAAATCGGGGAAACTTCGATGTCGCCGACGGTAAACCGATGCCCTGCGCGGATGTGCTCGACTTTGTCCAGGCGCTTGTGCGAACTTTCCGGCAGGATGCGCTTCACTTCGCAGTGCGTCGCTTCGGTGAGGTACACAGTAGCGCGCCACTGGCCCAGAATTTGCGCCAGCGAACCGATATGATCGCTGTGTTCGTGGGAAATAACGATGCCGTCGAGCCGGTCCACTTCGCGCCCGACTTCGGCAAGGCGCCGCAGCGTTTCTTTTTTGCCCAGTCCGGCATCGACCAGAAGCCGGGTCCGCCCGGTTTCGATCAACGTGCAGTTGCCCGAGCTTCCTGAACCAAGTATCGTGACGCGCAGACTAATGGTTTCCCCCAGTAGTTCCGTCGAATCATGACAAAGTGCGGAGCTGCCGTCAATGAGGAGTCACCGCAGAATAGGGAGGATTGCATGCCGAGCGAACCGCGTGTACAGTACCTATTCCGGGATCGGCGAACCGAAGTCCCGGAAATCAAAAGTTCCGGCAGCCATCTTGTGGTGGTTCAGCAGGACGACAGGTTAAACCAGCCATCGTAGATTGCGACCTCACCCACTGTAGCGATAGCAGCCGCAAATCGCACTTTGCAGGGAAGAACATAGCCGGCGTGGCGCGCCTTATCATGTTTGGCGCCATTGCGGCCGGCCTGTTGCTTTGGGTGGCCTTGTACAACGGCTATCCCACGGTCTATCCCGACACTGGCGGGTATCTTTACACCGCGTTGTTTCACATTGAACTTCCTCCATTCCGTGCGCCAGGGTACAGCACTTTTATCGAGCAGACCGGACTAGGAACCAGCGCATGGTTTTCCATCGCCATGCAGGCAATCCTGGTCATTACGGCTCTGTCCTACACATGCAAGTACTTGCTCGGGGGTGATTTCAAGTTCCGTGCGAACTGCCTGCTGGCCATGGCGATCGGATTAGCAACGCTGACCAGTCTGCCGTGGGAAGCATCGCAACTCATGCCTGACGTCTTTGCGGGCGTAGTGTTTCTGTGCGCGTTTCTGCTGGCATTTGACGATCGGCTTGGTCTCATCGGACAAATCATCCTGTCCGGCATTCTTGTTATCTCCGTGAGCGCGCATCTTTCGCTTCTGCCGATCGGTCTTCTCTTCGTAGCAATGGTGACCCTTACCAGACTTGCTGATCTGCGGCTCAAGGAAGCGATTGCGGCAAGAACTGTGCTCACTTGGCTACTCTTGCCGGTGATCCCGATTGCATCTGCCGGATTCTGGACTGCGTCACTGAATCGCAATATGGGCCTTGGTTACAAAATTTCGGTGTCGGGAAACGAGTTCTTTCTGGCGAGCCTGTTCGGCAACGGCCTGGCGGCGGATTACTTGCATGAAAGCTGTCCGCAAAAGCCGTATATTGCCTGCCGTCACTTGACGAATCTTCCGGCAACGCCGGGGGAATTCCTGTTCTGGAATCCCCTGCTGCGCGAAATGGTCGGACACGAAGACGAAATGCAGGAACTTGCGCGCGAAACCGTGGTGACCCAGCCGCTAAAATTCGCCGTGATTACCGGCAAGGATACCTTGATCCAGTTCGCGAGAATCCGCACCGGAGACGAAATACGCGAAACCAACGCGCCCAACACGAATGGGATTGTGATTCAGCAAATCTTTCCCCGCGACTCTCCGGCATTCGCGAACTCCAGGCAAATTCGTGGCCTCCTGGGCCGGTTATCGAACGTCGCTGCCGTTATCGATACCGTGGTGTTCTGGCTGAGCGCGTTGGGGTGCCTGTACTTTGCATGGACCAAGCGCTCCGAGAAGTTAAACCTGTTCTTCTATTCAACGATTGCGTTCCTGGTGATCAACGCGGCCGTTTGCTCCACATTTGCAGGCGTGTTCGATCGCTATCAGAGCCGTGTGGCGTGGCTCGTGCCGTTTTGTTTGATGGCGTATGTTTGTGCGGCGGTGGGAGAACGAAGACAAGTGATTGCGTGAGACTTGGGAGGTAAGTGGCATACATCCGCCTTCATCCCGCGACATTCTTGGGGTCCGAGGGCCGATTATTCAGGTTGCTGGTCGCTCAACGCGCCTAAGCTGTTCCTTGCTTCCTCTTCGCACCCTCAGTTTTTCGGCATTTGGAGCGCCCCCCGAAGTACTTCCGCGGTGATACGATCCATCATCTTTCTAATCCCAATAGTCAGGAAAGCTCAGAGTGGGCCACAGTCCGGGGTTGCGATTTCTCGGGACTAATTCCACGCTCCGGCTATGATAGGGAGACGTATTATAAATACGTGGGCACATGCTCGGTATGACTATATGATGGCTGGTAATTAGAGAGCTAAACCGAATGCCGACGGACTTCGATCTGTCCTGGATTCTTCCATACGTGCGCGAGTCGTTGCGTGATCGTAGTTACTTGAACTTTGACCAATTCATTGACGGTGTATGGACTGTTCTCGACCGGGCTGGGGTTGGTAAAGGTATCGAGAAGCCTCCGATTACCCAAGGTTACACGGGAAGGCAATATAATCACGATGCGGCGCATCCTGATATTAGAACTGCTGCTACGGAGGCATTCTATTACTTGGAACAAAATCGATTTATCTTGCAAGGACCCTTGCAAGGACCACCGACAAATGCAACTGCATTTTTGCCTCACGGTCAATTCACGATCACCACTAGAGGTCAGGAATGGGCCAACGGTGCGGAACCGCTTCCTGAAGACTACAACGGCTACATGCGCCAATTCGATCAGACTGTCGACCCCGTTGTTCGCCAATATGTCTCGGAGAGTCTTAACACGTTTATTCGTGGAACTTACTTCGCGTCTGCTGTCATGATCGGAGCCGCATCTGAAAAAGCCATATATCTTCTTGCTGAATCGTTCCTCCCCGCACTCAGCGACCCTGAGAAACAACGAGTACTTCGAACGCGGCTTGACGCAAGAAAACTGGAGCAGCTATTGAAATTCGTGGAAGACATCGTCGTGGAAGGTCATAAAAAGCGCGTTATTCCGTTTGATGTCATGGGTGGAACGACTCGTCATCTAATGTCATTGTTTGACTCGATTAGATTGCAAAGGAACGACGCTATCCACCCGATGAACTTTGTCGTCTCCGCAGACTCGGTGAGATTCATGCTCAACGTCTTTCCTCTCGCGTTCAAGAAGGTACAGGCACTCCAGCTGTGGTGTGACACTCATCCTACGTCGCTTTAGGCTGACCCCTACTCTAGGCTCCTAGGAAGCTACCTATTCCCCAGCGTTAGATAGCGCTCCCGTCAATAAATCCGGGCGATTCCGCCGCGTTTTCTCGAGCGCCTTCTCACTGCGCCAGCGGCGAATCTCTTCGTGATTGCCGCCGAGCAGGACTTCCGGAACCGGCCAGCCGCGGAATTCGGCGGGACGTGTGTAGTGGGGGAAGTCGAGGGAGAGGTGACTGGTGACTGGTGGCTGGTGACTGGTGTTTCGTGCGGCTTCGCTCGCGCCTGCATCGCTCGCGCTAAACGATTCGTTGATCGAGGAGTCTTCGTTGCCTAGAGCGCCGGGCAGGAGGCGCGTTACGGCGTCCATGATTAGCGCTGCGCCCAGTTCGCCGCCGGAGAGGACGTAGTCGCCGATGGAGAGTTCGTCGGTTGCCAGGTGCTCGGCTACGCGCTCGTCCACGCCTTCGTAGCGGCCGCAGAGCAGGATGATTCGGTCCAGTTGCGCGAACCGGCGGGCGGTGTCCTGACGAAATAATTTTCCGGAGGCGGAGAGCAGGACAATTGCGGTCTTCGTTGGGGCAGCATCTGTGCTGGCACTTAGGGGCACGGCATGCCGTGCCCCTACGTCGAGATTGTCTGCTCCGCTTTGAACATTCTGGCCCAGGAGAGATTCCACGGCTTCGAACAGCGGCTCCGGCTTCAGCACCATGCCTTCGCCGCCGCCAAAGGGGCGGTCGTCCACGGTGCGATGGCGGTCATGGGTGAAGGCGCGCAGGTCGTGGACGCGGACGTCCATCAGTTTAGCCTCGCGCGCACGGCGCACGATGCCGTAGTCGAGTGGGCCGGTAAAAAAATCGGGGAAGATGGTTACGATGTCAAACTGCATGGCTGGCACAGTGTACCAAAGCGAGAGACGATGTAGGGCGCAGCTTGATTGTCAGTCGTGATTCATTTTGATTAAAGAACGTGCCCTCTCCGTCCCCAAGAACAGGGGACGGAGAGGCCTCTACAAAAGCGTCCATCCGGCGCGGATTGGTTCTTGTAGAGGCCGCCCGGTTTTAGGGCAGGCAGTTTTTCGTCCCATCGACACCAAATTGAGCCAATACCAGATTGCCCGCAGATAGCCCTTACGCTGTCATTCCGAACGGAGTGAGGAATCTCTCTTTCTTTTTCCACGTGCCAGGAACGGAGGGATTCCTCATTCCGTTCGGAATGACAGCTGTCTTATTTTTTCGACGAACTTGAAGCAGAGCGTTACTAGCCTTATGCGGGAGCACAAGCCACATGCGGCCTTCATCTGTGATTCAAATCGCGAAGCCCCTCTGGAAGCGCAACGTCGATGCGTTTGGCTGCAATGTCAATGCGCGTGCAGAACTCCGCAGCGAGCGGCACTAGGACTTCGCCATCGGTTGTCTCGACAGCCAGCAGCGCGACGCCGCCGGGAAATTCGACACCGCGGACAGCGCCCATCGCCGCATCAGCACCGGCCTCCCACACCTCGCATCCGACCAGCTCGCTGACGTAATAATTCCCGACATCGAGCTTCGCGCGCTTTTCGAATGGAATCTGCACCTCGCAGCCGCGCAGGCGCTCGGCGGAATCCATATTTTCGATTCCCTCAAAATGGAATATGGCCTGGCCGCCGCGGCTGGTGGATAGCCAGCACCTCTGCACTTTCGTGAGGCGCGGCGCGCTGCGGCCGTCGGCAAGCCACACTTCGCGCAGCTCGGGCAGGCGTTCGGGAAAATCGGTGAGGATTTGTGCAGCAACTTCGCCGCGCAGGCCACGCGCGCGCAGGATTCTGGCTACCGTAATTCCGTGGAAGGTTTCGGCAGGCACTCTATTCGAGGATTTCGAGCGTAAGGCGTTTTTTAATTTTCATTCCCGCCGCGCCGAGGATGGTACGCATGGATTTCGCCGTTCGACCCTGCCGCCCGATCACCTTGCCCAGATCGTCGGGATGCACACGCAATTCGAGGACGGTGACCTGTTCACCGTCCACTGATTTCACCTGCACATTTTCGGGATGATCCACCAGAGCTTTGGCTATCGCTTCAACTAGTTCCTTCATGGGCCCCTCCACAACTTGAAATTCGCGGTTCGAATTCGAACTGTCCATCGCTGGTTTCCGAGGGCCAACGGAAACTTTGCCGGGCTGCCGCGAATTCCCGTCGCGAAAGCTTAGGCGATCTTCTGGGCGGTCAGGAAGCTGCGAACGGTGTCACTGGGTTGCGCGCCACATCCCAGCCAGTACTTGATGCGATCGGCGTCCAGCTTGATTTCCGCCGGCTTCTGCAGCGGGTCGTAAGTTCCCACGACCTCGACGGTTCTGCCATTGCGGGGTTTGCGCTTATCGAGCACCACCACGCGATAAAATGGATGCTTCTTCTTACCTATCCTTGCCAAACGGATTGCCAGCACAGAGACTCCCTCCTATAGGGGAAAGATTATAGCTGGTTCCGCGCGTTTGCGATACCCCGCAGGCGATTTCAGCCTGCCGGTGACCCACTAAGACAGATGCCGGATTGGGGCGGAGGGTTTCTCGGAAACAATCCAGGCAGGGATTTGAGGCTCACGACGCCCCGGTCAGTTTGCCAAGGCCCTTGAGGCGGCCCTGAGCAGCGAGGGCGCCGTATTGCTTCATCATCTGGCGCATCTGCAGGTACTGCTTGAGCACCTGATTCACATCCTGCACGGAAGTGCCGCTGCCCTTCGCGATGCGTTTGCGGCGCTTGCCGTCGATCAGGTTGTGATCGTTGCGCTCGGAGTTGGTCATCGAGTTGACAATGGCTTCGATGCGCTTCAGGCGCGATTCGTCCACCTGCGCGTCTTTCGGAATGTTTGCCAGCGGGCCGATTTTCGGGAGCATGCCCATCACCTGTTCGAGCGGACCCATCTTGCGAATCTGGCGCAACTGGTCGCGAAAATCTTCGAGGGTGAATTCGCTGCGCCGCAGCTTGCGCTCAAGTTCGGCGGCTTGCTTGAGGTCCACGGCCTGCTCGGCGCGCTCAATCAACGAGAGGACGTCGCCCATGCCGAGGACGCGCGAGACGATGCGCTCCGGATAAAAGGCGTCCAGCGCGTCGTATTTTTCGCCAGTACCTACGAACTTAACCGGCGCGCCGGTTACTTTTCCGATGGAGAGCGCCGCGCCGCCGCGAGCATCGCCGTCCAGCTTGGTCAGCACGACGCCGGATAGGCCCAGCCGCTTGTGGAATTCGCCCGCCGAGCGCACCGCGTCCTGCCCGATCATGGCGTCCGCAACGAACAAAATTTCCGCTGGCGCCAGCTCGCGCTTCAACATGCTTAGTTCATCCATCAGTGTATCGTCGATATGCAGGCGCCCGGCGGTATCGACCAGGATCACGTCGTGCGCGGAGAGCTTGGCTTCGCGGATCGCGCCGCGCGCGATTTCGAGAGGCTTGTCAGTGCCCGGACCGGGCCAGCACGGCACGTCCACCGCCTTGGCCACTTGCGCAAGCTGCTCACGCGCCGCGGGGCGATAAACGTCGGTGGAAACCACTAAAGGCCTGTGGCCATGGGCGGCGAGCCACTTCGAGAGTTTGCCTGTCGTGGTCGTTTTACCGGAACCTTGAAGCCCCACAATCATCCAGACCGAGGGAGGGCGGGAGGCGAAAAGCGGCTTGGCGTGCTTGCCGAGCAGCGCTGCCAGCTCGTCGCGCACGATCTTGATGACCTGCTGATCGGGGGAGAGCTGCAGCAGCACTTCGGAGCCCAGCGCCTTCTCGCGGATGTTCGTTAAAAGCTCATCGGCCACGCCGACGTTGACGTCGCCATCGAGCAGCGCTTCGCGGATACCCGCCAGCGCTTCGTCCACGTGCTCCTGGGTAAGCTTGCCCTGTCCGCGCAGGTTCTTGAAAACTCGCTGGAGCTTGTCTGTCAGATTCTCAAACATCTGTCCGGATCCCCACTGTGACTCGCAAGATCATAGAGCGTTCCCTATTCTAGCAGGATGGTCATAGTCTTGCGAAGGCAGCTTCCTTTCATTCATGGGTACTGTTGTTCTGTCCGGGTAAAGTCAAGCCAGATTGGCGCGGAAGAAGTTAATTTCATTTGTGCGCGCATGGCGGGAGTAATACGATGGGCGGCGTTTCATTTTCCCAAGGCTACACAGATCGGAGCAGAGGGCATGGTTTCAAGGCAACTCTATCGCGATGGAATGTCCCTATTCGCCGCGGCGGTCCACATAGTGACGACGGATGGCCCAGCGGGAAGCACCGGGTTTACTGCATCGGCGGCGTGCTCGGTGACGGACGATCCTCCGACGCTCCTGGTCTGCCTGAACCGTGCCAGCCAGTTGCATTCCATTTTTCTGGAAAATGGAGTGTTCTGCCTGAATACCCTGGCCGCGGATCAGCGCGACCTTTCCGAATCATTTGCGCACCGCAGCGATATGACCATGAAAGAGCGGTTTGCTTTGGCAGAGTGGGGCAAAGCTGAGTCTGACTCACCCGCTTTGCGCGATGCGCTGGTTTGCTTTGATTGCCGGATCTCGGATGCAAAAGAAGTCGGAACGCACTGGGTCATTTTTGGAGAAGTTCAGAATATACGAATCTCCCACAGCAAGGCGGCATTGCTATACGCTAGCCGCTCCTACCATGAACTTCCCTTGTCAGGTTCGAACCGCTAGTAAGAGAAGGCCCAAAACGTGGGATTCGGAATTCCGGGCTAGTGGCTATCGCCGTCGTGGTCTACATCTCCGGTTGCTGCCGGCTTGCCACCGGTCGCCAATGCCTGCTGAGAGGCTTCGCTGATCGTAACCGTGTCTTGGGGGGCGGATTGATGGGCGGTTGTCTGCGCCTTGTTCGAGGGTTGAATAGATTGCTCTGTCTGTGTTTGCGCGTTTGCTGCTTGCAAAGATTGAATCGAATTGCTCATGGATTACCTCATCAAAGGGCACATCGGCAAACAGGGAGAAGAACCTTAGCATCCAAAATAACAAAATAAATTGTTTCAGGATGAAACAGGGCAGTCTTCACCAAGCAGGGCAGAGCATATTTCCATTAAATGAAAAAAGAGGAAGCCATGTAGGCTTCCTCCTTCAAACACTCTGAACTTGCGGGCAAACTTTAGCTGAGCGGGGTACTGGCGGATGTTGCTGCACCGCTGGGATCGGAGCGAATCACACCACTTTGGTTCGTGAAGAAACCCCTCTGGCCAGTCGAACCAACGGTCACAGGCGTGGCCGTGATCCCATACGAGGAAGTAGGTGTCCCACTGCCTACATAGACGAACGTATAGCCAGACTTGGTTGCTGGGTCCTTGCCAAGCACGGAGTCGACCAAATCAGCAGTCGTGGAACTGGGCGTGCCGCCGCTAGCGATTGGCCCCATAGAGGCAAGAGACGGGGGATAATTTGAATAGGTGGTCGAATACGCAACGGCCGACGTGTTCAGCGTGCGCAAGGTAGCAACAGCCGAAGCTTCATTGGCTGCCATCTTGGAACGCAGTAAGTTAGGAATAGCAATCGCCGCAATGATCAGAATGATCGCGACAACGATCAATAACTCAATCAACGAGAAACCCTTTTGTTGCTTTTGCATCTTTCCTCCAATACTAGAGAGCGGACTTCAATGCTATTCCATCTTAAATGGAGCAATCGCATAGCCAATGGCCTTCGGACTGGAGAATAAATAAGGGCCGCCTTCAACACACTTGTTATCATCAGTCCTTGATAATGGATCGACCTTAACAGACTGCCGCAATCGAAATTGAGCCTGTATTGGCGAGAGAAAGTGACGATATATGGGTGTCGTGCCGCAGAATGTTGTCAAATATTGTTACTTTTACACACTTGGGAGTTTGAGTCAGATATGAGAATAAGCCGCTATTTAAGACTCTTGGATTACTATCCTAATCTGTACGTAGCGCGTGACCCCTTTCGTTTCTGAAAATTCACGTCAATTAAGCTTTTCATGTCATTAGTTTGGAGCCATTTGACTGACAGGGGCATTCCCCTTATCGACGAGAATTATGGACGTTACAGCAGCTGCGGTACCAACGGTGATAAGGGCGGGCACTAAATTTGGGCTCACCACCCGATTCGAATGCTCTGCCACCGCTTGTGAAATATCTGTTGAATTCTTGGCGTACTGCATTTCCTGGGGCGTTGCGGGCGATGGTCCCTGGAAGGTACCGTCTCTCAAAATCACGAGCTTCATGTTAGCAGTCGTAATTCCAGCCTGGTTTCCGGCGAGGTTTGTAAAACTGACCGCGCCTTCGAACACGATTAGCTCCGTAAAATCCGGAGTTGCCAGAAGATAGAAATCCGTGCCAACCAGGCCCGCAGCGCCAGCCGGGGTGCGAATTTCGAATTTCGCCGACGGTCGCGTCAGTTTCATGACCTTTCCGCGCATGCGTCCCACGGCAAGGTCGAGCACGGTTTGCTGACTTTGCGCGTCATGCTGCAATATGCGCAGGGACGAACTCGAACCCAGGTTCAATAGTGAGCCGTCATTCAAAGTCACGTGTGCGCGGCCCGAGGCTCCGCTCTGGAGCACATCATTCCAAAATACAGGCGCAAGGGAGGCAGCCGCCAATTGCAGCGACGCGCGATTGATTTGCACTTCGGGAACCATGCGTGAGATTTGCCCGGCGGTCGGGGTCGTTCCGGCTTGCGGGCCTGCTGCTTGCCCACTCAGGGCTTCCAGGTTGGCCACGTCGCCGGCGTGAAGCCGGTATGGCATATCGATGCCGGCCGTCAAGATGTCTGCCATGCCTGTCACTGCTGAAATTTGAGCATTCTTTGCACTAAGACGAATCTCAACCAAACTCGACACTCCACCGGAAGCAGCAACGTTCACCCGGAAGAATGGCCCCGAAACTAGAAACGCATTCCCACTCTGCGAACGAACTTGAACCCGCCCGTTGCGCAGGTTGACGCCTTCCGATTCCACGACGAGTTCCGTCGATGGAGCAACCAGAACCAATCCATTGCCAAATTGCAAAGCCGCTGAGGAACCCGCACCCAGCGTGACTACATCCGAGCCAAAAAGTGTTGCGCCGCGATCCAATCGCGCCCCGTTCAGTTGCGCGTTTGCACCGGAAACGCCAACGGCAGAAGCGCGAGATGCTCTAGGGGTAGATGCACTGAATGTAGGCTGCCCGGAGAATACTATGTATGCAAAAACAAACGAGAGAATCAGGGATGCCGTAGATGACTTCGGAGAGTGCCACCGAGAGCTGCCATCAAAGCTCGAGTTTCCCAGCGGCGATGTCAGGAAAGTGGTCTTCATTTCCTCCAGAGTAACGATTCATGTAAATAAGAGTCAATTCAACACGGGCGCCGCAGCGCGTATGCATAACCCCTAACCAGCAGGTTAGGCGAATGAGTACAGGTTGCCTGAAACTGCACATTTGGCATGGGCACAATCTCACGCTTTCGGCGGACGCGTATAATTGAAGCATGAGAAGCTCGATGGGATTTGTGAGTCTTCTGGTTACCGCGGCCATCGCTATCGGGGGATATATGTTCTACCTGAAGCAGGCCTCGCCTGGGCCAGGCATGGTGGCGACACAAGCCATCAGCACCACGGGCGTACAGAACGATTTGGTCTCCATCGCGCAGGCGGAACGGATGTATTTCGCACAAAACGGTTCCTACGCGGACCTCGCGACTCTGGAATCGAGCGGAACAATGAACATCGCCCGGACGGGTCGCGATGGCTATACGTATTCGGTGGACTCCTCTGGCAACTCGTTCACCGTTACGGCTCGATATACCGCGCCGCTTCCCGAAATGCCGCCAGGCGTGGCCCCCCCGCGCTTCCCGTCGTACACCGTCGATCAAAGCATGGAAGTCCACCAGGGCAACTGAGCAGGTCGCGCGGTTAAATCCTCCCGCTTATTGCGTACGCCTCTTGTCGGCGACGGTTACTCCCCCTACAGCGAAATTGGTTGTAGGCACGTCCACGAACACGACGTGCGTGGTTTCGGGCTTCGTGCCCGCTTCCTCGATCAGCACCTGCGTAATGCGCTGGGCTACCTTGCGCTTCTGATCTTCTGATCGTCCTTCGAGCCACGTGATATGCACATTCGGCATTTCGATATCCTCCGGAATCCGCCCAAGAGTCTATCGCGAAAGCACGAGCCTGAAAACCGTCCTGCCGCTGAAATGCGAACCCGGCGCGGCGTCTCGCCTGTGCTAAAATACGGCGCGGATGCACCCCCACCTCAAATACCTGATCGAGCTGCAAGCCGTTGACCTCCGCCTGATTGAAATTCGCGAACGCATCGGCCGCTTCCCAAAAAAGCTGGCGGAAGTTGAGGGCCGCGTCACCGCCGCGCGACAGCAGATTATAACCGCGAAAGAATCGCTGACAACCAGCCTGAAAGAGCGCAAGACATACGAAATGGACGTGGAGCAGTGGAAAGAGCGCGCCCGCAAATACCGTAACCAAAGTTCCGAAGTCAAAACCAACGAAGCGTACAAGGCGCTCCAGCACGAAATTCAAAATGCCGAGGATGAAGCCGCCAAGGCCGAAGACCGCCTGCTCGAGCGCATGATGGCCGGTGAAGATTACGAGCGGCAACTAAAGGCCGCCGAAGTGACCGTAAAACAAGTGGAAGCAGCCACCAACGTGGAGCGGCAGACGATTCAGTCCGAGTACAATGCCGCGCAAAAGGAATTAGCCGCAGCGGAAGCGGTTCGTGCCGGAGCTGTCGCTGCCGTTCCGGAAGACCTGGTCGATCACTATGACCGCATTGCAAAACGGCATGGCGGAATCGCTCTGGCCGAAATCAAGGGCGAAGGCTGCGGCCAGTGCGGCGTTCACATCCGGCCGCACGTGATCCAGCAATTGCAGCGGCCCGGAAACGAAGAATTCTTCCACTGCGAGACTTGCACGCGTATTTTGTATTACTCGGACCTCGCAGCCGCGCAGGGTCCCACATCCGCGGCAGCGTCTAGCCATGAAAGCTAGCGCCCCTGCCGCCTGGCGCTAATGGAACCCATGACCAAACGCCAACCGCGAACCTCCGGACATCTGTTTGCTGAACCTGAAGCGCCGCAATCGAATACGGAAGGCGTGTACACCGCCAATATCGACGGGGCGGCACGCGGGAATCCCGGCCCGGCTTCCTATGGCGTTGTGTTGCGCAGGCCCGACGGCAAGCCGCTCGAATCCCTTGGAAAATATATTGGCCGGCATACAAACAACGTCGCCGAATATTACGCCCTAATCGCGGCGCTGGATTATGCCGCCACAAAAGGGATTAAACGATTGCGCGTGCAAAGCGATTCACAGCTGATCGTGAATCAGATGAAGGGGCTGTATAAAGTAAAGCACCCTGACCTGCGCCCTTTGCATGAACGCGCGAAAAAACAGGCCGCGACTCTTGAAGCGTTCACGATTCAATATATCCCCCGCGAACAGAATCGCGAGGCCGACGCTGCTGCCAACGCCGCGCTCGATAACACGAGTGGCGTCAAACCCGCGTTTGGGGCCGAATCGCCAAAAGCCGTGAACTCTGCCCGCACAGAATCTCGCGAGTCGCTTTCCGCCCCGCGCAAAATTCGCGCGCGATTCCGCGATGGTGTGTTAGTTCCCGCTGAACCGCTGGGCTACGGCGAAAATGAAGAACTGGAACTTACGATTATGAGGCGGGGTTAGTAGGACAGACTTCAGTCTGTCCGGTTTTGGTTTGTTGGCCTTGGTTAAACTAAAAAACAAAACCAAAAACGCACAGGTTGAAACCTGTGCTACTTGAGTGCGTACGACCTATACAGCGTATCGCGCTGCGCGGGGATATATCCGGCATCGGTAATAATGCGGCGCAGTTCGCCTTCGTTGGTGCGATTGGTCACTCCTGCGGCGAAGACCACGTTTTCCTCGATCAGGATGCTGCCAACGTCGTCGGCGCCGAATTGCAATCCGACCTGGCAGACTTTAATTCCCGGCGTAAGCCAGCTTGACTGGATGTGATCGATGTTGTCCAGATACAGTCGGCTGATGGCGAGAGTTTTCAAGTAATCGACAGCGGTGGCTTCCTGCACTTTTTTGCCGAGCGGCGTGTTATCCGGCGCGAACATCCACGGGATGAACGCCGTGAATCCGCCGGTATCTTCCTGAATGCGGCGCAGGCGTTCCAGATGATTCACGCGGTGACGATACTCCTCGCCGCAGCCGAACATCATCGTGGCCGTAGTGCGCATGCCGAGCGAGTGCGCAACGCGGTGCATGTCTTCCCATTCGTCAGATGTGCATTTTAATCGCGAGATGCGCGCGCGGATTTCATCGTCCAAAATTTCCGCGCCGCCGCCCGGAATCGAATCGAGTCCAGCGGCCATCAGGCGCGCGATCGTTTCGCGCACGGTCAGGCCGGAGACTTCCGCGATGCAGCCGATCTCCGGCGCGGAGAAGCAGTGCAAGTGGACTTGCGGGAAACGCTCTTTCAGCGAGCGCAGAAGGTTTTCGTAATACTCGATGCGCAGGTCGGGATGCAAGCCGCCTTGCAGCAGTATGCCGGTGCCGCCCAGGTCCAGCATTTCCTCAATCTTTTTGTAGATCGTCTCGAACGACAGCAGGTAGCCTTCCTGCGATCCCAGCGGGCGATAGAACGCGCAGAAGGAACAGTATTCGGTGCAGAAATTCGTGTAATTAATGTTTCGGTCGATCTGGTACGTGACTACGCGCGGGTCGGTTTTCTTGCGGCGCACTTCCATCGCGGCCATGCCGATACCGATCAGATCGTCGGAGCGAAATAGGTCGAGCGCTTCCTGTTGTGTCAGTCCCATGGATCAATTGTCCTTCACAGCTGATGCGCGATGCTGGCAGCTCCGACGAATTCCAACTCTCGGGCTTTCGGAATCAAGCCGGCACGGGCGCACTCCTCATAATATAACCTGAGGCCCGCCAGGTTTTCCTCATCGAGGGAGAAATCGATATTTTCGCTCAGATACCGTTCCAGTTCACGGGGCGGCAGATCGAGCTTCAGTGCCGCGCCTTCAGCGATGTCATTGATATGTGCAAGTCCATATTCGCGAGATGCCTGAAAGTCCGCTAAAATTTCGGGCGTAACCGCGCTGCGCCGAGCCACCCAAATTGCTAACACGCAAGGCAGTCCGGTCATCTCGCGCCACTGCTGGGCCACGTCGTAAATAAATAATGTTTGCACATTTTTGACAGGATGATCGCCCTCATCCAAACCGCAGCAGCCGCCTCCCGGAACTTTGCCTTCGAGCGCGTCCATCTGGAGGCGAAGCCGCAGCGCGGGATCGCCGATGATCAGCGCGGCATCCGCGCGCTCCATCATTTTCTCTGCATCGGGTGGCGCATCGATGAATTCGGGAGCGATCCGCCAGTGCCCATTGCAGAGCAATCGCACCAGACCGACCGAACTGCGCGAATTGGTATCCAGTGCGAAGCTCCGCGCCTGTTCGATAGGCACTTTCGAAATGACGAGGATGCTGCGCACTTCATTCTTGGCTGCGACCGCCATTCCCGGCAGCGCCACGACGTTTTCCATTCGCTGATACTCAATCGCCGGAATGATCCCGACGTCCACACTGCCTGCGCGCAGGTCTTCGGCGCACTGTGACGGCACGGCAAATGAAAGGTCGTAGCGTCCCGCGAGAGGTCCGTCCGTGAAGCCCCAGACCAGTGGCGCGGTATTCAGAAATTCGACGATGGAGATACGCAGTTTGCCCATAATCGTTAACAAGGGGACACTTCAATATAGCACAGCAGGTGGAGGCGCCCGCATCCACCCAACCGAACGCGATTTACTCGATCAAAACATTAGATTTGACAAGGCATCCCCATGTAACTAGCATGGTTCCAGTCAGCCGATCTTCTGTTGTAGGGGGCTTTATGACCCGCGAATATGATCTCTTCGAAAGATTCCCCGACGGTTCTTCGCTGTGGAGGACTTGCGTTTCCGGACTCGGCAATACCCGGTTTCAACTCGAAAAGCTTGCCCAAAAATCGAAGAATAAGTTCTACGCAATCGACGTAACCGTCGGAAAAGTCCATTACCTTCGCCTGGAGCGGGATGCGTTCAGCTTCCGCTCGCCAAAGCGATCGGAAGGACGGAGCAACCAAGGAATCGCATAGGAACAAGACCGGCGAGCTTAGCCCGCGATGATTCACCCACCATTAAATTGACACCATTGGTGACACGGTAGTACAGTCCAGCCAGCGTGGAACTAGAAGCTTCCCTCGATTGGCTGTCGCTGTCGATGACGCCGGGCCTTGGCTCGCGCTTCACCGGGAAATTGCTGCGCCAGTTCGGCTCGCCTGCCGAGATTTTCCGCGCCTCCCTGACGGAACTGGAGGCTTGTCGGCTGCCTTCGGCGCCAGCGCGGGCCATCCAATCGCATAGCGCGCACAAGGACGCCGAGGCTGAACTCGCGCGAGTCCGGGCGCTTGGCTGCCGCCTGCTGAATTGGGACGAGCCGAAATATCCCCAGCGGTTGCTTGAAATTTACGATCCGCCGCCGCTGCTTTACGTGCGCGGAGACCCGAGCGTCCTGAACAAGTATTCGATTTCCATGGTCGGCACGCGGAGGCCTACGCCATACGGCAACCAGGTCGCGGAACGCCTGGGGCGTGACCTTGCCGGGCGCGGTCTTACCATCGTCAGCGGGATGGCGCGGGGAGTGGACAGCTCAGCCCATCATGGGGCGTGCCAGGCGGCCAGCGGCGCAACCGTCGGCGTGCTGGGCACGGGCGTGGATGTCATCTATCCGAAAGAGAATAAGAAAATCTTCGCCGAGGTCGAAAAGCGAGGCGCTCTAATCAGCGAATTCCCTCTGGGCACTCATCCCGCTCCCGAGAACTTTCCCATCCGCAACCGGATCGTCGCCGGAATGTCTCTGGGAATCGTAGTCGTGCAAGGTGCGCAATATTCCGGCTCGTTGATCACGGCCCGCCTGGGCATGGAATTCGGCCGGGAGGTCTATGGGGTTCCCGGCAATATCACGGCGGACGTCAGCTTCGCGCCCAACCAGTTGATCAAGCAAGGGGCAAAACTGGTGACGTCGTGGGAGGACGTTGTTGAAGAGCTACCCACGGAAATCCGGGCCGAGCTGTTTCCGGTGGAGACCAGTACGTGCGAGGAACGGGCATCCCTGTTTACGGCTGCTCTCTCGCCACTCGAAAAGAAGATATTCGGCCTGCTCAGCGAGGACGAATCAATCCACATCGATGAGCTGGTTGAAAAGGCAGAATTAACATCTTCGGAAGTCCTCGCGGCGCTGTGTGAAATGGAAATGAAGGGGATTGTGCGACAAATGCCGGGCAAACAATTCTTTAAAGTCTTGCTGTAAACGTGCCAAAGGGCGAGAACGATTTTCCCGCATCTGACTGAAAATCAAGCCTCTAAAACAAACAGTCTTCATGCCCCAGAATCGGAAACGACACATCCTGCATCTATCAATCGTTGACAAAGCACTGGCCGGAAGGACAGGCTTAGGGGAAAGGAAAGGAAACAATGCTTCCCTCGGGGAGCGTTTGGGACTACAAGATCAGATATGGGCAGATCATTAGTTATCGTCGAATCGCCGGCAAAAGCGAAGACGATCAATAAATATCTCGGCCGCAACTATACGGTCAAGGCATCGTACGGGCACGTAATGGACCTGCCCAAGAAGGAATTGGGCATCGATATCTCTCACGGTTTCGAACCAACGTACGAAGTAAGCCCGAGCAAGAGTGATGTCGTGCAGGCCCTGCAGAAGGCAGCCTCAACCGCCGACGCCGTCTATCTGGCGGGCGATCCGGACCGCGAGGGCGAAGCGATCTGCGCGCATCTGGCCGATGTGCTGAGCGGGCCGAAGCTCGAATTCCCCACTGCGGAAGAGATCGAAAAGGAAAAACAAGAGGCCAAGGAAGAGCGCAAGAAAAAGGGCAAGAAGAAAGCCAAGAAGCCGGTAAAGAAGGTAGTGGCCAGGGGCAAACCGGTCATCGCCCGCAAAAATATCTTTCGCGTGATGTTTAATGAAATTACGCCCAAGGCGATCAAGGCCGCGTTCGAACATCCCGGCGAGATCAATGCCAACCTGGTGGATGCACAGCAGGCGCGCCGCGTGTTGGACCGCCTGGTCGGATACAAGATATCACCCCTCCTATGGGACAAAGTTCGACGGGGACTCTCCGCCGGGCGGGTGCAGACAGTGGCTTTGCGCCTGATTGTGGACCGTGAGCTGGAGATCCGCGCGTTCATTCCGGTCGAATACTGGACCATTCATGCGGTTCTGACGGCCGGCCAGCCGCCCGCGTTCGAATCGAAGCTGACCAAGTTTAAGGGCGAGGATATTGAGGTCCACAATCAGGCAGAAGCCGACGCCATCGTCGCTGCGACGCGGGGGACTCCGTGGAAGGTGGCCAGCGTCACACAGAAGGAGAAGCGCCGCAACGCGCCTCCTCCGTTCACCACTTCGAAACTGCAGCAGGCCGGTTACAACCGGCTGGGATATACGGCTAAGCGGACCATGTCTCTGGCACAGAGACTCTACGAAGGCGTGGAGTTGGGCCAGGAAGGCTCTGTCGCGCTGATCACCTATATGCGTACCGACTCGGTGCGCGTTTCGAACGACGCGCTCGACCAGGTTCGCGGCCTGATCGGATCCAACTACGGCCCGGCGTATCTGCCGGAGAAGCCAAATTTCTATAAGTCGAAGAAGGACGCGCAGGAAGGCCACGAGGCCATCCGTCCCACCGACGCTGCCCGGACGCCTGAAGACGTGAAACCGTTTCTCCCCGAGGACCAGTTCAAGCTGTATCAGATGATCTGGCAGCGCTTTGTAGCCTCGCAGATGGTCCCCGCAATATTCGACCAGACTACGATCGATATTTCCGCCGGAGATTACACATTCCGCGCAACCGGATCGGTGCAGAAGTTCGATGGCTACCTCGCCGTGTACCAGATCGCCAGTGGGGACGACGAGAACGCCGAGGAGGGCGGCAAGGCTCTGCTGCCGCCGGTGACGGAAGGCGAAACCCTGAGCCTTGAAAGTATTCGTCCCGAGCAGCATTTCACCGAGCCGCCACCGCGATATTCGGAAGCGACGCTGGTAAAAGAATTGGAAGACAAAGGGATCGGGCGTCCTTCGACCTATGCTTCGATTATTTCGACGATCGTCGATCGCGAATACGTGACGAAAGATCAGGGCCGCTTTTCGCCCACCATGCTGGGCGAAAAGGTCAGCATACTGCTGGTCAAGAGTTTCGAAGATATTTTCGACGTTGGATTCACGGCCCGCATGGAAGAGGAACTCGACGAAATCGAAGAAGGCAAGCTGCCGTGGCGAAAATCGGTTAAGGAATTCTACGGCCGGTTTACCCAGGATTTGGAAGTGGCCAAGGACGAAATGGAATCCTACAAGGCCGGAATTCCTACTGGGCAGAAGTGCGAAAAGTGCGGGGAGGGAGAGCTGCTGGAACGGATCAGCCGCCACGGATTTTTTCTGGGCTGCTCGCGTTATCCCGAATGCGATTTCATCCGCGACCTCTCACCGGAGCTGCCTCTGGACGATGGAGAGCCCAAAGTCGAGATGTGCGATAACTGCGGCCGCGAAATGATTATCAAGCGCGGCAAGTGGGGCGCCTTCCTGGCGTGCACCGGCTATCCGGATTGTAAGACAACTCGCCGCCTGAAAGCCGGCACGAGAAAAGCTCTTCAGCCCGATGAACTGCTCGATGAGAAGTGTCCGGAGTGCGCCTCGCAACTGGTGAAAAAGCACGGCCAGTACGGCGAATTCATCGGCTGCACGGCTTACCCGAAATGCAAATACATCCGTTCGAAAACGCTGGGCATCAAATGTCCCAAATGCGATGCGGGTGAACTGGTCGAACGCGTAGCCAAAAAAGGGCGGCGGCGGGTTTTCTACGGTTGCAACAAGTATCCGGAATGCGACTTCACCACTCCGCACCAGCCGATTATTGAGCCGTGCCCGAAATGCGGCGCGGCATTCATTGTGGAAAAGCGCGGCAAGACAGGGGTTGTCCGCGCTTGTTTGAAAGAAGGTTGCGACTGGGAAGCTGTCCCGCCGATCCCACCCTCGGCGATGGCAACTCCCGAACCGGTAGGAGCAGTCAAGGTCTAATCCAGCACTTTGCTACTAACTTGAAGTGGATTTTCGGTCTTGAGTGCCTTGGTTGCTCAGCATTCGCTACGGTCAGCAAGTTCTGCCGGTGAATTCTGAAAATTAGCGCACAGGTGGGGGACATGAAATCCGCGGTAGGCCAATTCCTGAAGTATCTGCGCTCGGTACGCAATGCTTCTCCGAATACTCTGCACAGCTATGAGATCGATCTTAATCAATTTCTCGCATTCCTGACGCCCCCCGAAACCGAAACGCCAGCCCTCGTGGACGTCACACACCTGATGATTCGTGAATTCTTGGCCCATCTGCACGACTTGAAGCTCGAAAAATCCTCGATTGCCCGCAAGCTGGCTGCAATTCGCTCTTTTTTCAAGTTTGCCGTTCGCGAAGGAATGATCGTACGGAACCCAGCGCGCCTGGTGGCGACTCCCAAACTGCCCAAGCGGATTCCTCCTGTATTGAGCGCCGAGGATTTGAATACATTTCTGGAGGGCATAATTGCAACGCCCGATTCCGGTAAGGGCACGCGCAGCGGCTCCAAGGATGAGCATCATCTGCTGGTGAAACGAGACCGGGCGATTCTGGAACTGCTCTATGCTTCCGGCCTACGGGTCAGCGAATTGACAGGATTGAACCTTGTCGATGTAGAACGGAAGGAGCAGATGCTGCGAGTGCGCGGCAAAGGGAACAAGGAACGAATTGTGCCATACGGCGGGAAGGCGGAGCAAGCTCTTGAAGCATACGGGCCGGTTCGCGAGGATATTCTGCGGCGTGCGCGAAGCCATGGCGACTCCCAGGCGGTTTTCTTGAATCACTTCGGCACCAGGCTGACTCCCCGCTCGGTGGCGCGCATCGTGAAAAAGTATGTGCGCTTGATCAACGTGAACTGGGATATGCACCCGCATTCGCTGCGCCACGCGTTTGCCACCCATTTATTGGCCGACGGAGCCGATCTGCGCGCAATTCAAGAACTGCTCGGTCACTCTTCGTTGTCGACCACGCAACGCTACACGCATTCTTCCATCCGCCAACTGCTCGAAGTGTATGACAAGGCCCACCCTCACGCGTGAATCCTCGGCGTATAGAAACTCATTGGACTAGTTGGCGGTCTTGATTTCGGGGCCTCTGGTTCGCCGTTTCCGAAAGAAAAAACCTAGGTGCCTTGCGCTGCATTGACGGCAGCGAAACGGCCGCAGGAGCGTGGGCAGAAAAATGGTCCAGCCAAGAAAGCCTCGATGCGAGCGCAACACATCCTCGCTGCCGCAAAGAGGGCATCGTCGAGTTCCCATCTTCAACGAGACTGCATGTATCCTGGCCATAATGGTGACTGTTTCGGAATCAATTTTACGTCGGCTTCTTCCGCTCGGAAAGCACCTTTGCCCTCAGGCACCGCATGAGATATCCTACTAAAACTTTTTGAATCTTTGATTAAAGGTGAGATCGCTGATGCCTCTGGGATGCCTGGCCAAAGTTTTCGAGTTTGTAACCAAGACCATGCAACAAATCGGCATATATTTTATCTGTGGAACGGCAATCGCGCTGTTTGTGGCGCCCGTAGTGTCTTTCGCGCAGACCGATGAAATTCAAGTATATGACGCATCCATTGCTGAAAAAGGGAAGTTCAACCTAACGTGGCACAACAACTATACGCCGCGAGGATCCGATACACCCGCGTTTCCCGGTGCGATCATTTCCGATAAATCGCTCAACGGCGTACCCGAATGGGCGTACGGCGTCACAGACTGGTTCGAACTGGGGCTTTACATGCCCCTGTACAGCATTTCGAAAGACCGCGGCGGGTCGCTCAACGGCTTCAAACTCCGCACGCTATTTGTGCGTCCCCATGCGGCAGACCACACCTTCTTCTACGGCATGAATTTTGAATTCAGTTACAACGCCACCTATTGGAACCCGAAGCGCGCTACCGCCGAAATCCGGCCCATTGTCGGAGTTCATCTGCATCCGGTGGACCTCATCTTCAATCCGATCCTCGACACTTCCTATGACGGGTTCAAAAACCTCGACTTTGCGCCGGATACTCGAATCGCCTATAACTTCAAAACCAAATGGGCGGTGGCGGCGGAAGAGTATTCCGATTATGGCCCGCTCCATAAATTTTTCCCCGGAATCGATCAGTCCCATCAGATGTACGCCGTTGTCGACCATAGCAGCAAGCTCGTGGATGTCGAATTCGGCGTGGGATTTGGACTGACTCCCGCTTCGGACAAAGTAACCTTGAAACTGATCCTGTCTCGCGATCTGAACTAGAAAGTTTCCTTTTTGGCGATTACTTTCAGGTTCGCATTGACGAGCAGCCTGATTGCCCTCTATAATCGCAGTTTCCGATTTGAACCTGGAGGGGCGATGTACGCCGTCATTCGTAGTGGAGGCAAGCAGTACCGTGTGGCACCGGGAGACACCGTAAAGGTGGAAACAATTCCCGGCAAGGTGGGCGGAAGCGTCACCTTTGGAGACGTTTTGGCCGTGGGCACGGATGAGAAGAAGCTCTTGACCGGACCCGACGCTGCGAAAGCGAAGGTCGTGGGCAAGATCATCGCGCAGGACCGGCATCCGAAGGTCAAAGTCCTCAAGTTTAAGACCACCAACCAGTACAAGATCTGCACTGGCCACCGGCAAAACTATACTGCCATTGAAGTTAGCGGTATCGAGCTGTAGTTTTCGTTACACTCAAACGACAGCGCTCAAATCGATTCAGGCAGGCTCCATTTGGAGCTTCGACTTTACTCTGGCGGGCTTCAAGTAAAGCCCGCACCCGGAAGGATATTCTCATGGCACATAAAAAGGGTGGCGGCTCCTCAGTAAACGGGCGCGACTCACAAGCACAGCGACTGGGAGTGAAGCGTTTCGGGGGCCAGTTGGTCCACGCCGGCACGATTCTGATTCGCCAGCGAGGCACACGGCACAAGCCCGGCCTGAACGTCGGCCGTGGTAAGGACGATACGCTGTTTGCGCTCATTAACGGCGTGGTGTTGTTCCAGGATAAGGGTCAGGATGGCCGGTACATCAGCGTGCTGCCGCCGGAGCAGGCTGCGGCGCTGGCAAAGCCCGCGCCCGTTGCTGCTGCAGCTGAATAACGGGAGTTCGAATTTTGAAGGCGTCCCGACAGCGTCGGGACGCCTTTTTGTTTTTTGGCCTGAACGCAATACGTGCAATTCGAACTTACAGGTCATATGCTTGATTGCAGCGGAATGGATTTCACATGTTTGTCGATGAAGCAAAAATTTATATAAAGGCCGGAGACGGTGGAGACGGCTGCGTCGCTTTCCGGCGTGAAAAATTCGTGCCGCGCGGCGGCCCTGCGGGTGGCGACGGCGGCCATGGCGGCAGCATTTACCTGGAAGCAAATCCTCACGACAATACGCTGCTTCGTTATCGCTATAACCGCGAGTTCAAAGCCGATCGTGGACGTCACGGCGAAGGTTCGAATTGTTCCGGCCATGCCGGGGAAGACATGATCTTGCTCGTCCCTGTGGGCACCGTTGTGTTTGACCAGGACACCGGGGAGCAAATTTCCGATTTAACCAAGCCCGGCCAGCGCGTATTAATCGGGCAGGGTGGGCGCGGAGGACGCGGCAACCAGCACTTCGCCAAGCCGTGGCACCAGACACCTCGCGAATCCGAAGAAGGCACGCCGGGCCAGGAACGCAACCTGCGCCTCGAATTGAAATTGCTGGCCGATGTGGGACTGATCGGTTTTCCGAATGCCGGAAAATCAACGCTCATTTCTCGCATATCCGCGGCGCATCCCAAGATTGCGAATTATCCGTTCACCACTCTGGAGCCGGGGCTCGGTGTGGTTTCCGCTGATGGATCGCCCGGAAAGCCTTCGGAAAGAACCGGAGGGCGCACATTTGTTGTCGCCGATCTGCCGGGACTGCTTGAGGGCGCGCACACCGGCGTGGGCCTGGGCATTCGTTTTCTGCGGCATGTGGAGCGAACGCGGCTGCTAGCGCACCTGATTGATACCAGCGACGCATCCGACCGCGATCCTGTGCACGAATTCGAAATCATCTGCGGAGAGCTTGCCGCGTTCAGCGAAGAGCTGGCGGCGAAGCCGATGATTGTCGTGGGCACAAAACTCGACGCGACTACGGATCGAACTCGCCTCGACAAACTGCGCGACTTTTGCGCATCGAAGGGACTGGAATTTCACGCAATTTCTGCCGCCTCGGGCGAGGGAGTGCAGCAATTGGTTCGAGCGATGGCGGATGCGCTGGATCGTCTCGCACCCAAAGAACTGCTGGAAGAAGAGCCGGTTGACGACATACATGCGGCGGAGACGGGCGATTCGACACCACACGAGGCTTCCCGTCCAACGGAGACCCGTTGAGCGTGAATCCGTCGAAAGGACATGCGATTCCCGGCGAAGTTTCGCGCGAGCGCCGAGTGGCATTATTTGGCGGCACGTTCGATCCCATTCACATCGGTCATCTTGCCGTCGCACGGGCAGCCGAACGTCGCTTCCACCTGGACGAGATTCATTTCATTCCCACAGGCAAACCGCCGCACAAGAATCGCAGCGGCATGGCCCTTTACGCGGATCGCTACGCGATGGTCGCGCTGGCGTGCGCGGATCACACGCGCTTCATCGCATCGCTTGCCGAATCGGGGCACGGGCACTCCGGCAAGGACGTCTATTACTCGGTGGATACGGTCCGGCGGTTCAAACAGAAATTTCAGGGGACAAATACACATCTTTATTTTCTGATGGGAGCGGATTCGTTTCTGCACATTCCGTCCTGGAAAGATTATGAAAGTCTGCTGGGACTTTGCGACTTCATCGTCGCCAGCCGTCCGGGTTTTCGCATCGAAGCACTGCGACTGGTGATTCCGCCGGAACTATTTGCGCATCCCGGCTCCGCGAACGCGCCGCTCGATCCGCGCGCCATCGCCTTGCGCCGCACATCGGTTTACGTGCTCGATACCGTCTCCAGCCATGTTTCGGCCACAGAGGTACGCGAAAGGCTGGACCGCAACGAAACGATTCATGGGCTTGTGCCTCCGCGCGTAGAGGAATACATTACCAAGCAGGCTCTTTACCGGTAAATGTGAAAAAGGATTCGTTACAACCCGGGCTTCGCGTAGCTATCGCCGCCGCACAGGAAAAGCAGGCGGCGGAAATCACGCTGCTCGATTTTCAGGGGCTCGGCGCGTTTACTGACGGTTTCCTCCTCTGCACCGGATTCAGCGCGCGGCAGGTGGATGCCATCTGCGAAGAGATCGAACAGCAACTGGCAAAAATCGGAATTCGCCTGCAACACCGCGAAGGCAAGGGCGACGCCGAATGGATGCTGCTCGATTTCGGAAATTTCCTGGTGCACGTTTTCACCGAGCGCGCCCGGCACTATTACGACCTCGAGCGCCTGTGGCGCGCCGCTCACCGCATCGATTTCACCGAGCCCGGAGCAGCCGAGGCTGAAGGATGAGCGAGCCTCGAATGCGATGGATCGCCGAAGACCCGGCGTCGAAAGCCCTCATCGAACTCGCGCAGAAGGTTGCGGAAACCGCCACAACGCTGCTGATCGTCGGAGAAAGCGGCACGGGCAAAGATCATCTGGCGCGATTAATCCACGAAATGGGGCCGCGGCGCGATGCGCCGTTCCTGAAAATCGATTGCGCAAGCCTGCCGCAGGAACTGGTGGAATCGGAACTATTCGGACACGAGCGCGGCGCATTCACCGGCGCGGTGGAGCGCAAGCTCGGACGGCTGGAAATGGCCGGAGCCGGAACGATCGTCCTGGATGAAGTCGCCGCCCTTTCCCCCGCAACGCAATCGAAACTCCTGCGCGTTCTCGAAGAGCGCCAGTTCGAACGCCTGGGAGGCACGGAAACCATCTCCATTGACGCGCGACTGGTGGCGTTAACCAACGCCGATCTCGCGCGCCTGGTCGCGGACGGGCAATTTCGACAGGATCTTTTCTTCCGCCTCAGCGTTCTGACGATTCCGGTTCCGGCTTTGCGCGAGCGCCCGGCCGATATTCTGCCGCTGGCGGATGCGTTGCTTGAGCGTGCGGCGCGTGTGCATGGCCGCCAGGGCGCTACATTTGCGGAACCCGTCAGGCGGATGCTGGCTTCCTACAGTTGGCCCGGAAATGTGCGCGAACTCAAGAATAGCATCGAGCGGGCGCTGGTTTTCTCCACCGCGTCGGCTCTGACGTCGGAGAATTTTCCGGAGTCTGTCCGAAATGCAGGTTCCGGTATTTCTGGTTCGCTACGCTCTCTGGAACAGATTGAACAGGAAGCCATTCGCGCCACGCTCGAGGCCATGCGCTACAAAATCAGCCAGAGCGCGAAAATACTGGGAATCAGCCGAAAGACACTGCTCGACAAGCGCAAGAAGTACGGCCTGAATTGAACCGGCACACGCCGCGGAAAAAATGAAAATCCGCATAATAATTCTTGGAAAAACACGGCGTCCGGAAATTCAGGCGCTCGTGGAAGACTACGTGGCGCGCATCCGCAGATTTGCTGAAGTTGACCTTACGGAATTGCGGGAAGGCTCCGCAGCCTCGTTGCGCAAGCTTACGATCGATTCCGGAGCGACCGTTGTGTTGCTCGATGATGCGGGGAAACCGCAGACATCGGGGCAGTTCGCCAAGTGGCTGGGCGAGACGCGAGACCGAGGCACGCGCGAAATCGTGTTTCTGTGCGGCGATGCCGAAGGTTTTCCCGACGCGTTGCGAAAGCGTGCCTCGCACAAACTTTCGCTTTCTCCGCTCACCTTCTCGCACGAATTGGCTCGCGCGATGCTCACCGAACAAATCTATCGCGCCTTCGCCATTCTTGGCGGGCACCCGTACCCAAAGTGAATTCAGGCGCCGACGTGCGCGGCGATTGCTTCCTCGTCGAGAATAACTATGTCGCTTGCCAGGTAGGGCGCTTCCTTACCGCAACTGCGGCAACGCACGATGGTGATATGGTGTTCCAAGTCTGAAAATATTCCGGCAACCGTCAAAGCGCTCGCGGACTCGGGAACCGTCGTATCCATCCCGCAATGAAGACAATTCACTTCCGCTTTCCTTTTGTTTCGCCCAGCGTTCATGGCCCCACCTCCGAATTGGGAAAACAGTTCGTTCCCCAGCAAATTAAGATTACGCCCGCGTGAAGGGGAAAGTTGTGACGGCAATCACAGCTCCTCGTGGTCGGGAAAAACTCTACATGTAATTGATTACACAGTGTTTATTATTCATAGAACTCGCAGGCAAACGCTTTTTACGGTGCTTCCCTGTAGGCGTTCATCAAGGTTTAACATTTGCCCGGTAGCCTGACTGCTCGCTTATGGCAAAGGCTGCACCCAAATCGCGTCCCCGCAAGGCGACTTCAACCAAGAAGCCGGGCAAAAAACCGGTCAAGACCCTGCAATTCCTGCACAAGCCTTCGTGCGTGACCTGCCGCAAGACGCGCCGGCTGCTGGAAAAGCGCGGATACCATCTGAATTTCCGCGATATCACCAAGAACCGGCTATCCGCCGCGGAACTCGCCAAGCTGATCGGAAAGCGCGACCCCGAAGATTTTCTGAATCCCCGCAGCGAGATATACCGCAAGAAGAATTTGAAAGACGATCCTCCCTCGAAGCGCGAAGCCGTCGGCATGATGGCCATGAACCCGGACTTGATTCGTCGGCCCGTCGTCGTCGCCGGCGGGCGCGTGGCGATTGGCTACGACGAAAACGGGAAGATTCGGTTTTAAGCGCCGTCAATTCCCCCTATCGACGGTAATTTCGAATTCAACACAGTTCGTTGTTCCTGGCGCTTCTCGCGCTTGATCGCTGCGTAGAGTTGCTGTTCAACAAGTCTTTGATACACGACCCACGCCTGATTCGACTTCCACGTTATAATGCAGCGTGGCTTTCTCTCTCCCCGTTTCGCCGGTGGTTCCACCCGTAAAAGGAATGGGTGTGATTCTCGCGATAGATTACGGCCAAAAGCGCTACGGCCTCGCGCTCTCTGACGAGAGTGGCCTGACCTCGCGGCCCTTTGCAACGTGGACGCGGATCAATCGTCGGCGCGATCTGGCACGATTTCGCGAATTGGTGCGACAGCAACGCGTGCGCCGCATTGTAGTCGGTCTTCCGTTGCATCTGGACGGCAGCGCCAGCGAGATGTCGGAGGAAGCAAAACGTTTTGCTGCGCGCGTCGAAAAAGCCTTAGGCCTACCGGTGGAAATGATGGACGAGCGATTGAGCTCTTGGGAAGCCAAACAAGACACCTCCGCCAATCAGCCAAGGCAGCGAGCGCACACTCCGCGCTCTGGACGGCCTCACAAGCCACTCGACGACGTCGCCGCCGCCGTCATTCTGCGCGATTATCTGGAGCGTCAGTGCCTGCATAACGGAACGCGAGACTGACATGCGCCGATTCCTGATTCTCGTTTTCCTGCTGCTGATTGTTGGGGCGGGATACGCGTATGTTGCGTTGTATCTGCCTTACCAGGGATTCCCGACTGAGGGTGTTTACGTGGACATCCCTCACGGAGTGCCGCAGCGCACGATTTCGCGGTTGCTGGCCGAAAATGGCGTTATCCGCAGCCGTATGGCGTTCGAAGCGTTGTGCCGCGCGCGAAAGCGGCGCACACTCGAAGCCGGGGAATACTTTTTCGATCGACCTGTCACGTCCTTCGATGTGTTTGACGCGCTTGCAAATGGCCGCGTGTACGTCAAGGAACTGGTCATCCCCGAAGGATTCACGATGTTCGATATCGCCGATCTGGCGGCCAGCGAAGGATTCCTCAGCCGCGCAGATTTCCTCACCTCTGCCGGCGATCCATCGCCGATAACGGACCTGGCTCCCGATGCGCCGTCGCTCGAAGGGTTTTTGTTCCCCGCGACGTACGAATTTCCACGCCATATGACTGGAAAAGATATGACCGCCGCGATGGTGAAGCATTTCCGGCAGGTCTGGAACTCGCTCCCGCAGGCGGATGCGCCGACTCCTCACCAAACGGTTCAGGATGTCGTAACGCTCGCTTCGCTGGTAGAGCGCGAGACCCCGCGGCCCGAAGAGCGCCCTCATGTGGCGGGCGTATTTACGAACCGGCTGCGCATCGGCCAGCCGCTGCAATGCGATCCCACAGTTGCTTACGCGCTCACGCTTGCCGGAAAATACAGCGGCAAACTCGACGGCGCGGACCTGAGTTTCGCCTCTCCCTACAACACATATCACAACAGAGGCCTGCCGCCGGGTCCGATCGCCAATCCGGGGGAGGCATCGCTGCGCGCCGCGCTCGATCCTTCGCCGACCGAGGACTTCTACTTTGTGGCAAATACCGAAGGCGGACATTTCTTCAGCAAGACCCTTCGGGAGCATAATCAGAATGTAGCGCGGTACCGTCACCTGCTCGGACAGGCGCAGGACCAATCCACCGGCCAACCTGCGACAGCATCCGTAAACAAGTACAGCCCTGCGAGGCTCCGATGACACATTCGGATCACCCGACGAAGAAGCAAATGATTTTGGAAATCGCGCGCGAGATGCCTGTCCCACGATTCACACCCGCCGAGGTGGAACAGATTCGCCGCCAACTCGTGGCGCGCCTGGGCGCATCCGGAAAGACGTCGCCCGACTACATCGCCGGAGTGCTCGAAACCGCGGGCATGCGCATTGTGTGGTCCACTAAAGCGGACACGGAGGGGCAATACGAAGAGGAGTTTCAAGACCTGCTCCATTTTGCGACGCTGGAAGACGCCGAGATGTGCATTATGCGGCTGGATGAATTGCTCCGAAAATTCAAACAGGAAGAGGAACCTGCCGCCGTTGAGCGCGTGCTGGAAGTCGCGCGACTCGGCCGTCGACGCGCGAAAATGATCGCGCGCAATCATAAAGTGGAGCCCGAAAAGCGAGCCGAAAAGGAAGAGATTACGCAATGGTTTAAAGTGTGGCTGGAAACCCCTGATGCATTTTTCGACTGGCTGGAAGTGCGCAAGTCCTCGCCCGATTTTCAAAGGCGTTTTGCAAAGAGCAATGCCGCCGATGCCTGATCCCGCGATCGCCGATCTTCACTATGTGATAGAAGTCGAACCCCTCGATCTGGGACAGGATGTGAAAGCTGTGGGCCTTGACCTGATGGAGGTCGAAAGCCGCGAACCGGCGCGTGGCAGCATCGCTGCGCAGATTTGGGCCGCCACATTGCCCGCGCTGGCCGGCACAGAGCCCTGGGCCCTGGACTTCTTCGCCCACCTCGATCGTGTGCGCGAGTATTGCCGCTTGCATGAGATCGCCTTCGAAGATAAATCCTCAGGACATTCCCTGATCGTTCCTGCACCATCACCGGAGTCACTGGTAAGGATTTGCGAACTCTTCGCCAGTGAGACCTTCGGCGCGCGCGCAGGATCGCTGGTGACCACCGGTGACTCTAAGGTGGAAAATGAACTGGCTGGCCATGGAGTGGACGCGTATCACGCCGCATTTCGCAATTACGCGTTTTGCGCCGTTTGCGACCTCGAAAACGGCTTTCTGACCCTGCTGACCGAAAAGCTATGGACCAGCGAGGTGCTTCGCCGCGTCAAACCGGCTGTAGCAAGTTTTCCCGTCGAAGTTGCGCGCCCGCAGTGAATGTAGTGGACCGAAAAGAAACACCCATGTTTCATTGACTCCCATCCATGCGGTTGTTAAATTGATAGTTTGCTTTTTAGAGGAAATAACCTGAGTAAATATAAACGAATTTATGTCTTGTTGGCATTCCTGCCAATGATTGCGTTGGGGTGCATGTCGATCAAGACCCGGCGTGACGTCAAGAAAGAAGAAATTCGTCCGCAGATGGAGTCGGGCGAAGATCAACTGATAGCCCGCTATAATCAAGAGGCGGGTGCGGTCAACACCCTTCAGGCAACGGTCGATCTCATTCCCAGTACGGGTTCCACGTATAGCGGCGTAATCGAGGAATATCACGACGTTCCCGGGTTCGTTCTGGCGAAGCGTCCTGCAACAGTGCGCGTCATAGGGCAAGCGCCCGTCGTCGCGAAAAACATCTTTGACATGGTGAGCAACGGCGAGATTTTTCGGATTTTTATCCCGTCGAAAAACGCATTTTTGGTTGGCTCAACTTCCCTGGTGCGCCCCTCAAAAAAGCCGATTGAGAATCTGCGCCCGCAGCACGTCGTCGAGGCGCTGTTTTGGCCCGAGCTTGCTCAGGACTCCAGCGTCCTGTTTGAGCAATTCAATTCCGACCCAAGCCGCTTTTATATCCTTACGGATCTGCGCAGGCTCGAAAACGGCAAACTCGAGCTCGCGAGGAAGATCTGGTTCGACAGGGCTGATTTGCAAGTGTCGCGCGTGCAACTTTACGGTACGTCTGGCAGGCTCGACTCGGACATTACCTATTCGGATTGGCAATCGATCGCTGCAACCCCTGCCGCTGGCTCGCCGGCAGCTTCGCAGGGCAGCTACCCCCGTGATATTCATATCTGGCGCCCGCAGGACGATTACAAGCTCGAGATCCGTATCGTAAAGCTTACGGTAAACGAAGATATCGCCGCAGACCGGTTTGAGTTGGCTCAACCGGAAGGAACCGACCTGATCCACGTTGGCGAAGACCAGCCCGGAAGACAGCCATGATTCGGCAGCTGATTGTAAACAACGTGATGCGCCGGCCGATTCGGACGGTTGTCAGCGTGATTGCGGTCGGGGTCGAAGTGGCGCTGGTTATCCTGATTGTCGGGCTCACTAGCGGGCTGCTGAATGAGACCGCCAAGCGAATCGAAGGGATTGGCGCGGATATTATGCTGCAGCCGCCTTCAGCCTCCGTTTTTTTGGCCTTCAGCGGCGCGCCCATGCCGATCAAAATCGGCGAAAAACTACAGGAGATGAAGTACGTGCAGGCCGTGGCCCCGGTGCTTCTGCAATTCAGTTCCTCGGGCGGCATGGACATTCTCTACGGAATTGATCCGAAGAGTTTCCGTGAGGTCTCCGGCGGATTTGTTTTTCTGGAAGGGCATGATCTAAGTGCTCCCGACGACATCCTGGTGGACGACTGGGAGGCAAAAGCAAAGCACGCCGTGGCCGGAGGAACTCTGCGGATGCTGGATCATGATTTTCACATTGCCGGGATTGTGGAGCACGGAAAAGGGGCGCGCATGTTTGTTCCCCTCGAGACGTTGCAGAATCTTTCCGGGTCCCACGACAAAGCCTCGGTCTTCTTCCTGAAATGTACCCGCTCCGACCACACTCAGGCGGTGATCGACCAGATGAAGCAAATTTTTCCGCGCTACGAAATTCGTCCGCTGAAGGATTTCCTTTCCCTGATGAGTTCCGCCAATCTTCCCGGCCTCGATATCTTCATCGAAAGCATGATTGCTTTGGCCGTTTCCATCGGCTTTCTGGTGATTCTCCTTTCCATGTACACCACGGTGATCGAGCGCACACGCGACATCGGCGTCCTGAAATCGATCGGCGCGTCGAAGAGCTACATCATTCGCGCGCTGCTGGGAGAATCCGTCTTTATCTGCGCAATTGGCATCGTTGTGGGGATCGTCATGAGTTATATTGCGCGGGCGCTGTTTCTTTCCTCGTTTCCAACTCTCTCCATTCTGATTACGCCGGAATGGATTCTGAAGTCTGCCGTGATCGCCGTCGTCGGGGGGCTCCTCGGGGCCAGCTATCCCGCTTGGCTTGCCAGCCGCAAGGACGCGATTGAATCCCTGTCCTATGATTGATCGCGTTTGATTAATCGCAGGTCTAGTCAGAAATGGCAATCGCGTCTACAATAACCCAGCCTGCCGATGTGCTCTTTTTCACAAGGAAATCACGAGTGGAACCGATAGTTCTGACGGAAAATCTCTGGAAGCTGTACCGCGCGGGAAAGGTCGATGTTCCGGCCCTTCGCGGTGTTAATTTCAAGGTTCTGCCAGGCGAATTTGTCACGGTGATGGGCCCTTCCGGCTGCGGCAAATCCTCCTTGCTGTATGTAATCGGCGGCCTGGCGCAGGCCTCAAAAGGGCGAGTGCTGGTGGATGGCAATGATCTGGCCGCAATGAACGATGCGGAACGCACCAAGCTGCGCCGGCATAAAATCGGCTTTGTATTTCAGCGCTTCAATCTGCTGCCCACGCTGGACGCTCGTGGAAACATCGCCATCGCGCAGCATATCTACGGGGATGGATTCGATCCTCACCGCTTTGAAGTCGTCACAAAAATGCTGGGGCTCACCGACCGCTTGCCTCATCGTCCGGGAGAGCTTTCCGGCGGCGAACAGCAGCGCGTGGCCATTGCGCGGGCAATTATCAACGAGCCGAAAATCATCCTCGCCGATGAGCCCACCGGAAACCTGGACACCAAGAATTCGGAAATTGTGTTATCCATGTTGCGTCAGTTAAACAAGGAATTGGGCCAGACCATCGTCATGATTACGCACAACCCGGAAGCGGCCGTATTTTCAGACCGCGTAGTGCACATGCGGGATGGCGTGATCGTCGATGGCGTGCCCGCCGATTGACATGCGAACGCTCTGGCGAGCCATTAAGCGCGTTTTGTTCTGGTCCTACGAGCGAGGGACCTGGCAATATGACATTGCGGTCGCGGGGATTACACTGTTCGTTCTATTCTCGCCGCTATTGATTCGGTACAACGATCAACCTCCAGTCGGTCCTGCACCCTCGCAAGCCTTAATCGAATTGCGCAGCATGTCGCCGGGGCAGGTCGCGACATATCGCGTGGATGCGCGCCTGCTCGCTTCGCCGTTGCGAACGCCCGAGCTTGAACACGACCTCCATCAGACCGTGCAGAAGAACGTCCAGGACTTGCACCAGGGACGTTTCCAGATACTGCGCATTGAGCCGATCCATGGCGAGGGCGATACCGTGGCGTACTACGACGTTTCGATTAAGCCGTAGCCTTCAGCAGATTATTTTCAGTTGGACAGCCTGCGTTTCATCTCGCGTTCGTATTCCGGGAAATAACGGCTAATCACTGACAGATCGAAGCGGCTGAGGATGGATTCCTTCGGTTCTCGTTCCAGAAGGAATTCGAAGGATTTCCGCACGAGTTCTTTCGGTTCGATCTTTCCGGCGGTAAGCTTCGCGTAATCGTTGGGGCTGACTGTGACTTCATGGGTCGTTTCACTGCCAGATTCAATTACACGAACGCGGAATTTCAATTCATCTATCTTTTCGACAACGATTCGTGATGCCACAGTTTTCCCCTGCTCAATCGAACTGCTCTGGTAGCACAGACTTCAGTCTGTGCGGTTTTGGTTTTCATCGAGTCCGGCAAAAAGCACACAGACTGAAGTCTGTGCTACTTAAATGCCGAAACGTAGTACGAGCTGCGATGCGTGAGCGTGGCCCCGCTCGGAACCTTTTCATCTCCGACTAAATCGACGCGCAAGGCGCGCCAGCCCGGTCGCGCCGTTCCGAGGGACGGATAATATCCAAGCGTATATTGGGCGCTGATCGCGAGCGCTATGCGGCGGTAAATTTCCGTCAAATTGCCAGTTTCGCGCAGAAAGTAAAGCTGGCCGCCGACGCGGCGCGCCAGTTCCGCAAGGTACAGCGTGTAATGCGGCATGTCCTGTTTTCGCGATTCGGAAGTAATGAGCATCGATGTTTCGTTGGCGGCCAGCCATGCGGGCGTCATCCCGCGCGGGCGATTTTCGGTAGAAACAATGAACAGCGCAATGCCGTCGGAGCCCAGCTCCCTTGCCACGTCATCGAATGCGAGGCGTGAGGCGGCAGCGCCCGACTGCGGCTGCGCGCTGTACGGGTCCCACGTGAGGCCCAGGCCGCTGTCCTGCCCATCGGTGAGCAGTACAATGGCTTTTCTTCCGGTGTGCCCCTGAAATAATTCCCGCGCAGTGTAAAACAAGGATTCGTAAATCTTAGACTCGCTGGAATTTTCCACGTGCGCAAGATATTTCGATTCGATGGCGCGGTCGAGCAATCCGCGGCTGGTGGAAAACGGCATTAGCAGGTGCGCCTCGGAAGAAAACGAAACCACGGCGATTTCGTCCGCTGGCGACAGATTTTCGGCGAGCGCGTGCGCGGCCCCGCGCATTTCCTCGAGCTCGTGAAAAATGCTGGGGCTGGCATCCACGATCAACGCAATGCTGGCCGGGGTAGCCGAAGCATCGAACGAGGAAATCTCCTGCGATACACCATCTTCGAACAGAGCGAAATTATTTTTATTCAGCCCGCGGATTTGCGTGCCATCGGGAGTCGTTACTGTGCTGGGCACCTGCACCATGGTGACGCTCGAACGGATTGTTCCTTCTGCTGCAGGAGATGAAGAATCATTCTTGATGGAGCGCAACTCACCCGATGTCGGATCGCGTGTGAGAGTCGTGTCGTGTCCGAGAGCCTGCGGACGCGGGAGCTTTTCGGATTTTGTGGAACGGGACGCCTGCGCGCCCGCTACACAGGGATACGCGAAGGCTAAGCATAGAACAATCAGAAGCGTGAACGCTGCGCGAGGATTCGATCGAAGGCTTCGCAACACGCCCCCAGTATGACAGATGTGGTTCTACAGGTCGAAATCGCGCAACGGTTTTTCGGCGGGCTGGTCTTTGGCTTTTTTAAGTGCTTCCTCGAACTTGCGGTTCAACGCGTCTTCCTTTTTACTCTCGGCTAGCCAGGAATCGCGGAACTTATCTTCTCGCGTGCGCGCCTGCTCAGCGAGGATGCGCGCGGCATCGCTAATGTCCACTTCCGGCGCAGGCCGGGCCGCTGCGACATGCGAGAGCACCACGGCCAGTTCGGTATCCACTGTGAGCCTGGCATCGCAGCACGGGCAGTTCACTTCGATCGACGCGTTTGGCTTCTTCGCCATCCCCCTATTCTACGCCAGAAAATGGCTCGTGGCTCCACGGAGCGATATCAAAGAAAAAGCGAAAGGATTTCAATGCACATGGCACTGAGTTCACGGAGAGTACAAGACGGAGCCTTGGCAGCGGAAATTCAAGTACTTGATTTATGAATGCAGAGGATGCAAGATTCCGGCATGGCGCTGGAATTCACCACGTCGTACCTCAAGGATACTTCCGATCTGTTCCGGTATTACAAGCGGCTTGGCGACCGCGCCATGCAGCAGGTATCGGATGAGGCGCTCTATGCCGCGCTCGACTCGGAAGCCAATTCCATCGCGGTCATCGTGAAGCATCTGTCGGGCAACATGCGCTCCCGCTGGACGGACTTTCTCACCGCCGACGGCGAAAAACCTGGCCGGAATCGCGACTCGGAATTCGAAGCTCCTCCGCGCACGCGAGCGGAGCTACTAGCAAATTGGGAATCGAGCTGGACACTCCTGTTTGACGCGATCGCGCCGCTCGCGGAATCGGATTTGAACCGCACCATTCTGATCCGGAAAGAGGCACATTCCGTGATGCAGGCAATCAACCGCAACCTCACGCATACGGCCTACCACGTCGGCCAAATTGTTTTTCTCGCCAAACATTTTTCCGGGGCGGGATGGAAATCGCTTTCCATCGCTCGCGGAAAATCTTCGGAGTTTAATTTTAAAGTTGCTTCGGGGAAGCTGTCGCAGCGGTGATTTTGGTGGGACTGACTTCAGACTGTCTGGCTTTGGTTTTGTTGCGACTAAAAAAACCAAAGGCGGACAGGCTGAAGCCTATCCTACTATTAGGCCTTGCTGAATCCCGGCGCCGGGCGCAGTTCCGGTCGCGGGGCTTGTTTCGGTTCCGCGCCGGGGAGCGGCTGTGGCGGCGAAGGCGGAGTTGGCCGCACCTTCTCCGGCAGCGGCTTGTTTTCCAGAATTAGCTTCAGTTCCGCGGCATCGAGAACTTCTCGTTCCAGCAGCGCCTGCGCGATCCTCTCGAGAACTTCGCGGTTATTTTCCAGAATGCTGTGCGCGTTTTCATAACCCGCAGTGACGATCCGGCGCACTTCCTGGTCGATGTGAATGGCGGTATCTTCCGAGTAGTCGCGGTGCTGCGCGATTTCGCGGCCCAGGAAGATAGCCTCTTCCTTCTTGCCGAAGGCCAGCGGCCCCAATACGCTCATGCCCCAATCGCAGACCATCTTTCGGGCGATTTCCGTGGCGCGTTCGATGTCGTTGCCGGCTCCAGTGGTGATGTGCCCGAGAAAAATCTCCTCGGCGCAACGGCCACCCATTAGAACTGTCAACGTGCCTTCGAGATATGTCTTTGTATAGGTGTGTTTGTCGTCAATGGGAAGCTGCATGGTCAAGCCCAGGGCCATGCCGCGCGGAATAATCGTGACCTTGTGCAGCGGGTCTGTACCCGGGGTCATTGCCGCGACCAGCGCGTGTCCCGCTTCGTGATAGGCAGTGTTGCGCTTTTCCTCGTCGGACAGAATCATCGACTTGCGCTCGACGCCCATCAGGACCTTGTCCTTGGACATTTCGAAATCGGCCATCATCACCAGCTTGCGGCCCTGGCGCGCGGCCCACAGTGCGGCTTCGTTTACCAGGTTGGCCAGATCGGCGCCCGAAAAACCAGGCGTGCCGCGGGCGATGACCGAAAGCTCCACGTCTTCCGACAACGGAACTTTTCGCGTGTGCACGCGGAGGATTTCCTCGCGGCCTTTGATGTCCGGCCGAGCCACCACCACGCGGCGATCGAATCGGCCGGGGCGCAGCAATGCGGGATCGAGCACGTCGGGTCTATTGGTTGCCGCGATCAGGATGACGCCTTCGTTCGATTCGAAACCGTCCATTTCTACCAGCAACGCGTTGAGGGTCTGCTCCCGCTCGTCGTGTCCGCCACCCAAGCCTGCTCCTCGATGACGTCCAACTGCGTCGATTTCATCGATGAAGATAATGCAGGGAGCATTCTTCTTGCCCTGTTCGAATAGATCGCGCACGCGGCTCGCGCCAACGCCTACGAACATTTCCACGAAGTCGGAGCCGGAAATCGAGAAGAACGGAACGTTAGCCTCGCCCGCAATCGCTCGGGCCAGAAGGGTTTTTCCCGTTCCTGGAGGCCCAACCAGCAGAACTCCCTTCGGGATGCGCCCGCCGAGCTTCTGGAATTTTTGCGGATCTTTCAGGAACTCAATAATTTCCTGGAGCTCTTCTTTCGCCTCGTCGGTGCCTGCAACATCTTTGAAGGTAGCCTTCTTCTGTTGCGCCGTAAGCAGCCGCGCGCGCGATTTGCCGAAGCTCAGCGCTTTGTTTCCGCCGGCCTGCATCTGGCGCATCATGAAAATCCAGAACGCCACGAGCAGGAAGAGCGGCGCCGCGTTCAGCAGAAAGGTGACCCAATCGGCGCGATTCACTTCCTTGATGTTGATCAGAATCTGTTTGTCGCGCAAGGTCTTGGCCAGATCGGGCGCGGATTCCTTGAACACAGTCGTTCGAAACTTTTTTGAAGGTTCGCGATATTCGCCCTCGACTTCATAGCTGGTGGGTGACAGATACAACGTCACTTCCTTGACGTTGCCGCGATCCACTTGCGCCATGAACTCGCTATAGCTGGGTTCTTCTTCGCGCGCGGAGGGATTGCTCTTCGAGACCAGCGTCCAGAGAAGGACGCACAGCATGATGATGAAGAGCCAAAACATGATAGTTTTTAATGTCGAACTCGGGTTCACTGATTACCTCACCTGCCGGATCTTTCCGGCATGAGCGACGCGACGCCATCATACTGTCGCGAGGCAATGTAGGGCAGATTATGAATCCAGCTGCAACCTCCGGCCAAGCCGTACCCATCTGAATACTTAGATGCAACCGCGCAGCCAAAGTAATCTGGAAGCTCACTCACGGGAGCCGCCAAGCTTGCCCTTGAATAAACAGCGAGTTCAGGTATCAGAACTCTTCCGCACGAATCAATACACTGGTCCTTGTTTTCGAACTCACTGCAAATTCATGGGCAACGGGACACTTTAGAGCCCAAGCCAGCGCCCCTGCGCTGGTTAATACAGGCCATGATGTGCGATCCCGCCGGGGGATTCGAGACTCGAGAAGCATCCGCTTCACTTTGCGGATGCCGCGCCGCCGATGTGGATGATAGGAATCACCCGGGAGCCAGTTTCGGAAAATCAACGGCCAGCGAAGCTTGTCGAAGTCTATTACATCCAGCCCCTTAGTAGTTTCCCCCGAGCCTGAATGCCAGTCAATGACTTTCAGATTAAACCGCCGGTGGATTTCGGGAATGACAATATCGGCCGTTTCCGATCCGGCGGGAAGGGGAATCTCGTATTCGAACTTGCGGCCCACGGCACCGTTTGAAATGGTCTTTCCAACGCCTGACCCCTCGCATGCAGGAGAAAATACCAGACGTTCGAACTGGCGCTCCACCCGGACTCCGGGGAGCTCAATCCGCGACCCGCTCTGCGACTGTGTGGCCAGGTGCAGGACATCCTCGACGTGCCCGGAGGTCAGTTGGCGGCGATCGCCGCGTACTTCCAGGAAAATCCGCCGGACCAGCCGCCGAGTAAGCGCAAGCGTGGCAGGAGCGGGCATAAATGGAAGTGGACGCAGTAAATCTGAAATAAGGATTGAGAACGTTTCCGACGGCTCAGGCGAGGCCAGCGCTGTGAAGCGTTCCTCCTCCATAGAACGCCAAAACGTCTCTTCCTCGCTTGCATGGGCAGCTAGGCGTCCCAGGTGAGTGACAGCCGCTGGATCAAAGTCCCGTTCCAATAGCGGCAGTAAATTGTGACGGATGCGAGCCCGGGTGCGAGAAGTGTCCTGATTGGTCACATCCTCCCGCCACGGCTGTCGCAATTTACCGAGATAATTGCGCAAGTCTTGGCGTCTGACATCCAATAACGGTCGAATGATCTGGCCGGACACCGGATGGATGCCGGCAAGGCCGGTGGGACCGGTTCCGCGAAATAGACGAGCCAGCACAGTCTCTGCCTGGTCATCGGCCGTGTGCGCGACCGCTACCCGGTGCAGGCCCTTTGCGGATGCAGCGGAGGCAAAAAACTGGTAGCGCAGGCGCCGCGCGGCATCTTCGAGATTCCAGCCGTTGCGCCGAGCTTCTCCAGCAACATCGGCGCGGCCTGCCGCAAAATCAAATCCAAATTCACGTGACAGGGCCGCAACAAACTGTTCATCCTGGTCTGCCTCCGCGCCACGAAGTTGATGGTTGAAATGCAATACGACCAGCCGGATTCCGAGTTGCGCTTGCATTTCGCCGAGAAGCCGCAAAAGCGCCACAGAATCCGCGCCGCCCGAAGCCGCGATGCCAACGTTATCCCCCGGGCGAATCATCGAATGTCGTTCGATGGTGTCTAAAACGCGATTTCGAAAGTTCAATTGCATTGAAAACCGACGAATGTGGTACAGGCGTGCTATTGAATGTTAGCAGCAGACCGGCACCCATTACACAATAATTAGGACAGGAGAAGCTAAATGAAGACGTACAAGGAGAACCAATCGGAGTGGGGCTAGGCGATCATTGATTCGGAACGAGTACGCGTGCGGTGGCAATCCGCGCGTCTTCGGGTACTTTCATAAACGTGTACGCCCACGAGACGGGCAACCACATGTCTGTAATCTGGAAATAGTATTTCCAGAATTCATGGTTCGGGTACAGATTGTTCAGGGCATAGCTGGCAGCGGAGAGACTTACATAGACGCCCATCGACAAGACCAGCTGCATCAATCGAATTCGATTTTCGTGCATCTTAGCCATTGCTCCCCACAGCAGATAAGTGAGCAAGAGCCCCACAAAATAGAGGTTCTGGCCTAGTTCCACAACAAAATGAGTCACGAATCGGTCGGAGGACGCTGCGACCATGTAGTAGGAAATTCCTGCGGTTCCGGCCAGAAGTAGTATCGCTCCCAAGCGAATGTGCTTACCCACGCCCATTTCTGAGAATACCTGTATGTATAGACCCATTAGAACGAAATAAAGACAAATGGTGAGCAAGAATTGGGAGTAGAAGTAGAAGTAGAAGTAAGCGTATGAATTGTAGCCGGACGCTTTGATAATGCTGTAACTGCCTATGTCAGTGGCAATGCACAAAAAAAGGTAAACTAAAAGAGTAAAATGCCGGGAGAACGCCCTCATCCATAGCAGGCAGCTTAAAGATATAAGCTCCAGAAATATACCGGTAAGCCAGATTGCGTAGTTGACTGGGCCCAGCACGAAATTAACCTCCGCGTGGACCCAGTCTCCTATCGGGTATCACGCTCTAACTAGTGGCCACCGCCGCCAGGAAGAGGCGGTGGAAATGGCCGGGCCTGCGCCACAAGGCTGAGTCCCGAAGTTTTCGCGCCCTGTACTGACGCGATATTCCGGAGCCCCATTGCTCCACAAAGAACAAGCATTACAAACGCGACTACCGACAGATACTTCATCTGAGCCTCCGAGTAAGGAAACTAACCCGGACGCATTATAGGTAGTCATGTTCCGAAATGGAACATAAATGTTACGTGTGTCTAAACGATCAACAACCTGGGACATTAGACCGTTGGACGGACTTACCCGCCCAATCGGGACCAGTTTCTGTCAAATTGTCCATCTGCAGGATAGGGCGGGCAGTGGGTAGGGTCAACGGTACGGTGGTACTACCAGGACGAGCTCTCACAATATTGTACGTAAAGGCTTTGTTTTTTTTCGCGAGCGTCGGTTTCCATTACGCGCTCTAAGTTCACGGGCTTCGATTCGGTCTGTGGTGCGATGACCCATTTCAAGGTAACCCGCTTTCCTTGCTTGACAGTGATTGGACATGCTCCTTAACATAGCCAGTCCGTTCAGGCTGGCCGGCGTAGCTCAGGGGTAGAGCGAGGGTCTCATAATCCCTAGGTCGAGAGTTCGAGTCTCTCCGCCGGCACCAGTTGCTTCCTCTCCAATGGACCTTCCACCGAACACCGGAAAAACTCTGCGGCAGACGCGCCTCAGCACTTCCATGCAGGGATTCCCCGCGACGTTCAGTATTGACGGCAGGCAATACGTCGCCGTCTCCACGGGGCTCGGCGGGGGTAGCCCAAGGAATGTACCGCGAACGATCTTTCCGGATATTCATCACCCGACGACCGGGAATGCATTGTATATTTTTGCCTTGCCGGAGAAGTAGAGACGACAAGTAATCCGCTATGGTAACCTCACGGATGTCATGGCCGATACGAGAACGCCAGACCAACGCCGCCGTATTATGCAGTCCGTCAAGACTGAGAATACGGGCCCAGAACGGAAGGTTCGCGGGCTGCTTAATCGTCTGAAGTTCAGGTACAGATTGCATCCAAAGACTCTACCCGGTCGACCCGATATCGTATTCCCTGGCAAAAAGCTTGCAATTTTCGTAAATGGATGTTTCTGGCACGGTCATGGCTGTCGCAAAGGAAAACTGCCCAAGTCGAGACTCGATTATTGGCGACCTAAATTGAAAGCGAACAGGCAACGTGACACGGTGAAAAGGGCAGAGCTCAAGGCACTGGGCTGGCGAACACTGACTATTTGGCAGTGCCAAATCGAGCACGCCGAGAAATTGACTGCGAGATTGATTGGCTTTATCGGCGGCCGACCGCTACGAACGGCGAAAAGAATAAGGTGACCACAACTCGACATTCCGAAGCTCGAAAAAGTAATCGGCCTGTGGCCATCGATCTATTTGCCGGTGCTGGCGGATTAAGCCTCGGCTTTGAACAGGCCGGCTTCGATGTCGTCGCTGCCGTAGAAATCGATCCTGTACATTGCGCAGTTCACAAATTCAACTTTCCCAAGACAGAAGTGATTGCTCGCTCGGTCGTAGGCTTAAGCGGCGAAGAGATCAGACGCGCAGCCGGAATTGGAGATCGCCCCGTGGACTGTGTATTCGGCGGTCCTCCCTGCCAGGGCTTTTCTCTGATCGGTCATCGCATGCTTGAAGACCCTCGAAATTCACTTGTCTTGGAGTTTGTACGTCTGGTCGCTGAACTGAATGCCCGAACCTTTGTATTCGAGAATGTTAAGGGACTGACAGTTGGAAGGCATAAGGCTTTTCTCGATGAGTTAGTGGGGGCGTTCGACGATGCAGGCTACCAGGTGCGATTGCCCTGGCGCGTACTCGACGCTGCAAACTTTAATGTTCCCCAACACCGTCATCGCTTAATTCTAATGGGCTCCAAGAAGGGCATACCTGTTCCGAATTATCCTTCGCTCTCCACTAATGCGGCAGATAGCAAGCGACGCATTCCAGATTTACCTGTGGGACCCACGTGTCAAGAGGCTATTGGGGACATTCCTGACGTTGATAATTTCTCAGCCCTAATGGTGTGCGATACGGTCAAAACTGAAGGGTACGAACCCCGAAGTAGGTATGCAAGCGAACTTAGATGCCAAACTGAGAGGGCTTGGCATTACGGATATATCCGAAAATGGGATCCTAAATTTCTTACTTCAAGCGCACGGACAACCCACACAGATATATCCCGACGCCGATTTTTGAAAACGCCTGCAGGTTCAGTGGAACCTATCAGCCGATTTTTCAAACTTCGGGCAGGTGGATTATCGAACACGTTGAGGGCTGGCACAGACGGAGCGAGAGGTGCATTTACGAGCCCGCGGCCGATCCATTTTGCTTATCCTCGATGCATTACTGTCCGCGAAATGGCTCGCCTTCACGGGTTTCCCGATTGGTTCAGGTTTCACGCGACGAAGTGGCATGGTGCTCGTCAAATTGGCAATGCGGTTCCTCCACCTCTAGGGCGAGCGGTTGCGGCAGCAATTATTAAAGGATTGAAAGTAATGCCGGCGCGAGCAAAAACATTCATGGATTTAGGCGATGCGGCGCTGCTTTACATGGACATGTCAGAGGCCGCCGCGCACTTCGGCGTGAAAGCCCCTAGCAGTCGCCGTGATCGGAAAAGCGGAACGAAAAAGCGCAAACAATTTGAAATCGAAGAAACGCAACGAACATTTGCGGCGGTTTGGGGCTAAAGGAATGACCACAGAAACAAACCGCTACAAGGTGCTCATCAAACACATCTTCTTTGACCATTGGACAAAAGGGAAAACTGAGTTCGAATTCGCTCGCGATGAAATTAAACAGACCGCCAGAAGCATGAAAATCGTTCTTCCTGACAACGTCGGAGACGTGCCGTATTCATTCCGATACCGAATACCACTGCCGGAATCTATCCTTGAAACTCAACCTAAAGGTCTCGAATGGATTATTGAGGGCGCTGGACGCTCGCGATACCGATTCAAACTCGTCCCTGCAACGCGAATCAGACCACGTGAGGACCTGCTTCGCATTGCCATCCCCGATGCGACTCCCGAGCTAATCCGTGCCTATGCGTTGGACGACGAACAAGCCTTGTTGGCCATCGTTCGTTACAATCGGCTCATCGATACGTTCTTAGGGCTCACAACCTACAGCCTTCAAAACCATCTCCGTAAAACAGTAAAGACTATCGGCCAAATTGAAATCGACGAGCTTTACATCGGACTTGATAAACAAGGGTGTCACTATGTCATCCCTGTTCAGGCCAAAGGTGGCAAGGACCAGATCGGCGTGGTCCAAACAACTCAGGATATTCGCTTTGTCGAGCAGAAGTTTCCTGGAATGAGATGCAGGGCCATCGCTGCGCAATTCATGGAAGAGGGTGTGATTGCGCTGTTTGAGTTGGCCGTGCAAGGACTCGAGGTAAAGGTAGTCGAAGAACGGCACTATCAGCTCGTGCCAGCAGATCGCCTAGATGCTCAGGCCATCCGGGACTACAAAAACTAGAAGCTATTGCACAACCCTCCGCAAGACGATCATGAAGCAAGCGATATGAA
>CAZUNI010000037.1:0-47697 GCA_964622265.1 uncultured Acidobacteriaceae bacterium | reverse complement strand
GCGGGGAAGCGCGAGTGGAGTGGATGTTCACGTTCACCGCCGCGGCTTACAACCTGGTACGCGCGAGAAACCTGCTGGCGCAAGCGGCGGTGTAGGGCCCGGGGCGTGGTGTCTCTGAAGGGCCTGAAACACCGCGAGGAACAGAGAAAACACCTCGATTCCCAGCAAAAAACAAGGCTGCACGACGGGAAAAACAAACAAAATCATCCACCGTCGAGCTATTTCAGCAGCCTGTTAGGTGTCGCGGAATCGGCGCTACCTGTACTGTGGGAATCTGGTCGCACGCGCTGCTTTTTCTTGGCCTTCTGAATGAAGATTACAACGCCATCGTTGCCTCTTTTTACGGTGCGAATGTACCCGGTGTGAACAAGGGTACGCATCCAATGGTCAATCTGTGAGAGGGTCCATCCGGTATCCCCGGCAATATCTTTTCGGCTGGTCGGATTGCCGTAGCGCGGAAGCCCTTCCCCTTGCTCGTTTAGTTGGGTCTGCCGCATGACGAGATACCCAAAAAGCCAAAATGCGCTCCCCATAGCTTCGGAATGCTTCCTATCGAAGATGCCGCCTTTTAGTCCGCTCCAAAAGGCTTCCTTGGGGGTAGCGCCGATCCGCCGAGTATTCAAGGCTCAGTCCCAGGAAATAACGGAAGATCGGAGCTAGGTAGTTCCGGCTTGGGGCGTGGTTTGCCAGTTTCGCGCTCAAACCAATCCGGCGAATTGGAAAATGTACGTTGGCGCTTGTCGGGGCCTTTTGGCCGATAGGTGGGAAGAGGCTTTTCCCGGTCCGGCTCGCTCACTAGGAAGTAAGTGACGAAACGTGCTCCCGGCTCCAGGTCGTGCCGGATCGTGAAACCCATTCGCTCTAACTCATGCACGCGAGCGCCAACTTGGGTTATCCGATATTGGAAAATCGCATCCTCGCGGCGAAGTCCCTGTCCGCGAGCTTTTGCCTCTCGGAGCAATCGAAGCACATTATTCCGCTGTGCCGATACGTGCGACGGAGCGCCGCGCCTCGATAAATAAGATTGATTAGAAGGACGATTCGTATTAGTTTCGTTCATGTACGTTCCCTCGAATTGGCGGGGGATGCGGTTAAGGCTCTTTTCCCCGAATCGGCCCCCGGCACCCCCGCCCCTTGTCGATAACCTGTAAGGTTCCTTTCAGTCAGGCGGTGTAATCGTTCCCGCATGACGGTTGATTCCAGGCTTATGAAAAGATAAGGTACGGCAGAGTACGCGTCAAGTCATTTCTCACAAAGTACGCATAAAGGTTGGATCTTAATTTCTTCCTTGACGGGGAATGAAAGTATAAGGCATACTTTCCGACGTGGGCCGCATGGCGGCAGGAAGGGCAAAAGCGCATGGCGGAAATTTACGACGGAAAGAAACTCAAGGCGATGCGGAAGAGGCTCGGCTTGACGCAAGCGCGACTCGCAAAGCTGGCCGGTGTGACACAGGCTCTTATTTCTTCGGTTGAGCATGATGTGGCAGAGATGGCCTCGCAAGATACTCGCGCTCTGATTGCTAGCAGACTTGTGGAGATGGAGCATAAGCGCATCGTGGAAATGTCCGCGACTCCGAACGAAAAAATACAAATGCTGAAAGCTGAACGCGCTCAATGGAAGTACAAGGCGGATTGGGCTTTTGACCAACTCGAAAAGCGAGACAAACTAATTGCCGACCTGACGGAAATTCTCAATCTGCGGACAAAGAAGGCGCTCACGGACAGTGAAGAAAAGGAAAGAATTGAGACGCTCGGCTTAGAACAAGGCCCGACTGTAGAAGAGGAAGCATTCCGCGCAGAGGTTGCGCAGCAGGGTAGACCGAAGGGCCAGCGCGTCAAGAAAGAGGGAAAATAACACATGGCGACGAACGAAGTACCAAATCGGGATCAACGACGGGCGCGGAATCAAAAGTTAGAAAAGGAAATTCAAGAGGCGCAGGCGCGGAGACGCAATGCAATGGCGGCGCGGCCAGTGCTCAATCCATCGAGTAACAAGCTCCCGAATCAGAATCGGTAACGCAGGCCAGTATGAGGAAAAGAGACAAAAAGAACGCTTTGGGAGCTTCGGCTCATGCCGAGAGCAGCCAGGAATCAGGCGGGGTTGAGGCTGTAGGCAATTTGACAGGCAATCAAGAGCCATTCGGGACGCCATTCCAGCCAGGGCAATCAGGGAATCCCAAAGGCAGACCGAAAACGAGCGATTTGAAAGAGCAAGTGAGAGCTTTTGCCGATGAACAAGACCCAAAGATCAGAAAAACGCGCTTGCGGCAATGGCTTGAGATGGCAGATAGGCGGGCCCGGCAAGGCTCCCCGAAACACTTGGAAATTCTCTTGGCTTACGGATGGGGCAAGCCGTCGCAAGCTATCGAAGTAGAAGGCAATTTCAGCTACACCGACGCGCTTACTTCTATGCGGACGAAAAAACTTGCGGAAGCGGATCAGATCATTAGCCAATATTTTCACTCAATGCCAGGAAACGGCCACGCGGCCACGCAGACGCCCCAGGTTGCGGCGCAGATGCCAGAACAAGAATTGAGCCATGCCCGCGAGGATGACGCGGCAGAGCCAGGGCAGTCAGCCATTGAGCAGCGGCCAGTGCAGAAAATCAGGGTTGAGTTGTGACGTGTGGATAGTTTAACGGCTAGTCAGATTTTAGTGATTCGTAATCAGTAAGTTGCAAGTGGCGTTGCACGGACGTTGCACAGCGAAAGGAAGGAATCATGCCCCAATTGGAGCAGGTAGTCAGCGAGCAGGAAGTAGTCTTTCGGCCAAAGAAGCGAGACAGCGCGGGCCGTGACGAGCAGCAAGCACGCGCAATGGATACCCCGCCAGCATCCGGCTCTAGGGCGCTGGTCCCAGGCGGCAAAGAGCATATCGCCATCGGGGGAAACAAAGTGATGCCCCCGCCGATCAGCGCGGTTGACGAGGCTTACGCTGCGACGGTTGCAGAGGCGCACGCAGAATATCCCCGAGCGATGTACCATCGGGCATTCAAGCGGGAACGCGATGCGGCAGGGAAGATCGTCTCAGGCGGGGAAGTGACGCCGCTCGCATCGGCAGACCCGATTAACCCAGGGTATCCCGTCCCGGCGAATGTGGCGCAGCGAAATGGTATCAAGGGAATCCTGTCCACTTCGGAAGGTTCACCGGCAATCATCGGCCAGCATCTTTACAAGACTTGCCTTGTCCCTTCTGGTTGGCAAGTGGGCGACAAGATCAATCTAGCGGCTTGCCGCAAGGAAGAAGAAGTCTTGCTCAAGGCAGGATGGGTTCGGACTCCCAGCGAATTGAACCTGCCAAAGCAAAAGACCGTTGAGGAAGAGTCGGACGAATAGTCGAAAGGAAAACGACATGGAACAGCTAGCGCGGCAGTTCATTCAAAAGGGACAGAAGTTGATTCAGCTTCACCGGGATTTTAATGACACTTTACAGGACGCGCACGATTACGGTTTGACCATTTCCGCGCCTGCGGTTGCTGAGATCGTCAGACTCGGCGCTCCCGAAGTTGCCTACTGGCTCGCCAAGCCTGAAAACTTTGAAGCTGCTCACGGCCTAATGAACATGGAGCCGGATCAGCAAGTAGTCCGCATCGGCCAAATTGCCAAGAAGTTAAATGAAAGTGGTTTTGCAAACGACCCTGACACAGAGGACTACATTGACACCCGACGGCAGGCGAAGCGGGAAGGGAAGCGGCGATAGTCTTGCAAGCTGGGAGTTGCGATGACGCGGGGCGTACAAAAGCGATTATTTTTTAGGTTGATTCTCGGCGCAGTCATGTTTATTGAACAGCTTGTCTGCCTCTCTGCGATCTTCCTTCTCCATCGAAACATGCCAAGAACAATGGTCACAGCTGTATCTTATGCCGATAGCTGTTTTTTCCCAGGCTAAGCTTCGTGCGGAGGCAGCGTATTTGTTCCTAATTCTCATTCACGGGCTTTCTCAGTGCGATTTGATGTAGCCGCACACATCTTTGACGAGGTTAGAAACTTTGACCTTTGCGTGTGACACGTAAACAACGTCTCCATTTTTCTTGTATAGCGTCGAACTTCCCTTGTTGGGCCGAAGGGTATAATCCGCCGCGTCTTGATCGCTAGTCACCGTCACAGCGGGGCAGTTCTTGATAAATCCGTCCGTCGCCTCTAGCGAAATGTTTCTCCCAACAACAGCAGCGCCGCCAACTGTACTGCCGTAGGTCGTTTGAGCCGAACCAAAAACGCCAGTGATGATGTAGTCCGCGATAAAGAGTCTCTTGGTGGGTGGAGGTTGCGGCGGCTGTGTTTGCGGCGTCTGCGCGAGCACTGATATTGCGAAGCATAGCGATAAGAGCACCGTTGCTGGTTTCATTTCTGCTTTTTTCTTCCCGGCCTCATGGCGCGTAAGACTTTCTTTGCCTTCGCAATATCGCGGGCCGTCCAGAGTCGGACGCTCACTCCTCCGATTTTCTGTAGTGGCGGAGCCTTGACCGTCTTTGCCGTGACATGACGTTGCAGAGTCAGGATCGTGACGCCTAATTTCTTGGCTGCCTCGCGGGTTGAGAGCTTCGCTTTCACGCATATACCTATATCACAATTTCGTTGCATATTGCGTTGCACAATCGACTGGCGAAAGAGGGAGAAAGGGGGATAATAGCGTCGAGGGCCGGAGATTGAAAACCAAAGGGATAAAGGAAAAACGTCCATTTCGTAATCGACAGGTCCCCGGTTCAAGTCCGGGCCTCGGCTCCACGTTTTTTCGAATCACTTTGCGTTACGATCCAGACCCCATTTTTTGCGTCGCATTGATTTGGATTCTTTCCGCCTGCGTTTCTAATTTTTGAGCTTCGGCTATTTTCCCTTCCTGGCGAAGCAGCGCTGCGTACATCTGCAACGATTGAGCAACGTCCGGGTGTTGGGGCCCGAGAATCTTTTCGCGTATTTCCACAGCCTTTTTGTACAGAGGCTCCGCCTGGGCATATTTACCTTCGCAATTGTAGAGAAGCGCTAGATTGCTCACGCTTGCGGCAACGTCAATGTGGTCCGGTCCGAGCCTCTTTTCCCTGATTTCCAGCACTCTCGCAAGGAGCGGCTCAGCTTCCGAGTATCTTGACTGAGAGCGGTAGATTTGCGCCAGATTGTTCAGTGAGGTGATTGTCTCGGGAGTTTCCGTGCTCACAATTCGATTCTCGATCACCAATGCTTTGGCGTAGAGTGGTTCAGCCTCGGAATAGGAGCCTCGGGAGTAATAAATATTCGCCAAGTGTGTGAGCGCGTTTTGCGCGTCTGGACTTTGCATTTGCCCGTTCTTGCCCCAAATGGACAGCGCCTGTTTGTAGAGTGGCTCCGCATCGTCAAATCTGGTTTGCGCACTATAAATCTCGGCCAACCCGCATAGAGAGACCAGCGCCTCAGGACTATCGGTTCGGTTAATTTTCTTCCAGATACCCAGCGCGCGGTTATAGAGAGACGCACCTTCGACGTCTTTGCCTTCCTCGTGATAGAGAGCGGCGAAATTGTTCATGCTCGACGCAGCCTGAACTTCTCTGCCGGGAACTTTCTCCCAAATCGCCAGTGATTGTTTGTAGAGCGATTCAGCTTCCGCGTATCGATACTCATCTTGGTAAAAAACCGCGAGATTGTTCAGCGTGATGGCCACCTCCCAGCGATTCGGTCCCATGGTCTTTTGCTGGAGTGCCAAAGACTGCTTGTACAAAGTCTCTGCCTCCACCAGGTCACCTCGCTGCCGGGCCACACTGGCGGCCGACGCCACCTTTTCCCACCCCATCTGCTGCGCGTGGGTGGACAGGCTACAAAAGAAGAAAACGAGGGAGCAAAACGCCGCGGCAGATAGTTTGCTGAATCTCATAGGCTGTGTGTCCTTTCGAAGCGCTCGTCGATTTCGATGTCCCACTTTGGCATCTGGAAACGGGAGGCTCAATGAACGGTTGGAGCCAAAATTTTTGTGCCCCGGGTTCTAGTACCTGGATAATTACGGCAACTCTATGCAAGGAAGTCACTTAGCGTATTGTGCGTGAGTGCGTTGCGCGGCAACGCCCATGGGTGTAGGTTAGATGGTCCGGAGGCACACCGAATTTTTGACATGCATAGCCATTCCAATTCAGTAGGGAGAATTCGTCCATCCCACTATCGGATAATACAAGCAGTCTTACTGCTCGCCTCCGCTCCGTGCTATTCCGGTCACGCGCAAGATCAGGGAGCAGGTGCGATAAGGGTGGATGTCAATCTTGTGGTCCTGGACGCCACGGTGAAGACCAAAGCCGGTCAAATCATGGGCGATCTAAAGAAGGATGATTTCGAGGTTCGCGAAGACGGCGTCCTCAAGAAAGTGGAATTATTCAGCCGGGATGCGTTGCCTCTTCATGTTGCGTTGGTGCTGGACCTGAGCGATTCGATTGGCCCGTTTATTGACCCTTTGCGCGACGCCGCGGCTTCCACTCTTGCATCGCTCAAGGCTGAGGACGAAGTGGCGCTGTTCACCTTTTCGACGGAAGCGCAGTTGAGTGTGCCGCTGACCAAAGATAAGACCAAAATTTCCGAAAAAATCGGTTCGTTCAGAGTCGGAGGCGCGACAAATATCAATGATGGAATCTTCGTTGCCGCCGAGTATCTGCTGAAAGAATCCCCAAAGGGCCGCAAGGTCATCATCCTGATCAGCGACGACGTCGGCACTGACGCCGGCGGGCAGGGCACCCGCGACATCGTTACCGAAACCACGGCAGCGGACGCGACGGTCTATAATCTGAAGATACCTGGATACAACCCCGCTTCGACCATCTTTGCCGCGAGCATGATTCCTGGGTTGGTGGACATTCGAAGAGTGACCGAGCAGACGGGCGGAGAAATCTTTGACGTGAAAGACGTTGCAAACCTGGACGCCACATTCCGCGCGCTGATCGACCGCATCAAGACGCGCTACACGCTAGGTTACTACACGTCCGCAAACGGAGCGGCGGGAAAGCCTCACAAGCTGGATGTTCGTCTGGCCCCATCCTTTGGGACCAAGGGGAAGAACTACCTGATTCTCGCCAAGAGCGGCTACTATTTCCGCTGACAGGATCGTGCGGGGGTCTCCATGGTTGGAGTGACATACAACAGGCAACTAAATAGCACGGGACGTTCATCTACTGGCTTGGGTACACCTGCCTTGAATATGAGAAACATTGTGAATGTCTCCTGCTGCGTGTTCCTTGGCGCGATCCTCGCAATTTCACCCGCCCGATTGATGGCCCAGGCAGAACCGGGGCCGATGACCCCGCCGCCATCGCTGATTCCCCCACCGCGCACAACGGCTAAGGCGAAGCCCAAACCGCCCGATATCCCCCCGCGGAAAACTCTGGATGGCGCTTGGAAGCTGAATCCGGATGAAAGCGACGATCCTCGCACCAAGGTTCAGAACTCGCGCGGAACACAAGCGGGGAACGGTGGCGGAGGACGCAACGGTGGAAATTATCCCGGTGGAGGCTACCCGGGCGGCGGAGGCTATCCCGGCGGGGGTGGATACCCTGGTGGAGGTGGCTACCCTGGTGGCGGAGGCTATCCAGGTGGTGGTAATGGAGGACCAAATGGTGGGCGCCAGAATAGCGGACGAAACACCGAGGATGACGCGAAGCTGGAAGATTTAATCCGACCTCCGGCTTCTTTGAGTTTCGCTATTACCAACCCCGAAATCGACGTGACCGACGACCATTACCGCAAACTTGCTTTCTTCACGGATGGCCGGAAGGTGCAGAAGCCCAAGGACGACAGCTATCAGGAAATCGCTGCACACTGGAACGGAACCCAACTCGTCTCCGACGAAAAGACCCCGCAGGGTTCGACGATGAGCCGAACGTTTGAGTTGTCATCGGATGGAGAACAGTTTTTCGAAACCATCCACGTTGACCGCGGTAAGTCCAAAGGCACGCTCGTTGTTCGCTATGTTTACGATGCTTCGGCGGGGATCGGTTCCCAGGCTAGTCACGAAACTGACCCCAATCAGCCCGTGCTCAAGAGGCATGTTGACACCACCAATAGCGTGTCAACACCAGACGGCGGACAAACAGGCCAGGCATCCGATCCGGATCAGCCGGTCCTGAAGCGCAAGCCTGACGACAGCAGTGCAACGCCAAGCACACAGACCGCACCGGCCAGCCTGCCGACTACCCAAGACAACGATCCTGACAAGCCCGTGCTCAGGAGACACACTGACAGCAGCAATACCTCATCCCAATGAAATTGCCATTGATCTATCACAAAGAAATTCCAGTCACAGGCTGGACGTTGCTATTGGCTGCGGCGCTCTGTTTGCCAGTATGCCCTTCGTTCGGGCAAGACCAACCGAAGATTTCCGTTGAAGTAAAGGTAGTCAACGTACTTGCGACCGTCCACGACAAGCACGGCCAGATCGTCTCCAATCTGGGCAAGGATGACTTCGCGCTGGAAGAGGATGGGCATCCCCAAACCATCACGTATTTTTCGAAGGACACTAATATTCCATTGACCCTGGGCCTGCTAGTGGACACGAGCCAGAGCCAGCGGCGCGTGCTCGATCAGGAGCGCACGGCCAGCCAAAGCTTTCTGGACGACCTGCTGCGAGTGGATAAAGACAAAGCCTTCGTCATTCATTTCGACAGGGAAGTCGAATTGTTGCAGGACCTGACTTCGTCGCGTCCAAAATTGCAGGCGGCACTGCAAATGCTGGACACGTCCCAACCCGATCAGCAGCAGGGAAGTTCTCGCGGCGGCGGCTCGCGATCGCATAGTGGTGGTGGAGGCACTTTGCTCTATGATGCCGTATATCTGGCCTCCGACGACGTGATCAAGAAGCTACAGGGAAGAAAAGCGCTGATCATCCTCTCCGATGGTGTGGACCACGGCAGCAAGGAGTCTCTGGTGACTGCCATTGAAACCGCACAACGCGCCGACACTGTTGTGTACTCGATCTTGTTCAAGGATGAAGACCAATCACAGAACCGGAGCCCGTTCGGCGGTTTTGGAGGCCCCGGAATGGGCCGCCACGGGGGCGGAGGCGGTCGAAGTAGATACCCCCAGGAAGAGCGCCCTGACGGCAAGAAAATTCTTGAGCGCATCTCGAAGGAAACCGGAGGACGCCTGTTCGAAGTCACGAAAAAGGAGCCGATCGAGCAGATTTACAAGACGATTGAGGAAGGACTGCGCAATCAGTACAGCATAGGCTACACGCCAGCAGCGGATGTGGGCGCCGGATATCACAGAATTGTCCTCACCACGAAACAGAAGGATATGTCCGTGCAGGCCAGAGACGGGTATTACACCGATCGGTAGTTACGAAAAAATCTTTGTTGGGAAAAAGTTGTCATCAATGGTTTGCCTCTCGGGCATGGCGGCGTTCACTGCTTCGGGTTCTGCTCCCCTTGCGTTTTCATCGTCCCGTCGGGGTTCTGCGTAGTAATGGTGACCTTCTGACCCTGCTCGAGCGCATCGGGCGGGTTGACCACAACGTTGTCTGATTCAGTGATTCCCTGCATGACTTCAACAATCGTGCCCAGATCCCGCCCAATAATAAGCTTCTTCAAATCCAAAGTGTTATCCGGGCGAACCACCGCTGCCATGGTTCCCTCCGGACGGAACAGCAAGGCATTGATGGGAAGTGTAAGCCGCTGGCCGGACAATTTTGCGTCGAAGCTGACCTGCGCATAAGCGCCGGGCAACAGCGTGCCGGAGGGATTGGGAACATCAACTTCTGTCAGCAAAGTCCGTGTGGAGGGATCGATCGCGTTGGCGGTCCGCGCGACTTGTCCGCAGAAACTACGCCCCGACATTTCGGCCAGGGCAAGGCATCCCTTCATCCCGATGCGAATCGAAGGGCCGTAGGACTGCGGCACGGACACGAAGACGCGCAACGGATCGATCTGCGCGAGGTCGAACATTTCCTTCGTGGCGGTCCCGCCGTTCCCGGCATTGATCAATGTTCCGACATCGACGTTGCGCTGCGTAATCACGCCGGAGAATGGTGCGTACACGCGTTTGAAGGACTCCATATCCTCGAGCCGCTTCACATTGGCTTCAGCCGATTGCACCATCGCCTGTCGGGCCGTGAAATTTCCGCTGGCGTTGTCGGCATCCTGTTTGGAAACGGAGTCCGTCTTGAGCAAATCCTGATAGCGTTCATTGGTCGTGCCGGCGAGGCTCAGATTCGCTTTGGCCGTGGCCAGATCGGCGCGTGCCTGCGCGAGTTGCTGATCGATTTCCGGGGTATCGATTTCCGCCAGCAGATCGCCCTGCTTCACGCTGCTGCCAATGTCCTTGTACCATTTTTTCAAGTACCCGTTGGTCCGGGCATAAAGTGGAGATTCGACATACGCCTTCAAGGTTCCCGGGAGCACCATTTCAGAGGCGCCCTCAACCGGCGTCGCACGAATCACCGAAACAAACGGCACCGCCATGCGCTCGGTTTGCTCGGCAAGCACGCGGTGCTCGTTCCGTCTTTGTAGCAGCGCATAAGCGCCGAGAATTGCGAAAACGACAAACAGAATCAGGAACCAGCGCACCATCGAGCCGAGGCCTCCACTTTTTGCGCGCGAATTCGGATCGTTCGTTGAATTGTATTGCGAGTCCGTGGGCATATCCGACATTCTCAATCTTCTCCTGAAAACTCCTGCCGCTACGAAATATTTTGTGGCGTAACCTCTGCCCGCGTCCCCGGTTTGTGGCCGCGATGCACCAGGGAGAATACGCAAGGCACCAAAAACAGGGTCGCGAACGTAGCAACGATCAACCCGCCGATGACGGCGCGGCCCAGTGGGGCATTCTGCTCGCCGCCTTCACCGAGCCCCAGCGAAAGCGGAATCATTCCGATAATCATCGCCAGCGCGGTCATCAGCACAGGCCGAATGCGAACGTATCCGGCTTGCAGCGCAGCCTGCGTGGAGCTAAGGCCTTCGTTCAGGCGTTCCCGCGCGAACGACACCATCAGAATGCTGTTGGCGGTAGCTACGCCGATGCACATGATCGTGCCCGTCAGCGAAGGCACACTCAAAGTGGTGTGCGTGATCAGCTGCATCCAGACGATTCCCGCCAGCGCGCCCGGAAGGGCGGTGATGATGATGAATGGATCGAGCCACGATTGAAAGTTCACCACGATCAGCAGATACACCAGCACAATGGCGACTCCCACGCCGGCGATCAATCCGGCAAAGGACGAAGTCATTGTCGCGACTTGCCCGCGGCGCTCCAGGCGCGCGCCGCGCGGGAGTTTAGTTCGAAACTCATCCAGCACTTTTTGAATGTCCGCGTCCACGCCGCCGAGGTCGCGGCCCTCCACCGAGGCGTACACGTCGATCATCGGCAGGCTGTCGTAATGGGAGATCAGCGCCGGCTCCACGTTGACGTTTACTTTGGCCAGATTTCCCAGCACCTCCGGCGTTTTCGTGAACGGCGAGGACGCCGGAATATTGTTGAGCGCCTGCATGGAATCGATCTTGTACTGCGGTACCTGCACGGCCACGTTGTATTCGAAACCGGTGGTGGGGTTCACCCAGTACGATGGATTGATTTGAAAGCTCGAACTCAGCGACAACAGGATGCTGTTGGCCACATCCTGCTGGCTCAGTCCCACCGACTGCGCCTGCGAGCGGTCCACATTCAGAAATAATGTTGGGTAAGAACGCAACTGCTGGACGTGGACGTCCACCGCGCCGGGAACGTGCTGCAAGCGGTTCGATATTTGCTGCGCGATGGCGTAATTGGACTGGTTGTTCTGGCCTATGATCTGGATATCGACCGGAGCGGGAGCGCCGAAATTCAGAATCTGGCTGACCATATCGGCTGGCTGGAAGAAAAACTGCGTCCCGGGGAATTCCTGCGCCAATTGCTCGCGCAGATGCCCGACATAGTATTTGGTCGGCATCCTGTGATTGGGCCTCAGGCCGATCAGAATTTCCGCATCGGATTCGCCGATGATTCCCGAGTTGCTGTACATCATGTTAATGGTGCTGTTGAACAAGCCGATGTTGTCCACGATATCGCCGAGGTCTTCCGGCGGAATTACTCGCCGGATCAGGTTATCGACTCCGTCGGCTTCTCTCGCGGTTTCTTCCACGCGCTGGCCTGCGCGGGCGCGCATATGCAGTCGGATCGATCCCGAATCGACGCTGGGGAAAAAGTCGCGCCCCAGAGCTAACGCAAAAGGCAGCGATCCCACGCAGAACAGCAGAAACAGCCCGGTGAACAGCCATGCATTTTCGAGGCAGAAACTCAGGGAGTTTCGATATCGCTCTCTCATTCGCTGAAACGCCTGCGCGAACCGTCGCTGGATGCGCGAAAAAATATCGCTGCCGGTCGCGTATTCCTCGCCATGATGGTTCTTTAGCAGATACATCGCCATCGTTGGCACCAGAGTTCGCGACAGTAAGTACGAAGCGAGCATCGCGAAAACAACCGCTTCCGCCAGCGGGACGAAAAGAAACTTCGCGACTCCGGTGAGGAAGAACATCGGGACGAAGACGATGCAAATGCATAGCGTGGACACCAGCGCCGGAATAGCGATTTCCTGCGAGCCGTCGAGAATCGCCTGAATCGTATCTTTTCCCTGCGCCAAGTTACGCTCGATGTTCTCGATAACTACCGTAGCGTCGTCCACCAGGATGCCGACGGCGAGCGCCAGTCCGCCCAGCGTCATCAGGTTGATGGTTTCGTGCAGCGCGCTCAGCATCGCGATCGAAACCATAATTGAAAGCGGAATCGAGACGGCGATGATCAGCGTGCTCCGCCAGCTTCCCAGGAATAACAGAATCATTAGCGCAGTCAGGCAGGCGGCCACCAGTCCTTCGCGAATCACGCCCTGCACGGCGGCCCTTACAAAAATGGATTGATCGAAGAATGAAGTGAATTCGATTTGCGGAGGCAGCAGATTCTTAATCTGCGGCAACTTGGCGTAAACCTGCGACACAACGTCCAGCGTGGAGGCCGCTCCCGACTTGTACACCGCCATCAGAATGCCGCGCACCCCGTCCATGCGCACGATGTTGATTTGCGGAGAAAACCCGTCGCTAACGCTGGCGACGTCGCCCACGTAGATTGTCGCGCCATTAGCAGTCTTGATCGGCAAATCGTTCAGCGCGGCAATGGTTTCAGTGGAACCGTTCATTTCGACGTTATATTCGGTCGGTCCAAGTTTGGCCGAGCCGGAAGGCAGCACAAGATTCTGTGAACTGATGGCGTTGATTACGTCTACCGGAGAAAGCCCCTTCGCCTGCAATGCCGGGATATCCAGGTTTACAGAAACCTGCCGCGTCTTCCCGCCATAGGGATAGGGAAGCGCGGCGCCGGCCACCGTTGCCATCTGGTTGTGAACGACGGTCCATCCCAAGTCGAATAGCTCCTGCTCCGACATTCCCTGTGCTTTCATTCCTAATTGAAGCACGGGAACAGTGGAAGCCGAGTAGCTAAGGATAATTGGCGCAGCGATGCCAGGAGGCAGTTGGTGAATAATAGATTGCGACACCGAGGTGATCTGCGTCAGCGCCACTTGGACATCGGTTCCGGGCTGAAAATAGACTTTGACAATCGCGCGGCCATCGACGGTTTGCGATTCGATATGCTCGATATTGTCCACAACGGTGGTGACCAGCCGCTCGTATCCGGTGACCACGCGCTGCTCCAATTGTTGCGGTGGCAGTCCGACGTATTGCCAGCCGATGGCCACAACCGGAATGTTGATGTCGGGAAAAATATCGGTCGGTGTGCGCTGCAAGACAATCGGCGTCATCAGGAGGATGACGAGGGCGGCCACGATAAACGTGTACGGCCGGTTCAGCGCGATTCGAACAATCCACATAGCGTGTTCTTGCTTCCGGTTCGGATTCCTTTAAGCCCGTTTCAGATCGGGCCATTTGCGTTGCTATCACAGACTACTACCTATTTGAAGGCTTGGAAATATGGATGCGTCAGAACTTTTTGCGTTACATTGTTTCGGGGCGGAAGGTTCGTGACGTGATGTATTTGTGACGCAAATCACATCCGTAAGGAACGGAATATTTGAATTTATTTTTGCAAATGTTATAGTGTTTCGCGTGCGCTACGACCGGTCGGAAAATATATAGCTGGCATTTTAGAAGCATCCTTAACGATCCGGTGGGGAACTTATAGAAGTGCAGGGCAATCTGCCGGGTTGTAACCCCTTCGTTGGTCGAGCGTGCCGTGTCCCGTAAATCGGAGCCGAAGGTGTGGCTCATGGAGAGGCGCTAAGACCGTCTGGTTTGTCCATCTCGGTTAGGTCTCCGAGTGTAATTTTTCGGTATGGCTCAGATATTTCACCGCAGCACAAATACCATTGCGCGCCTGAGCATTTATGGCGCGGTAATCCTCATTGCGCTACTGGGTTTTGCTGTGGACGTCGTCAACAAAACGTCCTACGTGACCGAGGTGAATGTCGCGCGCCCTCAACCTGTTCCATTTAGCCACAAGCATCACGTCGGAGAACTCGGCCTGGATTGCCGGTACTGCCATACGTCGGTGGAGGTCTCTTCCTCCGCCGGAATGCCGCCTACGCAGACCTGCATGACCTGCCATTCCCAGATTTGGACAAACGCCGCGATGCTCGAACCGGTTCGCACCAGCTATAGCACCTCCAAACCGATTTCCTGGACGCGAGTCAACGCCGTGCCCGACTTCGTCTATTTCAATCACAGTATTCACATCTCGAAGGGCGTGGGCTGCACCACATGCCACGGACCCGTCGGGGAAATGAATATTACCTGGCGCGGTCAGACGCTCTATATGCGCTGGTGCCTCGAGTGTCACAACGCGCCGGAGAATTACCTGCGGCCGCGATCGGAAGTTTTTAATGCATTTTACCAGCCGCCCAGCGACCAACTCACGCTTGGCCGCCAGCTTGTCAAGGAATACAAAGTCCAAAAGTTGACGAGCTGCACGACGTGCCATCGTTAATCGATTTAGGTTAGAGAATGCGTAAGGGTAAATAGGGGATTGATGGAAACTGAGAAGAAAATTACCGGGCGGCCCGACGTGGACATCGCCGTTCTTCGCGATGCATCCAGCCAGGGAAATACACCCCGATTCTGGCGCAGCCTCGATGAACTCGCCGAGACACCCGAATTTCGCGATCACGCGGAAAATGAGTTCCCGCATGGGGCCAACGATCCCGATGCCAAACTCGACCGTCGCGAATTGATGAAAGTGATGGCCGCATCCGCGGCTTTCGCCGGCCTCACGGGCTGCACGAAGCTGCCGACGCAACAGATTGTCCCCTACGTTCGGCAGCCCGAACAGATCGTTCCCGGCAAGCCGCTGTCTTATGCTACTGCAGTTACACTGGGCGGTGTAGCCACCGGAGTTTTGGTCGAGAGCCACATGGCGCGGCCAACCAAGATCGAAGGGAATCCCGACCACCCCGCCAGCCTGGGTGCCAGCGATGCATTCGCGCAGGCTTCGATTCTGGGACTCTACGATCCGGACCGCTCGCGCGCGGAAATTCACGATGGCCGCATCGGCAGTTGGCCCGAGTTTCAGAGCGAACTGGCCGCGGTCCTTGCGGAAGAGGCAAAAACCTCTGGCGCGGGAATCAGAATCCTGACGGGCGCGATTACATCACCATCGCTTGGCACGCAAATCCGCGCATTCCTGAAAACATATCCCTCCGCAAAATGGCACCAGTACGAATCGGTCGGGCGCGACAACGTTCACGAAGGCGCGAAAATGGCTTTCGGTGAAGACGTGAATACGGTTTACCGCCTGGATCGCGCCGACGTGATTTTGACGCTCGATTCGGATTTCCTGACCAGCGGTCCCGGCAGCGTCCGCTATGCGCGTGAATTTGCGCGGAAACGCCGCGTGGACAGCGTGGATGCGAAGATGAACCGGCTGTACTCTGTCGAATCCACTCCCACCAGTACAGGCTCGATGGCCGATCATCGCCTGCGCATGCGCGCGTCGGAAATCGAAAGCTTTGTGCGGGCGCTCGCAACGGAACTCGGATTGAATGTCGCCGCAGGTTCGGCTATTTCTTCCAGTGTTCCGGCAAATTGGATTCCCGCAGTCGCGCGCGATTTAAAGCAGCACTCCGGTTCTTCGCTGGTCGTCGCGGGAGATCATCACTCCTCAGCCGTACATGCCATGGTGCACGCCATCAATCACGCCCTGGGGGATTTCGACAAGACGGTTTATTTCACCCAGCCGATTGAAGAATCTCCCGTCAATCTATGGCAGTCGATCGGAGAGCTTGCCGCCGATATTCGCGCCGGCAAAGTGACCACTCTTCTGATTCTGGGCAGCAACCCCGTCTATGACGCCCCAGCGGATTTGGGCTTTAGCGAGATACTTCCGAAAGTAAAGTTCACGGCCCGGCTTGGGCTGTATGAAGATGAAACCTCCGCGCTGTGCCACTGGCATGTGCCTCAGGCGCATTCGCTGGAATCTTGGGGAGATGCCAGAGCGTATGACGGAACGATCTCGATCGTTCAGCCGTTAATTGCGCCGCTGTACAGCGGGAAGTCGGAAACCGATTTTATTGCACTGATCAATGGTCAGGCTGGCAAGCCCTCTCACGACATCGTGCGCGAGTTCTGGCAATCGCAGCAAACCGGTGCTGCCCGTTTCGACGCTTTCTGGGAAAAGACGCTCCGCGACGGTGTGACGGCGGGGACTGCCCTTGCGCCAAAAACAGTTGTGTTGAAATCCGGAATCGGATTGCAGGCCCCGATGGCTGCGCAGTCCGGACTCGAAATTATCTTCCGCCCGGACCCAACTATCTGGGACGGGCGATTTGCGAACAACGGCTGGCTGCAGGAATTGCCGAAGCCGCTTACGAAACTCACCTGGGACAGCGTCGCGATGGTAAGCCCGAAGACGGCGCAACGCCTGGCACTGAAAAGCGAAGACGCGATTGAATTGAAATTTCAGGGACGAACCATCGTTGGCCCCGTGTGGGTGATGCCGGGCCACGCCGATGAAAGCGTCACGGTATTTTTGGGTTATGGCCGCACGCGCGCTGGACGAGTCGCCACGGGCATGGGTTTCGATGCCGGCTGGATTCGCCCGTATGCCACCGCCTGGATCGGCGCTGGACTCGAGGTTCGCAAGACCGGCGAAAAATGGGCGCTGGCCGCAACGCAGACGCACAATTCGATGGAAGGCAGGGAACTGGTGCGCGTCGCGACGCTGGACGAGTACCGCAAGAATCCGCAATTCGCCCAAGCCGATGCCGAAAAAAATCCGCTCTCGCTATACCCCGAAGTGAAATACGAGGGCAATTCCTGGGGCATGGCGATCGATCTGAATGCGTGTACTGGTTGTGGAGCCTGCGTGGTGGCCTGTCAGGCGGAAAACAATATTGCCGTCGTCGGCAAGACCGAAGTCAGAATTGGCCGCGAGATGCACTGGATTCGCATCGACCGATATTTCGAAGGCGATCTGGACAATCCGAACACTGTTCACGAGCCGGTGATGTGCATGCATTGCGAAGACGCGCCGTGCGAGGTTGTCTGTCCGGTGGCCGCCACAGTGCATAGTCCCGAAGGCTTGAACGAAATGGTTTACAACCGCTGCGTGGGGACGCGCTATTGCTCCAACAACTGCCCCTACAAAGTGCGGCGATTTAATTTCCGGCTGTATTCGGATTGGGAGACGCCCAGCCTGTTCGGACTGCGCAATCCGAACGTCACCGTGCGCAGCCGCGGCGTGATGGAAAAATGTTCCTACTGCGTGCAGCGCATCAACGCCGCGAAAATTGACGCGGAAAAACAGGATCGCCCCGTGCGCGATGGCGATATCGTCACCGCGTGCCAGCAGTCCTGCCCGTCGGAAGCGATCGTGTTCGGAAACATCAACGATCCGAACAGCCGCGTTTCGAAAATGAAGGCGAAGAATCTGGATTACCGCCTGCTCGAAGAATTGAATACGCGGCCCCGGACCACCTATCAGGCACGGCTGCGAAATCCGAATCCTGAAATTGAGAAAGCAGCAGTCTAAAGCGGAATGAAAAATGGCAGATAGCCCGTCCGACAAACTAGCAGAGCAGATGGCGTCCGAGCCGATCCTCGGTCCCGGTTACGACATCGGGTCCGTATCGGACAAGATCAGCGCCATCGTCATGATCCGCAAGCCGCCCAAATGGTGGATTCTGGGCTTTGCGGGTGCGTTTGCGCTGGTGATGATGCTGCTGTATGCCGTCACGTATCTGTTTGCCGTGGGCGTGGGCATCTGGGGCATTACGATTCCCATCGGGTGGGGCTTTGCAATCATCAACTTCGTCTGGTGGATCGGAATCGGCCACGCGGGCACGCTGATCTCCGCGATCCTTTTGCTCCTCCGGCAGCAGTGGCGCACCTCCATCAACCGCTTTGCCGAGGCGATGACTTTGTTCGCGGTCGCCTGCGCGGGAGTTTTTCCGTTGATCCATATGGGCCGTCCGTGGCTGGCCTACTGGCTGTTTCCGTATCCCGACACCATGAAGATGTGGCCGAACTTCCGCAGCCCGCTGGTCTGGGATGCTTTTGCCGTTTCCACCTACGCTACCGTTTCCGCGTTGTTTTGGTATATCGGCCTGCTTCCGGATTTGGCCACTTTGCGCGACCGGTCCAAAAAGCGTCCAGCGAAAATAATCTATGGTCTGCTTGCCATGGGCTGGCGCGGGTCGGCGACTCATTGGTATCGGCATGAGACTGCTTCTTTGTTGCTCGCGGGTCTGGCGACTCCGCTGGTTCTCTCCGTACACACAATCGTCAGCTTCGATTTTGCTTTCTCCATCGTTCCGGGGTGGCACGCAACCATTTTCCCGCCGTACTTCGTTGCCGGAGCCATTTACGCCGGGTTCGCGATGGTTCTTACGCTTACGATTCCGGTGCGCAAAATTTTCGGCCTCGAAGATTTCATCACCATGAAACACCTGGACAACATGGGCAAGGTGCTGCTCGCCACCGGGCTGATTGTCGGCTATGGATACATGATGGAAGCGTTCAGCGCTTTTTACAGCGGCAACACCTACGAGCGCTACATGATCATGAACCGTATGGGCGGCCCGTATGCTGCATTCTACTGGTGCTTGGTAGCCTGCAATATTGTGACGCCGCAGTTCCTGTGGTCTCGTAAGGTCAGGTCGAACGTCGTCGCGCTGTTCGCCATCGCCATGGTCGTGAACGTGGGCATGTGGCTGGAGCGTTTTGTCATCGTAGTCACCAGCTTACACCGCGATTTCATGCCGTCCGCATGGGGCATGTATTACCCCACGCGATGGGACTTTATGACGTTTTTCGGAACCATCGGTTTGTTCTTGGCGTTGCTGTTCCTGTTCATTCGTTTCCTGCCTCTGATTTCCATTTTTGAAATGCGGGCGCTGGTGACGGAAGAGGAGAAGAAAGCAGCCGAGTAATTTTTATTGCAGATGGGTTGCGCGCGATTGCTAAGATATGAAGAAGCAGACCACTCACGAAATCTACGGGTTGATGGCCGAGTTCAAGACTGCCGATGAGCTGCTGAAGGCGGCCCATCGCACCAAAGACGCGGGCTACACCCGCATCGACGCGTTTTCTCCATTCCCGATCGAGGGCTTGCGTGAAGCCCTCGGTTTTCACCGCACTAAGCTTCCGGCTATCGTTCTATGCGGCGGAATCCTCGGCGGATGTGCTGGTTTTTTTCTTCAGTATTATGCAGCGGTGATCAGCTATCCCATCAACGTGGGCGGCAGGCCGCTGAATAGCTGGCCGGCGTTCATTCCGATCACGTTTGAAATGACGATTCTGTTTGCCGCAGCCGCCGCAGTGTTCGGCATGCTGGCTTTGAACGGACTGCCGACGCCGTACCATCCGGTGTTCAACGTGCCGCGATTTGCGCTGGCTTCGCGCGACAGATTTTTTTTGTGCATCAAGGCGCGCGACCCGCTGTTCGATCCGGAAAATACCCGGCGGTTTATGGATACGCTGGAAGCGCGCGAGGTGTGTGAAATTGAGCCGTAGCTTCCAACGCGGGAAACACGTCGCCGGTTTCCGGGCCTTCGCGGTCGCGGGACTCTTGCTGTTCTGCGCTGGATGTCGTCAGGACATGCATGTGCAGCCGCGCTATAACCCGTATGACCCTTCCGAATTTTTTGCGGACGGTCAATCGGCGCGCATGCCTGTTGAGGGAACGGTTCCGCGCGGGGAATTGATGCTCGGGCCGGACGAGTTGCTCTACACCGGCAAGATGAACGGCCAGGATGCTACAGCATTTCCGTTTCCGGTCACCCGCGAAGTCCTGGACCGCGGCAGGGAGCGTTTCAATATCTACTGCTCCCCGTGCCACGGGATGTCCGGCGATGGGAACGGCATGATCGTCCAGCGCGGCTTCCGGCGTCCGCCGTCGCTCCATGTGGACCGCTTGCGTAATGCGCCGCCCGGACACTATTTCGACGTGATCACCAACGGGTTTGGCGTGATGTACCCGTATAACTATCGCGTCCCGCCGCGCGACCGCTGGGCGATCATCGCCTATATCCGGGCGTTGCAACTCAGCCGTCAGGCATCCATCGATGACGTTCCGCCAGCGGAGCGGAGAAAATTGCAGGGCGGATCCTGATGAGTCAAAACGCGAACAACTCGCTGGGTTTGGAACGGCTGACGATGCCGCTGGTAATGGCCGGTGGCGTTCTGCTGCTGGTTTGCGTCGCTGCCGGACTTCATGACGCCAATGATTTCTTCCAGTCTTATCTGGTTGCGTTTCTGTTCTGGATCGGCATAACGCTTGGCTGCCTCGCCCTGTTGATGGTGCAGCATCTCACAGGTGGCCGCTGGGCGCTGATCATCCGTCGAATCCTCGAAGCCGGCACCCGCACGCTACCCTTGATGGCGGTGGCCGCTTTACCGCTGCTTGTTGGCATGAGGACTCTTTACAGTTGGTCGCGTCCCGATCAATCCGATCCCGTCATTCTCTCCAAGCATTTATATCTGAATCCCACATTCTTCATCGCCCGAATGGTCTTCTACTTCGCCATCTGGTTCTTGCTCTCATCCACGTTGAACAAGTGGTCGCGCGAGGAAGACGTCGAGGGTAGTCCTTCCTTATGGGCGCGCTTTGAAGCATTGAGCGGTGGAGGGTTGGTTCTCTATGGCTTAACGGTGACGTTCGCCTCGGTCGATTGGGTAATGTCCCTCGAGCCGCGCTGGTACTCCACCATCTACGGAATGCTCTTCATGGTTGGACAGGCGCTCGCCGCGCTGGCATTTTCGGTGATGATCCTGATCTGGCTGTCCGAACGCGAGCCTTTGTCGGACGTTGTCCGGCCTTCCTATCTTCAGGACCTCGGCAGCTTCCTTCTGGCGTTCGTGATGCTCTGGGCGTATCTGGAATTTTCGCAGTACCTCATCATCTGGGGCGGCAACCTCACCGAGGAAATCCCCTGGTACATCCGGCGCATGCAGGGCACCTGGGGACACATCGGCTTGTTGCTGGTCGTATTGAATTTCGCCCTGCCGTTTTTCCTCCTCCTGTTCCGCCACGTAAAACGCACGACGCGCTCTCTCGCCATCGTCACCGGACTGGTTCTGCTGATGCGCCTGGTGGACATGTACTGGATGGTTCTGCCCGCGTTCGGCGGCGGTAATGTTCACCTCACGTGGATGAATGTTGTCCTCCCCTTTGGTTTGGGGGCGATCTGGTTCGCGTATTTCCTCTGGCAGTTGCAGCGCATGCCGATTCTGCCGGCGCACGATCCACGCATGGAAGGAGTAGCCGAACATGTCGTCGAACATGGATAAAACCCACGGCGCTCCGGCAAGTTCACAGGGATATGAAGGCAGCGACGCGAATGTGCGCGGCGTTCTGATGTTCCTGGTGTACCTCGCACTGGGCATGGTTGCTTCCTGTCTGTTTTGCTGGTGGCTGTTTCGGTATTTTTCCGTGGTTGAAAGAACTCCGGCACCGGCCTCGCCTTTTGCGGAGACGCGGCAGTTGCCGGTCGGACCGCAGTTGCAGGTGAATCCTCGCCAGGATTTGCTGAAGTTCCGTGCCGAGCAGCAGAACTCTCTGGACTCCTATGCCTGGGAAGATCGTGACGCCGGAACGGTTCGCGTCCCCATAGACCGCGCGATGGAGTTGTTGCTGAAGAAGGGATTGCCGGTTGCCTCTGAAAAATCCTCTGGCGAATCGGATAGGTCCGCCGAGGCGGTCAAGCCCGCTGAAGGGAGCGCCCGACAATGATTCGCGCATCCATTGCCACGCTTTGCGCCCTGATGATAGCGGCGACTGCCGCCTCGTTGCGCGCGCAGCAGGCGACCACTCCCGCAATTCTGAACCAGGTGAATATTTCGCAGCGCCTCAATGAGCGGATTCCGCCGGAGCTTACCTTCCGCGATGAAAACGGAAATGCCGTGCGTCTAGGCGATTATTTTGGGAAGAAGCCGATCGTGCTCTCGCTCGTCTATTTCGAATGCCCGGCACTGTGCACAGAAGTCCTGAACGGGGAATTGCGGTCAATGAAAGCGATCTCGATCGATCTTGGCAAGGACTACGAAGCCGTCACTGTAAGCTTCGAACCGAAGGACACTCCGGCGCTGGCGAAAGCAAAGCGCGATGTTTACGCGGGACAGTACGGACGCACCGGCACCGTGGATGCATGGCACTTCCTTACCGGCGATCAACCTTCGATTGACGCGCTGACCAAGGCCGCCGGTTTTCAGTACGCGTATGACTCCGCGATCAAGCAGTACGCTCACGCTGCGGCCATCATGATCCTGACCCCCAACGGACGCATCGCCCGCTACTTCTACGGCGTGCAGTATCCGGGACGCGATTTCCGTCTCGGTCTGGTCGAGGCCTCGCAGGGGAAAATCGGCACGCTCACCGACCATGCCATTCTGTATTGCTACCAGTACGATCCAATGACCGGAAAATATGGCCTGATCGTGATGAACGTAGTGCGCGCGGGCGGTCTCTTGACCATGCTGGCGCTTGGACTTTTCATGTTCATCATGTTTCGGCGGGAGAGCAATCATCCGGCCGTGCCACCTGTTGCAGGAGTAAAAGTCCTATGAGTTCGGCAGCGCAAAGGACGAACCTTTAATGCAAGCTCTTCCATTCCAGCCCGACCAGGCTTCCTCGATCGCGAGGTCGGTGGACCATCTCTATTATTTTCTTACTCTCATCACTCTGTTTTTCACGGTCCTGATTTTCTCGATTATTTTCTATTTCATGATCAAGTACCGGCGGCGCTCGCCGAACGAGCGTCCCAAGGCAATCGAAGGGAATGTGCCTCTGGAAGTCTTGTGGACCGCCATCCCCACGATGATCGTGGCCGTGATTTTCGTGTGGAGCGCCAGCCTGTATTTCCAGAATGCGGAACCGCCGCAGGGCTCGATGGAAATCTTCGTCACCGGCAAGCAATGGATGTGGAAAGCCGAGCATCCCGAAGGCCAGCGCGAAATCAACGAACTGCACGTCCCGCTGGGCCGTCCTGTGAAGCTCACGATGACGTCCGAAGACGTCATCCACGATTTCTTCGTCCCGGCATTCCGCGTCAAGAAAGACGTCCTGCCCGGCCGCTACACCTCCATGTGGTTTGAGGCCACCAAACTCGGCACCTTCCACCTGTTCTGCGCCCAATATTGCGGCGCGTATCACGCGGGCATGATCGGCTCGGTGATTGTCATGGAGCCCGACGACTACGAGCGCTGGCTGGAGGGCAGCGAGCAGGGCGTAACCATGGAAGCCGCCGGAGAAAAACTGTTCAGCGAAAATGGCTGCGGCAACTGCCACGTTTCCGACGGCAAGGGGCAGGGTCCGTCGCTTCTGGGCGTGTACGGGAACCCGGTGCATCTCTCCAACGGCCAAACGCTCAACGCCGATGACGTTTACATCCGCGAGTCCATCGTAAGTCCGACGGCAAAAATCGTTGCAGGGTACAAGCCGGTCATGCCTTCCTTTCAGGGACAACTGAGCGAGGAACAGATCATGGACCTGGTCGCGTACGTGCGTTCGCTCGGCAAGCAGGCAGGGAAGCAACAGGAAGAGGGGAAGAAATGAGCACGGCCACGCTGGAACCGCGCGTGAAAGCCCCGCGCAATTATCTGAACGCCGAATACGGCTGGAAGTCCTGGCTGTTCACGCTGGATCACAAGCGCATTGCGCTGCTGTACATGATTTCAATTACCGTTTTCTTCATCATTGGCGGAACGTTCGCCGCGCTCATGCGCATTCAGCTGGTCGAGCCGCAGGGCGCGCTGGTGCAGCCGGAAACCTACAACAAGCTGTTCACGCTGCACGGTGTGGTGATGATCTTCTTTTTCCTGATTCCGTCGATTCCCGCCGTGCTGGGAAATTTCCTCGTGCCACTGATGGTCGGCGCGCGCGACCTGGCCTTTCCGAAACTCAACCTTCTCAGCTGGTATATTTACATCGTCGGCGGCATATTCACGCTATATGCGGCAATCGCCGGCGGCGTCGATACTGGCTGGACGTTCTACACGCCTTATAGCAGCACGTATTCGAATACGCAGGTCACGGCGGTTGCGGTTGGAGTATTCATCACCGGATTTTCTTCCATCCTCACCGGCCTGAACTTCATCGTCACCATCCACAAAATGCGCGCGCCGGGATTGACTTGGTTCCGCCTACCGCTGTTCATCTGGGCCATGTACGCCACCAGCCTCATCATGATTTTGGGAACCCCGGTGCTGGCCATCACCGTATTTCTTCTGGCGCTCGAGCATCTGTTCCACGTGGGAATTTTCAGCCCCGCGCTCGGTGGCGATCCGCTGCTGTTCCAGCATCTGTTCTGGTTCTATTCGCATCCGGCCGTTTACATCATGATTTTGCCGGCAATGGGTGTGGTGAGCGAGATCATCGCGTGCTTCTCCCGCAAGCGAATCTTCGGCTACAAGATCGTCTGCTTTTCCAGCGTGGCGATCGCCGTCCTCGGATTCCTGGTCTGGGGACATCACATGTTTGTCACCGGACAATCCGTGTACGCCGGACTGATCTTCTCTCTCCTGAGTTTTCTCGTGGCGATTCCATCGGCCATCAAAGTTTTCAACTGGACATCCACCTTGTACAAAGGTTCGATCTCCTATGAAGCCCCGATGCTCTACGCTCTCGGCTTCATAGGCCTATTCACCATGGGCGGCCTCACCGGCCTGTTCCTGGCGTCGCTCGCCACGGACGTCCACCTGAACGGAACGTACTTCATCGTGGCCCACTTTCACTACATCATGGTCGGCGGCGCGGTGATGGGTTACCTGGGCGGAATGCATTTCTGGTGGCCGAAAATTTCCGGGCGCAAATATCCCAATGGCTGGGCAGCTCTGGCAGCGGTAATTATTTTCGTTGGATTCAACCTTACCTTCTTTCCACAGTTCATCATGGGCTACCTCGGGATGCCGCGCCGTTACGCGTTCTACCCGTCCGAGTTCCAGGTGCTGAACGTGATGTCCACCGCAGGCGCTTCCATTCTGGGCGTGGGCTATCTGATTCCGCTGATCTACTTCATCTGGTCGATGCGTTACGGCCCCGTCGCCGAATCGAACCCCTGGGGCGCGACAGGCCTCGAATGGCAGACTCCATCGCCGCCGCCAACCGAAAATTTCGCCGAAATTCCGGTAGTCACCCAGGAAGCGTACGCCTACTCGGCAGAGGAGGCGGAAGGACATGTCTGACGCACACGCCGAACAAGCCGCGCACGAGCACATCGGCCTGAAGCACCAGTTCGAAAACCTCGATCAGCAGCAGGATGCCGACACGCTCGGAATCTGGCTGTTCCTCGTCACCGAAATCATGTTCTTCGGCGGCGCTTTTGCCGCCTACGCCATTTTTCGCTGGCTCTACTTCGCCGCATTCGAAGGCGGAAGCCACATTCTGGATATCCGCCTCGGCGCGGCCAACACAGTAGTTCTGCTAGGCAGCAGCTTGACGATGGCGCTCTCAGTGCGCTCGGCGCAAACCGGCAACCGCCGCGCCCTGGTAATTTTCCTGATCCTCACAATGATCCTCGGCGGCGTGTTCCTAGGTGTAAAGGCCTACGAGTACAACCAGAAATTCGTCGAGCACATTGTCCCCAGCCTGGATTGGGCCCCGGAGGGAAAAGTCTTGGCGGAACTCGCCCCCGGCGGCCTCGAACACGCCCAGCTCTATTTCTTTTTCTACTTCGCCATGACCGGCCTGCACGCCATTCACATGATTATCGGCATGGGCCTGCTGCTATGGCTGGTTCTCCGTGGCCGCAGGGGAGATTTCACCCCCAGTTATTTCGCCCCAGTCGAAGTCATCGGCCTCTACTGGCACTTCGTCGATATCGTCTGGATTTTCCTGTTTCCGTTGCTATATCTAATAGGCGGGCGCTACTGATGTCACACCATATCGTCCCACTGAAGACGTACATTATCGTTTTTCTCAGCCTAATCGGCCTCACGCTGCTCACCACAGGCGTAGCCTTCATCGACCTCGGCCCCTTCAACACGGTAGTCGCGCTAGCCATCGCATTCAGCAAAATGTTCCTCGTCGTCTACTTCTTCATGCACCTCCGCCAAAGCGGCGGCCTGGTCCGCGTAACAGTAATAGCCGGCTTCTTCTGGATGGCTCTGCTAATCGCCCTGACAATGTCCGATTACCGCACCCGCACCTGGACCCCAGTCCCGAAAGCATGGTCCATAACCGCGCCGCCGACACATCCGTAACCGAAGCGGACAGCCGGACGCAGGTTCTGGTAGCACAGGTTTCAACCTGTGCGGTTTTGGTTTAGATTGTGAATTCGCCTTTACATCTGCTTCGAATGACTTAAAACACCCGGCCATTACGCCAGTAGCAAGCACATTTCATTAAAACGAGCTCACATCCAAACCAAAACCACACACACTAAAGTGTATGCCACCAAATACACTCCTCCAGTGGCACACACTTCAGTGTGTGTGCTTTTGGTTTTGAATTTGGGTAGCGTACCCTTCGATCATAAACTGAATCAGGTAGCACAGGTTTCAACCTGTGCGCTTTTGGTTTTTGTTTCGCAGCGATCGACTCAAGACAAAAGCACAAACAAAACCAAAACCAAAACCAAAACCGCACAGGTTGAAACCTGTGCTACCTACTTCTCCCGACGCCTGGTTTCCTCTTCATCACGGCCAGTTGCATGAAATTTCATAAAGTTGATGGTGCCGCCGACCCGTTCTATTCTCAAAGACTCTAACAAGTCCGAATGCTCAACATGCCCCTTAATCGCATCTAGTCGTAAAAAGCCGAAAGGGTGCGCCACCCACGAAAGGCCAGCAATTGTGTGCTCTATTGAGCAGACGAATACCGAGCTGAATGGGAACATTGTTCAATCCGGCGCACCAGGAAACATATCTAAACAGACTGCATAAATAACTACCGAAACAGGAGCCGCTTTCAGCAAACGCAGTTAGACAAAAATATGAATACCGAGTCAAACGAAGAATCGGCAACCAAGCCTGGGCCAAGCAAGTCTCTGAAGAAGGTCCTTGCGCAAAGCGAACAGGTCAAGGCCATGGTGAAGGAGTCCGCCGAAGAGTTGTCGTCGGTCAATGACGGGATCAAGGAAGAGCTCAGCAACCACGGTCCGATGCCTGGAGTCGAAAGCGCCCTCGAAAGAAGCGAGGCAGTTGAAGACAAAGTGCACAACGCCTCGGAAAAGCTATCGGCCGTGAATGTTGCGCTCAAAGATGAAGTCCACGAGCGGCACGTCCTCGAAGATAAATTGGCTACCGTGACAGAACAGGGAGCGGCCGATCGCCATGCCGCACTCCATGATATTTTGACGGACCTTCCCAACCGCGCGCTTTTCTACGATCGCTTGGAACACGGATTTCAGCAGGCAAAACGCCACGGCTGGACATTGGCGGTGATGTTCGTGGATCTGGATGGATTCAAGATTATTAACGATACGTATGGGCATGAAGCCGGCGACAGCGTCCTGCGAACGATTGCGAATCGGCTCAAAGAAAGCACTCGCGGCGACGACACGGTTAGCCGCCACGGTGGCGATGAATTCCTGATCCTGATCAACGAGGTCCGGGAAGAGACGAATATTTCGGCCATCGCCGAAAAGCTCATGAATAAAATTAAAACTCCGTGTAACATTCGCGTACAGGACCTTTCCATCGACCGAATTATCACCGCAAGTATCGGAATTTCGATCTTCCCGAAGCATGGAACAACTGCGGAGACGCTCGTGAAGAGCGCCGATAATGCGATGTACGTGGCCAAGCGAAGCGGAACAGGTTATTCGTTCGCCGAGTGAGAAATTAACATCGCCGTTTGTGCGTGTATACGCCCAGCAGCTCCGATATCAATGGGCGGACCAGCCTTTGAGGGCAGTTTTGAATTTCCGGGTGGCACACTCTTCATCCACCGCGGCGGATGAAGAGTGCAGCTTCTTGCTTCCGTCGGAATTCTAAAATATGAATTTCCCCCCAACGTTCTTCGTTTTTATCGGTGGATGTTCAGGAGCATCCGTAAATCTAAACCCCGCCCCTTCGAAGCCCACGAAGCAGCGCGCACCCGCAATATCAAAGGCTGAAGCACCCGGCATCTGCATCTAATGATTTAAAACCTCCTGCCAGTACACCAGTAGCAAGCACATTTCATTAAAACTAGCTCACATCCAAACCAAAACCACACACACTAAAGTGTATGCCACCAAATACACTCCTCCAGTGGCACACACTTCAGTGTGTGTGCTTTTGGTTTTGAATTTGGGTAGCGCACCCTTCAATCATAAAGTGAATTAAGTAGCACAGGTTTCAACCTGCGCGCTTTTGGTTTTTGTTTCGCAGCGATCGACTCAAAACAAAAGCACAACCAAAACCGCACAGGTTGAAACCTGTGCTACCGACTTCTCCCGACGCCTGGTTTCCTCTTCGTCACTGCCAATTACATGAAATTTCATGAAGTTGGTGGTACCGCCAGCCCGTTCTATTCTCAAAGACTCTAACAAGTCCGAATGCTCGCCTCGCCCGGCAGTTTTTGGCGTGATGAGACATCGGAAGGATTACATCTCGCTGCAAATCCAATCCCAGCCCCTTCGAAAGACACGAAGGAGCTCCCACCGGAAAAACCAAAACCGGTATCTCATCGATACACAGTGGTGGTACCATTCGCCCGCGGGTTTAGATTATGCGAATTCGCCGAAAGGGCCTGCCAACCGCCCAGTGTAATCGTCAGCGATGTCGACGACTTCGAAGGGTATATTGCCTAAAATATATAGTCAGCATATTATGATTCACGTAAGTCAAGCATAAAGGATTTAATGATGAAGAACCTTTTCGCAATTGCTGCGGCTTTACTCATCGTGTCGACGGCCTCAGCACAAACAGCTAATCCAATAAAAAGTCGAATTGTATACGACACGACAGACCCGAATTCTTCGGCAGTGGTTCCGCTCCTCATCCAGAAGATCGCAGCTCAACCAAAATTCTTCACCTTGGTCAATAATGACGAAAAAGACTTAGCCATCATTGCTGATTGTTTTAGGGACTCTGCCAGCGACACTTATTCATGCTTTTACGCCGCTAGCAAATGGCTCGGTGCCAATCAGGCGTTCCTCGGTGGTGCAGTTGTTGTTAAGAAGTCGGCAGATGATGCAGCTCAGGCAATGTTTTCAAGCATCCTCCAAGACGTCGTGGAACGCTGGAATAAAACGGATCGCCAAATGCTGATAGTCGAACTTGAGACATGCCTCACATTAACAGAATCCAGTTGTGCCGTTCCTCTACCACTCATTCCTGAGTTGAAGGTCAAGTCGATCAATCTATCCCAGTACATGCGCAACGGTGGTCTAAAGCCGTGACACGAGTATCACCGAAATGACAGTCCCAATGAACAAATTCTACTGGCAGATACGAGGATATGACAGCACGACTCCGGTCTTCGAGAGGACTGTCGAACTTGGCCAGTTCACTGACGACCAGATAAAACGGTTGCTCAAAGCTCTGGTAGCAAAAGCTGGGCTAAGTTATGACGAAATGGTCGGCGCGTACGCGAAACGCAGAACCAAGTTCGCAAACGACCTTCTCTCCGTTCACAAAGATATTGAGTTCAGTGCTTACACTTGTGGTTCTAACCCACATTTCGTAGCCGCCATTACAGATGAAAACGGAAGAATCGTCCGCCACTCAAAACTGCCCTAAGACGGGTGGGCCAGCCTTTGAGGCAGCTTTGAATTTCCGGGTGGCGCACTCTTCACGCCTTTTGTGAAGGGTGCGGGTTTTCGTGGGTGACAGGCGGGTGAGCATTTCCGCGCGATAGCTTGCGCGATAGTTACCAACCAACTGGTTTTGAAAAAGACCCCTTAGCATCTTGCAGGGTTGCCGGGAATTGGCTAGCAAGCAGGTGCCCCTGCCGGATTCTCTTCACGAAAGTAGCGTACCGCTGCAGCTCTTTGCTGTGATGTTGGTGAGGGTTAATAATTCCAACGGGCATGTGCAGTTCTTGAGAGACGATCCGTACCGGCTCTGCGAGATCGGAATCGTTCGTTATGAGCACTGCAACCTCGAATTGCTTGAGGAAAGCGTCCCGAACCAGATGTGACGCAAGGTTGACATCCGATCCCTTCTCTTCGGTTTTTTCGACCCAGACTCTTTGAGGGGGAGTGACCGTCGCCAGATACATCGGGACGGTGTGCGTTAGGAAATGGCCGTATTTGATCGTGAGATTCGGAAGTGTACGCAGCGCTCGAATGTACAAACCTTGATCGTGAGCTGATGTCGGCTTGCTTGGCCTGGCGCTTACTCTTGCAGTGAAATACTTGATTTCTTGGATAGTGTCCAAGGGAAGGAGAGCTTGGCAAAGGCGAGCCAAATTGAGCCATTTGTACGGCGTCCCCTTTAGCGCGCCGTAATAGAGGTTGAACCCGTCGATGTAAACGTTGACCTTAGCCACGAATTCTCCAGGTCGGAAAACAAGTCGCGTCGGTCCCATTGACGCGAAACAAAAATCGAGTATAATAACAATGTATCCCCCCTGTCCCTTAGTGGGCAGGAAGCGAAGCCGACCTTTGGGTCGGCTTCAGTGTTTTAGCCCCTGTAAAAATGCCCTTGGTGGGTGGCACGCCCCCCTGAACCCTTCCCAGCAATTTTGACCGTCGTGCTCCCAACAGCCTACTTCTCGTAAAAGTCCTTAGCCTGAATAGGTTTACTATAAATGCCCAACTGCAGAATCTCGATCTCCTTCTCGCGGTCGAAAACTTTATTGGGAAAGAATATCCTCAGCACAGCGCGAAGCCCGCCAAATCCCAGCCCCACGGCAACGGCCAGCAGCATAATGACGCCAGTCCCCAGAAACGCCCCGACCACGATACTGCTGATCGTCGGATCGGTCAGGGTGTGCTTGGGCTCATCCCACATCACCTGGCTCTCATACTGCACCTGATCGAGCAGCCTATTGGCGACGTCCCGCGAAGGCGCTCCCACCACAATGGCGATCAGGGAACTGGACCGCTTCCCGAACAGGACCGTCTGATTCGTCGGCACGCCTCCGGGAGGATCGAACGTAAACCGCCGCAGCATTCCCTTGAACTTGTCGGCGGCAATCTGCTGCGTCGGGTAGGAGGCAATCAGCAGGGTGACGTCCTTATCCGCCACGCGGTACTTGCCGAGAATAGTCTCCGCGCTGTGATCGAAACCGACCCAGTCGTCCGTCCCCAGAGGCACAATCTGAGCCAGTGCGCGTGGACCCAAAACGTATCGCTCGGAATTTTTGACCAGCCCTGCCTCAGGTAGATGATCGCCGATGGTGGGAAACGGAGTGCGATCCGCAATCTTCTCCAGCGACGCGACAAGCTGCTTCAAATCAGCGTCCGGCGGACGCGCGGGCTTGGAAGACACATCGACCAGAAATGCTCCCACAACGATCAGCGCGCGGTCGCCGGTTACTCCGGCATACGAACCCAGGTCCACGGGCGCAAACGTGTCGTTGCGAAGGTACGTGTATGCCCCATAGGCGGAGCTGGGATCGCGGAATTTGTAGAGGGTTACGTCAGCCGTTCCGCCGGTTCCCGCATACTGACGCCGCTCCAGCGTCTTCAACGAATATTCGCGAAAGATCGCAGCGTCAGAACCCAGCGACCCCGCAAGCCCCGTAGAGGGAATAAGCACAGAAGATTCCGCCGCGTTCCAGCCTGCGAACGAGGAGGGAAGCACACTCTGGGCGCTGGCCGGGAGCGATGTGACCAACAGAAATAGAATGGCAATGGGTATGAGTCGCCGCATGTCTCTATTAGTTAGACGCTGGAATTCTACTGCGGATTCGCGGATCGATCAATTACCCCGGCAGGACGGTTGCCCTGGGCCTGGCGGACTTGTACCTGATTCATGGCGAGGCTGTTGGTGCTCTGGAGGTACTTCTCGATGCCGCGGTAGAGCCCTTCGGCGACCTTCTGTCGGCTTTCGGGCTTTTTCAGCCACTGCTCGTCGGAGGGATTCGAGATAAAGGAGATCTCGGCAAGCACCGAAGGCATGTTCGCCCCGATCAGCACGACGAAGGGAGCTTTGCGGACGCCGCGGCTCTTGTCGCCCCGGTTCACGCCTTCCACGCGGTTGGCGAGCGAATCCTGCACCGTGCCGGCCAGATCCCGCGACTCCTCGATCTTTTCGTTGCGCGCGATCTTGTTCACAATGTCCTGCAAGTCGTGGACGGCGTTGCCGGACAAGGCGTTCTCGCGCGCCGCGACTTCCATGGCGTCGCTCGATCCGGTGAAATTGAGGTAGTACGTTTCGATCCCGCGCGCCTGATGATCGGGGCTCGAATTGGCGTGGACCGAAAGGAACAGGTCGGCCTTGGCCTCGTTGGCGATCTCGGTCCGGCGATCGAGCGGGATGAACGTGTCATCGTCACGCGTATAAATCACGTCCGCCGCAGGCAGGCGTTGTTGGATGAGCTTGCCAACGCGCAGCGCAACGTCCAGGCACAAGTCCTTTTCCATCAGGCCGCTAGGCCCAATCGTGCCGGTATCGTGCCCGCCATGTCCGGCGTCGATCACGATGCGTCCGATTTTCAAACCCAGTGCGCGGCTGAGCGATTGCTGCCCGGCGCGCGGCATTTCCGGAACCGATGCCGGGCCCATTTCTTCCGCCTGATCGTGCGCCGATTTCGTCCCACGAACCGTCTTCATTTTCGCCGATGCCGGGCGCGCCACCAGCGGTGGCATCGCAGTGCTGTTCTCGGCCGATAGCTGCGGCGATGTGGAAGAATCAGATCCGCTCGCAGAATCTATATTCTGGACTCTTGCGGAAGACGCCGGCGCCGCTTTCAAATTTTTCTTTATCCCCGTCTTGGTTGTGCTGCTCTCATTGGAAGCCAGCTCAGGTTTTGCAGGGGCCTTCGCAGCAACGTTCCTGGCAGGCGCAGGATTCGCAATGGATGCGGGCGGAATATCCGTCGTGGTCGGGCCGGGCGGGGGAGCGGTGGCCCGCGCGACTTCCTCTGCTGAGGCGGAACTGCCGTACACATCCACGATGAGGCGATAAGGATCGGGCAGCAGGAAGACGGAATAATCTTTTGCCTGATTGACCTCGAGGACGACGCGCACAACGCCCTGCTGATTCTGCGCGACGCGCACGCCCTTCAGGAATCCGCCGCCGGGTATTTCGATCGGCTTATGGAGCAAGTCCGAATTGATTTTGGTTCCTTCGATGTCGAAATAAATGCGGTCCGGCCCGGAAATCCGCGCGGCCTGATATTTTACTTGCGCATTCACGTCGATCACGATGCGAGTGTAGGTATCCGCATTCCATGTACGAATGCGCGTCACTTGTGGCGCAGAGCTGTGCGCGGGATTGATTTCGCTGGCTGCTCCGCGAGTGGTATCCGTAGTCGGCAGCGCATTCTCCGCAAGGGTATCTTTCACAGGAGGACCAATTTGGGTGGACGAACGATTTGGAGTTAATGAACGATTTTGAGCTAGTGAACGATCTGAAGCAGGACTTGGAGCAGGCTTTAATGCAGCTTTCGCCTCCGTGCCATTGCCGTTCAAGCCGGCGATGATGGCGCGAACTTCCTTCACATGAGTGGATTTTGGATGCAGCGCGATGAATTGCTCAAAAGTTTTTTGCGCGAGGACAGGATCGTGCAGGTCGTCCTTCTCGATATTTCCGATGGCCAGCATCGCGTCCTCGCGATAGTGGCTCGTGGGATATTCCTTCAGCAGGAACTGGTACGAATTTACGGCCAGTTGATAATACTTTTCATCGAACAGATCGCCCATCGCGCAATAAAGCTCGGCGACATGATTCAGCGCTGCGGGAACCTCGGCGGCGCGCGGGGTGATCAAATAAACCCGACGGTACGTTTCGACAACGGAAGCGTATTCCTTGAGTTTGCGGTCTTTTTCAGGCTGCGCTTCGAGTGTCTGGCGTTCTTTTTCCGCGTGATCGAATTGAGTTTTGGCGTTTTCGCGGCGCGGAGAGGTGTCCGCGCGGGTGAGAATAGGCAGCAGGCACAGAACTACCAGTACTGCTAAAATTATTTGCAACTTCGGACGAATTGTAACGGCGTCGCGCCGCAAAATTTCGCTCATTCGTTGGTAAACACCACCCGTCCGTCATCGCTCACCGTGCGATAGATGCCACGCGATGAACCGAACGCGCTGTGAAGTCGATCGGAGCCGGGCCGATAGTAGGAATCGGTAACTTTCTGAACGTATTCGCGCGTTTCCCGGTAGCGTGGAACTCCCCTGGCGCGATCCACGGCGCCTGGACCGGCATTATACGCCGCCAATGCCCGATCCAGATCGCCATTATAACGCTGCAAGAGCGTCTGCAAATAGCGAACTCCTCCGTCGAGGTTCTGCTGCGGGTCGAAGGCGTTCTGCACGCCCAACTGCCTCGCCGTTTCGGGAACCAACTGCATCAACCCCAGCGCCCCTTTGCTGGAAACCGCCTTGGAGTCCCAGTGCGATTCGGTTTCGATGACGGCGCGAATCAGGGCCGGATCCACGTTATAGCGACCGGAGACTTCGCGAATCATGACCTCGATCTTCTGACGGTTTGCCTGCGCCTCCGCCGTCATTATGGAAGACGCGCTCTGCGGCATTTGGGTTGTAAACGGCCTGGAACCAGAGGCCGTCGAGAACCCTCGCAGGGAGGCTCTTGCGATCTTGGGAGCGGGCGCGGGGTCCGCATTCACGAAGAGCCGCTTGCCGCTGGAGTCCATGTAGGAAACGATCTGGCCATGTGTAGGAATTGTCCACAAGGTCAGTGTTCCGAATAGGATGCACGTCATTTTATAGTCTCGCCATGTCATAGGTCATCTCTGGGAAGGCAGCGCAATTTTGTTTCCTGCGAAATAGGCACGCCAACGCGACAGGGTGAAGGATCACCCACACGTTTCTGGACGCACCCCGGATTATAACATCTGGTCTATTAGGGGATATACGAGGTCAAGGGCTGTTTTTAGCCGGGATGTGTCTTTTCCGCCAGCCTCGGCCAAATCGGGCCTTCCTCCGCCCGAACCGCCGACTTCCTTGGCCGTGGCCTGGACGATCTTTCCGGCATGCAGCTTCGAGGTCAAATCCTTGGTAACTCCTGCCAATAGAGCGACTTTGCCATCTTCTTTGGTGCCCAGGACGACCACCCCGGAGCCCAGCTTCTGGCGGAGGCTGTCGATAAGCTGGCGCATGGTGTCGCGGTCCACTCCGTCGATTTCGGCTGAAATTACCTTAACCCCTTTGATTGTGCGGGCTTCCGCGATCAGGTCGTCCAGCTTGGAAAGCGCGCCCTTGCGTTTCAGGGTTTCGAGCTGCTTTTCGAGCTGGCGCACGGTCTGGTCGGCGCGGTCCAGGGCGGCACCGAGGTCGTCTTCGTTCACCTTGAGGCGGGTGCTGAGTTCGCCGAGAATCTGTCGAGCGTGCTGGTAGTCGGCCAGGGCGGCTGCGCCGGTGATGGCCTCGATGCGGCGCACTCCGGCGGCGGCTGACTGTTCGACGGCAATCTTGAACACGCCGATATCGCCACTGCGCCGGACATGTGTGCCTCCGCAAAGCTCCTTGCTGTAGAAGCCGCGCGGAGCCGAAGCGTCGGGAATCGTCACGACGCGGACGTTCGCCTCCGGGTAGCGGTCGCCGAAGAAGGCCAGCGCGCCGGAAGCAAGGGCATCATCGATCGCCATGATATCCGTCGTAATCTCAGAATTGAGCAGGATTTCGTCGTTCACCTGCTGCTCGATGTCGCGCAACTCGGCGGCGTCAATGGCAGCGAAGTGCGAGAAATCGAAGCGCAGTCGTCCCGGCTCGACCAGCGACCCGGCCTGCTTGACGTGCGTGCCGAGTATGCTGCGCAGCGCAGCGTTCATCAAATGCGTCGCCGTGTGATTGCGCTTGATGTGCTCGCGGCGCGCGCCATCGGCGATAACGTTGACCAGGTCGCCCCTCCGAAGAGTCTCTTTCGCGACAATCCTGTGCGCAATGAGACCAGCAATGGGATAATAGGCACCCTTGACTTCGGCAAGTTGAACTGCCCCCGCGTCGTCGAAGAAACCGCCTGTATCGCCCACCTGGCCTCCTGATTCGGCATAGATGACTGTGCGATCAAGGATTACTTCAGCCTCTTCGCCTGCGATGATCTCCGGTACATTTACATTGGCTTTAATGATTGCTTCGATTTTGCAATCGCGTGCAGACGTAGCTTGATAAAACTCCGGCTCCGTTCGAATGACACCAGCGAGTTGAGTGTATTGAGGACCAGCGGCCTCTTTATGACCGCCCTTCCAGGATGCGCGTGCCTTCGTACGCTGGTCTTCCATCGCGAGGTCGAAACTTTTCCAATCGACGCTGATTCCCGCGTCGCGGCACGTTTCCTCGATGATGTCGCGGGAAAGCCCGTGTGTGTCATAAAGCTGAAAGGCTTTCGTGCCAGAATACACCCAATCTTTTTCAGGGTCAGGAAGTTTCTCAAGATTGTCAGGAAGGAATATAGACTTACTCCAGCTCTGCTGATCGAGCCAAGAATACGGAATCGAGTAAGCATTGATAAGCTTACTGAGGGTCGAAACGTTTGCCTCAAGGCGCTGTCCGGGCTCAATTTGCTCGAAACGAATTTTGTCGAAATACTCTATAACTTTGGCTTGGCCCTCAGCGAGACGTTGTTTTTTCTTGAGGGTAGGTTGAAGGTCTTCATATAATTTACGGACACCTGTCTCAACAACTCGAAAATATCTGTCTTCTTCGGCTCTGATTACCTTCTCGATGTGCCAGAGATTATCCTCAAGTTCTAAATAGATATCTTTCATCTGTTCTACAACGGAGCGGGCCATATTGGTGAGTACGTATAGATTTCCACCAAGAAACCGGGCGTGGCGTATGGCACGTCGCATAATCTTTCGGAGCACATATCCGCGTCCCTCATTTGACGGAATGACGCCGTCAGAAATTAGAAACGTCGTAGCCCGCGCATGGTCGGCAATAATTCGCAGGGAAGCGAGATTTTGAGGTGTATCTGTAACGGTAACACCGACGTAATGTTTCGCCAATCTTATGAGGTCTGAGAACAAATCCGTATCGAAATTGCTTATCTTGTCTTGAAGGACAGCAGCAAGGCGTTCGAGTCCCGCTCCAGTATCAATCGAAGGCTTCGGTAGAGGCGTAACCGTGCCCGACGTGTCGCGGTTGAACTGCATGAACACTAGATTCCAGATTTCGACGTACCGCCCGCATTCGCAGCCGAATTCGCAGTCCGTGTGGCCTTTGTCGGACGCGGCGGGGCCCATGTCGTAGTGAAGTTCGCTACACGGGCCGCAGGGGCCGGTATCGCCCATCGCCCAGAAGTTTTCCTTCAGGCCGGGGACGGGAATGACCCGGTCTTTCGGCGCGCCGATGCTGATCCACAGATTCATGGCCTCTTCATCGACGCCCATGATGTTTCCGGGCGCGACTTCCGCGCCGCCAAACACAGTGAAATAAAGCTTTTCGACAGGAATTTCAAACCACTGGGGTGACGTGATCAACTCCCAGGCGTACCCAATGGCATCCTTCTTAAAATAATCGCCGAAGGAAAAATTCCCCAGCATTTCGAAAAACGTGTGGTGTCGATTAGTGAAGCCGACATTTTCAAGGTCGTTGTGCTTGCCGCCGGCGCGGACGCATTTCTGGGACGATGTGGCACGCGTGTAGTCGCGCTGCTCCAGGCCGAGGAAGACGTCCTTGAACTGGTTCATCCCGGCGTTGGTGAATAGCAGCGTGGGATCGTTCACCGGGACGAGCGACGAACTGCGGACTCGGCGATGGCCGCGCTGCTCGAAATATATCAGAAATTTCTCGCGAATTTCGTTGCCGGTCATAGGGGATGTGATTCGTGACTGGTGACTTGTGATTCGTGAAAAAGCATGTGGCGCACCCGGTCACCCATTTATTTCTTTAACTCCGCGAAATCATTATCGCAGAGGGAGCAGGCAGTCGCAATGCGCCACAAGTAGAACAGACTTTTTACCCTGAGCTACGAAGGGCAGCCTGTTTTCTTTGGGTTTTTGCTCACTTTAAAGCTAACCGGGTGCATTGATCCGACATGAAGTTTGTGCCGTGACAAAAACCAAAAGCGGACAGACTGCCCTTCGTAGCTCAGGGTAAAAAGTCTGTCCTACTCTTGCGACTCATCCACGTGGACCTTGGCCAATGCTCGCAGCTCTCTGCGGATTGTGTCGGCGGCGAAGCCGGCGCGGAGCAGGCTGTTGTAGATTGAAGCGGTGCGGCGCTGGTCGAGCGGACCGCGTAGAGTCTTGAGGCGGCGCGTTAGCCGGGCGCGGACGACTGCGCCTTCATCGGATTCACCGATGCGCTCTGCAATCGCGGCTTCGATGTGGCGGTCAGGGACGCCGCGGGCGCGAAGGTCGCGCGCGATGCGATACGCGCCCTGCTTGCGGATTTCGGCGCGTTGGCGCACGAACTGACGGGCGTAGCGTTCGTCATCCAGATACTTATGTTCTTTAAGGCGAGCGAGAATCGGCGGAACGGTTTCTTCCTCCTCCGCGCGGCGTTCCAGAAAGGTCCGCATTTCATACACCGAATAGGCGCGGCGTGAAAGAGCGTTGATTGCGCATGTGTAGAGATCGGTTTCGCTAGAAAGTTTTCTGACTACCGGGCGCATGGGGAAAGCATAGAGGCTTGAAGGCACGGAAGTAAAGGAAGTTAATGATGTGAGGGAAGTGAAGGAAGGCGAGGAAGAGGGGAAGCGAGGGAGAAAGATTGGATTCAGGTGGACATCTCAAATTTCAAATTTGAGATGTCAAACCTAAAACCACGAACTATTTACGGACGGTGCGATCGAACTCGGTCATGGTGCGCTCCATTTCCTCGCGGGCGGAGTCGGAGGCGGAACGGATTCCCTGGATGCGCAGCTTGAAGTCGTCGGGGTTGGACGCGCCGAGCAGCGCTTCGTCGTAGGTGATCAGTTCGCGCGTGTAGAGGTCGAACAGGGATTGGTCGAAGGTCTGCATGCCGTACTGGCTGGTGCCGGCGGCGATGGCGTCGTGAATCAAGCGCGTCTTGTCGGGATTGATGATGCAATCGCGGATGTACGCGGTGGCGATCATGACTTCGACTGCGGGCACGCGGCCTTTTTCATCGGCTCGACGGACCAGGCGTTGGCTGATCACGGCCTTTAGCGTGGCGGCCATTTGCAGGCGAATCTGTTTCTGCTCGGGGGGCGGAAATACGGCGATGATACGCTGAATCGTTTCCGTCGCATCGAGAGTATGCAATGTGGAGAAGACCAGGTGACCGGTTTCGGCGGCCAACAATGCCGTGGCAATCGTTTCCAGGTCGCGCATTTCGCCGACGAGGATGACGTCAGGATCCTGACGCAAGCCTGCGCGCAGGGCGGTCGAGAAGTTTGCCGTATCCACCTCGACTTCGCGCTGGTTGATGAAACTCTTTTTGTCGCGATGCAGGAACTCAATGGGGTCTTCGATTGTAATGACGTGATCGGAGCGCGTGGTATTGATGCGGTCGATCATCGCGGCCAGAGTTGTGGACTTACCGGAACCGGTCGTTCCGGTGACGAGAACCAATCCGCGCTGCTCTTCGCAGATCGTTTCGATCACGCGCGGCAAGTCGAGGTCTTCTATGGTGCGAATCTTGGTGGGGATGACGCGCAATACCATCCCAACGTTTCCGCGCTGCTGAAACACGTTGACGCGGAAGCGCCCCAGGCCGGCTACGCCGTAGGCCATGTCCAGCTCCGCGGTCTCCTTGAATTTCTGCTTCTGCCGGTTGGTCATCATGCTGAACGCCATGGAAAGCATCTCTTCCGGCGTGATGCGAGGCACGTCGGTAAGCGGATGCAGCGAGCCATCGATACGGAGATAGGGGTGGTTTCCCACCTTCAGGTGCAAGTCTGACGCCTTGGTTTCGACAGCTCGGCGCAGCAGATCGTCAACACTCAGGGCCATGGTTTGCCAGTCTCCGCAGGAAAAGAACTTCGTCCGAAATTAGCACCGGGGAATGGCAGGGGCAAGCACGCAGCGAAGATGTGATGCCGCCTAGTAACGGGAGGTCCCAAACGCAAGGAAATGAAGTCTTTACCGTGGGAGGCGTGGAGGTTGTTTCAGCCCAGTTCCGCCAGTGCTGCTTCCATTTCGGAACGCGCATGGTCGTCGCCCGTGCGCCGGGCGGTGGCGATGCCGACAGTGAGGGCGGATCGAGCTTCCTCTGCTCGTCCTAAGCGGGCAAGAAACTGGCCATACTGGAAATAGGCGGCAACGTAGTCGGGATTCGAACCGATCAGCGTCTTGAATTGCAGGTCGGCGGCGTCGGAATCGCCGGAGTTGGCGCACTCCATGGCTAGGCCGTAACGGGCGAACGCGTCATTGGGTTTTGCGGCTACAAATTCTTCGAGCATCTGGCGGCGTGTTTTCTTCTGTGGTTGGGTCATGGCTTGGATGCGCGTATTATAGTCGGCCAGACATCGATTGCCAAATCGCTGTCGCAATTGGGAGTTACGCATGAAATCGTCTGCAAAGATGTTGAAGAGGAAGGGAACTCGCGACGACGGCCGGTCGGTCGCCGATTCGCGCACGGAGATGACTGAAATCGTTCTCCCTCAGGAAGCGAACCTTCTGGGGAATATTTTGGGCGGACGCGTCATGCACTTGATCGACATCGCGGGAGCGATCGCGGCGCATAGGCATTGCCATTGCCAGGTGGTGACAGCATCGGTGGACCATCTCGATTTTCTGAATCCGATCCGCGTGGGCGAACTGATCGTGCTCGAAGCGCAAGTGAATCGCGCGTTTCACACTTCACTGGAAGTCGGCGTCGAAGTGTTTTCGGAAAACTACAGTAAGGGAGACCGGAAACATACGACCACGGCGTTTCTGACGTTTGTGGCCCTCGATGAGATTGGCAACCCGTGCCCGGTGCCGCCGTTGATCGTGAGTTCAGACGAAGAGCGCCGCCGGTTTCGTGAAGCTGGAGATCGGCGCAAAGCCCGCCTAGAATCGCGCGCGAAGCAATCCAGTTAGTTCACTTGAGCGACCCAGGCTGGGTTGGTTGTCGGTTGAGGGCTTCCGCCGGCGGGTTCCTCGGTTACGGCAAGCGCGACAATTTCCGCTACAGGCATGTTCACGGGAGCGATGATGGCGATCTGGCCCTCTGCATTCGGGCGGAAGATGGCGACACTCATCGGCTTGCCTGTTTTGGGTACAAACCATAGCTGAAGAGTGCGCGCCGAGGGCATGGACGGCATCTGGTCGGCAGTAATCGCCACGCCCATGTGCGGATGCAGATAGGCATGGACCATTGGCATGTTTTTGTCTACCGGCATGAGCTTGAGGGGCTTGGAATCCGGCGACATCATCACTGAGGTAATCATGCGGCCCAGTGTGAGTTGATCCTGCAGCGCCTTGCTCTGCATCGTTGCGAGTTTCATCTGGTGGCGCAGATCGGCCAACTGCGCGTTTTGATTTCCCATCTGGCGAATCGAATATCCGGTCAGAAGCGCGAGTGCGGCCGCGGCGGCCCAGGCCCACGCAGGGAAAAATGCGCGGCTTGGTTTGGGTTTGGCAATTTCGGTGACGTTACCGGAAGCCCTGGCAGCGTCCAGGATTTTTCCCTTCAGCGACTGAGGCGGTTGCGCGTCAGGAGCCATTTGCGCGAGTTGCGCCACCACCCAGCGCGCTTTTTCGACGCCCGGCGTGCATTGCGCACACGCCCTCGCCAGGTGCGCTTCCAGTTCGGCGCGCTCCTCGCCTTCGAGCACGTCAAGCGCGTACTCTTCGTAAAGCAGGGCGAGTTGTTCGCAATCCATCAAGAACGTGCCTCCTCAAGCGATTCCCGCAGACGCAGTAAGCCGCCGCGGATCCAGCTTTTTACAGTCCCGAGCGGCTCGCCGATAGCCGCGGAGATTTCGCTGTGCGACATGCCGTCAAAAAATGCCAGTTCGATCGCGCGACGCTGCAGGTCGGGCAGGGAACTCATCAGCGAGCGCACTTTTTCCGCGCGCCGCGATTGGTCCATCGCGCCTTCGGGATCGGGACGAACAACCGCAGACGGCGGCAAGTCGAAATCGGCCGAATCCTCCCGGCGGCGCTGCTTCTCGCGCTTCAGGCGCAGGAAATCCAGCGCGCGGTTTCGCGCCACGGTGAATAGCCACGGTCCCAGCGCCCCGCGCGTGGCCTCATACCGTTTCGCGTTTTGCCAGATTTGCAAAAATACGTCCTGCACGATTTCTTCCGCCGAACCGGGCTGCTGCGAAATTCGGAGGACGAGGGAATAGACAGGGCGGGAATAGCGGTCGTACAACGTTTCCAGTGCCGCGGAGTCACGCTGCAGAATGCGCTCCATCAGCGACGCGTCCGTCGGCTGGTCACTTTCCGGCCACGTTTGAACCACCGCAAGCAGCAAAATCGCTTTCCCTTTCCGCTCCACCTGTAATACGGAGTTGCGGGTCAATTGGATGAAATGGCGGCGCTAAGTCGCGCCGGGACATCTTACTACGATCCGCGAATGGGAATGCAATTGCGGAAGATTCCTAGCGGCCATCAGCATCCGTAATCCTGACAGCCCCGGAGGGGCGACACAACGTAGCCCACAGCGGAAGCTGTGGGGAAACACAGATGTTTTTTCGGAAAACCCCGTCAGGGGTGACACAAAGTAAGTTGCAGCATGCAATTAGACAACTACCGAAATTTCGAGGAACGAATAAATAGTTTCGTCGATGTCTTTGTGTCACCCCTGACGGGGTTGATGCAATCCCGGACGCCCCCCCCACAGCTTCCGCTGTGGGCTACGTTATTTCGTCCCTCCGGGACTTAGGAGGCCCCTCAATCAGACTAGGAATTATGCATGAGCGACGGATCCAATTCCCGCGACGCCGATGGACGCCAGATAGATGCGCGCGGCTTCGGCAGTCTGATTTGCCTGCTCGACGCACGATCCGATCGATGGGCCGGACAGGTAATTTCCTGCGAGAAATAATCCCGGCACCGAGGAAATCGCTGCGTTGAGCGCGGAAACAGTGTCGGTATGGCCAAGATTGTATTGCGGGATCGCGCGGGCGTAGCGATGGACCAGTCGAGTGACCGGCGGTCCGGCGATGCCGAGGACGCGTCCCACTTCGCTGCAGATAGTTTCCGCGATTCGATCGTCGTCCCATTCCAGAAGCGATGGATCCGTTGCCCCGCCGGCAAAGCTGGTGAAGCAAGCCATGCCTTCCGGCGAGCGTCCAGGGAAAAGCGAGGAATTCCAGACCGTGCCCAGCACGTGGAGGCCTTCGCTGCGAGGGACGAGGAATCCGAATCCGTCGCCTTTGTGGCCGATTTGCTCTCGGCGATAGCCTGCCGCCACCACCGCTACGGGCGCGTACTCGATACGCGCGAACGAAGCAGCAAACTGTTCCGAGACACTCTTCAGAATTTCAGAGGCTGCGTTCACGGGCGCAGTTACGATGACAGCGTTCGTCAGAAAAGTCTCTCGGTGACCGTTCCGCGCGATATCGATTTCGAACGACGATTTCCCGTTGACTTCGCCGCGTCGCACAGCCGTGACGGTCACCCCATTTAGCAATGCATCGCCAATACGCGCGCCCAGAGCACGCGGCAAGGTATCCATGCCGTCGCGAAACGAGCAAAGTCCCGCGCGTGGCGTCCCTTTCGGGGGACGCGATTTCATCGCTCCGCGCAGCACGCTTCCGTATTTCAACTCAAATTCGTGGAGCTTCGGAAAAGATGCTCGCAAACTTAATTTTTCCGGATCGCCCGCGTAGATGCCGGAAACAAAGGGAGCGACGAGCCGTTCCAGCAGTTCATCGCCGAATTTTCGGCGGATGAACGCTGCGATGGATTCGTCCGTTTCAGGCGGGCGGGAGCGCCGAAACATTTCCGTGAAGATGCGATATTTCGTTTGCGCGCCCAGCAAAGGCGTTGTCAGCAGGGAAGGCGGCGCGAGGGGCGCCTGGACCAGCTTCCCGTGAAGCAGGATATATCGCGGAGCATTCGAATTCGCATGTAGAAGTTCGTCCTTCAGGTCAAGCGCGTCAATCAGTTTAAGCAGCGGTTCGGTGGAGAGAAAACTCTGCGGGCCCAGTTCGAACCGGAATCCATCCTGTTCTCGCGTCGCGATTACACCGCCGGGAGTGGCGCCAGCATTGAGCACGCGTACGGGGATCCCCGACTGCTGCAGGTGATAGGCGCACGCCAACCCGGAAATTCCTCCCCCGATTACAACAACTGGGAATGGTGTTGGCGCCGCGATGGACACGAGACCTCTATCTGGGTGCTAAAGCGTTTTCGAAAACAGCGGGCGGCTTTCCAGTTGCTGCTTTTCCAGATATGGATCGAAGACCATGGCGATATTGCGAATGAAGATGCGTCCCAGCAGGGAAGTGCTCAACACGCCGTTTTCGAAGTCCAGCAATCCGTCCGAAATAAACGGCGCGAGGCGCGCGATTTCCGCAGCGAATGTTTCGCCAAAGACGATGCCGAATTCCTGCTCGATTTCGCTGGTGTGCAAAACCCCGTGGCACAGGATGCGGTTGATGACAGTGCGGCGCAGCAGATCGTCCCCGCTCAAGCGGTAGCCGCGAATCGTCGCGATGCCTCGGCCCTCGATGCGTTCGCGGTAGTGAGCGACGTCGCGGTCATTCTGCGCGTAGCACGAGCCAAGCCCGCTGATCGCGCTGACGCCCATTCCGTACAGATCCGCTCCGGCCTTCGTTGTGTAGCCCTGAAAATTGCGGTGCAGCGTGCGTTCGCGCTGCGCAACGGCGAGTTCATCGTTGGGCTTTGCGAAATGGTCCATGCCGATGTACTGGTATCCCGCGTTCAGGAAATGTTCCAGGCCCGCGCGGAAGATTCGGAATTTCTCCATGCCCTCAGGCAGGCTCATGGCCAGAGCGCCCTGCTGTTTCTTAAGCCAGGGAACGTGCGCGTAGCTGAACATGGCGACTCGGTCGGGCGCGAGCGCGACGACTTGATCCACCGTATAGGCGAAGCGCTCGGCGGTCTGCAGCGGCAGGCCGTAGATCAGGTCCACATTGATGCTATCGAACCCAAGCTGCCGCGCGCTGACGATCAGGTCGCGCGTCATCTCCAGCGGCTGCACGCGGTGAATGATTTCCTGCACCTCAGGATGAAAATCCTGAATGCCCATGCTCAGGCGGTTGAAGCCGAGCTTTCGCAGCGTTTCCAGATGCGCCTGCGTGGTGACGCGCGGATCGATCTCAATCCCAATTTCAGCGTCCGGCGCGAACGTGAAGCGCTCCGCCGTGAAGCGGAAAAGCTGCTCCATTTGTTCGGGAGTCAGGTACGTGGGCGTGCCGCCGCCCCAGTGAAATTGCACCACGGGGCGGTCGCGCGACACAAACCGGCTGACATGCTCGATTTCCCGCTCCAGCGTCTGAATATAAGGCGGCGCGACGCTGTGATCTTTCGTAATCACCACGTTGCACGCGCAGAACAGGCACAGGTTTTCGCAGAAGGGAAGATGCATGTACAGCGAGACAGGCGTGCGCTCCGCATTCGCAGTCGCGTAATATTTTTCCAGGTCGTCCGGCCCAAAATTATCCTGCCACACCGGCGCTGTGGGATAGCTGGTGTAGCGCGGCCCCGGCCGATTATATTTCTCGAGGAACGCTTCGGAGATTTCAAAACGTTCGCGGTTGAGTTGCAGATGGAGGCTCGAATCGCTCATTGATTGCTACTAGCGCGCCCCTTCCGACTTCGCACTCGCCGTGACCGGTACGCTTTGCCCGGCTTTCACGAAGGCGCGCGCATTTTCCACGGGTGTCTGTTGGAGGATTCCGTGGCCGAGGTTCAGAATGTGTCCGACGCCGCCGGATTTTTCGATGGCATCCAGTGCCGCGCGTCTCACGCCGTCTTCCGGGCCAAGTAGAACGCACGGATCGACATTGCCCTGCAGCGCAATCCCCGGACCGACTTGTTCGCGCACAGTCGACAGGTCCATGCGCCAGTCCACGCTCAAAACGTTCGCGCCCGATTCGGCTACTGCCGTCAACAAGTGGCTGGACGCTTTCGTGTACAGGATCACTGGCGTATCGCCGGCAGCCAGTTCTTCGATCAAGAGCTGCGTCGCGGGAAGTTCAAATTCGCGGTACTGCTCGAGCGTAAGTTCGCCAACCCAGGTGTCGAACAATTGCACCGCGGATGCTCCCGCTGCAATCTGCGCTTTCAGGTAAACCGCTGTGGCGCGCGCAATCCGTTCCAGCAGCGAGCGAAACAGCGCGGGATCGGAGTAGAGCAGCGTCTTGGCGGCGGGGAATCCATCCTTGCCGTGGCCTTCGATCATGTAACACGCTAAGGTCCAGGGAGCCGCCGCGAAGCCCAGCACGGGAACGTTCGGGCCAAGTTCGCGCGTGAGCATGCGAATCGCTTCCATCAGGAAGCCGGTTTCCTGCTCCGGGTCGAACACGCCGAGCTTGTGCACCTGCTCCGCGGATCGCAAAGGCGATTCGATAACGGGACCCTTGTCGGTAAGTTCGAACGGCAGCCCCATCGCCCCGGCGGGAATCAGAATGTCTGAGAACACGATGACGGCGTCCACGCCCAGAATACGGTACGGCTGTAGCGACACCTCGACCGCCAGCTCCGGCGTCTTGCAGACTTCCAAAAAATTGTGCTTCTTGCGAACAGCGCGGTACTCGGGCAAGTAGCGCCCAGCCTGGCGCATGATCCAGACCGGAACGCGCTCGACAGGCTCACAGCGGCAAGCGCTCAGAAATAGGGCCTTACTATTCATGGATTTAGGCAAATTGGATCATCCGTGGTTTAGCGACACTGCCATCATAGCAAAAGTCCGGGTTGGGTGCATTGGGTGGTGATTCGTGCGTTGGCGCAGCAGGTTCCGAGGAGACTTACCAGGCTGTGGCAGCCAGAGTCCAAAAGGAGGGATTGATTCTGCGTGATGACTCGCGTGCACGAGGACCCTCTCTGTGATAAGAGTCATGCGATTCATATATGGCCGAGAACGCTGCCAAGCCCGTCTTAATTGAGTACGACGCGAAGCGCCCCTATATACGGCTTCTCTTCGGATTCCTGGAGGCTATCGCCTTTGTTGGGTATCAGCATGGCTACACGGCCAAATTACCGCCCCCGCTGCCTTGCAACGGCGGCTGGACAGAAGGACTCCAATTCCTCACCTATTTCGGCATCCTGGCCGTCTTGATTGAGGTGATTCACTGGATTATTTGGCGCACCGTGCACCGCAAAGAAATTCTTTCGTTCGAAGAGGAACAGCGGCTCTTTGGAAAGACAACCAGACTAGAAGCTATTGCACAACCCTCCGCAAGACGATCATGAAGCAAGCGATATGA
>CAZUNI010000036.1:0-47985 GCA_964622265.1 uncultured Acidobacteriaceae bacterium | reverse complement strand
CATATCGCTTGCTTCATGATCGTCTTGCGGAGGGTTGTGCAATAGCTTCTAGTACTTAACTTCGCCCCTCGTTACTTGGATTTGTCTCCAACCGAGCCGAAACTCACTATGGTTTGCGGCGGGGTTTGTGGAATGACCAATCGTAGGTAGGGTTTGCCGGATGCGACGTGGCAGCCGTAACATCCATCCAACGTTTTCTTGTACGATTCCGCAAACTCCGCATCGTTCTTGTCCTGAATGGCTTGCGTCAGTGCTTTCAAAGGACCGTTGCTAACGACGTCAAAAATACCCTTCAAATCCACTGGATTTCCCTCGGCATCCTTTCGTACGGGTCTGATACGGATGGTCCAGACGATGTGCTGGCGCGCTTCATTTAAGAAGAAATCAGCCAGTGGCCAGTTTTTTTGTTTCCCAGCAAACCACAGATTCGCGAATTGATATCCCACGTCAGTCATGGAATGGGACTGCGATGGGACGACCTCCTTCAAGTGGGCAATGTCTGCTTGCATCGCGACTAAGTCGGGGGCTGGTGCTTGTGCCAGCACCGTTGACGAAGAACGCATGGAGTTCATCAGACTGGAAAACCCAAAGCCAATAAAGACGCCCAGTGTAAGCAGGTATCCCCCACGAGCCGCCGTAATGTTTGTCATATGGAAATCTCCTTTTATGGTTTTGCGTAGTGACCCCTATCGCGGAATGCATAATATCGCGTTCTCTGTCAATTTTTGCAATTTTCAGAATTAATTGGAGGTTTGAAACTTTCGCAGTATTTGGACAAGTGCTAATCGAACAAATTGTAACGCAAAATGCACCAGAGAGTGGAGATTCCATCCTTCCACGTAATCTTCTTGCCCTCCGCGTACGTGCGTCCGGCATATGAAATTGGAACTTCGTATATGCGCCAGGTTCCCTTGGAGATTTTTGCGGTGAATTCGGGTTCGAAGCCAAAGCGGTTTGATTCAAGCGTGATGCCCTGCAGAACTTCGCGGCGAAAGACTTTGTAACAAGTCTCCATGTCGGTGAGTTTCAAATTTGTGAAGATGTCGGAGAGAAGAGTCAGGAATTTATTGCCGACATAATGCCAAAAATAATGTACACGCTGTGGACCGCCAAGGAAGCGGGAGCCGTAAACAACGTCGGCCTTCCCGTCAAAAATCGGTTCCAGGAGTTTGCCATAATCCTTAGGGTCATATTCCAGGTCGGCATCCTGGACTAAAACCACGTCGCCTGTAACTGCTTCGAAGCCCCGCCGCAACGCAGCGCCTTTCCCTGCATTTTGAAGTTGAAACAGAAAGCGAATATTTTCAAGCGAAAGGCGGGACTTTCCGTTCTGCACGAGGATGTCGCGTTTGCCCTCCGACTGAGCCTTATCAAACTCTTGTAGCAGCGGGCGCGTGCCGTCGGAAGATTGATCGTCTATGAGGATGATTTCCTTGTCGATTGGGACAGCCTGCACGCGTAGCAATACTTCCTCGATGAATGCGCGTTCGTTATAGACAGGAATGACGACGGAGACTTTCATGCTTTCTTAAATTTCTCCATGCGGACCGAAAAATGGGAACGCATCTAAGCAAATGCCAGACATCCGGACTCGGCAAGTATAATCAGACACCTGCCATAGGAACGCAAATATTTTGGCCGCTGCGTTTCCCGCCAGGCATACGATTGCCATTTCGGGACATCAGTCTGTGTTTTTTCTTCGTGGGTAGAGTCCGCGCATGACATTCCAGGGAATCACAATCAGTTCGAAGAACATTCTTATCCCATCCGATGCGACACTTACCTTAGTGGCCGCGTCATGAGACCAACGAACGGGAATTTCCACCACTCGTAAACCATGTCGCTTTGCGAGAAATAAAATCTCAGGGTCGAACCCGAAACGCTCAATCCGCTGTTGTTCAAAAACGATTCGCGCGCGTTCACGCCGAAAAGCCTTAAAACCACACTGCGTATCGGAAAAATTGACTCCCGTAATCCAACGAACCAGAAAGTTAAACAGAATGCCAGCCCGTTCGCGAAATAGGGGTTGGTGAACTTCGATTAAGCTGCGATTCACGGCCCGCGATCCAATCGCTATGTCGTAATTGTCTTGAAGTAGTTCTGGAATTAATTTATCCGCTTCTGCGACGGGCGTGGAAAGATCGGCGTCAGTAAAAAGCACAATCTTTCCATGAGCTTCCAGTACCCCGTGGCGCACGCTGAACCCCTTCCCTCGATTGCGCCCGTTTGAAACGAGGCGCAGGCCGGGGTATTTATTTACATAGCTTTCCACCAACGCTGCTGTCCCATCTGTAGATCCGTCGTCAACAACGATGATTTCGCTTCGGAGAGGACGCTCGTTCAGATAGGCTACGATCCGATCCAGCGCCTTAGGCAGGCGCTGTTCTTCATTGAATGCAGGGATTATGATTGAAAGGTCCAGATGTGGCGAATTCATCTGCGAGCGTGCCGCGTTGACGTGGGCGGCCAGCGGTTTGTACCTCCGGAGCGGGAATTATATAGTCCGAAAAAGTATTCGTCCACGGAGGCAATACAGAGTTGACAAAAAACTGAGTTATGTTTCACGAGCGCAGAAAGAAGGAAATAGCTTCAATGAATGATTCCGAATCCTAGATGGTCGCCGGGTCGTTTCGAATAATTTCATAACGTTCAATCACCGCGGCCACCCCCACCCGGGTTGAACTGGTCTCTGGTTTCTTTTCAACGCGCACAACCTTGCCCATAGCGCGAATAAAAACTTCTGAACCTCGAGTCACTTCCGATGGCAACGTGAGTGTCATATCGAGTTCGGCACCAGCGCTTAAATCCTGGTCGATCGTAAAATAGATGCCGCGTGTAGAAATGTCGCGCGTTTTTCCGTTGCGAGAAGACGCCTTTTCTACTGGCACACGAATGATGACCGGTAAAGATAAGTCATATCGCCGGGCTGTTCGCCGCTCGGTCATCTTTGTCTGCCCCCCATAGTCCACTCAACTGTCCGCACCCCGACGTAGAGCCTCGTGCAACTAGCGTTCCAAATGGGCATATGATATCTCGGATCAAATTCGATCTCGAAAAGTCAGTATTCTGATCGTCCGATGCAAAGCTGACATAGCTTCAAATGTTGGCTATTCCCCTTTGAATCCAAGAGTTGCGAGATTCGACGAATAACCTGTGGCACGAAATTCTTCATGCCCATCATGACTTAGCCTAACAGCCTCTTCCCCACGGAGCAATAATTATAACTGCCAATGTCTCATTCCTATAGGCAATAATAGCCAACTGCTTGCTTAGAATACGCAACTAATTGCAGCTGGGTAATCAGTCATTTTGTTTTGCCCATGGGCACTAATGACCGTGGCTCCGAATCAGCGGCAGGATTTTCTTTCACGGGAGTGACCTTCTTTGCACTTTGTCCGCCACGATCCGTATCGAGCCCAAACTGACGTATTTTGTATAGGAGCGCCTTGTAACTGATCCCCAGCATCTTAGCAGCATCCTTGCGGCACCACCGAGTTTTTTCAAGAGCATCGGCGATCGCTTCCATTTCCGCTTCATCTTTCAGGCTGCGAACCAGCGCTTTCAAACCTTGCTCGCGCGCCGGTGCGACTTCCTCCCGGGGCGAAGTGCGCTGCCTTGTTGCTGCCATTTCGAGCAGTTCGCGGAAACTACCTTCATCATCCTCGAGGATGACGTAGCGTTTCACAAAATTTTCCAACTCACGCAAGTTCCCCGGCCATGGGTAGCGCACAGCCGCTTCCAGCAAGTGTTGCGATGGAGTCACATTTTCCTTGTTGAATTTCGCACTATATTTCTGCAGAAAATGGCGGAAGAGCAACGGTATCTCTGTGGTGCGTTCACGGAGTGGAGGCACATTGATGGAAAGGACATTAAGGCGATAATATAGGTCCTCGCGCAGACGACCTGATTTCATGGCTTCTTGGATTTCCACATTGGTTGCGGCCAACACGCGCACATCGACGTCAATTAGGTTCCGCCCTCCCAATCGGGAATACTGGTGGTCCTGGAGAACATGAAGCAGCTTGGCCTGCAAGTGAGGGCTCATCTCCGCAATTTCATCGAGGAAAATCGTGCCCTTGTTGGCAAGTTCAAATTTTCCGGGTTTCGAACGGACAGCGCCGGTAAAAGCGCCTTGTTCGAAACCGAACAGCTCGGATTCCAGCAGTTCCCCGGGGAGCGCGGCGCAATTTACCTTGATGAAGGCCTGATTGCGGCGCGTCGATCGCATGTGGATCATGCGCGCGACCACCTCCTTACCAACCCCGCTTTCTCCGTAAATGAAAACAGGGACATCAACGGGCGCGATTTGGAGAATCTGCTGGCGAATGCGAACCATCTGCGGGCTTGCAGCGAGAAAGCAAATGTCTTCTGTGATAGTGTCGCAATATTCTCGCAGCGATTTATTTTCGGCTCGAAGCTGTTGCTTTTGGCGGCACTTCAGCATAGCTACGTCAAGCTCTGCCTTCTCAAACGGTTTAGTCAAATAATCCTGCGCACCTAAGCGGATGGCTTCTACAACGGTTCCTACTTCATTCGAGCAGGAGAGCATGACAATGTTTAGCGACCGGTCGATTTGCATCAACTGCTTTAGAGTCTCCAGACCATTCAATTCCGGCATCAATACATCCAAAATGATGAAATCCGGACGGTCTCCAGCTTCAATCTTCTCAACCGCCTCCATGCCCGAGACAACCGTTTCGACTTGATATCCGTCCACCTCGAGCAGAGTTCCCAGATACTTTCGGATACTTGGTTCGTCATCCACTACAAGAATTCTTTCTCTCTCAGCCATTGTTTCCCGCCTTTGGTGCAACAAAATCCCCAGAAGTTGTATCTATCGGTAATAAGAACGTAAAAGTGCATCCACGCCGTGGTTCGCTCTCCACCCAAATTTTGCCGCGATGCGCCTGCACCAGACGCTTGGCGATCGCCAGCCCCAAGCCCATCCCCGAGGATGTACGGTCCACCCGCACGAAGTCCTCGAAGATTTCCTGATGATGCTCTGAGGCAATCCCGGCACCTGTGTCGGAAACGGAAATTTTAATACTGTTGGGTTGTTGCATACGGTCGCGTCGGCGCTCCACGGTTTGTAATTCTTCGGCCGACCGCCGCTCCCAGAAGTGATACTCGGCCCGCAAGGTCACGCTGCCGTTGGCAGGTGTGTGTTTAAGAGCGTTATCAAGCAGGTTGGCAACCGTCTGTTGAACTTTCTGATAGTCGAATTTGAATGTAGGTAGATTATCGTCCAGACTCGTGTCCAACCGAACATGCTTTCGCACAAAAGCTTCGTGCCAGCGTGTCGCCAGTTCACCCAGGCAATCCCGCAGATCGTTTTCCCGCAAATGCAGGACAAGCTTCCCACTCTCCAGAGCGGAATAGTTCAAGAACATGGAAACTAGGCGAACTAACCGCTCGCTACTCTCTTTAGATTCTTGTAAAATATCGCGCTGTTTATCAGTCAGTTTGCCGAGCGACCCGGAAAGCAACAGGTCATAATAACCTTTGATGACCGCGAGAGGAGTTTTCAATTCGTGGGCCGCTGAGGCTAGGAAAACAGTCTTCTGACGATTTACTTCCTGCAAGCGCAAGTAGGCAGCGAGCAGGTTACGATATGTGATCTCGCGTTCTTGCAACAATTCCTGAATTGTATGTTTCGTGGTACCCGGCGAATCGATAGCCTTACGGGCTACCGCATCTTCGATTCGAACGATCAACCAGTTGGTTTGGGCGAGCCACTGAATTCGCGACATGGTTCCGTCGGGGAAGCAATCGAACTTCAAATCTATTTGCTGTTCACCGCCTTCTATATGATCCAAGACTACTCTCGGGTCCAGATGTAAGAGGTCGGAAAATAGATTGAAGTTCGCTTCCAATGCGATCCCATGAATCGCCAACTGTTGCTTTCCTCGTGCGTTGGCGAGCAGTATCCGCCCCGTTCGGTCTGCAATCAAGATCGGCTGGTCCAGTAAATCCAGCAGACTTGCTACCGCGCTCAACGGCAATCCTTCATTGACCGGTGATTCGATCGTGGGACTACGCTTCAACTTTCACTCCTCGGACACCTATCCGCGTATTCTCAAACAACGGGGAATTCCATATTTTTCTGACATCGGTTTATCAGCGGGGACCAGATTCAGATGGCGATACTGTCAAAAGGCTATGATGCTGTCAATGGTAAATGGGTTCTATTTTGCACAAATGGAGAAATCCTCTATCCAGAGTTACTAATAAGCGAGAATGAAAATAGGTTTCCAGACCTCCCGAGATCTATGCAAGTTATTTAGATACAGCGGTTTGTGGACCTCTAGGTTTTCATGTGGACAATGGCTATCTATGTGCTCCTCCCAGTTAGTACTAGGTCTAAAGTACCAGACTCGGGAACTAGGAAAATATTTTCTCAAAATCAAGCTTGAGGAAAGAAGGTATGCGCTTAACCCCCGCTGAGCGCCGGCGTTCTCCACGAATTCATGTGCAGATTCCTATGTTTGTTCGAGGTGTAGACGCTGCCGGAGCTGAATTCCTCGATCTGACCAAGACACTCGATATTAGTGCTAACGGGGCGTTCTTGGCGAGCCCGCGATTTTTGCGTGCCAATCAACTGTTGAACCTGACTATCCCTGCACCTCCTTCACCGTCCTCCATGATTCCATCAGAGACTCCACCCATTCAGGCTCGCGTACGCCGCCACCGGATTGCTGATGGCGTTCACCTCTTGGGCGTCGAATTCCTCAGGGCTCTCGATTGATATCAACACCAATCAAGGAAGATGTGGTAATACAATTGTCGACAGCAATGTGCAATGATTTGCGTTCCTTCGTTTGAGGCAGATCGATGTCACTTGCAGAATTCGTCTAGAATGGCTGCTACCCAGTCTATTTAAATGACTTAGAGCGTGTCGCGGAGTGTATTCCTTCAACACGTGATTTATGGCAGTCTTCGTGCTCGGCTATAGTCGAAGACTATTAGTCTGTCCCGATTGATATAGGTAGAGGTGAGGTTTTGACGGGATTTTATGACACAACTGAGCGATCCTAATCCGACCCGCCAATCAACCGAGGATGCTTTTCTCCAGTTGTTGACTGATACTCTTGAAACTATGGAAAGGCCGGCCCGGGGGCAATTCCTTGAGAGGTTTTTCAAGTCCATAGCCCACGTGGACCTCAACGAGACGCAGAGTTTGTCTACATGGGACCAAGTGTTGGCCCGCAAGCGGGAACTTTCCGATAACCTTGGCAAGAAGGTAGCGTTACAGGCTGCACTGGTAGATGTGCTCGCGTCTGCCAATCTACTCCGTCTTCCGATCTTGATGGAGTACGAAGAGCTGCGAAAGCTCCAGATCAACGCCGCTACCGACCCACTAACGGAATTATACAACCGGCGCTTTTTTGACGATTACTTCGAAAAGGAACTCAATCGGTCCATCCGGTATTCGCACAAACTTGCCCTGGTCGTTTTCGATTTACACCGCTTCAAGGAAGTGAATGACCGCTACGGGCATCCGCAGGGCGACGTTCTGCTCCAGATGGCGGCCACCACTCTGCGAAAATCATTGCGTACTTCAGACTATGCTTTCCGCATCGGCGGTGACGAATTCGCAATCCTGCTGCCGCAATCCGACACCGAGCAAGCCGCCACATTGAGCCGCCGTTTGCGCGCAGCCTATGCGGCGGCAATTGAGCCCCTGCGCCTGGGGATTCCATTAGGCCTGGATTACGGACTGGCTGTTTATCCAGACGACGGCGAGCAGCAAGAGATCATGATTCGTGTCGCCGACGAACGACTCTACCAATTGAAGAACTCCGGGAGAACACCAGCCACAGCTGCGGGACTTCCGGCAAAAGCGCGCGCTCCAATGCCGCCTGAGAAAGAAACTCTTGCCGGAAGTGAATCCGTAGCGGAACCGTCGCCGACTCCCGATGCTGCCAGGTCAGGCGCGGAACGCCGCCGGTGGGAGCGTGTCTCCCTGGTCGGCACGAAAGCATACGCGCTCATAGGCGAGGGCGTCGAGCGCACGGCCCGTGTGGTGGACCTGGGCTACGGAGGAATCGCCCTCGAAATCACACGTTCCGAAGACCTCGATGAGGCATTCCACGCGGTCCTCCACGTCCCGATTCTTCCCCCGGTTCGCGTCAACCTGCGCCGCGTCTATATGGGGCAGGGAAGCACAGGCAGTTCGCGCGTGGGCTGCTCGTTTGTCACCTAATCGGCACCTGCTAAACGGCTTGATTCCACCCGCCAGGGAAGCGCTCTTGGCAAAAATGCCCTGAATCGCGTATCATCTACGATTGTCCGCTGACCAAGCGACGCGGTAGTGGGTCCAGCCCCAGGCTGGAGACTGCGCAGACCGGCCAGACGGCAGGAGATCCTCATGAAACCCAATATTCACCCGGACTATCATCCCGTGACGGTGCACTGCGCCTGCGGACATACGTTCGCGACTCAGTCAACGATGAAGGGCGCGCTGCTCAAAGTCGAAATCTGTTCGAATTGCCATCCGTTCTTCACCGGCAAGCAGAAGCTGCTGGATACGGCGGGACGCGTCGAGCGCTTTACGAAGAAATACGAGAAAGCCGCCGAAGCGCAAAAAGCCATCAAGGACGCCAACAAGAAGAAGTAACCTTCGCCAAGGTGTCGATCGCTATTCCTATGTCGCGCGGCAGTGTAGAATGCCGCGCGATATGTTTTTTTGGTGGGCTTGCTTCCCATTGGCTTGCAGGCTGGATATGCTGCGAGAAATTAAGGCCAAAACCAAAAGAACACACACTAAAGTGTGTGCCACTGGGAATTACACTAAGGTGTGAGTCGGTTTAAGTGGCTTAGGCTTTAGCCTGAGTGGGGTTGGTTTTTTTCCGGTGTAGGCGATGACAAACCGATGATCTCTCCTCAATTGGACAGCGTGCAGTTCGAAGCAGCCGCGCCTCGCGTCACGCTGCGAAATCATTTCGCGCATTCCTACGATTCTGCCATCGCCGCGGCGCGCACCTGTTACGCGCCTCGCATCATCGGTCCCGAAGAAGTCACCGACAAGCAACGCCTCCAGATCGGCGCGGCCACGTTTTTCGGCGGGCACCATACCGTCTTTCAACACGCGCATTTTGAATTTGGACTGGAAAACGTCAGCCGGCAATTCGTCTGGTCGTTTCTGCACGCGCATCCTTTCTATAACTCCGAGCAGCAAAGCCAGCGGTACGTGCGCCTGGACCACGCGTCGGCCTACCTGCCGCCGGAAATGCCCGGATTCGGCGCGGAGGAACGCGCGATTTACGAACGCGCCGTCGCGCGCGCCTGGGGTTATTACCGAGAATTGACCGCGCTGCTGCAAGGCGGAGCGCGCGAAATTCTGGCCGACATCTGGCACATCGGTTCGATGTCGCATCCCAAGCGCGTGCAGAAAGTGGATCGCCAGGCGGAGAAGCGCGCGATCGAAGTCGCGCGGTACGTATTGCCTGTCGCCGCCGCGACCACGATGGTTCATACGGTTTCCGGAATCGTCCTGCATCGCCTGTGGCGCATGGCTGCGGCGTCGGATACTCCCATCGAAGCGCGCGCAGTGATCGGGGAAATGGTCGCGCGTGTCCGGGAGATCGATCCGCAGTTCTTCGACCGATTCGGCAACGCGCCGATGGAGCAGGAAGAAATGCCGGAGTGGTCGCACGCAGCAGGTTTTCCTGGGAACGCCAATCTCCCGATTGGCGGTTTGCCCGACGCCAATCGGGAGATTGGCGTTCCCAGGTCGGAGACCTTCGCGCAGGAATTCGACGCACGACTCGCAGGCCGCGTCTCTCTGCTGACGGATTTTTCGCCGAATGCGCCGCGCGTTGTGGCCGAATCCTACCGCGCCGTGCTGGGCATTACGGAAAGTGAATGCTCGGATGCCGAAGCGATCGACCGCCTTCTCAATCCCTCGCGCAACAGCTATCGCCTGGAGACGCTGAACGTCGGCGTACACGCGCCGATCATGCGGGCCTTGCAACACGCGAATTTCACGTTCGCGAAAAAAATCAGCCACACAGCGGATAGCCAGGACCAGCGCCACCGCATGGTTCCGGGCTCGCGCCCGCTGTTGGTTCTGACCGATACGCGTTCCCCCGATTTCCTCACGCCGATGCTGATCGCTGGAAACGCAAAGGCCCGCGAAGTGTACGAGCGCGCGATGGCCGATGCGTGGTCGGCAAAGAACGAATTGCTAGACCGCGGCGCGCCGCCCGAAATCGCGCTCTATTTGCTGCCGAATGCGAAGGCAATTCGCCTGGTCGAGTCCGGCTCGCTGCTCCACCTGCTGCACAAGTGGACCATGCGCACCTGCTTCAACGCGCAGGAGGAAATTTACCAGGCCTCGATGGAAGAGGTCGAGCAGGTCCGTGCTGCGCTGCCCGCGTTCGGCCGTTACCTGGGACCGCCATGCTACATTCGCGCCGGAGTCGCCACGCCGATCTGCACTGAAGGCTCGCACTTCTGTGGCGTGAAAGTGTGGGAGGAGTTTCCCAAAATCGAGCGGCGGATTTGATGATCGCGCCTCCGAAGTATTTCCAACAAAGCGACTCCCCCGTACCGCTGTCATTCCGAGCGGAGCGAGGAATCCCTCTTTGTTTGTCGCACAAAGCAAGAGGGATTCCTCGCTCCGCTCGGAATGACAATATTAACTTCTTTTCAAATCTTCAATGACCAGTCGCGGCAGCCTCGCCTACTACCTCGCGGCATGGGTTTGCGGCTGTTTTTTTATGGCTGTCGGTTTTTGGATATCTCTCCATATATTCCGCGGCCCTTCGTCCCAGGTAACGTTTCAAAACGTCAGCCTGCTGGGTTTCGCTTTTTTTGGACTGATTTTCGGCGCGGTGCCGTCACTCCTATTCGGATGGATCTTGCGCCGACTGATGAAATTGTTTCATGGGGAAACGATTTGGCTATGGATCGCAGCGGGCGGAGTGCTGGCAATCTCCCTCATCTGGTGCCTGGGCAGTCTTGGACAGCTCGCCCGCGATCCACGCTACCTTCCGTATTCAGCATTGCCGATTTGGCCGTTCCTGCTGGTGGGTCCGCTGGCCATGATGGAGGGTAGTCTTTGGATCACGCTGCCAGTCGGCGCGCTAACCGCCGCTGTGCTATTCGCTGTTTACCGAGCCTTTGAACAACAAGCAGAGTCGTAGCGCCCGCAGTAGCACAGACTTTTCACCCTGAGTGAGCGAAGGGCAGTCTGTGCGGTTTTGGTTTTTTTTAGATCGGCGCGCAGGTAACGTTCTTGCTGAATCTTCAATGAACACGCAGGTCTGGAAGTATCGGTAGTCCGCAACCCAAAAGCACACAGACTGCCCTTCGCTCACTCAGGGTGAAAAGTCTGTGCTACTTAACTTCGCCACTTCAGCGTTACCGGGCCATCGAGTGGATGCACTAACGGCGCGCCGGTTTGTTGCGACGCCAGATACGCCGCCTTCAACTGAAAATACCAGCGCGCCTGGCGGTCGGCGTCGTCTATCAGCATCATGCGCGGCTGCACTTTCAGGCCCGGCTGTTGACGCTCGATCACCTGCCGATCCTGTCCGATGAAGCGGTTGCCGAAGAATCGCAGGAATGGCGTCACCGGAAACCAGCGGAACAGATTCCATGCCGCGACAAAATCCAGGCGGCACAAATCGCGCCGGATCGGTGTGACCGTCGTGCGATTGGTGAACCAATGCGCGCCGCAGCGCACCTGTTCGGTGCGCACGTTGGGCAGCTCGAAATCGATTTGCGTCGTAACCTCTTCGCCGTAAAAACGCAGCAGTTTATAAGGGCCGCTGTTGGCCGAAGGCGCATGCGAGCTCATGCGGAATCCGTTGGGAATCGGCTCGAACGTTTTTTGTTTTTCACGGATGCTGCGGCGGCTGCGCCACCACCACGATTGGTGCACGAAGGGACCATGCGCCGGGTCCATCAAACCGACGATGCCGGTATCCATCGTGCAGGGAAGGTCGGCGGTGAGATGCGCGACGCGGTAGCATTCGCTGAATTTCGGTAACTCCGGGACCGAAGCAATCGCAGCACGATCCACCGCGCGGCCCTCGGCATTCGCTAGATACACCCACACGTAGCCGTCGCGCTCCTCGCAAGGGAAGCTGCCCGCATAGATGCGCTCGCACTGAAGTTTCGAATCCGCCGTGATCGAGGGAATCTCGCGGCATTGTCCGGTATGCGCGTCGAATCGCCAGCCGTGGTAAGTGCATTCGACCGTCTGCCCATCGCACGAGCCCGCCGAGAGCGGAAACGCGCGGTGCGGGCAGACGTCGCGCAGTGCGAATGCTTTTCCGGCAGCGTCGCGTCCAAGCACCAGCGGAATTTCCATCCGCATCGCAGTCACCAGCGCGCGCCCGCGAAGTTCGTCGCTACGCATCGCGGGGTACCAGAAGCCCCAGAGCAGTTCGCCGTCGATATTCGAGGCGGTTACGCCGGGGATCGGTGTGGATGAATTCATAGTCATGCGCGGACGCTCGCCTATGATATACCGATCACTCGCGCTCGCAATGCCATGCGAGCTGAATTGGGGCGACCGCGCATTTCGATAATGCTCGTCTCAGGGAGTGGATGGGTTCGGTTGAAGGCGCAGGTTCCGCACAGCAGCGAGAGCTTCTTTGTTTGCGGGATCCGTAAGCAGGCAGCCTTCAAATTCTTTTTCTGCTTCCGCGGGACGTCCCGTCGCAAGATAAATCCGCGCCAGCTCCAGATGGGCGCGCGAATTAAAGGGATTGAGCGCCACCACTTCCCGCCATGCCTGTTCCGCTTTATTCGAGTCGCCCCGCAATGTATAAGCTTCGGCGAGTCCCGACCAACCCTCCTCGTTGGCGTCGGTCGTCACCGATGCCAGGAATTCCGGTTGCGCATCCTGAGGGCGCCCGGCCTCCAGATAAAATCGGCCGGCGGCGTTGCGGACAAAGGAATTCGCCGGAAGAGCCTCGACGGCGCGCTTGAATTCAGCTTCCGCCTGAGCGTTTTCACCCAGCCCCGCATATGCGCGAGCCAGATACACATGGGGAATCGCCGATTGTGGACTGAGCGCAATCGCCTTCTGCAATTGGGGAATCGCCTCGGCATATCTCTTTTCTTCGAGCATGGCAAAGCCGATATTGGCCAGCGCCCCCGGCGTATCGGGCCGGTACGCTAAAGCGAGCTGCCATTGGCGCATCGCCTCGTCGTGATGGCCTCTTTGCCATTCCGCCATTCCCACATCCGAGCGCAGGTAGGATGTCTCCGGATAAACCTCCAGCGTTCGCAGCGCCACCGACGTATCGTCCTTCCAGTCGCGATTTCGCGCCACCGTTTCGCCTGCAAACAGCAGAGCCAAAATGCTTGCCGCAACGCCGACGGCCCAGCGGCCGGCCGGCAATCCATCGCCGCTTTTTCGCCAGCACCACAGAATTGCTCCCGCCACGAGCCAGGAAAATCCCATCGAGGGCAGATACAAATATCGCTCCGCGAAAACGATTGCGGCCATCCAGTGCACATTCAGGACCGGAGCGATCGTGAGGAACATCCAGACCAGCGCGAAACTGTAAATTCGGTTCCGATTCCACCGGAGAACGATAAATGCCGCCGCCGCGACCGTCACCGCAGCACCCAGCAAGACCCACGGATCGAGAAACGACACACTCTTTTGAAACGGATAAAATGCCACCAGCGGAGCGGGCCACACCAGTTTTGCCGCGTACTTGCCGATCAACGCCAGTCCGTTGATCGCTGTCCCGAATGCTCCAATGTCCGTGTGCAGGCCCACGGGCGAAAGTCCCCCTAGAGCGGCCCTGCGTGCGGCCAAGTAGAGTAGCCCGACCGCCCAAAATCCACCGTAGCGCGAAAGTTTCTTCATCCAACCCGTCTCGGCGCGATCGGCGCGGCAGAAATGCTCGTAGATGGGAGCGAGGACGAGCAGCGTCATTGCGGTTTCTTTGGAAAATGTCGCCAGCAGAAAGCTGCTCAGCATCGCGGCTTGCGTCCAAATTTCGCGCCGGCCCGTTTCGCGCCCCAGCCGCAGAAACAGCCAGAAAGCGAGCAGAACGAAAATCGACACTTCCACGTCGGCGATGCCGCCCAGCCAGTCCACCGGCTCGGTATGAATGGGATGCAGCGCGAAGCAGGCAGCGGCGATGAGTGCAATGGTTTCGTCAGAAAAAAGTTCGGCAGTGACCTCGTAAAACAGCCACACGACCAGGCAGTGCATCAAAACGGTGATCAGATGAAATCCCGGCGAGAATATTCCAAACAATTTGTAGCAGAGCAGATACCCAAGGCCCATCACCGGACGGTAATAGTTCCGTATCTCCCGGTCGCCCTTTCCCTGATACGCCAGCATGGAAGTCGAAAACAGCTTCCCGGCATTTTTCAGGCTGTGGATGTAAGGATTGTGCTCGATCTGGGCGTGATCGTCGTACACAAATCCGTTCGAAAGCGAGTTGGCGTAAATCAAAAAGACGCAGAGGAGCAGGAGCCCCAGCAGCGTTCTTCTCTTCGTTACGGCCGCGTCGTTGCTTGCCAAATCCATTCCACATCCCGCTCCGCGAGGTGATCAATTCAGTTCAGGAAGGCCGGACGCAATACACCGATAGCCAGCCCGTTGTTTGCCGCAAATATTTCCATGGTGGGGCGGGCGATTCTTCCGGTCAATGGGACGGAGCTAGGCGGTTGCGAAGAATGAGAGAGTGCACTGAAAGCGTTTCATACACAGATAAGACAGCTTGTAATGAGTTCAGAAATATCTGGCGCTAGCCTCCGAGAGTTGTTATCTCCTTCAACAGAGTTTCAGCTTCTTCCTTTCCAGCGTCACTTATGTCATCTCTGTCCATCAGCAGTGCTTGTCTTAGCAATTCCGATGCGGCCTTTTGACCGTGCTTTCGAGGGATGTATATCTTTGCCAACTCAATGCAAGCATCTCCGTCATTCATCGCGATAGCCTTCTTAAACCAGATCACCGCAGACCTAACGTTTCCTGCATTTCTCTTGTCAATCGCCAGATTTAATGCCCCGCAACGGTCCCCATTTTGTAAGCTTTTTTATACCAATGAGCAGCTTCCTTTAGATTCTTTCTTACTCCTCTTCCCCATGCGTAAAAGTTGCCGAGGTTGATCTGACAACCAGCATCACCTAATTCCGCGGCGGTCAAAAGACATTTGAATGCATTTCTGAAATCCTTCTTTTCTTCATATCGTTCTGCCTTAAGAAACAGGGCTTCAGCGTCCTGCTCTTTGTTGCGTTTCACCATTACTCATCTCCCGTCCATATTGATTCGGATGGCGAAGCGAGAGCTTATGACAATGGGACTGCGAAGTCACTCAGCATTGGAGGCAAACGCAGCGCTGTCCCTGGAATGCAATCTGCGAATTGCATTCGTAGCCATTTCAAGCTATTTTACTGAATAGGGTCAATGTTCACTTCGTTCTATTAGCCGCAATCTGCTACTGATCCCGCTGCGCGGGGTTGCCGCATGATTTTGTTCTCTCGAAAAACTGCATCATTTCTAACGGAATTCTTAAAAGACAGGTGCAAGCCATGGCAGGGTTAACGCTTTACGAAAAGCTCGATCAGATTGAACACCGCTACGTGGAGATGACCACGGAGCTATCGTCGCCGGAAATTCTGGGCGATTCGGCGAATTACCAGAAGCTCGCGCGCCGGCATTCCGAGCTTTCCGAGATGGTGGAAAAATACCGCGAGTGGAAGCAGATCGATAAGGAGCTGGCCGGGGCCAAGCAGATGGTCCTGGAATCGACCGACGCGGAAATGAAGCAGATGGCCGAAGACGAAGAGCGGCAACTAGTTGAGCGCAAGGACAAAGTTGAGCTGGAGCTGAAATTCCTGCTGCTGCCGAAGGATCCCAACGACGAGAAGAACGTGATCGTGGAAATTCGCGCGGGCACCGGCGGCGATGAGGCAGCGCTGTTTGCGGGCGAGCTGTTCCGCATGTATTCGCGCTACGCGGAGTCGCAGAAGTGGAAAGTGGAAATTTTAGAAAGTTCGCCGAGCTCGCTCGGCGGGATGAAGCAGGTGGTCGCCTCGATTCAGGGCCATAAGGTGTACTCGAAATTAAAATATGAGAGCGGCGTGCATCGCGTGCAGCGCGTCCCGGCCACTGAGCAGCAGGGCCGCATTCACACTTCGGCGGCGACCGTCGCGGTGCTGCCCGAGGCTGACGAAATCGATATCAAGATCGAGGCGAAGGACCTGCGCATCGATACGTTCTGCTCGTCGGGCCCCGGCGGGCAGTCGGTGAACACGACGTACTCGGCGGTGCGAATCACGCACATTCCGTCGGGCCTGGTCGTCTCGCAGCAGGACGAAAAATCGCAAATCAAGAATCGCGCCAAGGCCATGCGCGTGTTGCGCGCGCGCCTCTATGAAATGGAGCAGTCCAAGCAGCACGAAGCCATCGCCGCCGAGCGCCTCGGACAGATCAAGACCGGTGACCGCTCCGAAAAAATTCGCACCTACAATTTTCCGCAAAACCGCGTCACCGACCACCGCATCGGCCTCACGCTACACCAGCTCACCGAAGTGATGGAAGGCAAACTCGGCCCTTTCGTGGACGCGTTGGTGACTCATTTCGAAGCGGAACGATTGAAGCAGGAGTTGGTTGAGGCGTGATCAAGGCCTAGACCTACAGAATGATAGCCATTTTTGAATGGTTGTCATACCGAGCGAAGCGAGGAATCCCTCTTTCTTTTTGCGCCAGAACCCGGAGGGATTCCTCGGGCCGATAAAGCCCGTCCTCGGAATGACGGCCAATCTTGTTTGTCGCGCAAAGCTGAGTCAATGCCGCCCGAATCACGAATCACGAATCACGAATCACGAGCCACGGACATCCGCTCTGCCCTCGGCCATGCCATCGCGCACCTCGAACTCGAGCACACGCCGTCCGCTGCCCTCGCCGCCGAACTGCTGCTGATGCACGCCCTCGGTTGCGACCGCACCCGGATCTACTCGCATCCGGAACAGGAACTTGATGCGGCCGCACGCGAGCGATATTTCTCGCTGGTCGCGCAGCGCGCCAGCGGCGTCCCGACGCAACACCTCACCGGCCATCAGGAATTCTGGGGTCTGGAGTTCGAAGTCACACCCGATGTCCTGATTCCGCGCCCGGAGACCGAGCACGTAATCGAAGTCGCGCTACAGCGCCTGGGTGTCGAGTCCGGCGGCGCCTCACCGCGCCGCAACGCTAACCTGCGATTTGCAGACGTTGGCACAGGCTCCGGCTGCATAGCCGTCGCCCTGGCAAAAGAGTTTCCGGCTGCACGCATCGTCGTCACGGACATCTCTGCCGCAGCACTGGATCTAGCGCGCCGCAACGCCGCACGTCACGATGTCGCTGACCGTATCGATTTCATCGAATGCAACTTGCTGGACGAATTTCACGACTCACGAACCACGACTCCCGAATCACGCGCCCTCGACCTCATCGCCAGCAATCCACCCTACATCGGCCTCCACGAATCCGCGACGCTGCCGCGCGAAGTCCGCGATCACGAACCGCATATGGCGCTTTTCGGCGGCGAAACAGGCACGGAGATGTATGCGCCGTTGATTGCGCAAGCAGCGATGCTGCTCAAACCCGGTGGAATACTGGTAATGGAGCTTGGCCACAATTCCGCGGAGCATGTCTCTCGCCTGCTCACGACGCCGGAGTGGACAGATGTCGCGCTGACGAACGACCTCGCCGGAATCACGCGAGTCGCATCGGCGCGGCGAAGTGTTTCCTAAGCGTCCTCCACACCCATAACTTCCTGAAGCTCCCCGCCCCTCCCCCATCTACAATTGTCTGGAGATGGAGCACCCTATGAATGAGACCATCAATCCCTGGACCACGCTGTTGCGCGAATCGGTGTATGAAAACGATTGGATCCGCGTGGATCATCATGAAGTGCTGAGCCCGGGCGGCGGGCCGGGAGTCTACGGGACTGTCCATTTCAAGAACTACGCCACCGGCGTCGTCCCCATCGACGAAAACGGCAACGTGATTCTCGTGGGACAGTATCGTTTCCCGTTGAACGCTTACAGTTGGGAGATTCCCGAAGGTGGCGGGGCGAAAACAATTCCTGTTCTCGAATCGGCGCAGCGGGAACTTCGCGAGGAGTGTGGGATCATCGCCAACAGCTGGCAGGAAATCCTGAGTGCGGACCTCTCCAATAGCGTGAGCGATGAGAGTGGAACCGTATTCCTGGCCTGGAATCTTTCCGAAACCTCCGCGCAGCCGGAACACACCGAACAACTTCAGGTTGTGCGCGTGCCATTTTGGGATGCCGTCGAGCGCGTCAAGCGAGGCAAAATCCGCGATTCGCTTAGCGTCGCGGGCCTGCTGCGCGTGGCTCTAATGGCTTATCAGAACGAACTGCCGGACCAAATCGCACGGATGATTGGCGCGTGACTCTTTTCTAAATCAGACACTGAGCGCTGTTTGCTCAAATATCTTGTTCGGAGGAACATCGGATTTCTTCTGGCGGCGCGCAGGCAGGTGGTCCACTGCCTTTTGCATTCCGCGCGCGCGTATGGATTGCAGACGCTTCCTCAGATTTCCGGGATCCATTCCCGCTGAAGAGCAGACCGCCAGGAAATCCGAATTGTCATCGAAAAGATATTGTTCGGCTACGCGGCGATACCGCAGAGGCCCGCGGACCCACTCTTCCAGAGTTCTGGCAATCACTGCCCGCCAAAGCCGTTCCTCAGCTGTGGCTGTATCGCGGTCACGAAGTCTAGCGCTCTCAAACATGGAGGTCGCCCCTTATGCATCATTTTTCGGCTGTGGGCAGATTTAATTGCAAGTGAAGGCCCATAACGGGCCGCTTTCTGTGGAAAACGGCGATTTCACGACCGGCGGATGACAGTTTCTGTCGTTTTGTTTGCAGGAAACGGTTTGGACGCGCCGCGTTTCATATCTTTTTGGTCACTACAATCATACTTTGAGGAGATTGACCCAGCGGATTCGACAGCACAGGAGTGAGACTTCTTGTGAAATTTTTCCATTCAATATAAGAATTACAATTTTGTCGAAGACTCGCGCACCCGGCGAGGTTATTCGTTTGGATTGAGGCCGGGAAGCCCGTCAATACTCTCCTGATTTTTTTGCGCGCGATATGTTTTCAGGCCTTCGGCGCCTTTCTTGCCCGCCCATGCGGTGAGCTGTGTCCGCTCACCCTCGTACCGAAGCAGCGGCACCGCATATCCGCACGAATCGGCAATGCGGGAAATCTCCACGACGATGACAGACCTGATGCCATCGTACTCAGGAAAATGACCAGCAAGTTCCGCAAATTCCGGCTGATGCGGCTCGACCGCGCGTCCTTTTCCATAGAGGCGCAAAATGTTCGGCGGATCTTGAAACGCGCAAAACATCAGAGTGATCCGCCCGTTTTCCTTCAAGTGCGCGACAGTCTCGATTCCGCTGCCGGTCAGGTCCAGATAAGCAACGGTCGTCGGTCCCAGAATGCGAAACGTATCGAGCCCTTTGGGGGAAAGATTGATGTGACCGTCGAGGTCGAGCGGCGCCGACCCCACGAAGAAAACATGCTGTGCCTGTATAAATTGCCGGACCGATTCGTCAATCGCTGCAGATACCTTTCCCACGGCTCGTCACTCCTTTCAATTTCATCCTAGCATGTGAGCCTGCGACTTCGGAGTCTAGCCCTGGGAACGCCAATCTCACGATTGGCGTTTTGTGCTTCGAACCATCGCCAATCGGGAGATTGGCGTTCCCAGGGTCCACCTGCCGACACGCTAACCCAAAATTGAATTGGGAAACTATCGGCGACTCTCACCTCTTCGCCATATATTCGCCTTGGTGTATAGTAGCCGCACGACAATGCCAAAGCTTGCCACCTTCCGAGCGAAGCAGGATTCCCGCACACCGGAATCCGAATCCTCCACATCCTCTGCTTCCTCAGCATCCTTAACTTCCTCCATCCTTCACGTGGACATGGACGCCTTCTTCGTCTCCGTCGAACTGCTGGACCCCCCGAACTGCGCGGCAAGCCCGTCGTGGTGGGAGGACAGCCGGACCAGCGCGGAATTGTCTCCGCTGCGAGCTACGAGGCGCGAAAATACGGCATTCAGTCGGCGACGCCGCTGCGGACGGCGAAGCGCTTGTGTCCGCACGCGATATTTCTTGAGCCGCGGCATCATCTGTACTCCCAATGGAGCGACCGCGTCGCGGCGATCCTCGGAAAATATTCGCCGGTGGTGGAAATGGCGTCTGTGGATGAGGCCTACCTTGACCTTGCCGGCACAGAGCGGCTATTCGGGCCGCCGTTTGCCGCAGCACACGCACTATTGCGAGAAATTACGAAGACCACTGGCCTGCCGTGTTCGGCGGGACTGGCGCGCACGCGACTGGTGGCCAAAGTGGCCAGCGATCAGGCGAAGCCGCGCGGCCTGCTGTGGGTTCCTGCCGGAAGCGAGGAAACGTTTCTCGCCCCGCTCGGAATTCGGCGCATCCCCGGGATCGGTAAGGTCACCGAAGCGGCGCTACAGTCGCTCGGAATTGAGACCGTCGCCCAACTTGCCGCCGCGACACAGGAAAAACTCGAACAAAATTTCGGCCGTTGGGGCACGGCGCTCCACCGTAAGGCGCGCGGCGGCGACACCTACGAATTTTTCGTCGACGCCGAGCCGAAATCGATCTCCCACAACCGCACGTTTTCCTTCGACACCGATGACCGCGCTACGCTCGACGCCACGCTCAGCCTGCTGTGCCAGAAAGCGATGAAGCGCCTGCGCGACGCCAGCCTCAGCACTTCAACGGTCACGCTGACGATTCGCTACGCCGGGTTCGAAACCATCACCCGCGCCCAAACGCTCCGCGAGGCCACGCACCTCGATCCCATCGTGTTCGAAACCGTCCAGAAACTATTCGAACGACATTGGGACCGAACCCGCAAAGTCCGCCTGCTCGGCGTGGCGCTCACTTCCTTTACGCACGGCGGCGAACAATTGGATCTGCTGGACGCTAAACGGCGCGAAAAACTCGAGCGCATCGCGAAGGCTACCGACCGCCTGCGCGACCGCTTCGGATTCTCAAAAGTTCAGTTTGGTGGCTCGCTGGTGAAGGGAGAGGAAGTCGATAGTTGACATTTTAAAATCGATGGTTTCTTGTGCTGCCGTCCCACCAGCGTTCTTGTGCGACCTATCAAATTGCCACGGAGGCTGGCTGCATATTTCATGCCCCGTCAGCCAAGATAGAAACTTTCAAACAAATTACGATAGCGGCCTACTTTGAATCATTCAGTTGGATTTCAACATTGTCCCCGTGAACACTGAATCGCGCTACATGGCCCCATTTCTGGTTCAGCTCCGACTCAACATCCTGACTGACAACCGCGGGAATCGGACGTTGACCATAGAAACTCCACTGCTTGTCAACCACTGAAGACTTAAGCCAAAAAAGAAAAACCGCCCCGTCACTCAATCTTATGAACATCAATGATGAATAACCGCCAACATGCAGTTGGGAGACATCCATGAGAAGAAACCCATCCCTCCTCCCAATGGCACCGCAGCCGGAAAGTTTCACATGTCCTTGGTATGCTTGGTAGTCGCCGTCAAGGGTTTTTCTCACTGATGGCAACTGCAGTAACTGTCGTAACAGCCCGTTCCTGCATGGGAATGTGCCCACATACTTGGCTAGTACGCGCGTATTCGTAAGGCGCGTGGGATCCTTCTGCGGCTGATTTGTTTGTCCCCCAAGCGTGGAGCACAGAGAAACGGTCAACAACAATGCTGCTGTCTTGCTCATAGCCAGTACTCTAAGTGGAATAGAAGCATATTCCGACAAGAGTGATTCTCAGCATCTATAAACACAAGCGTCAGAACGCGTTAGGTCGAACTAAATCATTGAATCTGCAACTCGTAAATGCTGATGCTGAACTTGGGAACACTCAGCCGACCGGGCACTTCCGTAAGCGGACTCTCAACAATGTCCACCACCGGCGGTTTTCCCGGCGTGTTGGCAGCGGTCAGGTCCTCGCTGCTGATACGCCATATCCTGCCCTTGTTCTGAACGGTTGCCCCGTTGAACGCGACATCGATCTGCTGGCTGGATTCCGACGGATTGACGATAGCGACCGTCAACGTCTTCCGGTCGGCAGTAAGCGAGGCCATGGCGTCAAGAGGATAGGTGTCGCTGCCCGAGGAGATCTTGGGCTTGTCAACTCCAACCGTCCCATGGACCTCGTGTTGCGGCGAGTTTCCAGTGATGGCGATTGGAATGGTCCCGAAATGATGGCGATACAGTTCGAACATCAGGCCAATCGGCCGCGTCGTCACAGCCGTCTTATTGAAGGCCAGCAGTTCGGGCGCGCCTGTGTAGGCGGAAAGCACGAACATGCTGGAATGCCGGAACAACTCGTCGAGCGCCTGGGCGCAGGAGAGGGCCGAAAACATTGCGTCTTTTCCCTCACCGATCTTGCCGGACTCCCATTCATCGAACGCGATCGGAATGCGATCCATTTTGAGTTTGGGGAATCGTTCCTGGTATTCGTCCCAGGCTTCGACCACGGCGCGCATGCCATTCGCCAGTTTTCGCGTGTGATCGACCAGCGGCTCGTTCACCTCGACGTAATCCTGTTTTTCAGGATCGAATGCTTTGTTGACAGTCGAAGGATACAGGTGTTCCGCAATCGCATCCAGATAGTCCGATGAGCTGGCCAGAAGACCGCCCGTAAAGTCTGCCGGACCTCCGAATTGAGCTACGTGCTTACCGGTGATCATGATCGCCGCGCGGCTCTGGCTGGCCTCGATGGTTGTCGCGCCGGCGGCCACAATTTTTATGCTCGGATCCACCGCGCGCATGGCCTGAACGACCATATTGTGCTTGATGACGTATTGATTCAAAGCCATGAAGCCCAGTTGCCACGGGCCGAACATTTCGTTGCCGACGTTCCACCACGTCACATGATAAGGCTCCAGATGGCCGTTGGCCGCGCGCCACTTGCCCATGGGCGTGTTCACCGAACCATTGACGTACTCGACTTCTTCGGCGGCGGAATGCGCATCGCCAAAGCCGGTGTTCACACAAATATACGGTTCCATCCCAAGCAGCTTGTTGAGCTTCATATATTCATCGATGCCCACGTCATTCTGCTCCGCGTTTCTCCATGCATAGTCAAAGCGCGGAGTGCGTTTGTCAGCGTCGCCGATTCCGTCCCGCCATTCATAACCGGAAACCATATTCCCGCCCGGCCAGCGGAACAGCGTGGGACCGATTTTCTTCATCTCCGCGATCAGATCGGCGCGAAAACCATCGACGTTATCCGCAGGCATCAGGGACACGGCGCCGACGTGAAACGATCCCTTCCCGGTTCCAACGACTTCCAGGCGGCCGTCTTCAGTGTCCGCCCCGGGCGAGAAACTCAAGGGGAATTTGGCGTATTCCGTTCGAAGCGTTTTGATGGGGATTGTCTGGCGGTCGCCCGGGTTGGGTCCCCAGATGAGGCTGACTTTCACCTCGGCTCCAGGTTCCGCCGCCAGGACGACTCTGCCGGTGTACTTCCTGCCTTTTTGAAGAACCAGACTCGCCTGCTGAATTCCGTGCGGTGTGGCGGTCTCCACCCTAACCATAGGGCTGTGCTCACCGACGTAAGCATGCGCGCGGTCCATGACCACGAACTCGTCCGGGCCCAGGGGTCTCCACCGAATAATAGGCCTGCGAGTGGGGGGCTGGGTCTGCGTGCTGGAGTCGACTGGAAAGAAGAACTTGCGGTCGCTGAGCATCTCGGCCCAATAGCCCCCTTCGTCGTTGCCAGTCAGCTCAGTAAAAAATCCATACATGAGTGGGGAGATGGGCGCGCCGGCTTTGGTCGCGTCCACCGTCATGCTCAGTTGTTGCGCGCTGGCGACGCGCGCAACAGTGACAACCAAAAACGCAGCCAGCACGAATCGGACAAATCGACTAATCGTCATCGGTCACCTCATATCGGTCACGAACGGCTTCATTTTGACTCTCGGGTTGCGGCGATTGTACGTCCAAAAACCTACAATTCAGAAGATTTATCTTTCCGCTTCTCCGAGGCGCGGCGATGGTAGAGATCGGAAGGTCATGCCTTTGCGTCTATTGGAAACAGGCGCATAATTCGCCCATGACGCCACGCGAACTAGCCAACCAAATTTGCGCGACGCTGCGCCGCAGCGGGCACCAGGCGTTTCTGGTTGGCGGATGCGTGCGCGACTTGATTCTGGGTCGCGAGCCGGCGGATTACGACGTCTCCACCGACGCCCGGCCCGAGCGCGTGCAGGAGCTTTTTCCGCGCAGCCTGTCCGTGGGCGCGAAATTCGGCGTGATCCTTGTTGTAGAAGATGGCGCGGAAGTCGAAGTGGCGACGTTTCGGTCCGACATCGGATATTCCGATGGACGTCACCCGGACCGCGTAGTCTATTCGAATTCGCCGAAAGAGGATGTCCGCCGCAGGGACTTCACGATCAACGGATTGTTGATGAACCCTGCCACGAGTGAAGTTCTCGATTTTGTCGATGGCCGGGAGGACCTGGAAGCAGGAATCGTGCGCGCGATTGGCGATCCGCGGCTGCGTTTTGCCGAAGACAAGCTGCGCATGATGCGAGCCGTGCGCTTTGCCGCGCGATTCGAATTTGAGATTGAGATGGAGACGCTTGCCGCTGCCCGGGAACTGGCGCCGATGGTCACGCAGGTTTCCCCGGAGCGAATCCGCGAGGAACTGACCAAGCTCCTGACCGAAGGTGCCGCGCGGCGTGCATTCGAATTGCTCGATGAGGCTGGCTTGCTGCAAGTGGTGCTTCCCGACGTGACGCGGATGAAAGGGGTCGAGCAGCCTCCGCAATTTCATCCAGAAGGAGACGTGTGGATTCACACGCGCATGATGCTGGAGAATCTCCCGGCACATTGCTCGCCGACGCTGGCCTGGGGGGTTCTGCTGCACGATGTGGGCAAGCCGCCGACCTTCGCACCGGCTGCAGGGCCGGGTACGAGAATCCGGTTTGACGGCCACGTCGAGATGGGCGCGCGCATGGCCGAAAGCATTTGCCGCGAATACCGGTTTTCGAATGAAGATACCGAGCAAATCGAGTCGCTGGTCGCGAATCATTTGCGGTTCAAGGACGTCAAGCAGATGCGGCAGGCGACGCTGAAGCGGTTTGTCCGCCTGCTCCGGTTTGAGGAACACTTGGAACTGCACCGCCTCGACTGTCTTTCAAGCCACGGAAACCTCGACGCATACAATTTCGTACAAAGGTTTCTGGCGGAAACTCCACCGGAGCAGGTTCGGCCCCCTAGGCTCGTGACCGGAGACGACCTCAAGGGAATGGGAATCGTGCCCGGCCCGAAATTTAAGGAGATTCTGCTGGCTGTCGAAGAGGCCCAGTTGGACGGGCAACTCACGGATCGCGACAGCGCACTGCAATTCGCCCGGTCCATTTCCAATCCTGTTCAGCCTTAGGGCTGGACATCCATTTTATGTGTTGTTAACTCATAGCACGAGCCGGCCAGCAAATCAGATACTTGTCCTATTCCCACAGTTCCCCTCATGTTATTGGTATAGATTGCCGATGAGGGCTAGCAAGGCAAAGGGCCTGTTATCATGAATTTCAAGGTGTTGTGGGTTCCGTTGAGCCCGGTAAGCGTTTTATTTTCAGTGCAGTGTGCAATTTGTGACATCCGCTCTTAACCCTTTAGTGCACCATACTAAGGGTTGTTGCTAATGGCTGCATCTTTTCGTGATACCTTTTGTGCGGTCCTGCATCTAAACTTTATGCCTGGTAGTGGATGCTCGCCGCCAGAGAAATTCTAGGGGGACCTGATGACTGAAAAACCTATAGCAATTCCAAATGAACTTCCGATTCTTCCGGTACGGGAGATCGTGTTGTTCCCAGGAGGCGTACAGCCTCTTACGGTGGGGCGCGAAGGTTCCCTTGCGCTTCTAAACTCCCTGCATGGCGATGAAAAACTACTGGGAATTGTGGCGCAGCACGATCCTCGTGTTGAGGAGCCTGCGGCTGCGGACTTGCACACGGTGGGCACTGCCGCAAAAATCCACAAGTTGGTGAAGATGCCCAACGGCAATGTCGTGGTGTTTCTGGAGGGCCTGCAACGAATTCGCCTGGTTGAACTCCTAAGCTTCCGGCCATTCCTGACTGCTCGCGTGGAAATTCAGCCGGACATCGTTGGCCCGCAGGACGCTGAATTGATGGCGCTGGAACGCAACTCGCGCGAACTCTTCCGCGATGTAGTGGCGCGTTCACCGCAACTTTCCGACGATTTGCAAACCGCAGCCCTGAACATCGACGATCCGGTTCGCCTCGCCGATTTCATCGCTGCAAATCTGCCGTCTCTTCCAACTTTGCTCCGGCAGGAATTGCTCGAGACCGCCGATGTGCGTCGGCGCCTGGAAATGCTGATTCGCGAACTCTCCAAGGAGCTCGAAGTCCTGGAACTGCGCAACAAGATTCAGGAGCAGGTTCAGGAACAGGTCAGCCAGAGCCAGCGCGAGTACCTGCTGCGTGAACAACTCAAGGCCATTCACAAGGAATTGGGCGAATCCGACGATGGCCAGGGAGAAATCGAAGAGCTCCGGGAGAAACTGGAGAAGTCCGGAATGTCGCCGGAGGCCATGAAGGAGTGCGACCGCGAGTTGAAGCGGCTCGCCAAGATGACTCCGGCCTCCGCAGAATACATGGTGGCCCGTACGTATTTGGAATGGATGACGTCGTTGCCGTGGGCGAAATCCTCCGGCGCTGAGGAAATCGACATTCCGAAGGGGCAGGCCATTCTAGATGAGGACCACTACGACCTTGAGAAGGTCAAGGAACGCATCCTCGACTACCTCGCGGTGAAGAAACTCCAGCCGGGCATGAAGGGGCCGATTCTGTGCTTCCTTGGGCCTCCAGGCGTGGGAAAAACTTCGCTCGGCAAATCGATTGCACGCGCGCTCGGACGCAAGTTCGTACGCATCTCGATGGGTGGTATGCATGACGAGGCCGAGATTCGCGGACATCGCCGGACGTACATCGGCGCTCTGCCGGGACAGATCATTCAAGGAATCCGACGGGCGGAAACCAACGATCCAGTCTTTATGCTGGACGAAGTGGACAAGCTCGGGCGCGATTTCCGGGGCGATCCTTCGGCAGCGCTGATGGAGGTGCTCGATCCGGAGCAGAACGCTTCGTTCCGCGACCACTACCTCGACGTGCCGTTCGATTTGTCGAAGGTATTGTTCATCGCCACGGCCAACATGATCGATCCGGTCCCCGAGCCATTGCGCGATCGCATGGAAATCATCGAGCTCGCTGGCTACACGGAGATCGAGAAGGTTCACATCGCTAACAAATACCTGGTGCCGAAGCAGGCCAACGAACACGGATTGAAAATGGGTGAACAAGTCGAGTTCACCGACGACGGATTGCGCGAGATCATTCACAGCTACACGCGTGAGGCCGGCGTCCGTAACCTGGAACGCGAAATCGCCACTTTGATCCGCAAACAAGCGCGGCGCATCGCGGAGGGCAAGATGGCGAAGCTGACCGTCACGCCCGAAATGGTGCACGAAGCGCTCGGCGTTCCTAAATTCAGAGCCGAACGAGAAGTTGAAGATCGCGTCAAGAAGCCTGGCGTGTCTGTGGGACTGGTCTGGACACCCGCAGGCGGCGACATCGTCTTTATCGAGGCGAGCCGCATGCGCGGTGGAAAGCAGTTCACGATGACCGGGCATCTGGGCGAAGTCATGCAGGAGTCGATGACGGCAGCGCTCACATGGGTGCGAGCCAATGCGGAGCGCTACGACATCGATCCCGATTTCTTCCGGAAGCAGGACATCCACATCCACGTGCCTTCAGGTGCGGTGCCAAAGGATGGTCCGTCAGCGGGTGTAGCGATGGTGACTGCGCTTGTGAGCCTGCTCTCAGGACGTCCGATCAGGCCACGCGTCGCAATGACGGGAGAACTTTCACTGACAGGCGTGGTCCTGCCCGTCGGCGGGATCAAGGAAAAAGTCCTCGGCGCAAAGCGCGCTGGAATTCGCGAGGTGATTCTGCCTGCGGAGAACCAGCCGAATGTCGCTGAGGATTTGCAACCGCATGTTCTCGATGGCGTCGAGATCCACTATGTGAGCACCGTGGATCAGGCGCTCGAGTTCGCGCTCTCGAAGCCTTCGACAACCGCAACGGCAATTAAGCCGGAGCAGTTGCCACCGGTAGCGCCCGCTCCAGCGGGGATACCACCGATACACTAATTCGAATACCAACAGAACCAGCAAAAAGCCCGACTTCCGCATGGAAGTCGGGCTTTGGTTTTAGAGACACACACTTCAGTGTGTGTGCTCTCGGTTTAGATTTCACCAGCCCCAAAACCAAAACCGCACACACTAAAGCGTATGCCACTCGATCTGGCTTACTGTTTTATCTGAGGATGATGCGCGATTTGTTTAAGGAGCGCACGGGCTAACGAACGCACGCCAAATTCCAATTACTGTCGCTATAGTGCCGCCCGCGATTAGATATTTCGTGAAATGGTTTCTGCCCGTTGGCGTCGCGCCTTTGCCGGATCCGGCAGGGCCTTGAGGGGCAGTCTTTTCAGTTTCAATCTCAATCCGATAGGATTCGCCAGTCATCACGGTCTGGATTTCGTCGTCCAAGGACAATTGGATTCCACCTCTCTTGCTGCTTACTTCTAACTGGTGAGCGTTCACCCAAGTAACCTGGATCTCCGATCTTTGCGCGCCCAGTGGACGAATCGTTATGCCGTCTGCCAGCAATTGAAATGTCTGGCTTTCGGGGGAAGCGATGACAATGGTGCCAGACACCAAAGTGGCGGAAGGATTGTTCGGGAGACCACCCACCTCTACTACAGTGCTTTTCCATATGGATAGCTGCAAGAAGCCAAGTCGCACCCGCAATTGTTCACCGTCTTCGGTCTTCAGCCGATCGCCGGCGTAAATCGCGCTGCCCGTGCCGGCTATTTCCGCGCTCCCATTGGCGCGACCCGCCTGCAGAATGACGCCTATTGGGACTGAAGCAGGAGGAGGACCGCGGAAGTTGCGGAGAGAGCTACATGCAGAATCGCAGACAAACCAATTGGAATCGCGGAACGCATAGGGACACAAGGAAAATAATACCGTGAAGGTATAGATATAAGACTGCTAGGTCAATCATTAATTAAAGCTGGAGTGAGAAGCATGTCACGCGTGGTGCCAATCCATTTATGGAATTCAGTTGGAAGCCCTGTATATCACGACTTAATGTCAGCTGTGTGAAATGCTGCCGTGGCCGAATGTGAAAGGGCATTGGGTGGCACAGACTTCAGTCTGTGCCACTTATTTTCCCCCAGGACATACTAGAATCATAGGGTGGCGCGCGCGCGCAAACTATTTTCGATCTATGGGAGTTCGCTGGCGAACAGTATGTTCGTTGCGCTTAATCGTGACCGCTTGGTCGGCAATTTTGTCGCTGCATATGTTGCCGAATACGACCGTCGGGGAATCCTCGGCGGGACTGACCGTGACCGCGAGCTGGCGGAAACCATAGGCCGCGAAGTTGTCCTCGCGATGATTCATCAAACACGCCAGGGTTTGCCGCGATTTTATGGCACGAAGAAACGTACTGTTCTCAAGGACGAAGAGAAGCAGACCATAGAAGCTTTTTCCCGCGAACTGATGGCGGCATTGGAGCGTGCGTGGGATTGGAACGGGGAAGACATGCGCCAGTTTCATCGGGACCTTGACTTGTACGACGAATTTCAGAGCAGGTTGGAAAAGGCCGCCAGAACGCAGAAGAAAGGGAAGCCCCCGCAGCAGGAAGATCCACCGTTCGTCGGACGCGTTGCGTTGCTCCTGGATCCCTCCATGATTGAGCAAGCGCGGCGTGCGGCGCGGAAATTTTATGGCGATGTTGAAAGGCTGGGGGAGAAACTACTCAAGCAGACGCTGAGTCCCGGCCGTTAGCGCGGGAAGAAAACTCCAGCAACAACGCTTCGCGTTTGCGCTGGGCAAGAGTGGGAGATACACCAGAGGCGTTACGAGATTCACTCGACCACGACCGCCGTGCCATAGGCCAGGACTTCGGTGACTCCCTGCATAATTTCATTGGCGTCGTAGCGCATGGCGATGATGGCGTTGGCGCCGTGTTCGGCGGCGTGCTGCATCATCAGTTCGTAGGCATCTTCGCGCGTTTTCTCGCACAGTTCGGTCAGCAGCGTGATGTTTCCACCGATGATGGTTTGCAGACCCGCGCCAATCGAACCCAGCAGGCTGCGCGAGCGGACAACGATTCCGCGCACGATGCCGCAATTGCGCACAATGCGATAGCCGGGTAATTCGGTCGATGTCGTTACCATCATGGGTTCTACGCGCACTGGCATGGCTTGGGCTCCCTGTTTACGAGTTGACTCCCATCGATTCTAACTGCGACAACCTCCTGCTGCGCCGTGAAATTTTTCTGCTATGCTCCGGCCTATACCTTGGCGATAGTTGCGCCTATGCTCACCCTCTTCTATCTACTGATCGTGGAACAAGTGCTGCAGGGATTGCACAACCTGTGGGGAGGCCTGCGCTGGCTTCACCTGGCACAGCGGAGGATCGCAAGCCATTCCGGGTTTTACGCGCCGCGCGTCGCGGTGATTTGTCCAATGAAGGGAATTGAAGCCGGACTGGAACTGAATCTTTCGGCGCTGCTATCCTTTGACTATCCGGACTACGAAATATTCTTTCCCATGGCCAGTCGCGACGATCCTGCGCGGAAGATTCTGGACCGCATCGCGGCTTCGACGAAACGCAAAGTTCATATCGTGGTTGCCGGGCGTCCCGAAGGATGTGGCGAGAAAGTGAATAATCTTCGCGCTGCCGTGTATGAGGCGACCGAGGGGTTCGACGTGTTTGTGTTTGCGGATTCCGATGGACGCCCGGGGCGAAGCTGGCTGGCGCATCTGGTAGCGCCACTGGCCGATGCGCAGCTCGGCGCGGTCACTACGTTTCGCTGGTTTTTCGGGCAGCGCGGCGGATTCTGGGGCGCGCTCGCGTCTGCATGGAACGCGCCTGCCGCCACTTATCTCGGCGAACATCACAATAATTTTTGCTGGGGCGGCGGCACGGCGATCCGTCGCGAACGGTTCGAGCAGGCCAATGTGCTCGAATACTGGAAAGGCTCAGTCAGCGACGATTTTTCTCTAACAGAAGCCCTGCGCCGCATGGGCGCACCTATTCTATTTGCTCCCGAATGCCTTGTGCCCACCGTACTGGATTGCGACGCAAACGGCTTGCTCGAATTCACAAACCGGCAAATCATCATCGCGCGTGTTTACGAGACGAGGCTTTGGGCGCTCGGCGGGCTGGCACATCTTTTGTACTGTAGTGCTGTGGTTATCGGCATCGGCATATTTTTTGCCGATTTGCTTGCGGGCTCCCCGGCGATTCATATTCTGCTGCTGGCCATGATTCCGCCGGTCCTCAGCATGGCGCGCGGAGTCCTTCGCCTCGCGGCAGTGATGGAGTTGCTGCCGGACTGGAAGCCGAAACTGCTCACCGACGGCTGGATCTGGACGCTGCTTGCTGCAGTAGTGCCGTTCATATCTTTGTGGAATACGATTGTCGCGCTGTTCACGCGGCAAATTCGGTGGCGGGGCATTCGTTACGAACTCATCTCACCCGGGCAGACGCGCATCCTTACCCGCTAGAAAAATGGGAGATTGAGTGACGCCCAAACCAAAAAGGAAGAAATCCAAATGAAGAGAATGCGAAGGTTCACCCTTCCTGGGTGCGCTCTACTGGTTATCGCGGCTGGAAATCCGTTTCTGCCGCAATTGCGAGCTCAGGGCAAAGCGCCAAAATACGAAGTCGATAAGTCATGGCCGATGCCGATGCCGCAGAAATGGGTGCTGGGAGCAGTGGGCGCTGTGTGTGTGGACGCGCGCGACCACGTAATGATTCTGAATCGCCAGGAAGTGCTGGATGTCGATCTGGATGCCGGGGAGAAGGCTCCGCCGGTGATCGAGTTCGATCCGGCAGGGAAGGTCGTCCATTCCTGGACGGACGATCTTTTCGATCCGCAGCTGATCAATTCATTTCATGCCTGCCACTTCGACGAGGAAAATAACGTCTGGATGGTAAGCACCGACTCCGGCATTGCGCGAAAATATACGCACGATGGAAGCAAACTCCTGCTGCAGATCGGCAAAAGCGGCGTGGTCGATTCCTCCGACGGCACACTCAAAGGCAAGCCGCTCAACTCAAATACCGCGCAGTTTTTTGCGCCCGCCGATGTCAATGTTGACCGTCAAACCGGGGACGTTTATGTGGACGACGGCGACGGAGGGGGCAACCGTCGCATCGCAGTGATGGATCGCGCCGGAACCTTTTTGCGTCAATGGCAGCCGGAAATCGCAAAATCCATTCACTGCATGGCGTTGGCGAACGACGGCCTGGTGTACCTGTGCAACCGGGCTGCGAACCGGCTTCAGGTGTACGACCGGATGGGCAATTTCAAGCAGAACATCGAAATCCCGTGGAAGGCGTACACGCCCGTTGCTGACAACGACAAGCGCAAGAGCGGGGCGGCGGGCTCGGCGGTGGCCATCGCATTATCCCGCGATGCGAAGCAGCATCTGATTTACGTCATCAATCAAAACAGCGCCCGAATCGAAATCCTCGACCGGCAGACCGGAACGATCCTGTCGAGCTTCGGCAGGTCTGGACATTTTCCGGGTGAGTTCGACCAGCCGCTCAGTATTGCTGTGGATTCGAAGGGCAACGTTTATGTCACCGAAAACCGCGGCAAGAGAGTTCAAAAGTTTAGAATGGTTCCGTGAAAACCTCAGCGTGGCTATTCCGCATCAGCTTCACTGAATGATGATGGCCACTCAGGTCGGGAGAGGCATTTGATGCCTGGAAAGGTGAACTCATGAGTCCTGAAGCAGAAGTGCTTGTGTTCGAAGGAAGTCTTCGCAAGAATTCGTTGAATCGCTAAACGGCGAAGGCCCTGATCGCGCTCAATCTCCCATCGCTGAAATTTGAATTTGCGGAGTTCGGCCATCTGCCTTTGTACAACCAAGACCTGGACGGGAAGAATCCACCGGCGACCTCGGTTTCAATTCGCCAGCAGATCAGGAGCGCCGACGCATTTCTCATTTTAACGCCGGAGCACAACCGTTCCGTGCCCGGCGCGTTCGGGCGAATCATCACCTGCGCTAGTCTTTGGTCTTTTTGAATGTCCCAGAGATGCAACAACCGGAAGCCACCATTGGCGGAGCGGCCAATTCTTCGATGCCGATGGAAAATTAACGAATCAAGGCACTCGCAAATTCTTTTGCCGCATGGGTCGAAACGAACCGAAAGAAATAGTGGCGTACGCTTCAGCGTGCGTTCTTTTGTTTGTGACACGTGCAAACATGCCCGCCCAAACGGAAGCCTGCGCTACAATATAAGACGGACAGGCGAGAATTGAAGTGATCGATGGACAATTTCTGAGAGGAAAGACGAATCTTCAAATGCGTCTCAAATTTTCCAATGTTGATTGATGGTGTATGGGCTGAGGTCGAAATTGGTGGTGAACATCTGCGGCTGTTTTCCGAGCATAATGCGCAGGGGATTCAAGCTTCGGTTTACAACGTCAAGACCCGGACGTGGATTGCGCCCTCCGAAGCGGTCGAAGACATCGAACAGGGGAAGGACCGCGCGGCGGATCATGCAAAGGCCTACCTGGAGCGGGTTGCCAACGTAACCCTGCCTTCGTTGCAGTGGAAGGAAGCACGGGCGCGCTAAGGCCACCGGGGTCAGGTTTTCACTCTTAATTCCATTAAATTGATCTCGGACTTCGAAATGTAAATTGCCTTATCCGGGGCAGATCGAACGGCGGGTGCGTCACGATATCAGTGGCAACGCTTGCACTAGGTGAGTATAATAACGCGCTTTTGTAAGCATTCGGCTCTAACCCGCTGAACTATGCCGATATAGACCACCGCTCGTTAGGGCAAGACTGATAAGGAGGGACGTCGTATGAGTGGTTTGGAACAGCTGTTCCGTTGGCTGCATGTATTCGCAGGAATTACATGGATTGGGCTGCTCTATTTTTTCAATTTCGTAAATGGTCCTTTCGCGACAACAATGGACGCGGATACCAAGAAAAAAGTCGTGCCGGAATTAATGCCGCGCGCGCTGTTCTGGTTTCGCTGGGGCGCAGCATGGACCTGGGTTACCGGATTCCTGCTGATCGGCATGGTTTTCTATGGCCACCGGGCCGTATTTCTGGAAAATCCGGACGAGGGATGGGGTGTGGGCGCCATCGTGATGGTGCTCTTCACTTTCCTTGCTTTTATCGTGTATGACGCCCTCGCAAAGTCTCCGCTGGGGAAGAACGTCAAAGCGCTCGCGACCGTAGGTTTCGTCCTCGTTGGGGTTGTGCTGTTCCTGATGGCGGGATGGGCTCATTTCAGTTATCGCGGGTATCTGATTCACATTGGGGCGATGTTCGGGACGATCATGGCGTTCAACGTCTGGTTCCGGATTTGGCCGAGCCAGCAGAAAATTATCACGGCGATCAAGAATGGCCAGCCGCCCGATGCTGCCGTTGTCGCGCTCGCCGGTTCACGCTCGCGGCACAACACCTACCTCTCGCTCCCGTTGATTTGGGCGATGCTCAACTCGCACTCCACATATTTCGCCGGGGGCAATCTTGGAATTCAATCCACCTGGGCATGGACCACCATGCTGGTCGTGATCCTTCTGGGGTGGCACATCATTTGGCAGTGCTATAAGAAGGCGGGAAAGGTTAAAGGCTTTTAGCGGAAGCGATCTCCGGCAGTGACTCTGCCGGAGATCGGCCTCCCATCCTTATTGAATGCGTGAGAGCGCCCATTGCGCATGCTCCGCAATGATTGCGTCGTCTGAAGCAGCAAGGCGCGAGAGTTGGGTTCGGATTTCATCGTAGCGGGGTTCGCCCGGGCCAATCCGTGAATTGCCGATGGCAACGCAGGCGTTTCGTACAAGGCCCCGCCACTTTGTTCTCTTTACCGGACTGCCCCGAAACACTTCGCGAAATTCTTCTTCACTAAACGAAATCAGCCATTCCAGGTTCGGTGAAAAAAGCGAGTCCTGCGCAAAGCGGCGCGGCCTAAAACTTTCCAGCGCGGCCAGCGGGGTGCGTCGATTCCACGGACAGACGTCCTGGCAAATATCGCAACCGAAAATGTGCCGCCCAACCGGCTCGCGAAACTCCTCCGGAATCGTGCCACGCAGTTCGATGGTCAAATAAGAAATGCAACGCCGCGCGTCAAGAACGTAGGGCTCGACAATCGCAGCGGTCGGACACGCGTCGATACACAGGCTGCAATTGCCGCACAGGTCTTCCGCGGGAGTGTCCGTTGGCCCCAGTGACGCCGCCAGATCGAGCGTCGCAACGATCACGCCGAGGAAAAGCCAGGAGCCAAGGTTTTCGTTAATCAGACAAGTATTCTTCGCGAGCCAGCCCAATCCGGCATATTTTGCGGCCACTCGTTCGACGATTGGTCCGGTATCCACATATGCTCGCGCTTCAAATGGCTCGGGAAATTTCTGGCGGAGTCCTTCGACTAGCGCATCGAGTTTTTCGCCAAGCTCGTTGTGATAGTCGTCGCCCCAGGCGTAACGCGACATCCATCCCCGCGGGCCGGCAGCGGAGGCGATCTCTTCGGGCACTTCTGTGGAGATAGGGAAATCGGTGTTGTAGTTGAGCGCGCAAACAATCACGCTTCGCGCGCCTGGCACTACGTTGGAAACAGATCGCCGCCGCGCGTCGTGGAGATAGCGCATATCGCCGGAATGCCCCCGCGCCAGCCATTCTTCGAGATGCGCGAGTTCCGGAAATTCGGCCGCAGGCGCAACGCCGCAGAGATCGAATCCCAAACCGCGCGAGATCTCGATGACGTGTGCGGTGCGCTCGGCGTTCGTCATGCTTCGATTCTGCTGTTTATGCAATTCTTGGTCTCAAGTCTCAAAAGTTTCAAGACGGCAGCCTCATCCCATGAGAAAAGCGTCGTTTCGGCGACACGGGCACACGCCATACTCTAACTTCACAGCAGATTATTTATCGAGAATTGTTCATTGGCCCACGCACCCAAAAAGGTTCGTGCGTGCTACTATCCACGATTCGGGGATACTGCGTGCCTGAATCCACCATAAACCGGAGAGTCGAGCTGGAAGTCATCGCTCCCGATTCTTCTCGCCAATTGGTCCTCGTGGACAAGTCGCCCTTCTTCATCGGGCGCGGCGGAGGCACAAACAACTACCTCGCGCTATCCGACGCGCGTGTTTCCCGCCAGTGCTGCGCGATTGTTTACGACGAAGGCGGCCACCAGCTGGAGGACCGCGGCAATCTCCACGGCGTGTTCGTGAACGGCAAGAAAATCGAACGGCATACTTTGGAAGAGGGCGATGCCATTACGTTCGGCCTTGATGACTCCTATAAGTTGATTTTCCATCCGGTTGTCGTCGAGGATTCCCTCCAGGTTATTCTTACCCGCATCGAGACACTGTCCAGCGGCTCTTCTATCTCCGCAGGCCTCGGGAAACTGAATCTTCTCCTCGAGGCGACCTCGCTTCTGCATTCGCAGCTTCCGTTGGACTCGGTGCTCGCTGCCATGATCGACCACGCCATCGCGATCACTCACGCCGACCGCGGTTTGTTGCTCGAAGCCGATTCCTCCGGTTCACTACGAGTCCGCCTCGCGCGCGGCGAGAGTGGGAAACCTGTTACTCCGGAAAGCCTCAACCCCAGCCAAACCGCCTTGGGGCAAGCGCTGAAAAAACGCTCCAGCGTGATCACCGAAGACATACAGGCAGGAAATGTGAAGTTGCAGGAGGCGCAAAGCATCGTGATGCAGAGGCTTCGCGCCGTTGTTGCCATTCCTCTCTACACGATGCCACGCGCCAGTTCTCTGGAATCGGTAGTGCTCAAGACCGGGCAGCTCCTCGGAGTGCTTTATCTCGATTCGCGACGGCCTGCGGCGTTTTCAAAACTCGATCGCCAAATCCTCGATGCCCTTTCCCTGCAGGCCGGAAGCATTCTGGACAACGCCCGCCTGGTCGAGCGTGAAAGGGAACGCCACCGAATCGAGCAGGAACTCGACATCGCGCGCAACATCCAGCAGGCCCTGATTCCCCACGGTTTCCATGACTATCCGTATTTAGCGATTTCGGGAATTCACACTCCGTGCCTTGAAGTCGGCGGCGACTATTTCGATGTTTTCCCTTTGAGTAACGACCGGACGGCCTTTCTCATCGCGGATGTCTCCGGCAAAGGCCTCGGCGCAGCACTTCTTACGACCATGCTTCAAGGCGCCCTCTCCGGCATGACCATCGGGGCAGACCCGTTGCAGGTGTTTCATCATATCAACCGGTTTCTCTGCGAACATTCCCAGTTGGGCCGCTACGCGACCCTGTTTTTCGGCATCCTCCACGCGAGCGGCCGTTTGGAATATATAAGCGCAGGCCATCCTTCGCCGCTTCTGATTCGCAAGGGGCAAGTCAGCGAGCTTTACACCACGGGATCTTTTCCGGTGGGCCTGATTCCTGAGGCCGATTATGAAGCTCGCGAAGTGAATCTCCAGATGGACGACACGCTGGTCCTTTTCAGCGATGGAGTTACAGAAGCCACCGATTCGGCCCAGCAGTTATACGGGGATTCCCGCCTGCAGCAGGTTCTGGCAAGCAATCACGCCGCGCCGCTCGATCGACTTCAAAAGGCAATCCTCGATTCCGTCGATACCTTCGCGCGTGGCGCTAGCCAGGCGGACGACATTACACTCCTGCTCGTTCGCTACCGCGCAACCGCCTGAGCACGCGCCGCTCAATTTTCCCTGATGCATATGAAAATAGGCGACCGAACCGCCGCTGATTCGGTTGTGCTAAAGTAAGCCTGTCCAGCACATGGAAATGCCAAAGAAGATTGGCCGATACGAAGTCGTGGCAGAACTGGGTCGCGGCGCGATGGGCACCGTGTATCGCGCGAAAGACCCGGCGATGGACCGCGAAGTCGCGCTGAAAACGGTGATTGCCGTGGCGCTTGCCAGCGAGCAGGGTAGCGAGTTTCGCGACCGATTTTATCGCGAGGCGCGCGCCGCCGGACGCCTCGCCCACCCTGGAATCGTGGCCGTGTTCGATGTCGGCGAGGACGACGGCATGCCCTTTCTGGTCATGGAGTTCGTGAACGGCCAGACGCTCGACGCCGCCGTGAAAAAAGGCGAACGCCTGACGCTGGAACGCGTTTGCGAAATCGGCCAGCAAATCGCCGATGCCATCGGATACGCGCATAAACAGGGAGTCATTCACCGCGACATCAAACCGGCCAACATCCTTCTCACCTCTCCGGACGCCCACGGAATCGAGCGGCCGAAAATCACTGACTTCGGCGTGGCCAAGCTGGCCGCCGGACAAATTACCACCACAGGGCAAATGCTTGGCACTCCCGCATTCATGCCGCCGGAACAATTCACGGGCGCGCCGGTTGATGGGCGAGCGGATATTTTTTCGCTGGGCGTAATCCTGTATTGGATGGCAACTGGAGAACAGCCCTTTCACGGCGAGACGATGACGGCAGTGTCCTACAAAGTGGTGCACACCGAACCCGTGCCGCCACGAAAACTCAATCCCTCCATCCCGGAAGATCTCGATTTCATCATCATGAGATGCCTTGCGAAAAGTCCTGTTGACAGGTATCAGACAGGAGAGGAATTAGCGCACGATCTATCAGGCCTGCGCGCGTCGGGCAAATCGGACCTGCATAGAACCGCCTTCTTGCGCCCGCAGACCGATACAGCAGCGACGATTGATGTGCGCCAGAAGACCGATCCGGCCAGTGCGGCAACCATCGTGGCCACGGTTCCGGTTGCCGGTGCGCCGAGTTCCGCAGGGCAGATCCCACTTCCGGCTTCGAAAAATCGTTTTGTTTTGCCGGCTGTGGTGGGCGCGGCGGTGGTATTGTTCGGCGGCTGGATTTTCCTGCGGCACAGGACTGAGGCAAAGCCGTCCCTGGCACCAGCCACTGCCCCGGCCCCCGTTGTGGCAATAAATCCGCCGGTACCAACCACTGCGCCGCCATTGGAAAAATTACCGGACGAGCCGCAGCCTGTTCCTGTCAGCACACCGAGGGTGGCAGAGAAGAAGACAGAGAAAAAAGCGATTGCGGTTGCGGTTCCCGCGCCTCCGCCCAAAGCACCACCGAAACCGGCAGAGCTGGCGCCGGTGGATTTCGATCCGAAGACAATGAATCCGAAAGAAAACTCGCGGCTGATTATCGACGCAACTCGAATGCCGCCGAATCTGGACTTCACGGTCGAGATGAACGGCAAGATTTATTTTCGTCGAAGCGTTGCGGGAAATAAACCCCAATACGAGGATTTATTTGTCCCCCCGGGCGTTCAGGAGTTCCATGCCATCGCGCGGAATGGCGAAATGCAAAAGGCGTCGAACACAGTGAGCGACGAGTTTAAGGCGAAGAAAAAGAAGACCTTGAAAATCGAGCTGCGAATTCAGGGCCAGAATGCATCAGCGGGAATGCCGCAGGACCTGTATCCCACGGCGCAACTTGTACTGACGCTAAAATAATCCAGTCAAGCCTCGCGCCTTCGCCGGATTAAGTCTGTAACAATCCTGTAGCATTCAGTGAGTTATTGTCTCTTTCCGGGAGCGATCTTGATGAAGCTCTCCCGGTGGAATACTGCCGAAATGCGGGGGCTCTCGCGAAGGATTTGATGGAGGCATTGCGCATGCAAATGGTGACAGAGGAACTGGCGGGCGGAGTGACCAAGGTCGTGCTCGACGGCCGAATGGACATCACCGGCACTGAAGAAGTGGATTTGCAGATGAATGTGATTTCCGGCAGCAAGAAATTTGTCCTTGTGGACATGCGGAAAGTATCGTTCCTCGGGTCGATGGGGTTGCGGACCATTTTTAATACCGCACGCGCCATCAAGAGCCGCGGCGGAAAAATGGTCCTGTTCGCTCCCGATGAACTGGTGTCAAAGGTTCTGAAGACCAGCGGCGTGGACACGGTCGTCCCCATACACAATGAACTGCAAAGCGCGATGGCTGCGCTGCAATAATCCCGAGAAACCTGGGAACGCCAATCTCCCGATTGGCGTTCCCACGCTGCACCGCAGAGTTGCTCCTGCAACCAGAAAGGCATAATCCAAATCGCGGCTACTTCGACCATCGCGTTTGCTTTTCCATGCGAACGGCTGGCCTCGCGTGCCTTCGGCTGATACACTATCGAACAGTGAGCGATTGGCGAAAGATTCAGGCGCGCATCCGCAAAGCGCGGACCAGCGCGGATCCCCCGGGGCAGTTGGCGGCGTTGTACGAACGCACGCGCGATGCCATGGTGGCGTTCGAACTCGCGCAGCTTCATGAAAAGGCCGGCGCAAATGCCGAAGCGGCGCGCTGGTACACATCCGCCGCGGAGCGTTTTCGCCGCGCGCAATGGAAATTAAAAGCAGAGGAAGCACTGACACGTTTGGGCGCGCCGATTCCCGTGACGCCCGCTGCGGTTCCCGTGAGCCAGACCAACACGGAGCCGGAAGCTCGATTGGAGCCTATCATTTCAGAATATTCCGATTCACCGGATTCAGAACTTTCCCAGGACGCATCCGATTCCGAGGGTGGCCACCAGGAAGCTGTCTTCGAACAGCCTTCAGGAGCGCAACCGGCAGGTGCGCCGACGCCGTTGCAGGTTGCCGGAGCGTCTCCTCTGCACAGGCGCAAGCGTCGCGGCCGCCGAGGCGGACGCGGTCGCCACAAGGGCCCGCGCGTAGGCGGTCCGGTTCCAGCAGGCACACCGGGTCCGATTCCTGTCCCGTCTCCCGCAATGTCGTCTGTCCCGGCAGCTGCAATTGACCGTCCGGCGGAATCGATTGCCGCTCCGATCGTCAGTCCGTTCGTTTCCGAGGAAGTTTCGCGGCCCCGCTCGGCTGAGCCGGAACCCGTCAGCACCTTCGAACACGCAGCCTCCGCGTCCGCACGCACTCGTTCGGGCGATCCCGCGCTATCCTCGCGCATGACCAGGCTCGAATCGCAGCTGCGCCGCATGCTGGCCTGCTCGGTACGTTCGGTGGACCAGGCCGAAGATGCCCCCGCCGGTCCCGGCGTCTTCCTGATCACCGACACCGACCAGACCACCTACTATTACGTCGAAGCCTGTCAGACCCTGCGCGTCGGCATCGGCAATCTGCTCCGCAGCGGACGCAGCAGCCGCGAAGGCGCCGACCTGAAGGAAAAACTAGCCGAACACCTCGGCATCAACGAAGCCCGCGTCGGAAAATATCTGAAAGACCACTGCGTAGTCCGCTGGCTACAACTCGACGAAGGCGCGCCGCTGCTGGCGCATTTTGCGATTGCGGTTTTGCGGCCAATTGCTAACGCGTAAGGCCTGGACTTCTTTCCATTCTCGGTTACCACTGATCGCACTAGCCGCGGGGCGGCTGCCTTTTGGTTCATCCCTGCTTTCAGCGCTTCGCTTTACTTTCGCTAGGTGCTACAATGATGTTGTCTTGCCATGAGAAGCACACGCACAATTCGCATTGACCCACGTGACTTCATAATGAGTCCGTATCTTCGATGTCCAAAGTGCGGGGCGGAAGAGTACGGCGTGCTAAGTGTCAGAGATACCCAGTGTGAACGTCGCTGCCGTGACTGTTGGTATACGGCCACGGTCTACCTGCCCGAGATTAAAAAGAAAATCGTCTATGTTGACCAATTTGCATTCAGCAATATCATGAAGTTTTTGAGTCCTGAGGTGAAAGGACATGAACGAGCTGCTTCTGAACCATTTTGGAAGGACCTCTTTGAAATATTGGGCGTCGTCTGTCACCTACAACTGGTGGCGTGCCCAGATTCCCGCGAGCATCAGCACGAATCTTTAGTGTCTCCTTTTTACAAAGCGTTGAAGCACACTTATGAACACTTCTCCGGTGGTGTGAGCTTCGATGACGCAGAGACGGTCAGGATTCGACAGCTAGCGGACCTTGCGAAGGCTTGGCTCAAAAATGAACCGGTAAGCTTCGACTTTAGCCCGGAGTCAATCAGTTCCGAGAGTCTCCATGTATGGAGTGGGCGTCTTTTCATTACAGTTGATGGTGTTCTGCCCGGAACGGTCGATGAACTCCGCGCAAGGCGGAACAAGATCCACCAAGGTCTTAAAGAGGTCTTTGAACAGTGGCAAAGAGAGAAAAAATCCTTCAAACAAGCATTCGCGGTCGAGAAGGTTTCATTCGGCCGGACCATAGCCCAAATGTATGCAGCAGACTGGCGCAAGCGGATGCAGATGGCTGCCATGGTGAAGCGGGGGCAGATGTCATCAATATCACTAGATGATATTCTGCCATCCCGAACAGAGACACTAATGGCGAACTTGCAATTCATATTTCAGCAGCAAGTTGGAAGAGAAGAAGGGAACGCAAAACTTGGCGAATTTTTCAAATCAGGTGCGATTAATGAAACTCCATTCAATCAAATCAGCGCCGCCATGTACGCTTCGCTAGCAGCAAAAGCCGCCGCTGGCCAGAAAGAAATACCCAACCAAGGTACAGTAACGGATATAAACCTAGTTTCAACCCTCCTGCCCTATTGCGATGCGATGTTTGTAGACAACGGATGTAGAGCGCTCTTGCAGCACATCCCGAAAGATTTCGCGCTTCCTTACGTTTGCAAAGTATTTTCGCCAAAGACTGGAGCGGATTTCATTCAATACCTGACAGAGATAAAGAATTCGGTGACGATGGACCATTTAAAGCTAATTGCAGAAATTACGGCCCAGACCCATTGAGGCCCCAAAGCGGCATCTATGGCGTAGGAAAGCATAAGACAGCGGGTTCGGAGAGTTAGTTACAGAGATCAGTTCGAATTCTTGGTTGTCCTAGAAACCGACAACGAAGGGCGAGCATTAAGGGTCTGCGGATCGAATCCTGCCGTCTTCTTATACCTCCGCGAAATTTCTTCCATCTCCGTCTGACTAACCACATCATCGAGATTCGTAAATCCATCAGGCGCGCGCTGCTCGACCAGTTCCATGCATTGCTCCGGGCCAACCTTGCGATTCGCCTCGACCACTGCGCCCGTCGCCGGACGCCGTTGCGCATCGTAGGCATCGAGAGCGCTCTCGATGGTAGGTTGCAGTGCCAACTCGCGCGCCAGCACACGGGCATCGATAATCGCTTGTGACGCTCCGTTCGAGCCGACCGGGTACATCGGATGGGCTGCATCTCCGAGTAAGGTGACACGTCCGTGATTCCACGTAGGCAGCGGGTCGCGGTCCACCATCGGGTATTGGTAAATCGCTTCCGCGCCGCGAATCAGTTCCGGAATGTCCAGAAAGTCAAACTTGAAGGACAGGAAAGGTTGCAGGGCAGCTTCGACGGGAGCGGTAAATTCCCAGTCCTGCCGGGGCATGGGCTGCTCCGGCGCATTCTTCATCTCCGCAACCCAGTTGACCAGCGCCTCGCCGCGATCTTCGTATTTCTTCGCAATCGGATAGATCACCACGCGCCGGCCGAAGTATCCAACCATGATCATCGTTCGCCCGGAGAGAAACGGCTTGCTTCGCGTGACGCCGCGCCACATGGTAATGCCATTCCACTTGGGACTACCTTCACCGGGATGCAGCGTCTGGCGAACCACCGAATGAACCCCATCGCCGGCAACGAGCAGGTCAGCTTCCGCCCGTGCCACGGTCGCCTCGGATTTCCTGTCGATAAACTCACCCCAGACGCGATCACCCTCCTGACCGAATCGCGCCAAGTGATGCCCGGTATGAAGCCGCGAAGGGCCAAGCCGTTTCAGCACAGCCTGATGCAATACAGTAAGCAACTCACCGCGATGCACGGAAAATTGCGGCCAGTTATACCCAGCAGCCAGCCCACGAGGCTCGCCCCAGATCCTCTGCCCATGTTTTGAGTAATAGACTAATTCCGCCGTAGGAATGCCAATGCCGTAAAGCTCGTCGAGCAGCCCCAACTCCGACAGTTCGCGGACCGCGTGCGGCAAAACATTGATGCCAACACCCAGTTCCCTGATCGCAGGCACGGATTCATAAATATCGACATCCCTAACGCCGACATCCAACAGGGAAAGCGCCAGCGTCATCCCCCCGATGCCTCCGCCGATGATCGCGATTTTCACAGAATCTCTTCCCGATTTGGCTTGCAAAGGCTAGTTGAAATGTCTTCTCAATAAGTTCAGAGTACGGGAAAGCCTGTTTCCAGGCAAACAAAAACAACGTTGACCACCAGCTTGAAAAGTGTGTATTGAGTGTGTATAATCTATGAACAGCCGGAAAATTATTAAACGTTTACTGCAAGACGGCTGGTACGAAGTGAATCAGATCGGAAGCCACAAGCAATTCAAGCATCCGGTGAAGAAAGGCACGGTGACAGTCCCACACCCCAGCCGGGACCTGCCGATTGGGACCTTGAAAAGCATCGAGAAACAAGCCGGAATCAAGTTGAGGTAAATAATGGATTACATCGCTTATCTGCACAAGGATCGCAAATCCGATTTTGGCGTCAGCTTTCCGAATTTTCCCGGCTGCGTGACTGCGGGAAAAACATTGGAAGAGGCACGGCGCAAAGCCGGAGAAGCCCTGGCATTTCATATCGAAGGTATGGCCGAGGATGGCGAGGCAATTCCAAAGCCGTCAAAGCTGGATGAAATTGCCGACGATCCCGCCCGGAAGGGCGCTGTAGCAATCCTGGTGAGCGTCAACCTTGAAAAAACGGTCCGCGTGAATATCACCGCGCGGGAAAGCCAGATTGCCGAGATCGATCGTCTGGCCGAACGAGCGGGGATGACGCGGTCGGCTTACATCGTGCAATCCGCGATCAAGGAAGACAAGCGCTTCGCCTCTCAGGGCCGTGCTGGTTCCCGGCGAGCGAGGCATTGAGCAATTGAGTTGGGGTTGTGCCGACCGCTTCGGGCATCGGAGGCAGGGGCGGGCTCTAAACGAGCCCGCCCAATCAAACTCACATCTCCGGATTCAAAGCCATCGCTTGATACTCGACAGGATGCTTCTCGCGGCGTGGTTCGACCAGTGGCGTATCGAACGCCACGGCCTCGGTCTGAAAGGAAATTACTGGGTAGACGAATACCGTGGTCAATCCTTGCCCAACGTAATCCAGTCGCTCCGCCGCTCCCTGGGATAGGTCCAGGAGACGGTGGAGCCGGTGATTCGGGCCGCGATCAGTGATGGTCACAATCACGGACTCGCCATTTTTCAGGTTCTCCACCCGGACCGGAGTCCCGAGCGGGAAAGTCCAACTTGCTGCTGTTAGCTTATTAAGATCAAAGCGTTTACCGTTCGCCATTTTACGTCCCTGGTGCTGCCTTCCGTACCAGGATGCCGTTCCCACGTAACTTTGTTTCGGAGTCTTCTTGGTTGATCCAACCTGCTTGTGTGTCCTGGCCCCTTGGCTGGCCGCAGTCGCCGTAAACGTCCACAACAGCGCTGCCGCGCCTAAAAAGCCGAAGATTCGTATGTTTTTCAACATGGTTTAGCTCCTTTTCTAGAGTGGTCTAAACGTGTTGTGCTGTCTGGTCTCTGGTAGTTCCTCCTTTGTTTTCAGTTGCTTTGCAGCCTTAAATCCTTCCGAACATCGATTTGCCGATACAACTAAGCCCATGAAGCTGAGTCATTTACAGCGGCCTCGGCCATGGAAATTTGCGCAGGTATGCCACCCCTCTGGTCCACTGGATCCACCGCTTCTGAATCACAGCAACCGCAGCGGCCATGCTTGTTCAGTTCAACGTCTGCCCGGCAGTCCATACACCACCAACGATTCATAATTCCTTGCCTCCTAGAATGAAACTCGATTTGCTTGGGTGAGTACATTCTGAATCAGACCCCCTCAGGTCACCATAGGCGGATAGTCCATTTTTGAGGGGTACGGCAGTACCGGGATATTTTTTACCCACCAGTAGTACAGACTTCAGTCTGTGCGCTCTTGGTTTCCTGGAGGCCGAGCAGGACGTAATGGTAAGTAGCAGGGTTGAAACTATAACCACACAGGCCGCAGCGGCTGGCTATGCCACTGAAGACAGGCCAAATGGACGCAAAATCGGCGTCCCCATTGGCTGCTGTGGACTACCGTTCGACCCTCAAAACTGCCCTTTGGACGTAACTCTGTGGACCTTTAGGGCTTTACTGGAGAAACTCAACACTGGGAAATCTTTATCTGGACGTTATTGGGCGTCTTTGGGTAATCTGTTTTGGAATATCAGGGGCCGTAGTTCATCACTGAGGGCTCTCAACCGGTTCTGTGTACTAGCTTTTCAATCGAATCGTAATTGTGGAGGATTGTAAAAATGTCTCAATCTCTGGGGACACGTGCATGGAAAGCATTGGATTACGTGGTTTGCAAGACCGCAGGCGTAGCCTTCGACACGATCCAGGTTTTTAACAAGCACAATCCAAATCCGTCGTTTACACCGAAATGGTCCGACAAGCCGCTGCTGAAATCGTGGGAGAAGTCCAAGCCCACACTCGGCTGGCCGCGGCAGACGGACTCACTGTGCCCGGGCTGCGTCAAGGACGCGCGCGAGGCGATTTTTGACGGCAAGAAAGACTGGCGCGACCTGATGCACGAGAAGGTCGGCGAAATCAAGGCGCAGATCATTGAGCGCGATGGCGAAGTCTGGATGGTCAAGGAATGCCCGATCCACGGCAAGTACGAAGACCTGATGGCCATCGACGCCAAGTTCCTCAACTGGATCGAGCAGAACTTTCCGGGCCGCGACATTCCCGCGCACAATGACGAAGACTTGCACAAGCACGGCTCCAGCACAGTGCGTTATGGACGCGGTTCAGTGCTCACCGTGGACCTCACCAATCGTTGCAATATGATGTGCGATCCCTGCTTTATGGACGCGAACCAGGTCGGATACGTCCACGAACTTTCCTGGGAAGAGATTCAGGAAATCCTCGATAACGCGCTGAGGATCAAGCCCCGTCGCCAGATGTCAGTGCAGTTCTCCGGCGGCGAGCCGACGATGCACCCGCGCTTTTTCGACGCGATCCGCCATGCGCGCAAGATTGGCTACAACAGCGTACAGGCCGCGACCAACGGCATCGAATTTGCCAAGAGCAAGGAGTATTGCAAGCAGGCGTTCGAAGCCGGCCTGCGCTACGCTTACCTGCAATTCGACGGCATCGGAAACGACGCCAACAGCCACCGCCAGGTCGGCAACCTGTTCGACGTGAAGCTGCGCGCCATCGAAAACATGCACGAGGCGGGCATCGAAATCATCCTGGTCACGACGATCGTCAACAACCTGAACAACGATCAGGTCGGCGCCATCGTGAAATTCGCGATGGACAACCCCAAGAAAATTTCGTTCGTGGCGTTCCAGCCCGTATCTTTCACCGGTCGCGACGAGGAAATTACTCCCGAGCGCCGCATGAAGCAGCGCTATACGCTTTCGCACCTCGCGCAGGACGTCAGCGCGCAGGTCGGCAAGATCGAGCCCACACGCGACTGGTTCCCGATCTCCTTAATTAGCACGTTTTCGGCTTTCGCCGACCTTTCCCATGGCCCTGAAGCGCCCTGGGGCTCGGTGAGCTGCGGTTGCCACCCCAACTGCGGCGTAGGAACCGGCGTATTGATCAACAAAGAGACGAAGGAATGGGTGCCTGTGCCTGCATTCCTGAACGTGCCTCAGCTGGTCGAGGACATCAAGAAGGTCACGGACGCCGCTCGCAGCAAGAATTTTTCCAACCTCACGTTCGGCCTTGCCATGCTCAAGAATTACAATCCGTATGGCGCGCCCGGAACCTTCCGCCTGCTTGATCTGTGGAAGAAGATGGACAAGTCGTGGGGCCTGACCAAGAACCAGCGCGAGAAGTACGGAACCGCAGGCCCGGAACGCACCTACGAAGACGCCATGAAGCGCCGGAACACCGACCCATGGAACTTCCTGATGATCGCGGGCATGTGGTTCCAGGACCTGTTTAACTACGACTTCCGCCGCACCGAAATGTGCATCATTCCGTACGCCACGCAGCAGGGTGAAATTT
>CAZUNI010000035.1:0-48387 GCA_964622265.1 uncultured Acidobacteriaceae bacterium | reverse complement strand
CCATGGCAGATTGGCACATGCGAACAAAGCGACCGCTCAGAGGACCGGTGCGAGACGAACCCGGCCCGCCCCTCAAAAATTACATCACGCCCGCCGGATTGCAGCGGCTGAAAGATGAGCATCGCTTCCTGCTGAGTCGCGAGCGGCCCGCAGTGGTGGAGGTCGTAGCGTGGGCTGCCAGTAACGGAGACCGCAGTGAAAACGCCGACTACCATTACGGCAAAAGACGGTTAGGCCAGATCGATTCGCGGATTCGCTTTCTCACGAAACGCATTGATGCCGCCGTGGTCGTCGACCCCGCCGCTCCGCGTCCGGGATCGGCCGCTGCGCGCGTCTTCTTCGGCGCAACCGTGACCTACAAGGACACCGCAGGCCTCAAACACGTCGTCTCGATCGTCGGCACCGACGAGGTGAACCTCGACCGCAGCTACATCAGCTGGCGCTCCCCTCTCGCCATTGCGCTAATGAAGGCGCGCCCCGGCGACATCGTGGACCTGCACGCGCCAGCGAAGACGGAACATCTCGAAATCATCGACGTCGAGTACGCGCCGATTCCGATGGATCCCTTCCGCGATCCCCCAGGAGCTCAGTCGAAGCCCAGGGTCGAGGGCTCTTAGGCTGAATTTCTCACCAACCCGTCCGAGATAACCTGCGTAGCCAATGTAAATCGACGGTTTGTAGCAGTATCACAGTTGTAGGGGCACGACATTGTCGTGCCCCTACAGCCGCATCTCAGACCGATGGATTCGTGAACAACCACGTGAGATAAGAATCGCTTCCTTGTGAGAAGAACGGGTTATACCAAGCCGCTCGATTCGCCAACCCAAGTCATGAGACACGGCGTTACCGGGTGAGGCACGCTCTGTCCGTATTAATTGCGGCTGAAGATTAACTTGTATTTGTCCCAGTAGGCGTAACCCAAATAAGCGGTCAGCACAAAGACAGCTACGCCAATCCATAGGAATGAAGGCATCAAGCGGGAGTTGACGACAACTATTCCAACAACATCTGGCGCAAGGAACAATGTTGCCAACGCCGGGAAAATGTTAAATAGCAGCATGAACCCCGCAACGATCTCAGTAACCTTTACCATCTGAAAAATGCCCGAGGCAAAGAATACTTGCGTAACCGTGACCATTTGCGGCGGTACACCTTTTGTTGAATTACCCATCATCAGCCCGCTTATGCCGCTTGCGAGCATGACGAGACCAAGCAATATTCGGACAGCAATGACCAGATAGCGGTTGCGAAAATTCATAGCCCTTATCCTTCGCCGTCGTGACAAACACGAGGCCAAAAATCATGTCCGGCAGCGGTCTCCGAATACCTCTAACCACGCACAGCACTGAAGGATTAGACATTATTACAGCCTGTTTGTCCAAGTCCCCATAAACGGCGTTATCGTCAACTGGCTCCCACATGACGATAAACCGATTTCACAGATGGGAAATTCAGGCCGGGCGGGATCGTTGGCCGAAGGAAGCTCTAAGTTCGTACCAGTACTCGCAAATCTCGAAGGGTACCTACATTTGTAACATTTCGTTAAATTCTCCGTGGTATAACCTCGCGTCCCTCCTGTTCGCGCTCGATAAGCAGACTTGAAAATCTACTAACTCGATTGAAGAAAATATGAATGCTAAGAGGCTACTTGCTGGTGCCAGTGTCGGAGCTTTTCTGAAGTGCCATTCAAGGCTCATTACCGCAATCCCGCGCCTGATAATGGGGTTCGCCGTTGCCGCGCTCTTTTTTACTTCTCCGGCATGGGCGCAACACGGTCCGCCAAACATTAACGACGTACTGGTGGACAATGTTCATTACACACTGACGATTCAAGGCACCAGCCTGCTTGGATATGGGACGTCTGCGCCCCAAGTCACTTTGGGAGCCACGGTGCTGGTGCTGCAGGGCAATCCGACCTCGACCTCCATTGTAGCGAAGTTTCTTTCCACGCTGGCCCCCGGGACTTACAACATGTCGCTGTGCCCGAAAAACAAGTTAGGCCTGTATGACATCACCAATCTGCGCAATTATCAGGTCGCCATCGGCGCGATCGGTCCGCAAGGGCCGAAGGGGCTGCCGGGCACGAACGGAACAAATGGAACTAACGGGTCTCAGGGACCTACCGGTCCCCAGGGAATCCAGGGCCCGGCGGGTCCTACTACTATGTACATCAACAGTGTGTTTCTCACTTCCGACGAACAAGCCGCCGACAATACTGCACACGGTGAGATAATTGTCGGCACTCTCACACTGCCGGCCGGTTCATACTTATTGAACACCACCGTCAGCCTAGTAGAGGCACAACCGGCAGCAGCACAAACCATACAATGCCACTACCAACAGGCTATCGGTAGTCCCTATTTCGCCAGTTTTACGACCTACGAATTACCGGCCATTGCACACGGTGACCCCGACCTGACACCCCTGACGAACACACTGGTCCTGACCCTCGCATCCCCCACCACCGTCTATGCCGGATGCAACGGCTATACCTACAACGCTTTTCCGACCACCTTCAATCTCATTGAAGGAACCCTAACCGCGCTTCCCATCACTAATCTAATTCAACAATGAAAATGAAGCGATAGAACTGAGCTTACTCACGCCCATGACGTCCCATTGCTTCCAGCGCCGAACGTATTGCCGAATGCGCCGCAGGAGATAATCCTGCGGCGCATTCGGCTCATAAAGGGCGGGCCACATGTTCTTGAAAACCGCCAGGTTTTCTCAAATGCTCGGCCAACGCCTGCGAAGTCCGCTTATCGTCATGTGGCCCTCGACCCAACAATAAGGACAGTTTTAGATGTGGGAAGTGTTCCTAGAGTCCCGTCCTACTTCGCCGGCGCAGGAAGAATCTGCGCCTCCCGAATAAACCTAGCAGATTCCTCCGGCGGCGTAGGACAAATATAAAATCCAGTCCCCCACTCGAATCCAGCCACCTTAGTAAGCTTCGGCATGATCTCAATATGCCAGTGATAGTGCTCGTTAATTTCCTCCCCAATGGGCGACGTGTGAATCATCAGGTTATACGCGGGATGATCGAGCACCGCATCCAACCTCGACAGATTGTCTTTCAAAACCTTGGCGAGCCCTGCATAGACCGGAGTCTGGTTATTCTCAAATGAAGAGCTGTGCTGCTTGGGAAGAATCCACATCTCGAACGGAAACCTGGGCGCGTAGGGAGCGAGCGTAACGAACAGTTGCGTCTCGCCGATCACGCGCACTTTGGAATCCAGTTCCTGGCGGATCATGTCGCAGAAAATGCAGCGTTCCTTATCGTAATAATAATGCCGTGAGCTGTCCACTTCCTCGCGCACGCGCTTGGGCACAATGGGCAGGGCGATCAATTGCGAATGCGTGTGTTCGAGCGACGCCCCGGCCACCTCGCCGTGATTTTTGAAAATCAGGATGTAGCGGAATCGCCGGTCGTTTTTCAGATCGAGCATGCGGTCGCGAAACGCCCACAGCACATCTTCAATCTGCTTTTCACTCATCGTGGCAAGCGTGGCTTTGTGATCCGGCGTTTCAACGATTACTTCATGCGCGCCCACGCCGTTCATCTTGTCGAACAGGCCTTCGCCTTCGCGGTCCAGATCGCCCTCGATCCCTAGCGCGGGAAATTTATTCGGGACCACGCGCACCTGCCAGCCGGGAGAATTCGGGCCATTGCCGTTCCGCCCGTATTGGAGAATTTCCGGCGGCGTCTTCGCTTCATTCCCGTAGCAGAACGGGCAAACTCCGATGCCCTTGATCTCCACGCTCTCACGGATGAAGTCCGTCGGCCGCTTCGCGCGGTCGGTGGAGATAATGACCCATCGTCCGGTAATGGGGTCCTTCCTTAATTCCGGCAACAAATCCTCCAGGGAACGAAAGTTGCGTTCCTATCCTTATACATCGGCAGCAACAAAAGTTTGATTATTTCACTATTGGTCAGCAAATCGCAAAGGTTCCATGAATTTTAATTTCTCATGCGATCGATCACGGAGCAAATGCGCCCTTGTGCAGGCGGACCACCGGGCGACGGCCGGGAGGAGCTTCGATGGCAAGCACATCGAACCGAAATGGAGCCTCCGCCGCGCGGTATTCCCGCAGGAACTGCCGCGCAACGCGCGAAAGATGCTTCTGTTTCTCGCGCGTGACTGCTTGCTCGGGCGTGCCGAATTCGTGTCCCTCAGCTGTTCGCGTTTTCACTTCGACAAACGCGACAGTCTTCCCATCGTATCCCACCAAATCTATTTCGCCTTTGATTCCGCGATACGAGAAATTTCGCGCAATCATCACATATCCCTGTCGCCGCAAATACCAGTACGCGTAAGTCTCCCCGCGAACGCCCGTCCGGCGCGCCCTCTGCTTGGCGGTTTCCTGCGCAGGCGGCACAGTCGAATCCATCAGACCCTTCCGTGCGGCCCAGTCCACCAAACCAAACATGACCCGTGAAAGAATTGGCATGGGGCCGGTCCTCTTCCGGCTCTCCTCTGTGGACCTCTGTGTTAAAGGCTTTGATCCAAGTACGAAAGAGCTTTTAACACAGAGTTCACAGTGGGCCACAGAGAAAAATCAAGTATCCCGCCTACTTGCGCGATTCAACTTCGCCGATGCATTCTTCCAGCGTCCGCACGGCGAAATCAGCCTGTTCCTCATCAATCACCAGAGGCGGCGCGATGCGAATCGTATTTTCTCCCGCCCCCAGCAGCAGCAACCCTTTCTCAAACGCGCGGTCCACAATCGACTCGCGAAAATCGTGCGCGCGCTCTTTGGTCTTCTGATCGCGGACAATTTCCACTCCGATCATCAGGCCTTTCCCGCGCACATCGCCTACGATGCGATGCCGTGAAGGCCAATCCGCCATGCGGCTCATCAGAAATTCGCCGACGTGCCGGGCGTTGTCAATGTATTGGCTTTCGAGCAGGTCCATCGTCGCCAGCGCCGCCGCCACGCACACTGGATTCCCGCCGAATGTCGAGGCGTGCGCGCCCGGCTTCCAATGCATCACACTCGCGCGGGCAATCGTGGCCGAAAGCGGCATCCCTGAAGCAATTCCCTTTGCCACGCACAAAATATCCGGCTCGATTCCCGAGTGATCCCCGGCCCACCACTTCCCCGTCCGCCCCATGCCGCTTTGCACTTCATCGGAAACGAGCAGGATTCCGTGTTTGCGGCAGATCCGCTGCAACTCCAAAAGAAATTCTTTCGGCGCAGGGATGTACCCGCCCTCACCCTGAATCGGCTCGATAAAAACCGCCGCGACTTCACTGGGATCCACCAGCCGCTTGAAAATCTCCGTCTCCAGAAACGTGGCGCACTCGACGCACTCGCATGGCGAGGGATTCCCATACGGGCAGCGATACGAATTCGGATAGGGAATGTGAAACACGCCGGCAAGCAGCGTCCCAAATCCCTTTCGCTGCACCGCCTTTGAAGCAGTCAGCGAAAGCGCGCCAAGAGTGCGCCCGTGGAAGCATCCGTGGAATGCAATGATCTTATCGCGCCCGGTGGAATAGCGAGCCAGCTTGATGGCCGCTTCGATGGCTTCGGCGCCGGAGTTGCCAAAAAATACTTTCTTAGGCTCCTTGCCGGGAGCGATGGCTGAAAGGCGCTCGGCAAGTTCCACAATGTTCGGCAGAAAAAAATCCGTTCCGGAAATATGAATCAACTCGGCAGCCTGCTTTTGAATCGCCTCTACAACTCGCGGATGGCAGTGCCCCGTGGAGACTACAGCAATGCCCGCCGCAAAATCCAGAAACGTGTTGCCGTCAACGTCCTCGACCGTCGCTCCGCGGCCGGACCTTGCCACCAGTGGATAGCCGCGCGTATAAGAGGGCGAAACGAATTGCGCATCGCGCTCGATAATCCTTTTAGCATTCGGACCGGGCAGAGGCGTAATGAGATTTGGCAGCTTCATTTCGTAAGCGGATCCGATCATTGGCTGCTTCAATGATGCCTCCAACGATGCTGCTTCGACACAGTCTTCGGCCAGGGACCGTAAAAAGTCCCGCGATCCAGTTTACGCGAACATTTCTGGTCAAGCTACGATTCGTGGTTTTCGAGGGGTAACGAAGATGAAACTTCTCGGTTTCACTTGCGCTTCCAGCGGACTCCTCCGTCGCGGGAATCTTCCAGAATAATTCCAAACCCTGCGAGTTGATCGCGCACGCGATCCGAAGTCGCAAAATCCCGCCGCTTCCGCGCCGCCTGCCGCTCGGCCACAAGAGCTTCAATCTCGGCGTCGCTGGGGCCGGCGGAATCCTGCCCTATGCCGAGTGCGCGAAGTTTCTCGGCATCGTCATCCTGGAGCACCGCAAAAATGGCATCGAACGCATCGAGCACGGCAAGCACCGGCGCGGTATCGCCCTGCCGAAACTCCCCGTGATCGATGGCAATATTCACGTCGCGGACCAGATCGAAAATGGCCGCAAGCGCCTGCGCCGTGTTCAGATCGTCGGCAAGCCCGCTGTCGAACTCTTCCCGCGCCTTCGCGGCACGGTCCACCATCGCAAGCGAAGCGCCCTCCGGAAATTTTCCAGTTCGGATGCGCGCTGCAAACGTCCTCAAACGCTCCACCGAACTGGCCGCACCCTGCAAACTATCGGGCGAAAAATTCAACTGCCGGCGATAAGGCACAGAGGCCAGCAAAAACCGCACCGAGGAGGGCTTGTTCCCATGAGCGAACAATTCGCGCAGCGTCGCGAAATTGCCTAGCGACTTCGACATCTTCTCGTGGTCGACGAGCAAGTGCTCAGCATGCAGCCAGTAGCGCGCGAATAATTTCCCGGTCGCGCCTTCCGATTCCGCAATCTCATTCTCATGATGCGGAAACGTCAAATCGACGCCGCCGCTATGGATGTCCAGCGTTTCTCCCAGATATTTCATAGCCATCGCCGAACATTCGATGTGCCATCCGGGGCGCCCCGGTCCAATAGCCGTCTCCCAGAAATGTTCCCCAGGCTTGGGAGCTTTCCACAGTGCGAAGTCGCGCGCGTTATCCTTGTCGTATCGATCTACATCCACACGCGCGCCGGCCTGCATTCCAGCCACATCGATTTTCGAAAGCTTTCCGTAGTCCGGAAACTTCGCAATGCGAAAATAGGTGGACCCCTCGCTGGTATAAGTAAATCCTTTTTCCGTCAGCCGCTGGATCAACTGCACCATGTCGTCAATATGTTCGGTAGCCCTCGCAAGATGCTCGGGAGGCTCGAGGTTAAGCGCGCGTCGGTCATCCAGAAATCCCTGAATATATTTTTCCGTATACTCGCGAATGCTCACGCCCGCAGCCGCCGCCTTTTGAATGATGCGGTCGTCCACGTCGGTGAGGTTCATCACCTGATTGATGCGAAAACCCCTCGATTCCAAATAGCGCCGCAGAATGTCCTGAAACACAAACGTGCGGAAGTTCCCAATGTGCGCGAAATCGTAAACCGTCGGGCCGCAGGTGTATATCGACACCTCACCCGGCGCCAAGGGCACAAACGGCTCCGTCCGCCCCGTCAAAGTATTGTGGAACTGGATCTCAGTCATCGTGGCTCGGTCGTCGCTATTCAACTGTGATTGTACATTCATGGCAAAGCCGACATTCTAGCTGAGCCGCAGGGCTTGAGCAAAAGGTCTGTTGCCTTGGCAGAGGTAAAGTTTGACCGGACCATCCTCATTCTAGCGAACAGCCATTCTTTGTGGCACACCTCGGGCATGTCCAATAAAAGAAAGCCCAAGAATCTGCATAGCACCCCCACTCTCCTAAGCCAGACGCCAATCAGATCGCCTTCCGTGTAGTGAACGCAGCTATACGCAACAAGAGATTCGAATGCTTCGAAACATATTGCACAGGTCCATACGAATTCCACAGGCTTCCCGCTTGACTTTCAAGATTGGCTATAGGCGAACATAAACCAAATCTAACTAGATACTCTCAATGATTAGTTGCCATGATGAAGTTCATGATGTAGGATTTTATCGGACGTTATAATGATAGGAAGAGGAGCGCCATGAGCGCAACGGTAGTTGAAGTCCTCAAAGCACGCATTGCGGAGTTGGAACAGGAGCTGGAAAAGGCCAAGGAAAATTCCCGCAAAGCCTCCCAAGAGGAGCAGGAGGTCAGTGACGCTCTGCGGGCATTTCGTGAAGCCTTAAAGGCCGAATCTCAACGTAAAGGCATTCCTGTTCCTGCTGATAATTCCAGGGGCGCATCATTGCTTGATCTTGTGAGAACTCAGACTACGACTCAATTTATCCGCAAATACGTTTCTGGAAACGGATCGCGCGGCACAACGCCTTTAGAAGTCAAGAAAGCAATGGAGGAAGCAAAAATTAAGGCACATCCAAACTATGCTTATGCAGTGCTGCTCAGACTCAAAGCAAAGGGAGAATTCACTGAAAGGGATGGTCGATATTATGCAGAAACGGTGCAATAGAAAAAAGGCCATCCGAAGGTAGCCTATTTTCACGTAAGAGTTTCAGACAGGTGCCAACTGCAGTTGCCTTCGTTCAGGAACGTTATATCTTACGCTTTTGGCTTCCTGATTCATTAAAGGATCAAAAGGGATGGCTGACAAAAAAGACCAGGAATTGAGAGACATTCAATCCGAGGAGACATCTCGAGGCAAGAAGCAGCCAAAGAAAGCAATGTCGCTCGCACACCAGCGATTTATGGCTCAAACATTGAGGATCCTACGAAATCCGCGCTGCAGCAGGGAAACCTATATTGAAGTCATTCGCGAGTACGGGCTGCGAGAGGAGACTGACGAATTCCGCCAACTGCTCGCTTTGTGGAAGAAGTTCCGCGGGAACGACTAAGGGCCACTCGATGCGCGGAACGGATGCGCCTGTCCTGCTCATCAGCAGGCAGATTCGCAAGATGCCCCCCAACGATCGTCATGAATTCCTGATTAAACTCCTGAGCGGAGATCCTTTTTTTGGTTGAATTCTTCTTTGATTTCTTCGCCAAGGGGAACTCCAAATCCTTCCTGAACTGGTTTCAATGATAATACAGGGTTGAAGTCAGCGCAATGCGCTGTATCGTAGTGACTACGGTTGCTGGCGGCCTTTGCGCCACTCCACGATTGGCCGCTATAATATCGCTGGTGGCCCTTACAATGCAGACCGCCAACTAAAAATGAACGCTCCCGCACAAACCGATAATTCCGGATCCCTGGCGCACCTCGACCTCGAACAAGAGATCGCCAAGTTGAAGCGTGAGATGAATGCCGTAATCCTGGCGCACTATTACCAGGAATCGGAAATTCAGGACCTGGCCGATTTTGTAGGTGACAGCCTGCAGCTCTCCCAGCAGGCCGCCACCACCTCAGCAGATGTAATCGTATTCGCCGGCGTGCTGTTCATGGCAGAGACGGCAAAGATTCTGAACCCGAAGAAATTAGTACTGCTGCCGGACCTGAAAGCAGGCTGCTCGCTGGCCGATGGCTGCCCAGCGCCACTGTTCCAGCAGTTTCGCGAGCGCTATCCGGATCATCTGGTCATCAGCTACATCAATTGCAGCGCCGAAGTGAAGGCACTGAGCGACATCATCTGCACCTCCAGCAACGCGGAGAAAATCGTCGGCCAAATCCCGCTTGAGCAGCCGATTCTTTTCGCCCCGGATCAGCACCTCGGCCGTTACATCATTAAGAAGACGGGCCGCGAAATGAAACTCTGGCAGGGCAGCTGTATCGTCCACGAAATGTTTTCCGAGCGCAGCCTGGTGCAGTTGAAAGAGCGCCATCCGAATGCGCTGGTTCTCGCCCATCCGGAGTGCACCGAAGCCGTCCTGCGTCACGCGGATTACATTGGCTCGACGACTGGAATTCTCAATTACGCCACGCACAATCCGGCAACCGAGTTTATCGTCGCGACCGAGAGCGGCATTCTTCACCAGATGGAAAAGGCCTGCCCGGAAAAAATATTCATTTCCGCTCCCGGCGAAGGCGGCTGCTCATGCAGCGAATGCCCGTACATGAAGCTCAACACCATGGAAAAGCTTTACCTCTGCATGCGGGATCGCAAGCCGGAAATAACTTTGGATGAAGACCTGAGCCGCAGGGCCTTGAAGCCCATCCAACGCATGCTGGAGATGAGCTAGCTGCGCATTCCCCATGCCCTCCCTACCTGACGAGTCCGCGCGGCAAACCCTACTACGATCTTTTCTGGCCGAAGACATCGGCACGGGTGACATCACCACCGATGCCACAGTTTCAGGCACGCAGCGCGCTCGCGGCGAGCTGATCGCGAAGACGCCACTCGTCCTGGCAGGAATCGATATTTTCGCCGAAGTATTCCAGCTGATCGAGCCCGCAACCTTAGCGGAAATCTGCTGCCCCGATGGCGAATATTTACAACCAGGACAAATCCCGGCGCGCATCACGGCGACTGCGCGAACGCTCCTTACCGGAGAACGCGTCGCCTTGAATCTGTTGCAGCGCCTGTGCGGTGTCGCGACGATGACCCGAAAATTCGTGCAGGCCGTCGCAGGCACCAGCGCGGAAATTCTGGACACGCGCAAGACCACGCCAGGCCTGCGCGCACTGGAAAAATACGCAGTCGAAATCGGCGGCGGCCGCAATCACCGCAAGGATTTGAGCGAAGCCATTTTGATCAAGGATAATCATATTCGCCTCGCCGGAGGAGTGGCAACAGCCCTCTCGGCGGCGCAAGCGGCAAAGGGCCAAGTGAAATGGCTCGAAATTGAAGTGACAAATCTGGAGGAGTTAAGCGCCGCGCTCCAGTACAATCCGGATGTCATTATGCTCGACAATATGAACCCGGCTCTGGTGCACGAAGCGGTGAAGCGGGTCTGGGCGCACGACCCAGAACGAAAAATTCGCACCGAGGCCTCCGGCGGAATCACGATCACCAACGTCCGCGATTTTGCTGAAGCCGGTGTGGACTGGATCTCCGTGGGTGCGCTGACGCATTCCGCTCCCGCCGCCGACCTGAGTTTCGAAATCGAACCAATAATCTGATGAGCGACACAATTCAAACCGACGTCCTAGTGATTGGCAGCGGCCTTGGCGGCCTCTCAGCAGCCTGGGAAGCTGCAAAACGTGGCTGTAAAGTCACACTGCTAACGCGCGCAACGAAACCGGAAGACAGCAATACCTACTGGGCGCAAGGCGGAATCATTTATCACGCGGATGGCGAGCCGCCCGAACGGCTGGTCGCCGACATCCTTTCCGCAGGCGCAGGACTCAGCTCTCCCGAAGCAGCCACGTTGCTGAGTACCGAGGGCCCTCGCCTCGTCAAACAAATCTTAATCGACGAGTTGAACGTCCCTTTCGACATCTCGCCGGACAATCTTCCGGAACTCGATCTGACATCCGAAGCAGGCCATTCCCAGCCTCGAATCGTTCATTACAAAGACCGCACGGGCTTTGCCATCGAACGCTCATTTTTGGAAAAAGTCTGTTCGCACCCAAACGTGAAGGTGCTCTCGAACGCCACTGCTGTGGACCTGCTCACCCCGTCGCACCATTCTGTCAATCCCACCGATGTCTATCGACCGCTGATGTGCGTCGGGGCTTATGTCCTGGATCAGACTTCTGAAAAAATATTTTCGATCCTGGCCAAGGAAACCATTCTCGCCAGCGGCGGCCTGGGGAGCGTGTTTCTGCACACAACGAATCCCCCGGGTGCTCGCGGCGACGGCATTGCGATGGCCTATCGAGCAGGCGCGCGCTGCATCAACATGCAATACGTGCAATTCCATCCAACCGCTCTGCTCGCGCCCGACGGCTGCTTTTTGATTTCAGAAACAGTGCGCGGCGAAGGCGGTCGCCTGGTCGATCGTCATGGCAAGGAATTCATGCAGCGTTTTCATCCCGCCGGGTCGCTAGCCCCGCGCGATGTGGCCGCGCGCGCCATCTATCAAACAATGCTCGAATCCGGCGAACCCTGCGTGTATTTGGATATTACAGACAAGCCCGCAGACCAACTCCGCGCGCGCTTTCCGGGCATCTACGCCGTCTGCATGGAGCGCGGCATCGATATGACGCGCCAGCCCATTCCGGTCGTCCCCGCAGCGCATTACAGTTGCGGCGGCATCGCCACCGACGATTACGGCCGCACCACAGTCGATCGCCTGCGCGCCGTCGGCGAGGTCGCCTGCACAGGCCTGCACGGCGCAAACCGCCTCGCCAGCACGTCCCTGCTCGAATGCCTGGTCTGGGGAACGCGAGCCGGCGCGCAAGCCGCGGGACGCATCCTGCGCGGCGATGATTTCTATTTCCCCGAAATTGCCGATTGGAGATACGAGCGCGAACCGGCCGATCCCGCCCTGATTTCCCAGGATTGGCTCACCATCCAGCACACCATGTGGAATTACGTCGGCCTGATCCGCAGTGAAAAGCGTCTGAATCGCGCCACGCGCGTCCTGCGCGAACTGGACCTTGAAATCGCGCGCTTCTACGACAAGTGCGAAATCAGCGACCCCATCATAGGCCTGCGAAACGGCATTCAGACGGCATTGCTAATCCTCGAAGCAACCGACCAGGCCCGTGAAAGCCGCGGTTGCCATTACCGCACCGATTGAAAAATGCTAAATCATGTCTCGCGGACAACTTCCACTGTTGAGGTTCTTGTATTGGGCTGCAAGGTCGTTTCGCACGCAAAGGGAGACGCCTTGGAATTCTATTAGGGTATATCGGTCTTTAAGTTCTCGTGTCAAATCCTGATTTCCCCACGCCAAATAATCGATAATGACATCCGGCGATCTCTTCAAAATCGTATCGCGAAAATCATGTTTCGCATGGCCGGGTACTCCTCTCATACCTCCCCACATCACGGACTCATCCACTGGCAATCTTGCGATAGCTTCGTCCGATTTGCCGAGTGAGTCGATCATCTTCCCGTCGACAAAGTAGGGGTAGGTACCTGCCCAAGCCATATGATGTGTCTTCCCTGCACCAAATAGTTTGTTGGATAACATGGCTTTGTCGATCAACTGCGCCTGCTTTTCGAAGGAGGCCGGTTTGTCTCTAAATTCCGGGAGAAACTTCGAATTTCCTTCAATTATGGTTCCCATTGTGATGGTGAAGACGATTACTAATGCCACGGGTCCTAATAATTGGGCGTCGCCACTCTTAATTGGAAGCTTGTCCATATATTTCAACGCGACCAATAGACAGAATAAAATCCCCAGATAGACCTTCAATAAAAGCGACAGGTATGTGTCTCCCTCAAATAACTGGTATTCCAACGCCAGTATAGGCGCGCTCGTGATGAATACGATGAGCGCCATGGCCGTACGAGTCGGTGGCTGCGAATCACGAATCGACCCCGAATGTCTCAGTTTTTCGATCAACTCAATATTTACGATTGAGGAGAAGGCCCCGACTACATAAACTGGCAGCAATTGACGCCAGGACATCCATGGATCGCCGCCAACATAGATTTGATAACCAAATGTAATTAGTGCTGCAAAAATATTTAAGTACGCGATTCTTCGTCTGCTCAAAGCTGCAACGGCAATCAAGAATAGGAGAATGGAATTCTCGAACCAAAACTGACGGACATAGGCGAGTCCGTTTGTCAGCCTGAGTAATAGGGTGTAGCCCTCTACCTTCAGGACATACGTATTGGGGACTAATTTCCCATAATAAATCAACCTGCTGGCCGTAACGACCAATACTGCGCTTCCGGCAATTCCACAGGCGCGGACAAGACGCAGATAGTTTTTTTCCTTTATGGAATCAAATGCAGACGCGACGAAAAAAGGGATTATCGGCAACCACCCATCCGGCCGCAGGCAGTACGCGATCGCAATTAGACCCGAAAGCAGAATCAAAGGGTTCTTTGAGTTACCGTTCTCGTAGCTGTACTGTGCACCTGTCGCCAGCGTGAAAACAAGGCACACGGCTGTTGCCTCCATCCCGCTTAATCCCCAGTACGATATGGGATAGGACAACATGAGCAGCAAGACACCGGCCCATACGCCAAGTTCGTTAGCCTTATTTTTTATGCCGGCGCGCCAATAAACCGCAAACAGCGCAATGCAAGTCAACCCACCTAAGACCTGCATAGCCAAAGGAGCGTAGTGAGTTCCGAAGAACCGAATAACCAAGACCATAATCAACGTCCACAAAGGGTTTGTGAATCCCTCAACACGTTCCCCTACGTTCCAAACAAGCCCATGGTGTTCTACAAAATTCTTCGCGTATCTCATCGAGATCATGCCATCGTCAAAGATTGTGAAATAACGCACCCCATCTATGGATATGTGGGATGTCCTGAATATGAAGCCAATGGCAAAATATGCCCAGCAGCTAAGTAATATGTAAAATATTGCACTCCGCTTGTTTATTAGTGGACTCAATAGGGATCTCTCAACAAAATCCGATATGAATTGCGGCAGGTCTTTAGTCAGACTTGGTCCGCAAGCAACAAGGTCTGCCACGCGGCGTTTTAGTATCCCACACATAAAACTTCGAACTGCCGCCCTCGGTAAGGAAAGAACCAACAATAGTGCTCTCTGTCGTATTGCTTCATTCGACATGGAAAGAGCCATTTGAAAACCCGAACGGAAGCGGCTCCTCCACTATGTCTATAGGCTGAAAATACGCAAAGAGCAGCAGAACAATGCGAGTTACCGAAAAATACGCAGGCGAAGATCTCTCTTCAGATTCTTCGCATGTTCTCCCGCCCAAAACATCGAGCGCCGTCCTCTGCGTCGACCTGGATGGCACGATCCTCAAGACGGACCTGCTATGGGAGTGCATGATCTCCCTGATCCAGGTTCAGCCTTCGGCGCTGCTGCTGCTTCCGATCTGGCTGATGCAGGGAAAGGCGGCGCTAAAGCGCCAACTGGCGGATCGCGCGGAATTGAAAGTAGAAACTCTGCCGTATCGTGCCGAGGTGCTGGCATTTCTAGCAACGCAACAGGAACAGGGCCGCCACATCGCTCTGGTTACCGGGTCGGACAGCTCTTTGGCGGAGAGTGTCGCAAGTCATCTTGGGCTGTTCGACGAAGTGCATGGCACGCGGGAAGGACGAAATTTAAGCGGCAAGGAGAAAGCCGCATTCCTCCAGACGAAATTCTCTAGCACGGGCTTCGACTACATCGGAAATTCCAATGTGGATATGCCGGTATGGAAGACTGCCCGCGCGGGATATGTTGTCGGCGATGGTGGACTTGCCCGCCGTGCGGCCTCTGTTACTCATGTCGAAGCAGTTTTCGAAAGCAAAGCCCCCTCCCTTCTGAGCTGGTTAAAAGCTCTGCGCGGTCATCACTGGGCGAAAAACCTGCTCCTGTTCCTGCCGCTCCTGCTCTCCCATAATCTCGACGTCTTTTCAATTGGAGCCACAGCAGTAGGGTTTCTGCTATTCGGCCTTTGTGCCTCGAGCATCTACATTCTGAATGATTTACTGGACCTCCATTCGGACCGCGCGCATCCCTGGAAGGCCAAACGCCCGTTTGCGTCCGGAGAAACCCCCATTCCCTCTGGGTTGCTCGTCTCGATGATCCTGGTCACTTCCTCCATTGCGCTGGGTTTTTGGCTGAAGCCTGCCTTTGGGGCCGTGCTGATCGCATATGTTGTGACCACCGTCTGGTATTCCACCGCATTGAAGCGCGTGCCGCTGGTGGATGTCTTTGTCCTGTCCGGTTTCTACAGCATACGCATTTGGGCCGGTTCCGTAATCACCTCCGTCCCGCTTTCGGACTGGTTTCTGGCGTTTTCATTCTTCTTCTTTTTCAGCCTCGCGGCGGCGAAGCGCTATTCGGAGCTGCTGCACGCCGCCGAATTGGTGGAATCGGGCAATTCAGGCCGCGCTTATGATCGAAATGATCGTGATGTTTTTATCCATTTGGGAATTGGGAGCAGTTTTTCAGCTGTGCTCATTCTCGCTCTGTATGTTCACAGTAAGGAAGTCTTGAATCTGTACCGGAGGCCGGAACTTCTGCTCCTGATTTGCCCGGTGATTCTCTACTGGCTCAGCCGTTTGTGGTTCCGGGCAAACCGTGGAGAACTGGATGACGATCCGGTGGTCCTTTCCATTCGTGATCCTGTCAGCTATGCCATCGCCGGTGTGATATTGGCCGTGCTTCTCTTCAGCAGCTATACGGGTTAACTGATATGAGCACCTCTACAATTATTGACCGTCCTCGTATCCAACCTCCGCCCCGCGCTTCGAAAGATGAGTATCTGTCCTGGGGGCGGTATCCGCGCGTACAACATAACGCCATTCATCGGATGTACTGGTCGGATGAAATCCAGCCGGTATTCGCAAGCAGCGCCCCCGGCGAATGTCTGCCCTATGGATTGGGGCGAAGCTATGGAGATTCTTGCCTCAATGAGGGGCGGAGCCTCATTGACTGTTCACGGCTAAACCGCATTTTTTCTTTCGACCGGGAAACTGGCCGTCTCGGCTGCGAAGCTGGCGCCAGCCTGTCTGACGTATTGAAAATTGCAGTGCCCGCCGGATGGTTCCTGCCGGTGACCCCGGGAACAAAATTCGTGACGGTCGGGGGTGCCATCGCCAATGATGTCCACGGGAAAAACCACCATTGTTCCGGCACTTTCGGTCGTCACGTCGCGCGTTTCCTGTTGGCGCGCTCCGATGCAACAACCCTGGAATGCAGTCCCCATCAAAACGCGGACATGTTCGCTGCGACCATCGGAGGGCTTGGCTTAACTGGCGTCCTCCTGGCGGTGGAAATTGAACTGAAGCCGATTTCCGGCGATCGGATCGACTGCGAATCGATTCCTTTCGAATCGATTGAGGATTTTCAATACATTTCCGCGGAAAGCGACAGCATGTTCGAATACACCGTTGCATGGATCGATTGCTTTTCCGGCAAGCGTCCGCGCGGAATTTTGTTCAGAGGAAATCATTCGAAAAGTTTTTACGGCATGAAAGAGACCAAATCGGGTCCGAAATTGCCTTTTTCCGTGCCTCAATTCCTAATGAATCGGCGGACCCTCTCGCTGTTTAACAGCGCGTACTACCATTGGAAGCGCCGCCGTGGGAAGACGAACTTGTCATCCCTGGACTCATTTTTCTATCCGCTCGATTCCGTCCGCCAGTGGAATCTGGTTTATGGAAAATCAGGTTTCCTACAATATCAGTGCGTAATTCCGGAGTCCGCCTCCGATGCCATCGAGCAGATCCTGAAGATCATCGCCCGTGACGGTCTGGGCTCCTTCCTCGCAGTGCTGAAACGCTTCGGCTCACTTCCTTCTCCGGGGATGCTTTCTTTCCCGAGGCCCGGCCTGACTCTCGCGCTGGATTTTCCGATGCGTAGAGCCCCCACCCTGCAACTGCTGGAGACGCTGGATCATATTGTGAATCAGGCAGGCGGAGCGCTGTATCCCGCCAAGGATGCGCGGATGAGTCCCGCGATGTTCGAAAGCTCATTCCCCAACTGGCGCGACTTCCGCCCCTTCATTGATCCGGGAATGTCTTCTTCCTTCTGGCGCCGCGTAACGGAAAGCTGACTTCCATGGAAAAGATCGTCATCCTCGGCGCCACGTCGGAGATTGCCCAGCAGGTCCAGCGCATCCTTGCCCGAGACAGAAAACAGATGCTCCTCGTCGGACGATCCGCCGAGCGCCTGGATATTGTGGCCGCGGATTTGCGAGTTCGTGGCGCGAAGGAGGTCATCACGTTCTGCGCGGATCTTGCCGATCTGTCACAACATGCCCAGGTCCTTGCATTCGTTCAGCAATATTTTGGGAATTTCGATTGTGTCCTTCTGGCCTACGGCATCATGCAGGACCAGGAAGAGTGCCGCCACTCGGTGGAAATGTCGCTTCGCGAATGGCAAACGAATTTTGTCAGCGCGGCCACCCTCCTGACCGTGTTTGCAGACATTCTGGAGAAACGCGGCAGCGGTTGCATCGCAGCCATTACTTCCGTAGCTGGTGATCGAGGACGAAGCTCAAATTACGTTTACGGAGCGGCAAAAGGCGCCCTGAGCCTGTTTCTTCAGGGACTCCGCGGTCGATTGCACAACTCCCACGTGCGAGTCCTGACGATCAAACCCGGCCCAGTAAAGACTCCCATGACCGCCGGGCTTCCCCAGGATCGTGGATTCGCGGATCCCATTGACGTAGCACAGGATATTTGCCGGGCCCTGCAGCCCGGGTCGAGGAATATTCTTTACACCCCATGGTACTGGCGCTACATAATGGCTGTGGTCCGGGCGATCCCGGAGGTTCTCTTTAAGAGGGTGTCGATTTGAAGAAGGACTCTCAATGCCACCGGACAACTTCAACAGCCAACGCGACATCTTAATACGCACAGACGACACCAAGTCCTCGTCATCGCTCCTGTTAAGTTGTCTGAACCATTGGGTGATGTAACCCTAGAGGAATCAATATGAAAGCCACTAAGAACACTTCCAAAAAGCGCATTTTAATGAACGGATTGGCAGTCGGTTCGTTAGTCTTGGCAGCTTGTGTTACGCCTCTACCGGCCGCTGCTCAATACCCAAAGAACCAGCCCAGTCAGAATGACACGACGGTCCAACAGCAGGAAGTGCAGCCTGATCCCGGCGCAGGACCTCAGAATGGGCCTCCCCCTTCCTCAGAACCGTCCGTTCCTGCAAGTCTGACATTACAGGCAGGGACAGTCGTCCCCGTGCGCATCACGGAATGGCTATCCAGCGATAAGAATGTGATAGGTGATCGCTTTAGCGGCTCCTTGGAACAACCTTTAATAGCCAACGGCTGGGTAGTCGCGCAGCGTGGACAGATCGTCACCGGCCGTGTAGCCGCAGCTCAAAAGGCAGGGCGCGTCACTGGAGTCTCGCAACTGGGAGTCGAACTGAATGAGTTGACCCTGGTCGATGGCCAGTTGCTGCCCGTGAGGACTCAGCTTCTGCAAAGCTCGGCAGGAACATCGAAAGGGCGGGATGCCGCAGCCATTGGAACCACTACAGGGGTCGGCGCAGCCATTGGCGCCGGTGCCGGAGGCGGAGAAGGCGCTGGCATCGGAGCGGGCATAGGAGCAGCCGCCGGGATCATCGGCGTATTGACCACACGCGGCAAGCCTACGGTCATCGCGCCTGAGACTTTGCTGACTTTCCGGCTCGAAGTTCCAACCACAATTTCCACCGAGCAGAGCCAGGTGGCGTTTCAACCGGTTCGTCCGGAGGACTACCGTGGGGATCAGGACGCCTACGCTACGCGCCCGAGGCAGCGCTACGTAACAGGCCCAGGATATCCGCCACCTTATTACTACTCCCCGTATCCTTGGTACGGCTACGGGTATTACCCTGGCTTTACCTTCGGCTACTACGGCCCCGGGTATTATGGCGGCTTCCGTGGAGGATTTGGCGGCCGAGGTGGATTCCGGCGCTAGAATTCTAAGGCCGCACTTTTGCTAAGCCTGAAGGCAAAGGTGCGGCCATCCCCAACCTCAACTCTCCGACTCCGATTTCCTGTTTCCGCCATCAGATCTTCCTGCTTTCCGCATTCAGGTATTCCCTAAGCCATGCTCAGACTTGACTACACGTAGAATACGTGGTACACGTATATTACGTGCAACGAAGGAGTTGAGTACTTTGGCATTGCCAGACGACAATCCAAAGCAGAATCTGACGGTCAGCCTGGACCGCAAGACAATTCAAATGGCCAGGATCGTCGCCGCCCGGCGGTCGACTTCCATTAGTGGGTTGATTGCCCGCCAGATTGAGATTCTCGTTGGCGAAGAGGAAGCCTACGAGCGTGCTGAACGCCAAGCCCTGTCATTGCTGGATCAAGGTTTTCATTTGGGCGGCGTAACTCCAGCCGGTCGGGACGAACTCCATGAGCGGTAAGACATTTGTCGATACCAATGTGCTGATCTATGCACACGATGTCGATGCCCCAACAAAGCGCGATATCGCCAAGGCCGTGTTGCAGCGGCTTTGGAACGAGCGAGCCGGCGTTCTAAGCACGCAGGTTCTTCAGGAGTTCTACGTTAGCGTCACACGAAAGATTCCGTACCCACTGTCCAAGGACCTGGCGCGACACGTGGTTCACACGTATGCGATATGGTGCGCGGAAACCACCCCATCTGAAATTTCAGCGGCTTTTCGAATCGAGGACGAATCGGGGATCGGATTTTGGGATGCCTTAATTGTTTCTGCTGCAGCGAAGTGCGGAGCCGTACGAATTCTCTCGGATGATTTGAATGCCGGACGACGAATCGCTGGAATCCTTGTTGAGAATCCCTTTGCGAGTTAATCTTTCGTCTCCTGCGTCTTTACTTCACACGCTACGCGTGTTAATTTGTTTTCCCGTAACCGCCATCGTAGCGCCAGGCGGCTGGGCCACTGCTAATAGACCCTTCAGCGATTTTGTCGCAGTTCTTGTCCTTCCCAGGAAGCGGTATCACTATATGTCGACATTTCGATTTGTGCGTAAGCCCAGCGTACGCCCGGCGAAGTCCATAAAGGGGAAATCTTGTTAAAACTACGCAAAGTTGAGCTGGTTGGCTTCAAATCGTTCTGCGAAAAGACGCAGATCACCTTCAGCGGCAAAGGGTTAACCTGCATTATCGGTCCCAACGGCTGCGGCAAGTCCAATATTGTGGACGCCATCTCCTGGGTCCTCGGCGAGCAGAGCCATAAGTCCCTGCGCGCTGAACGAATGTCCGATTGTATTTTCAATGGCACACAAAAGCGCCCGCCGATGGGGATGTCCGAAGTCACCCTGACCCTCATTGATCCTGAATTGGCTGAGGCCGCTGAGTTTGTGCTGGGAACTGGGGGAGACTCCTCGTCAGTGGGCGGGCCAGTCGCAGTCCCGGACAGTGCTTATGGAGGGTCCGCAAAGGGTTTTGAGGCCGAAGGCACAGATGATACAGAGGTTGCGGAGCAGAGTGCCGATCCTGCCGAAGGTGAAAACAATCAGGCTGAGCCAGTGGATGAAGGAACGGCGACTGAACCTAAGTCCCTAAAAAAGAAGCGCGCGGAAAAACCGGCGATGAACCTCAAACCGGGCGAAGTCGTAGTTGGACGTCGCCTCTATCGCTCCGGGCAAAGCGAATACCTGATCAATGGTCGCGTAGCGCGGCTGCGCGATATTCAGGATTTGTTCATGGGCATCGGCCTCGGCCCAGATTCCTACGCGATCATCGAGCAGGGACGCATCGGGCAGATTCTCAGCTCGAAGCCGACCGACCGCCGCGCCATCATCGAAGAAGCGGCCGGAATCACCAAGTTCAAGACCAAGCGGCGACTTTCTGAAGCCAAACTGGAATCTTCCAAGCTCAATCTTTCCCGTATCAATGATATCTACGTCGAAGTGGAAAAGCAGCTCGCTTCGCTGAAACGGCAGGCCTCGAAGGCTCGCCGATACGCGGAGATTCGCGAAGAAATGCGCGGGCTATTGCGCCAGGTGCTGGCGAGCAAGGCGAAGGAACTCGATCTGGAATCCGAACGGCTGGCCGGACTGCTGGGAGAAATTTCCCAGCACGAATCGCAGCAGGCGCAATCGGTTAATCAGATGGAAATCGAGCAGGAAAAGTTGAACGCACGCACCTACGAACTCGAAGGCGAATTGCGCCAGCATCAGAACGTGCTCGGCCAAACGGCGCTGGAACTGGACCGTAGCGAAAATCGCATACTCTTCAATCGTCAGCGCACCGACGAACTTACCGGTCGCCGACAGCAGCTTAATCTCGAGATCGAGCAAGCCTCCGCGCAAGCCGCACAGGTGGAAACCCGTGCCTCCGCTCACGGAGAGTCCGTTACACTTCTGCAGGGTGAAGTGGCGCGTGTCCAGGTGATTCTGACCACCCTGGCCACAGCGACTGCGCAAATTTCCGGGGCAAACCAATCCACCGAGGCCCGCATTGCCGAACTCCGGCGCTCTGCGTCGCAACTCGGCGACGAATTGGCGCGACTTCACGGCGAACAAGCGCAGGCCGAACAGGCGCTGGCGCACCACGTCGAAGGCGTAGCGCGATTCGAGCGGCGGGAGCAACAACTGCTCGAAGAGTCCCTGCATCACCGCGAACGCGCGCAAGCCGCGGATTTGCAGTGGCATTCCGTCCTCGAACGCTCGCGCAATCTGGAAGAGCTTGTCAAGAACGCGCAGACCCGCATTGCGGAACTGCGCCGCCAGCAACTCGAAACAACCGCGCAGGCGGAAACTTCCCGCGACGCCCTGGCCGGCGGGCGGGCGCGCAAAGCATCTGTCGAACAGATTCTGAACGACCGCTCGTACACGGCAGAAGCAGTCCAGAAACTATTTGCTTCCAATCAGGGCGGCGAAGGATCGGACGGGTTTCGAGCCGTCGGTGTGCTCGCCGATTATGCCGAAGTCGAACAGCAATACGAAAGCGCGGTGGAGCAGTTCCTGCGCGATGAATTGGAATATGTTGTTGTGGAGACCTTCGACGTGGCGCGCGCGGGCATTGCGATGCTGCGTGAGGATGTCGGTGGACGCGTCACATTCTTCGTGGACTCGCTCCGCAAACTAAATATTCAGTCGAACGAACCGGTTGTTCCATTTGAGATCGAAAAGCAAACCGTTTCCCGGCTCGATCGCCTTGTGGAATTCCGCGACCCTCTCGGTCCTGCAGCGAAGCAATTCCTGCCCCGGCTGCAATCGGCATTTCTGGTGGAAGAAGCCGAGGCCGCGGAACGGCTGGCTCGCGAAAATCCCGCGTACTCATTCGTGACCCCCGATGGCACCACGTATCAGGGCCGCGTCGTCAGCGGCGGGCGGCCATCCGACTCGGGCCCCTTGGGCATGAAACGCGAGTTGCGTTCACTCGATGCCGAAGTAATGCAACTGGAACGCACGGCATCGGAAGTGCAGGCGAAGCTGCTTCACATCGAAGAAGAGCTTCGCGACGCCGGACAAACGCTTGAACAGGCCACCGCGCAGCATGTGGAATCCGAGAAGCAGGCGGTAGCCGCCACGTTGCAACGCGATCAGGCGCGCGGGGACATGGTTCGCCTGGGCATGGAACTCAGCTCCTGCCAGACGGAACTGTTGCGATTGCGCGACGATGCAACGTCCGCGCAAAAGCGCGCTGAAGCGGCTCAGCAACGCCGCAGCGAAGTCTCAACCGCACGAGTCGAGGCGGAGCAACAAATCGCGCAGGCCGTCGAGCAGCAAACCACGCTGCGGCAAACCGCGCAGGCCAAGCAGGAGGACCTGGCTGCGAAGCGCGCGGAGATGGCAACGCTTGCGGAACGATTGGCAAGCGCCGAATCGGTTGCATCGCGCATGGCGCAGGAGCTACAGGGCCTCCTTGCACGTCGCACGTCTCTGATCTCGCAACAGGAACTGCTCGCGCAGGAACAGGAACAGCTTGCAACACAAACCGCGGAATACAAGCGCCAAGTGGAATCGTTGCGCGCCGAAAAACAGCGCCTCGAAGCGCGAGGCGTCGAGATGGAACGGGAGTTCGATCAGACACGCACGCGCTCGGCGCAGGTGGATGACGCGCTTCGCATGTCGCGGCAAAAACTGGGCAATTTCCGCGAAGAGCGCGGCAAACACGAAATCGAGCGCGCGCGCAATGACTCCGAACGCGAGCACTTGCGGCAGTCCTGCATTGAGGAACTGAACGCCCAACCGGAAGATCTGATCGCCGAATTTCCCGCCCTGCTGTCCGGTGAGGAACTTCGCGCGTCGGATGCTCAGTACCACGAACTCAAAACGCGCATCGAATCCATGGGCCCCATCAACATGATGGCCCTTGAGGAATTCAACGAATGCGAGCAGCGCTTCGGCTTTCTGGGCCGCGAGCGCGAAGACCTGCTGCAATCCATCACCGACACGCAACAGGCGATCACCGAGCTCGACCTGGTCTGCAAACAGAAATTCGAAGACGCCTTCGCGGTGATCAATCGTAATTTCGCTACTGCCTTCCACACCTTGTTTGGCGGCGGCACAGGCGAGATGCGGCTCTCCGAACCGGACAGCTCCGGCGAGGCGGGCATCGATGTAGTAGCGCAGCCACCGGGCAAGCGCCTGCAGAACGTGTTGCTGCTTTCCGGGGGCGAAAAGGCCATGACGGCGCTGGCGCTGCTAATCGCGATCTTCCGCTATCAGCCCAGCCCGTTCTGTATTCTCGACGAAGTCGATGCTCCGCTCGATGAAACGAACGTGGGACGATTCACCAAGCTCGTATCGGAAATGAGCGTAGGAACGCAATTCATCGTCGTGACGCACAACCGGCGGACGATGGAAATGGCGTCGGTTCTCTATGGCGTGACGATGCAGGAACCGGGCGTCTCGAAGCTGGTATCCGTCCGCTGGGACGAACAAGTCAACGCGCAAGCAGCAACCAACGCAGCCTAGTCTCGCGCAGAGACGCAGAGGCGCAGAGAAGAAAAAGAAATCATTTCTTTCTTGAAATTTCTTCTTTCTTGAACTTTTTCCGCTTTTGGAATTATTTCTTGCTTTTTCTTTTCTCTGCGCCTCAGCGTTTCTGCGCGAACAATTCCGCTTTTCCACTTTTCATTTTTCTTCTCCGTTGACTTCGCGGGACCGTGCGCTAGAATACCCGCCTCTCAAAGGGGATCGAACACAAGTGGCTTCGCCAAAAATGAACGCAATCGTATGGGAGACAAGTCTCCCTGGAATAAAATTTCTCAACCGCGGCAAAGTCCGCGATCTTTACGAGGTGGGCGACCGATTGCTGCTGGTCGCGACCGACCGCCTCTCGGCCTTCGATGTGGTGCTGCCCACGCCGATTCCCGATAAGGGACGCGTGCTGACCCAGCTTTCCCTGTTCTGGTTCAATCTGCTTCGCGACGTGATCCCCAATCACATCGTGACGGGGACGGATTTTCCACCTGAACTCGCCGCATTCGGCCCGCAGTTGGCGGGACGCTCGATGCTGTGCCTGCGGACTAAGCCTTTGACGATTGAATGCGTGGTGCGCGGATACCTGGTTGGCTCCGGCTGGAAAGATTACAAAGCGACGGGCAAAGTCTGCGGCATCTCGCTTCCGGCAGGACTGCGCGAATCCGACCGCCTTCCGGAACCCATTTTCACGCCTTCCACGAAGGCGACCGAGGGGCACGACGAAAATATTTCCTTCGATGAGGCCGCGTCGCGCATCGGCGGAGAACTCGCCGAACGCGTTCGCGCCGTAAGCCTGGAGATCTACCGCCGCGCGGCCGCCTATGCCGAGCCGCGCGGGATTATCCTGGCAGACACGAAATTTGAATTTGGACTCGACGGCGATCGACTGATCTGGATCGATGAAGCCCTGACACCGGATTCTTCCCGTTTCTGGCCAGCGGACGGCTACCAGCCCGGCCGCGCGCAGCCCTCGTACGACAAGCAGTATGTCCGCGACTACCTCGAACGGATCGGGTGGAACAAACAACCGCCCGGCCCGGAACTTCCCTCCGAAGTGGTCGAGGCGACACGGGGAAAATACCGTGAAGCCTACCGGCAACTGACAGGCCACGAACTCGAATAAATTTTCCTGGCCGGACCTTTCGGCCGCAAAAACTTCTTTGGGCGGAGCGTGCGACCGTGAAAGATCAACTGGAAGCCCTGGTCGGGCAGATGGTGGAACGTGGAATTCAATTCGATGAAGCCGTCAACGAATTCGAAAAGAAGTTCATAAAGCGCATTCTGGACAGATCGCGCGGCAACCAATCGCGCGCCGCCCGCCTGCTGGGCATTCACCGCAACACTCTCAGCCGAAAAATCGGCATCTACAAGCTGGATCACCACCGATAGTCCCTTACATCAGATCGAGATGAATCGCCACGTAGGGGCACAGCATTGCTGTGCCCCTACCCCGGGCATAGCTGCCCCCACTTGCATTTCGATTTGCAATCGCGCCGCCAACGCCCACTGAATACAAAATGAAAAAAGCCCCGAGGAATCCTCGGGGCTTTTTTAAAGCTTTCTTGGAATGCCGGTTTACTGAGCCGGAGCCTTCTTTACAGGCGCCTTTCGGGCAGGGGCCTTCTTGGTTGGAGCTGCTTTGTCTTGCGGCAGGTCTTCAGCGTTGATCTTGGCCTTGTCCCAGGTTAGCAGGAAAGGATTTTGAGAATAGGCGGAAAGCGTTCCGGTAAACCGGAACTGATCGCCCTTCTTGATTTTGGCTGCATCGGGCTGCCCCGCGATTTTTACTTCCATGTTGGGGTCGGTGGCCGCGTCAATTTCCTTCTGCGCCGCATCGGGGTCCTGTGTCGATGGACGGTACACCTTGATGGTCACCGCGTCGCCTTCTGCGGTCGCATCGCTCATGGCCCACACGCCAACGTCGGGATACTCGAGTCCGCAACTTGCAAGCCACATAACCTTACCGGCATCTCCGCCAGCCTTGAGGTTGGGCAGGAAGTTCGCCGTGTCGTCGCGAGCCTTTTGCAGGTCTGCTGCGCTGGGGACATTCAGGGTCGCCGGGCGATCCGCCGAAGTGGTTGCCAGAGTAATGAGTTCTTTCACCTGGTCGTCGACAAGAGGATCGCACGACGGCTGCTGATATCGGATAAGTTGGTTCTTGAGGTACGTCTGAACCTGTGGTGCGTTGGGAGCCTTCAGGCCAATGGCGCGGGCCAGTTCCCAGAATCCGTCGTTGCCCTGCGGCGGCGCCATTTGCAAATAGACGACGCCAAGGCGGAAGTGCGTCACAGCATCAGTGCCATCTGTGGCCAGGACCGCCTTGTAATACGTGGCCGCTGAAGGATAGTCCTTCAAGGACATCGAGGTCATCGCAGCGATGGAATTAAACAGCACCGTGAATCCCTTCACTTGCTGCGCATACGCGTCGGCAGCCATCGCATCGGGCTTCTTCCAATTGCCCAGCGTCTTCAGGCCCAGAACCGAGGCGTCGCGCGCCTTGGTCTGCACATCGGGAGTCTGCAGCGACTTGTCTCCCGAGCCAACGTAATAAGCCTGCGCACGTGCGACCAGAGCTTCGAGTTGCCCCTGCGTATCCACTTTATCGCCCAGCGCGACCATGCGGTCCGCATAATCCATTGTTCCGGCGAAATTCTTCAGGGCGTAATCGGTGAGGTAGTAGGCGCGGTAAATATAGGGCATCAGCGTGGACATCGGATATTGCTTGACGAAGTCGTCCAGCAATTTGATTTTCGCCTGGGGATTCTGCTCGGCATCGGCGGCTTTGTAAGAATTGTATTCAGCGAGCGTATATTGAGGCTTGGCTGCGGCATCCTGCGGCGCGGCCTGCAGCTTTCCGGCTCCAGCCCCCAGCGTCAAACACATTAGACCGGCGCCCGCCAAAATCCACTTTCGTATCATCGGCTTCCAGCCTCCTCAGCAAATTTCAATCGGCATTCTGCTGAAACAAATTCCCAAGCGCAACAACAGATTCAAAACCCTCGGATTATAGGGAATCCCACTCTGGGGCGCAAGCGTCATTCCCTTCCTACTTGCCCGCCGTGATAATCGTTGGCTCCGCTGGAATCACTCTATCATGCTGGGCATACTGGTCATAGGATGTGGATTGCGAGGAATTGGAGGTCCAGCGCCGCCTGCCCGATCCGTGGACTTTCCTGCCCCGAACCGATTGGGGGCACAACATTCCTCTTGACAATAGTCGTTACAACGACTATGTTGCGTTCATGAAACAGAAAAGGCCAAACAACGGTGCTAGCCGCGAACCCAAATCCACGCTGGAAGCACGGGTCTTCGTCAATCTGCTCCGCGCTTCCGATTCCCTCACCCGCGGCGCCGAAGCCCTGTTGAAACCCTCCGGCCTTTCCGGCACTCAATACAATGTACTCCGTATTCTGCGCGGCGCGGGCCCCGCAGGGTTGCTCTGCCGCGAAATCGGCTGCCGGATGATCTCGCGCGACCCCGACATAACGCGGTTGCTGGACCGGATGGAGACCCGTGGATTGATTTCCCGCACGCGCGGTGAAGAGGACCGGCGCGTGGTGAAGACCCGCATCACACCGGAAGGTCTTCGGGTCCTGGAGGGGTTGGATGCGCCCGTGCAGGAACTCCACCGCCGCCAATTGCACCGCCTGCCGGTTGCCCAGTTACAAAAACTTTCGCGCCTTCTGGAGCGCGTGCTTTCCCAATCGGAAGAGGAAAAATTCGAGCGATGAATTTCTTGCATCACCAGGTTATTCCAGCAGCATCCGATGTAACAAACTAAAGGAGGCACCACCATGAACGCAGCAGTTACCGGAACGTCCCCAATAAGCAAGCAGACCCAATGGCAGATCGATCCCGCCCACTCCGCCGCACATTTCAGCGTGCGGCATTTGATGATTTCGAACGTGCGCGGAGAATTCGGCAAGATCAGCGGAAATGTTACTCTCGACTCATCCGACCTGACGAAATCAACTCTTGAGGTGAGTATCGAGACCGCGTCGATCGATACGCGAGAACCGCAACGCGATGAGCACCTGCGGAGCGCAGACTTCTTCGACGTCGCCAATCATCCGGCTATCACGTTTCGCTCGACCCGCATCACGACGACCGGATCGGATCGATTTAAGGTGACAGGCGATCTCACGATCCGAGGCGTCTCTCGCGAAGCCACATTCGATGTCGAAGGTCCAACCTCAGCGATCAAGGATCCCTGGGGCAATATCAGGACTGGCGTGACAGCCAGTACAAAGATCAACCGCAAGGACTTCGGCTTGGTCTGGAATGCTTTGATCGAAGGCGGCGGCGTGGTTGTAGGGGATGAGGTCTCGATCACCTTCGACGGCGAGTTGATACAGAAAGCCTAAGCAACGAAGACGAGTGACGAAAACGACGGGGCGGATTTAGCGTGCTCCACCCCGTCAGCGCGGCCGGATTGAAAATCCGGAAATCGGGCGGATAACATCGATGAAAGATTTGATCCAATTCCTCCTGCAGCACGGCTACACGCTGGTATTTGCCTGGGTTTTTATTGAACAGGCGGGCCTGCCGATTCCTTCGGCGCCGTTGCTTCTGGCAGCGGGCGCGCTTTCCGGGACCGGCCGGATGAATCTAGGCGTGGCCATTGCGACGGCAGTCATCGCATCCGTTGCCGCCGATTTCATGTGGTACGAACTAGGCCTCAGAAAAGGCGTTCGGGTTCTTCAGCTGCTCTGCAAGATCACCCTGGAACCCGATTCATGCGTGCGCCGAACGCAGATCAGCTTTGGAAAAAACGGCCCGCGAGTCCTGCTGGTCGCGAAATTTGTTCCGGGACTGAACGCAATGGCCGCCCCTCTATCGGGAATCATTCGCATGGGCCGCCGCCGGTTTCTATCGTTTGACGTTCTCGGCACGCTGATCTGGGTGTGCGCATTCATGGTTTCCGGATACGCGTTCAGCAATCAATTGGAGCGGATCGCCTCTCGCGCGGCATATCTGGGAGAATGGCTTGTTGTCCTCGCGATTGCGGCGTTCGCCGGTTACATCGCCTGGAAATTCTACAATCGCCGCAAATTCCTGCGAGGCCTGCGGATTGCGCGTATTACTCCCGAAGAGCTTAAATCCAAAATCGACGCTGGCGAGGATCTGATCATTTTGGATTTGAGACACAACCTGGATTTTGAAGCCCAGCCGGAAACCATCCCCGGCGCGCTTCACATGGATGCGGCCGAACTGGAAGAAGCCAATGAAGTGATTCCGCGCGACCGCGAGATCGTTTTATTTTGTGCCTGCCCGAATGAGGTGACCGCCGCACGTCTTGCGCTCCTGCTACGCAGCAAGGGGATCACGCGAATCCGTCCGCTCGCCGAAGGCTATGAAGGATGGCGCAGCCGCGGGTTTCCGATGAGCCGTCCGAAAGATGAGCCGCAGGGCGCGCACGCCGTTGGAGTATAGTTTTGTGCGGTGAACTCCTCGCGCCAGAATCGATTCGCATTTGCCATTGCTTCAGGGTGCGTTTGTTTGGTTCTCCTGCTGGCCCGTCGGGCGATTGGGCAAAATCAGTCCGGCGTTCCCACGTTCTACCGTGACGTTCTCCCGATTCTCCAAAAGCATTGCCAGAATTGCCATCGGCCAAACGAAATGGCCTATCCGTTTATGACTTACGATGAGAGCGCGCCACGCGCGCGCGCGATTCGCGATTCCATCCTCGCTAAAAAAATGCCGCCGTGGCTGGCCGATTCGAACATCGGCCATTTTGCAAACGATCCGTCGCTCTCTCCAACCGAAATCAAGACTGTAGTGAAGTGGGCCGACACAGGCGCGCATGCAGGCGATCCGCATCAGGTGCCTCGCGCAGTTCCCCTCACTGACGGCTGGAATATTCCTCAGCCGGATATGGTGGTCGAGATGCCGAAGCCAGTCGCCCTCGCTCCAACAGGCGACATCGATTACACATATGAAATCATACCCACGCATTTTCGCGAAGATCGCTGGGTGCAGATGGCCGAACTCCGCCCGTCAACCCGGCAGCATGTTCATCATGCGGTTGTCTATATACGCCCACCCGATTCGAAGTGGCTTCGCAACGCTCCAATCGGCGCGCCCTTCACCACAGCCAATTTGAAGGATGAGAAAGGCCGCCGTGAGACGAACTGGACCGATTCCGATATTTTGCTCGTTTACGCGCCGGGCAGTTCGCCGGAGGTGTGGAATGCGGGGATGGCAAAATTCATTCCGGTAGGCTCCGACTTGGTGATCCAAATGCACTACATGGCGATGGGCCACGCGGCCAGTGACCGGACGGCCATAGGATTGGTATTCGCGAAGCAGCCGCCGAAGCAGCGCGTGCTGACCCTACAGCTGACCAACGACCACTTCGTCATCCCGCCGCGCATCGACGACTATCGCGTCGAAGCACGAGGAACGCTCCCGAACGATGCGACGCTTCTCAGCTTCTTCCCCCACATGCACTGGCGCGGCAAAAAATTCGAATACAACTTGATTCAACCGGACGGCCGCATCGAGCCCTTGCTGAATGTTCGATGGGATTTCGAATGGCAGTTGACCTACATGCTGGCCAAGCCTTTACAGTTGAAAGCAGGCACGGTACTACAGGCCGTCGCTTGGTATGACAACTCGAAAAACAATCCTCACAATCCCGATCCCGACGAGGAAGTCCGCTGGGGCGAGCAAACCTACGAAGAAATGATGGTCGGATTTTTCGATGTCGCCGTAACAGCCGAGCTGGACAAGTGGAAATACTTCATGCGCGGCAACGGCGGCGCTCAGGCCCGCTAGAGCCTTGGCAACACAATCCCCTGCTGCGCCTGATACTTGCCCTTTTTGTCCTTGTAGGAAATTTCGCAGGGTTCGTCGGATTCGAAGAATAGAACCTGGCAAAGTCCCTCATTGGCGTAGATTTTTGCGGGCAGAGGCGTGGTGTTGCTGATCTCGAGTGTGACGAATCCTTCCCACTCTGGCTCAAACGGCGTAACATTCACGATAATCCCGCATCGCGCGTACGTGGACTTCCCCAGGCAGATGGTCAAAACATTTCGCGGAATCCGGAAATATTCCAAAGACCGCCCCAGCGCGAACGAATTCGGCGGCACGATGCACACCGGCCCCGTGAACTCCACCAGCGACCGCGGATCGAAATGTTTGGGGTCCACAATCGTCGAATTCACATTCGTGAAGATGCGGAATTCGTCGGCGACGCGAATATCGTAACCGTAGCTGGAAACGCCATAGCTGATGACGCCGTCGCGGACCTGGCGGTCCTCAAACGGCTCGATCATTTTGTGTTCGAGCGCCATCTTGCGTATCCAACGATCGGGCTTTACCGACATCCGGGCCTCCTAAGCCATTCATAATGACCGCTTCCGCGAAAACAGGTCACGGTAGAGCGTCACAAAGACGCGCATCTTAACCGAGCGCGTTCACCTTGACAACCCGCAACTGCCTGACTAGCATAGCTGGCCTATAGGGGAAGTGGAGGCTGGTGTGATTAAGCTCGACATCGTAAATGCTGTAGTAAACAAGACTGGCGTGACGCGCACGAAGGCGGAGCAGGCCGTCGAGACTGTATTCGAGGCCATGAAAAGCGCTCTGGGCAAGGGAGATCGCATCGAGCTGCGCCGCTTCGGCGTGTTCAACGTCCGCCCGCGCAAGACCGGCATCGGCCGCAACCCGCGCACCGGGCAGGAAGTCAGCATACCTCCCGGCAAAGCTGTGCGTTTCAAACCCGGAAAAGAATTGCAGTCGCTCGAGACCCCATCCGGGCAGCCCCCTGTCGTAACGCAGCCGTCCTGATGCGACGTAAATGCCATCGTAATTCCTGTTCCTGCATGGCGTTGCGCGCATCGAACCCTATATGAACGATGGCGCCGATTTCGGTCCTTCCATTGAAACGCTCACACCTGTAGTTGAACCCGCAACTCTCTCCCCGGAAATGCAGTGGGAGCGCCGTCAGAAACGCTGGCAACGAAGATCCCTGGCCATTGCAATCCTACTGTTTCTCCTGACATTGGTTTCTACTTTGGTCGTGGGGGCCGGTTACGCAAATTCCTATGCCGCGGGAGAATCGCCCGATCTCGACGGCTTTTTCGCAATGTACGGGACGTTGCTGGCGCATCCCCAATTTCTGGTAACCGGAATTCCATTCGCGTTTACGCTGCTGGGCATTTTGCTGGCGCATGAACTCGGCCATTTTTTTGCCTGCCGGTATTACGGAATTTCCGCCAGCTATCCTTACTTCATCCCCGCGCCAACATTGATTGGAACAATGGGAGCGTTCATTCGCATCCGTTCTCCGATTTACAATCGCAAGGCGCTGTTCGACGTGGGCATCGCGGGGCCGGTTGTAGGATTTCTGTTTGCGATTCCTGCGCTGGCCATTGCTATTGCAAGTTCCAAGGTGCTTCCGCTGTCGCACGCGCAGCCGAGCGTCGTCTTCGGAAATCCGCTGGCCATGCGGATATTGATGTTTCTGCTGAAGCCCGGCGTGCCGCCCGGACAATTGCTGTTACATCCGGTGGGACGCGCCGCATGGGTGGGCTTGTTTGCGACCGCGCTCAATCTCCTCCCCGGCGGACAGCTCGATGGCGGGCACATCCTATACGCCGCTGCAAGTAAGTATCACCGCCGCGTAACACTTGCCGTTGCGCTTCTGTTAGTTCCGCTGGGATATATGTTCTGGGCGGGATGGTACCTGTGGGCAGCTCTTCTGCTCGGGCTCGGTTTCCGCCATCCACCGCTGCTCTACCAGTGGGAAAAACTCGACCGCACCAGACTAATCTGGGCGGCAGTCGCCATCCTGATTTTCGTGCTGACGTTCATGCCGATGCCGGTCTTGATTCGCTAGCAGTAGCACAGACTTCAGTCTGTGCGGTTTTGGTTTTGGTTTTGCGGCATCTAAACCAAAGGCGCACAGGTTAAAACCTGTGCTACTTAAACCTAGAATAAACTCAACGGGTCCACATCCACCAGCACAGCCTTCTCCGGAATTTCCTTTTCCTGGCTGAACGCCAGCAACTCTGACAACACCCTCGTGAGTTGCGCGCGCTTGGGAGCCTTCAACAAAAATTGGAATCGATATTCGCGTTTGAGCCGCGCCAGCGGCGCTGCGGCGGGACCCAGGACTTTCACGCCGCGCGGTTCCTGCGGCGCTAGAAACGCCGAAAGCTGCCGCGACCATCGAATGGCATTTTCGATCTTTGTATCGCGCACTAGGATGCTCGCCAGCGCTGTGAATGGCGGATAATGCAGCAGCCGCCGGAACTGCACTTCCCTTTCGTAGAACGCCAGGTAATCCTGCCGCGCGGCCAGCTGAATCGCGTAGTGCTCCGGATAATATGTCTCGACGAGCACTTCGCCGGGCAGCGCGCCACGTCCCGCGCGGCCGGCAACCTGCGTGAGGATTTGAAATGTACGCTCGGCGGCGCGGAAATCCGGTAGGCTGAGCTGCGAATCGGCGGAAACGACTCCGACCAGAGTGACGCGTTGAAAATCGTGCCCCTTCGCGACCATCTGCGTGCCGACCAGAATATCGATCTTCCCGGAAGCAAAATCTCCGAGGACCTGCTGGTACGCCTTCTTGGTGCGCACCGAATCGCGGTCCAGCCGCGCGACCTTCGCGCCGGGAAACTTTTCGCTCAATTTTTCTTCGAGCTGCTCCGCCCCTGCGCCGAAAAAATAGACGTGCTCGGAGTCGCACTTCGGACACGTCTTCGGCACGCGCCGCGAAAATCCGCAGTAGTGGCATTCCAGGCGGTCGCGCTGCTTGTGATACGTAAGCGAGATGCTGCAATTTTCGCACTGAATCCCCGCGCCGCACGAACGGCAAATCACAAACCACGAATATCCGCGGCGGTTGATCAGAATCAGCGACTGCGTGCCTTGAACAAGGCGCAAGGCGATTGCTTCGCTGAGCTTTGCGGAAAGCGCCCCGGCTTTGTGCGTCGTCCGGAAATCCTCCCGCAGGTCCACAATCTCCACCGGAGCAAGAGGCCGATTTTCGACGCGGGATTCGAGTTGCAGCAGCTTGTATTTCCCGGACCGCGCGTTGTGAAAACTCTCCAGCGATGGCGTGGCCGAACCCAGCAGCGCGACAGCGCCCTCCATCTTCGCGCGCACGATGGCGACGTCGCGCCCGTGATAGCGTGGCGTCTCCTCCTGCTTGTAGCTCGCTTCCTGTTCTTCGTCCACAACGATCAGCCCCAGGTTTTCGACTGGAGCAAATACCGCTGAGCGCGTTCCCACCACGACGCGGGCCTCGCCGCGCCGCACGCGCCACCATTCGCGCGCGCGCTCCACATCCGACAACGCGCTGTGCAGCACCGCGACGGTAGGCCCAAGCCGTGCTCGGCAAAGACGGCCGAGCCAAAGCGTCAGCGCAATCTCCGGGACTAGAATCAGCGCGGTTTGATTGCGTGCAAGCGCCGCTTCGACGGCCCCCAAATACACTTCCGTCTTGCCGCTGCCAGTGACGCCGTACAGTAGGCCCACATGAAAGCCGCCACCTGCCATCCAAGTTTTAATCTCTTCCAACGCGCGATCCTGATCGGGGTTCAGAATGTTCGACGGCGGCTCGTAATCCACTTCAAACAAATCTTCCTCGACTGCGAGGGGCTCTTCCCAGCATTTCAATTTTTCCTGGCGGATAAGCCGTTCGATCAACGAGCGCGAGACTTTCGAGAGCTTCGCAACCGTCGGCAGCGGCAACGGCCCGCGCTCCTCGGCGAGCACGTGATAAACGCGAGCTTCTTTTTCCTCGAGCGAGCTTGCGTCGTCAATTGAATTCCATGCCACGATCTTCTGCACGCGCGCATGGCGGTGCAGAGTCACTTCGCGCGATTCCAGTTGTCGCCGCCGCAACAGTCGCTCCGCGGCAGCTTCTCCGCCCGGCAGCTTGCGCAACCGGTCCGCGCGAACCGGTTTGTCCTCGATGCGCAGCAGCGAAAGCAACGCGAGATCCGCGATTTCCTCTTCGGTGCGATTCGCTCCAGCATCCAGCTCGTTGCGCCGCTCGCGACCCGCATCGGTCAGAAGAAATTCGCGCTCATGGCGCAAATCGATCTGCGGCGGCAGCATCGCACGAAAAACTTCACCGGGAGGACACACATAATAGTTGGCGACCCAGCGACCCAATTCGATCAGCTTCGGCGTGAGCGCGGAAATTGGATCGAGCGCCTCGACAACTTCCTTGATGTTCTTGACGCGGGTGGGATCGGGACGGCGTCTGGAAAGCTCGACAACCACACCGGTCATAGCGCGATTGCGAAATGGAACCAGAACGCGGCTTCCCTCGGAAATCGATCCGGCTAGCCGATCCGGTATCGCGTAGGTAAAGACCGAACGCAGCGGAACTGGCAGTGCGACTTCGCAGTAAGTGGGGGACATGTGCGCTACGTAGTGTAGCAGTAGATTCATTTCAGATTGCCGACGGTAGGCGAAACGGGTATAGAATGCTTTCCACTTTGAAATCGCAAAGGAAGCGGCGGTTAATATCTATGTCAACCTTCCGACTTACTAGCCCGCAGGTTTCTCAACTCCGAAAACTAGTCAGCAATTACGAGAAACCGAATATGGGTCAGTCCTGGGAACAAAGAAGAAGGAATAAAGATGAACTCTGGATTCGAGTGCTATCGCAAATCGTTGTCGCTGGAAATGCCGCTCCGGGTGAAACGCTTTTGTCTTCTCCAGCCGTAATAGAGAAGTTGGCATTTAATCGGCTGAAAAAACTAACTCCTCGACTCCGGCGCCAACGTATCCATCAGGTCCTGCTAGCTATTGGTACGCGTTTCGTGGGAAAGAAAACAAAGAACCACAAGATCGATGCGGCTGTTTACAATTTCAATCAACTAGACAAAGCAGGGGGGCCAGTTCGGTTCTTTGCCGATGTCGCCGCCAAAGGAGATACGGAAGGTAAGGTGAAATATCTATCTAAAACACTGAAGTTTTACAAGAAAAAGGGATGTCGGGACACACTAATCGAGTTGCGACTCGCAGACGATTGCATAGCCTTGGATCAGAGGTTGATGAATATCCTTGAAAGAGTGGGTGTGAAACTTCAGGGCTCACTTAATCAAAACTATGAAGACGTGGAGAGAGAACTTACCAAGCGTGTTGCAAAGCGAAATAAACTCTCTGGCGGCCAACTCGATCGTGTCCTCTTTCGGAATTACTCCGATATTATGGTTCGATTGCGGTGTCCGTAAGCGTCGATTCGCTATCTTACCTTAGCGCGAAGCCTTCTTAACCTTCAACCCCAAATGCGCCATCACCTTCTGCAGATCTTTCCAGACGTCCGCCTTCGCAGCGGGATTGCGCAGCAAATAGGCCGGATGGTACGTCGCCATCAGCTTGGTATTTCGGTAATCGAACCAGTTGCCGCGAAACCTTGAAATCGAATCTTTCGTTTGCAGCAAAGCCTGCGCGGCGGTGCCGCCGAGGCACACGATGGCCTTCGGCGCGATCACGTCCAGTTGGCGGTACAAATACGGCGAGCACGTTGCCACTTCATCGTCCTCCGGCTTGCGGTTTTCCGGCGGACGGCATTTCACCACGTTGCAAATATAAACGTCTTCGCGCGTAAGCCCCATCGCCTCGATCATCTGCGTCAGCAGCTTGCCCGCGCGTCCCACGAACGGAAATCCCTGCATGTCTTCGTCGCGCCCCGGTCCTTCGCCGACAAACACGAGCTCGGCCTTGGGACTCCCGGCGCCGAACACGATTTTATTCCGCTGCTCGTGCAAACGGCAGCGCGTGCAGTCACCCAGATCCTCGCGAATCCGCTCAAGCGTATCGCCTTCAACACGATCGAGCGACCCAAACATGGTAGGGGCTGGAACAATCGGCAGGACTTGAGCCGCCAAAGCCTTGGCTGCTGGATGACTCATATCAGCCGCAGGAGCCGGCATCGACTGGCCCGCAGTCTTCTTCGGCGCAGCCGCTGACTTGACGGAACGTTTCCCCATGGTTTTGCGGTCCTTGTAAAAATCGCCGAGATTCAAATCCTGATAGTAACGAAGCCAGGCTTCCAATTTTTTGCATGAAGTTGCCGGAAGGAGAGGATCCATCGGTAGGTTCAGCGCCTGCCTTGCGCGGCGGGAATTTCGCGGCCCGCGCGCCGCAGTTCGAGTACGCGATCCAGAATCCGGTGAGCCGCATCGATTTTCGGCATACGCGGAAACGCCGTTTCGCCGCCATCGCGCAAGTACAGCGTGATGATATTCGTATCGTGATCGAAGCCCGCGCCTTCGGCGGTCACGTCGTTGGCGACAATCACATCGGCATGTTTCGACTGAAGCTTGCCGCGCGCGTGCTCGGCAACGTGGTCGGTTTCCGCCGCAAAGCCAATCACAATCCTGTCGCCCTTGGCGCGTCCAACCTCGGCAAGAATATCCGGAGTGGATTCCAGCTCAAGCGTCACGCGTCCACTGCCGCGCTTCATTTTCTGCGTTTCCGGCGCAACCGGACGATAGTCCGCAACGGCCGCCGCCATAATCACGGCAGTGGCGCGGGGCAGGTGCTCCAGCACAGCCGACCGCATTTGCTCGGTGCTGCGAACAGACACAAACTCAACACCCTGCGGAGAATCAAGCCGCGTTGGTCCGCTAATCAAAATAACGCGCGCGCCGCGACGCACAGCCGCTTCCGCCAGCGCATAGCCCATCTTCCCGGACGACCGATTCGTCAGATACCGCACCGGATCGACATCTTCGCAGGTAGGCCCGGCCGTTACGATCACCGTTTCATTTTCCAGATCGTGCGCGATTCCTAGCCGCCCGCACACCGCCGCCGCAATGGCCTCAACGCTGGCAAGCCGCCCCGCGCCGGTCATCCCGCAGGCCAGGTAGCCTTCCTCCGGCGCAACGACTAGAACGCCGCGCGCGCGAAGAATATCGATATTTTCCCGTGTCGCCTCATGTTCCCACATATTGACGTTCATCGCGGGAGCCAAAATCACGGGCGCTTTTGTTGCGAGATAAAGTGTAGTGAGAAAATCGTCAGAAACACCGCGGGCCATCTTGGCAATCACGTTGGCCGTGGCGGGAGCCACGACCAGCAAATCGATTCGCTGCGCGACTGCAATATGCTCGATTGCGCTCTCCACATTGGCAGAGGCTGTCTCGCTTCCGAACATTTCGGTGATAACCTTCTGTCCGGTAAGCGCCGCGAACGTCAGCGGCGTAATGAACTCCTGCGCGCTCGCGGTCATTACCGCCTGCACTTCGATGCCTTCCTGCTGGAGCCTGCGCACCAGTTCAGCGGCCTTGTAGGCCGCCACGCCTCCGGAAACACCGAGTGCCACACGCATGGACATCCCGGCGCGTTACTCCTTGCGCCGTTTTCCTTCCTTGTCTTCGCCTTCGCCCGCAATCGCCGGCAATTGATACTCCAGAACTCCGGCGCCCAATTCTTCCACCGCGATCCGGGTTGGTTTATGGGACCGTGGATTTGCCAGCAGCGGCATCGCTCCCGACATTAACTGCCGGGCCCGCCGGGCCGCCACCACGACGAACGCGAACTTGCTATCCGGTGCCTGACTCTCAACCGTCATGAGATCTCTACCCTCCAAAAGATTCCAGAATTTTTCGCGCGCGGTCGCTCAAACAGCTGCGAAGACATCGTGCTCCCACTGTTATGGCCTGGACTTCGCGCCCCGCACGCTCAACATCGTCGTTGACCACAAGAAAATCGTATTCCGTGTAACGCTGCATTTCCTGCTGCGCCCGCGCCAGGCGTCCCTTGATCGCTTCGTCCGAATCCTGGCCGCGAGATCTTAAACGCCGCTCCAGTTCGTCTCGCGCAGGGGGCAAAATAAAAATGGCCACGGAAGCAGGCAATTCTTTCTTTACCTGCTCGGCGCCCTGGACGTCGATCTCTAGCACCAGGTCCAGTCCCTTGCGCCTGGCTTCCTCCATTGACTGCCGCGGTGTGCCGTACCAGTGCCGCCCGAAGACCCGCGCATACTCCAGAAATTCGCCGTGATTCGCTCTGCGGTCGAATTCCTCTTCGGATACAAAATCATACCATTTTCCGCTGCTCTCCGTGCCTCTGGGCGGGCGCGTCGTGCACGAGATGGAAAACATCGTCCCCGGAACTTCCAGCATCTTCAACACCAGCGTGGACTTTCCCGATCCTGACGGACCGGAAACGATGAAGACCAGGGGTGTCTGTGCTTTGGCTATCGTCATTCGACGTTTTGCGCCTGTTCGCGTAGTTTCTCGATGTCCGATTTAATTTCCAATGCCAACCCTGTAATCGCCAGGCCTTCCGACTCGACGCCCGGAGTTTTGGAAAGAAGCGTATTGGCTTCGCGCTGCATTTCCTGCAAAAGAAAATCGAGCTTCTTGCCGGCCTCGCCTGCTCCGGCCAGCAATTTCTGGAACTGCTCCACGTGGCTGCGCAGCCGCGCCAGTTCCTCGGTCACATCGCTGCGCTCGGCCAGCATTGCCGCTTCCTGGGCCAGCCTCAAGGGATCCACATGCGCGCCGCTCAGCAATTCGCTCAATTTCGTTTCCAGGCGCCGCGCAAAGGCCGGACGCACGCGCACCGCCAGGGATTCGATCTCTGCGGTTCTTCCCGCGATTCCGTCCAGCAGACCTTGCATCTCCGCGGTCAGCGCGCTTCCTTCCGAACGCCGCATCGTCTCCAACCGCCCGAGGGCTTGCTCCAGGCAGACATCTACCTGCGCCCCAAGTCTCTCCTGTGCTTCCTCATTTTGCAAATCCCCGGCTGCTCCCGCAGCGGCCACCACGCCGGGAAGGCGGAATAATGCGATCAGGTCCGGCTCCTGCTTCACAGCGAATTGTTCGCGCAACTCTTCCAGCGATTTCATATACGCCGCGGCCACTTCGCGATTCACGGCCACCGAAGCCGGACCCGCCGGTTCGTAATAGACGTTCACATCCACATGTCCGCGCCGCAAACGGCTCCGAATCCCCTGCCGAATGCGCGCTTCGAACACTTCGAATCCATCGGGCATTCGAAGATGAAGGTCCAGAAAACGGTGATTCACGCTACGCAAATTGATTCGCAGCGACCACCCGTCGCGCTCCACGCGCGCCTGCGCGAAGCCCGTCATTGATTGGATTCCTGCGGAAGCAGTCGCGGCCTTCATCCTTGCCCCTTCTGCGCGGGGGCTCCCGTTGAAATTACTGGAGGAGGTGGCATGCCATCCGTATCCGCAAATTGCATTTCGTAAAGGCGCGCATACGTGCCCCCGGCGGCGAGCAGTTCCTGATGAGTTCCCGTCTCGGTGATCGACCCATCCTCCAGCACAATAATTTTATCCGCGCGGCGAATCGTCGAAAGCCGATGCGCAATGACGAACGCAGTGCGTCCCGTCATTAGGTTGGACAGCGCTCGCTGCACCAGCATTTCCGATTCGGAGTCCAGTTCCGATGTCGCTTCATCCAGAATCAGGATCGGAGAATTTTTCAGGATCGCGCGCGCGATGGCAATCCGCTGCCGCTGCCCGCCGCTCAACCGCTGTCCGCGATCGCCAAGGATCGTCTGATAGCCCTGAGGCAGTTCCGTAATAAAATCGTGCGCCAGCGCAGCCTTTGCGGCAGTCTCCACGCGTTCCGTCGCCAGACCCGGCTGGCCGTAGCAAATATTATTCCAGACTGTGTCGTTAAATAGGATCGTCTCCTGCGTCACGATGGCCATTTGTTCGCGGAGGGACTGCAAGGTCACTTCGCGCACGTCCATTCCGTCCACGCGCAGAGTGCCGGAAGTAACCGAATAAAATCGAGGCAGCAGATTCACTAGGGTAGTCTTGCCCGCCCCGCTGGAGCCGACGATGGCGATCACTTCTCCTGCGCGCGCCTCGAATGATATATCCCGCAGGATGGGCACTTGCGGATCGTATCCGAAACTTACACGGTCGAATTTTACGATTCGCGAAAAAGGAGCCAAAGCGCGCACACCGGGTTCGACGGCGGACTCCCCAGTGAGGCCTATATATTCAAAAACCTTGGCGGTCGCTCCAAAGGCCTGTTCGAACTGCTGGTAAACCGTGCCCAGCCCTTTCACCGGCTCGGAAGACTTAATCAGCGCGTAAAGAAATGTGCCGAAGGTTCCTTCGGTCATAAAGCCCATCTTGATTTGCGTTCGTCCGAACATCAGCACCAGCACGATCACCACTGCGCCAACCAAATCCATCAGGGGCGAAGTGGCGACCGCCGATTTGATCCACCGCATGTTCTCGCGAAACAGGCGCCGCGCGGAATCGCGAAATTTCGCGATCTCGAAATTTTCCATCCCGAAAGCCTTCACTACGCGGTTCCCGCTGATGGTCTCCTGCAGGATTTCACTTAACTGGGCGATGCCGGCTTGGATTTTTTCCGTCGAACGGCGGATCCGCTTCCCGAGCGTCCTTGCCGGCCAAACGACCAGCGGCAGCAGCAGGATCGAGCCTAACGTCATCTTCCAACTGGTCATCAGGAGCACCACAAGCAGGAAGATGAACGTGAAAATGTGACGGAAGCCAACGGCCAGATATTCCGAAAATGTATTCCGAACTCGTTCCACGTCATTGATCACCGTGGACATCAAACAACCGGTGGCATGGTCCTGAAAAAATCCGATGGGCTGCCGGATGACCTTGGCATACACCTGATTCCTCAGATCGGTGACACCGGCAATCCCCGCATACTGCACCAGCACATTTCCAAAAAATTCCGAAGTCCCCTTCCCGATGAATACCACAAGGATGGCGATCGAGAACAGCGTCCCGACACTATGAATCTGCCGGGGCAAAAAGGAATTCAGATAAATGGCCTGGTGTGTGAAGGGATTTTGGAATAGTAAGAGCCGGGCGTCGGCAGCGTACGGTTTCAGCACCGAATCGATGATGGGCGCGATCAGCAGCGCGATCAGCCCTTCCGCCAGTCCCACCACGGAAAGGCACACAATGCCCGCGGCAAGGCGCACCTTGTAAGGCTTGACATAGTGCAGTAGCCGGCCGAATTCTTCGCGTTGATTCAAAAAGATTCTTGTTCCCCTGAGTTAAGAACAATGGGGGCAGAATTCACTTGGAACTCGCCTCCGATGGAGGACCCCACCCGCACCGCAGTCCTTGGTACGCTACGAATCGCCCAGCCATTTGTCAAGCCGCTGGGCCGAACTAGCAGCCCCAGGTCGGAACCTTTCATCTTTCGGAGGTCAGAGCTTCAGCTCGGACATTTATGTTCCATTTGACTGTGGGCTTTAGCCCCTGAAGCTTCAGGGGTTAAAACCCCTGATCAGGCTGCTCTTCGTCGGGGCTGAAGCCCCGACCTCCTACGAAATCGTGCCACAACAACAGGCACTAGATTAGGACATAACTGGCCGGACTCACAGGCGTGCCATTGCCTAGTGGGACTTTTCGATGTCGCGGTGCACAACTTTGGCCGGGTATCCCCGCCGGTGCAGGGTCTTGTATATCGATTCCGCCAGCATCACCGAGCGGTGGCGTCCCCCCGTACACCCGATCGCAATGGTCAGGTAGCTTTTCCCTTCGCTAATGTAATGCGGGATCAAGTAGGTCAGAAGCCCCTCTACGCGCTGGAGGAACTCTCCGGTTTGAGGAAACGAACGGATATAGCGGGCTACTTTTGGATCGCGCCCCGAATATTTTCTGAGCCGGGGAATAAAATGCGGGTTCGGCAGAAAACGAACGTCGAATACCAGGTCCGCGTCAGCTGGAATTCCGTACCGGTAACCGAAACTCACCAGCGATAGCATCATCGGCCGTTTATCGGTCTTCTGAAAACGGCGAATGATGAACTGCCGCAACTCGTGCACATTGAATTTGCTGGTATCGATCACCACGTCCGCGAGCTTCCGGATCGGCGCCATCAAGACGCGCTCACTCTGCAAACCTTCGCGCACGGGACGGTCGTGTCCAAGCGGGTGAGGGCGGCGCGTCTCGCTGAACCGCCGCAGCAGTGCGTTTTCGTTGGCCTCAATGAATACCAGCGTAGCGGGGTTCTCGGCGCGCAGTTGCTTCAATATCTCCGGCAACCGGACCAGTTGCTCTCCCTCGCGCGCGTCCACCAGCAGCGCCGCGCGCTGAATTTCTCCGCCGGCCTGCATGTGCAATTCGCTGAATGTGGGAATTAACGCAACCGGAAGGTTATCGACGCAGTAGAAACCGAGATCTTCGAATGTCTTGAGGACGGTGCTTTTGCCCGAGCCGCTGAGCCCGGTAAGAATCACCAATTGGCGGGCGTCGCGCGCGGCTTTCGGTTTCACGTAGTTTGGCCTAAACCTTCACACGGCGCTGGTGCGTGCTGGGAATGCGCAAGTCTTCGCGATATTTGGCCACGGTTCGCCGCGTGACGTGAATCCCTGCATCGTCCAGTTTCTTGGCGATCAAATCGTCGGTCAGCGGATGAGACGTGTCTTCTTCGTCGATCATCTTCTTCACCAGCCGCTTCAGCGTCTGGAGGGACATGCTGTCGCCCTGCGGCCCGTTCACCGATTCGGAGAAGAAAGACCGCAGCTCGACCACGCCCTGCGGCGTGTGCGCGTATTTGCTGGACACCGCGCGGCTCACGGTGGAGGGATGCACGCCCACTTCCTCCGCCACTTCCTTGATCATCATCGGCTTCAGGTGATCTGCCCCATGATCGAGGTAATCGCCCTGCCGCTGGATAATAATCTGGCAGACGCGCAGGATCGTGTGCTTGCGCTGCTCGATGCTCTTCATCAATTGCAGCGCGGCCGTAAAGCGCTCCTTCACATAATTGCGCACATCGCGGTCGGCGGCATCGCGCGACAGCAGCCTGCGATACACGGGCGAAAGGCGCAGTTGCGGCACGTCGTCGTCATTCATGAAGACCTGCCACTGGTCGTCCACTTTGCGGAAATATACGTCCGGCTCGACCAGCCGCGCTTGCGTCTTGTTGTAGCGCAGCCCCGGCCGCGGATCGAGCTTCTTGATGACTTCCACTGCCCGTTTCACGAGTTCCACGGGACGATTCAGCGCTCGCGCAATTTCCTTCAACTGGTTGGCTTGCAGCAACCGCGCTAGCGGCGTTTCCGGGCTTTCTTCTTCCGCTTCGCTCGCCGCCAGAGGACGTTTCGGCAAGCACTCGGAAACAATTTGCTGGGCCAGTGTGTTCTGCGGATCCAGCGTTCGAAGCTGCGTCAGCAGGCATTCCCGCAGGTTGCGCGACGCCACTCCCAGCGGATCGAACTCCTGCACCACCGCCAGCGCCTCCTCGACGTCCTCCATCGAGTACTTTCCGTTCTGCGATATCTCTTCAAGCGATGCCGACAAGTAGCCGTTCTCATCGAGGTTGCCAATAATGGCGTCGGAAATCTCGCGCACCACGTCGTTGCATACGGTGACGCTGAGTTGCCACGTGAGATGTTCGGAGAGCCCCTGGGCTGAGGAGAGAAACTGTTCGAACGAAGGGCGCTCGGCAACTTCGCGTTCGCCGCGATCTTCATTGCCGCCGCCGCTTCCCAGGTACTGGTTGAAGAACGACGCGACATCAAAATCTTCGAATGGACTGGGAGCTTCGACCGCTGGGAGCTTTTCGGTTTCGGCCTTCAGGAAAGTTTCGGCGCTGTAGTCTTCGGTGACGACCGGATCGTCGGCCAGTTCTTCGAGCACCGGATTTTCGACCATCTCCTGATTGATCATCTCGCGCAGTTCCAGGCGATTCAGCGCCAGCACGCTTACCATCTGCACCAGACCCGGGGTGAGAATCTGCTTCTGTGCGACCCGGAGGTGAAGTTTTGGCGCGAGATAATTCATAGGAGTCAGTTCAATCGGAAATGATCGCCGAGATAAACCCGGCGGACTTCGGTATCGCTGCTGAGGTCGGCAGGGGTACCGGTCGCAAGCACTTTCCCGTCCTGTACGATATACGCGCGATCGGTAACGTTCAGCGTCTCGCGCACCTGGTGATCGGTGACCAGCACTCCGATGCCTTCCTGGCTTAGTTCTCGAATAATTTTCTGAATATCCACAACGGTCAGGGGATCGATTCCAGAAAACGGTTCGTCCAGCAGGATAAATGCGGGCTCCAGCACCAGCGACCGCGCGATTTCCAGCCGTCGCCGTTCGCCACCCGATAGCGTATATGCTGCGTTGTATCTCACGGTTTCCAGTTTCATTTGCGCCAGTAATTCTTCCAGGCGGTCGCGCTGCTGCTCCGCGGTCAGCGGCAATGTTTCCAGCACCGCCAGCAAATTCTCTTCGACCGTCAACTGGCGAAAAACCGAAGGCTCCTGCGGTAAATAGCTGATGCCGTTGCGGGCCCGCAGGTACATGGGGAGGTCGGTGATGTCGTCTCCGTTGAGAAGGACGCGCCCGGAGTCCGGTTGAGCCAAACCGACCAGAATGTAAAACGTCGTTGTCTTGCCCGCGCCGTTAGGTCCCAAAAGCCCGACGACTTCACCTTGGCTTATCTCCAGATCAAGGTCATCTACGACTTTACGCCCGCGGTACGATTTGCTGAGCTCGACGGCTTGCAGCTTGAGCATGCCACGTCATTTCTCGACCCGGTGAAGCGTAAGCGTTCGTAAGCCTTCCTCCGAATCCACAACGATCCTATCATCCGAAAAAAAGAAGGTCAATTGACGCCCGGTGGTCGTGTCTCCATTTGAGTCATATAGTGTTGGTTTACCCTCGGAAAGAACGAACTTGCCTTCCGAGGCCGTATATTCAGCCTTATTCGAAGTCCCCCGCCGGTCCTCTTCTCGAACTGTGACGTCCCCAGTGGCCACCGCTCGCGTAAGTTGCTGTGCCGACGAGCCCGCCGGTCCCGGCGCAAAAAATAAGTCTATCTGTTTCGCGCGGATAGAGCCTTCCGACGAATCGGCGCTGGGATCCTGCTCGATCCGCGCACGTGATTCCTGCCCCCAGTAAGTAAGCAAACCTCCACGTACGTGCCATAGCTCCGTTCCTTGACCCACAGCTTTCCCCGACGGTGGTCCACCTTGGGGGTTCCACGCCGCCTGCGGAAATACTCCGCGCACATGTCCCCTAGCAACAAGAACATGCAAGGGGTTGTCCAATTCGACCGTATCGGCCTCGATCACCGAATCCCCCTGCCACAGCCGGCTCCCCCCGGAGTAAACCGCATGCCCTTTGGCGACGTCCGCAACAAGATGGGCCGCGGAAACATGCGCCGGGCCTGCCGCCAGATTCGCAGGGCTTCCGGGTCCGGCACGCAATTCAATCGATTGCACATTGCCATCGGCGCGCAGTTCGTTCGAACCCTGAGTGAACAGCGCAGATTGCGCAGTCGTGCGCATGGCTCCATCCGAGAGGACCACAGAACCACCAAGGGCGACAGTGTTGGCGGCATGATCGGCGTGGGCGCGATCGCCCTGCCCCGCGCGCATCCCTTCATGAAATCGCACGTCGCCAGTCTGGTCCATGGTGGACCATTCACCTGTGCTGGAAAACTTCGCCGTCAGTTCGCGCGATGCCGTTGCTTGCTCCGGCCCGTCGCCAATCTGACGAGTGACTTCCACGCCGCCGGTGCCGGTAAGTTGATCGAGCTGATTTTGTCCCGCGAATTGCAAATTCATGCGGTTGCCGCGTATGCGTGTCGTCTGTTTGGCGGGCTTGCCGTTCAACATCCCCATGTCCTGCCATTCAGCACGCGCCGGGGCAAGCGAATTCACGCTTTCCACCAGCACGTGCCCCGGCACGGAATTTTTCGTGAAATGTATTTCGAGAGATTCACTCTCCACACGTCTGGTTCCACCTTTGGAGGTCGCGCTGCGCGACGTTAGCACAACGTTGCCGCTAGCCGTCAGAAGACGAGGCACATTCTGACGGGTGGCCAGATTCACCTGGAGGCGCCCTGCCTCGATCCCGTCCTCTCCGACTGGCGCTTCTCGGCTGCCATGCACATTCCCGGTTGCAACGATGGATTCGACCGCGCCTTCGATGGTAACTGCGGCGGAGATTTCATCGGCGTCCAGCGTCATCGGACTTTGCGCATCGGTGTCGGTCATTCGCGGATGGCCGCTGGCAGTCAAATGCTTGATGTGGAAAGACGTATCGAGGTCCAGAAGCAAGCTATCGCCCGTAAGTTCGTGTGTCGTCTGGAGCGCGCGGACAGACCCGAGAAGCTGCACGGTATGTTGTTCCCGGTGAAACTGCATGCTGTCTCCGGTGACTCGAAGAGCTTTTTCAGGCGCGACAGTCGCCTGACCACCCTCGGACTTCGCCTGCGAACTACTTTTTGACATCGACGGTGCGAGGCTTAGCTCCACGTTGTGTTCGAGACGCAGCGTCCCCATGTTCGAATCGTATTGCACGCCGACGGCGCGGCCTTCTCCTGCCGGCCACCGGAACGTTACCGGCTTGTCCGTCCGGGCCAGGCCCGAGTCGCGATCGAACGACACACCGGAAGTCAATACCCGAATCGCCTTGGCACTTGCTCCAGCCGCGCCACCTGCCTGCAGGATGATTTGAACTTCGCCTGCACAAGTGATTTTCCCCGTGGAGGAAATGAAGTCGCACGCCTTGGTTCGAAGCGTATCGTTCCGCTCTCCCCGCTTCCCAAACACGCTAATCGACACATCTTCCAGCAGGTTGCGGTTGCCTTCCTTGAATTCCGTCGTGCGCGAAGCCTGCACCGTATAGATCGTCCTCTGTCCCTCGATCTTCGAATAGGAAAACTCGTTCGAACGCTGCTCGACAGCAGCCGGCACAGCAGGGGGAGCCTTTTTCGCCGCCTGTTTCGCCACCCAGACTCCACGCAGATACACCCCACAGACGATGACGGCCAACAGAAATGCCACCGTCGCCGACCATCGCGCGTATCGTTGTGCCTGGCTATTGCGCATCGGTTGAACTCGGAAGAGCTTGCACGTCGAGTATAGGTGAGCATTTGGAACAGGACAACCGTACCGAGGGTTAGTGTGTGACGACGGCAAAATGCCCCCACCCCCTGCCTGAGCGCATGTGGCCCCGAGTCGAGCGGCGATGGGCTGAGGACGCGCCGTTTCGCAGGATGAGAAGGCCGATTCTCAGTTAGCAACACCTGCTGAAACGAGAACGCCCAACTGGCACCGAGCGAAAAATCGCTCATAAAAGAGTGCGGATGGAAGGATGGCGGCAGAGGCGGATCAGCTCAAAGGCAAAAACCCCTGGTAAGAAAAAGAAAAAACCGTCTTGACACTAACCGGCCTTCTCATGGAAGGAGTT